>JAFTWE010000009.1 GCA_017465465.1 Clostridia bacterium | reverse complement strand
TCATATTTTATCTGCTGCCCTTTTGTTTCTTTTAGCATTTTATCACCCTTTTTCTGCTTCTATTATACCATTTTTCTTACCTTTTGTACAGAAAAAAACAAAGTTCATTCCAAAAGGAATGAGCTTTGTCAGCAGTCTGAGGGAGGCATTAGCCTCCCTGAATTTTTGCTTAATTTAAAGAGTTTACAACCTGACTTGCCATATCCGGGAAGTCGGTCATAATGCAGTCTGCGCCGTTTTGGGTGAGATACTCCACATCATCAGCGTCATTGATTGTCCAATACTGAACGGCAATGTTATTTTTGTGAGCGTAGTTGATAACCTTTTTAGTGCCGAGGTTGATAAGCCCGTCAGCAGCGCTGTCACCGTAAGGAATCTGAAGTGCACAATAAGAAACATCCAGGTCAGACAAATCCCAATCCATTCTTGCATAAATGTAAAACTGAAGCACTTCAATAATACCTGCAGAACGGGGCATATCGGGATATGTATTTTCCATATACAATGAAACATCAGGCTGGAATGTTGCCCAGATAACTCTGTCCTTCATATTTCTTTCTGAAACAATCTGATAAAGCTTGTCGGCGGCCTGTCTTCCTTGCTTGCCTGTGCTCTTGATTTCAATGATATAATTAAAATCCTTGTCACCGCTGTTAGCTTCAATGTAGTCAATAATAGTTTCACACTTTGCTACTCTCAGGTTATAGGGAATATCGTCGCCTCTGAGACCTCTGTATGGATATTCGCCGTTAATTTCAAAGTTTTCACCCATATTGAGCACCTGAGCCTCTTCAAATGTCAGCTCTGATGCTTTTACATTTTCATGGCCGAATTCTTCAACAGCATTTGATGTTGCATCATAAGTGAGGTTGTGAAGAACAATCAGTTCACCGTCGGCAGTGAGTGAAACATCAAATTCATAAGTGTCAACGCCGTAAGTGTCGTTTTCTTCAAGCATCATTTCAAATGCCATAAGAGTGTTCTGCGGAGCAACACCTGCACCTGAGCGGTGAGCAGAAATATCAGGGTTGCCGTATTCAGTTATGTACTGATTGGTTGCATTTTCATTGATTTCAACCTTGGTGCCTTCTTTGTCGTCGGCTCCCATTGTGATGGCAAGGGGAATTATAACCACAACGGCAAGAATGCCGTGAATAATGTTTTTGAGTATTGAAATTAAGCTCATTAAATTTTCCTCCCGAAACAATATGTGTTTAATTATACACTAACAGCATTTATTTTCAACAAACAAAATCTGATTTTTGTCATAAAAAGAGCAATCATTACGATTGCTCTTTTTCGCTCTGCTCTTCGTCAGGCTTAATTATTGAAATGTTTTTCTTTGTTTCAATATGGTCATAATATTTCTTGAATCTGACCGCAACTCTTGCATTTGAGTCGCACTCAGGGCAGTGGTAAATTGCTCTGAAATATTGATTTGAATATCTCCAGGGCTTGATAATTTCACCGTCACAGCCGCATTTTTCACATTTATAGCTGAGAAGCTTTTTATCAACAAGGGGATTGTTTATGTTGCTGATAGCTTTTGGCTTAAACGCCAGCTTGCCGTAAAAATCATTGTCACAAGGCACAATAAATTTGCTGAAAAGCTCCTTGTCAAATACCTTCTTAAAGCACTCTGCCGTGAGCTTGCTGTCTTCAAGGGCCCTGTGGTGAGAAAACGAGCTTTCGTCGATTTCAAGCATTTCTGCCGCCGCAGAAAGACCCAGCTGCTGAGCCTTTGAAACCTTGAGCACACTTTGAACATAGCTTTGAACATCAGAATAATTGCTCAGAAATGGAACGGTGTCAATGCCGTTTAGGTATTTGAAGTTTTCAATCAAAACCCTTATGTCGCCGTCACCCCACGAGAGAATAACATTCTCTTCACTTCCAATCCAATCGCGGAAGGCGCTCATAGCTCTTGTAAAAACAACGCCGTTTTTGATATCTTCATTTGTAATGCTTGTGAGCCTTTTTATGTTACCTCTGAGCTTTTTGCCAATCTGCGCCTTAATAAGGCAAGAAAATTGGTCAATGGTGTTCAGCTCGTCGTCAAGCATAACGGCGCCGATTTCAATTATTTCATTGAGAAAGCCCTTTTTCCTTCGGGCATAAGTGTTGTTCCATTCAAGGTCAAGAATTATATAGTGCATTTATTCTCCTTCGATTTCACCGTAAATAAATTCTTTAAGGTTTTCAATATTCTTGTCTAAGTCGGGCACAAGAGCCGCCTGACCGCTTATGCTCTTTGAAACATAGGCATCGTCTGCGGGAATCTGCAGCTGCTGAATGTTTTCAATGTTCAGGCAGCCTAACGCAGAAACCGCGGTAAAAATCATCGACAGCGGCTTGAGGTCGGTTGTAATCATAGGCAAAATATCCTTTACAATGCCCACAAGCTCAAGGGGATTGATTTCCTTAATCTTTTCAATAATAGCAGAAATTACCTTTCTCTGGCGCATTGTGCGGTAAAAATCCGAATCAAGCTTTCTTATTCTTGCATAAATCAAAGCCTTTTTACCGTCAAGCTCATTAAGCCCTGCTTTAACCACCGAGCTTGTGGTGCGGTTAATAAAATCAGCCTCGCGCTGAGTGATTTCAACTGTAATTCCGCCAAGTGAATCCACAATTTCACGGAACATTTCAAAGTCAACCAACACATAGTTGTCAATGTCTACATTAAAGTTATATTCAATAGTGTCCATCGTAAGCTGAGCACCGCCGTGAGCATAAGAAGCATTAAGCTTTGCCTTTTTGTAATCGGGGATTTCAACCCACATATCACGAAGGAAAGATGTGAGCTTAATGGCGTTGTTCACCGTGTCAATGGTGAGAAGCATCATTGTGTCAGAGCGTGAAGTGCCTGAGCCTTGGTCGTCATCAAGTCCGATAAGGAGAATGTTTTTAACCCCGTCTGCTCTTGAAAGCTGAGATGATGCAACATAGCTGTTATCTACCGATTCTTCAACCTTCATATCGCCAAGCATATTCAAAAGATAGCCGAAGCATCCCACAAAAGCAATCACGATTGCCAAAAAAATCGACAGAACCGACATTCCCAGGCAACCGCATCCACAGCCTTTTTTAGCCTTTTCAACATCCTTTTTTGAGGGCTGAGCGTAGCTCCTCTTGGGCTGTCTTACAGGTTCTTCATACTCTTCTTCATAATCATCATATTCATCGTCATATTCAACCTGAATAGTCTTTTTCCTCGGTGCAGGAGCGGGAACAGGCTCGTTTCTTTCAAAGCTTCTGTATTCCTGTGGGTCATATTCATAATCCACATCAAAGTTGCTCTGAGTTCTTTCGTCAGGGGGAGTAATAAAACTGCCGTTGCCCTGAGCCTTTTGAAGCCTGCGCTGCTTAATCAGCTCAATTTCTTCGGGGGTGAGAATGGGGATTTCGCCTGTTTCGTCTTTATCAGAAAAATATATGTCCTTCATATTTTCACCTTTATTTTTATTCGTTCTCTATATTCTACTACATAAAATGACGATAGACAAGCATATAATATAAATTTTTTATGTTGACAAACAAAAATACTATGTTATACTATGTATAGAAACTCTATGTATAGGAGTTCTATGATAATAAAGGAGATGTTTTTATGGCAATTAAAAAAGAACTTACAAAAGGCAGCAGCTCTTTGCTTGTTTTATCGGTTTTAGAGAGCAAGGATATGTACGGCTATCAGATTATTAAAGAAATTGAAATGAAAAGCGAGCACGTTTTCTCTTTTAAGGAGGGAACACTTTACCCCATTCTTCACGCCTTTGAGCGTGACGGCTATGTAAAGTCTTATTGGGAAGAAAGTGACCAGGGCAGAAAGAGGAAGTATTACCACATCACTAAAAAGGGCATAAAAGAGCTTGCCAAATCAAGAGAAGAGTGGAAAGCATATTCTTCTGCCGTCGGCAAGGTTGTATCAGGCGAAGCCATTTCATTTGCATAATTGCGCCACAGAGGGAATGGGATTTATTTGTTATATTGTAGGGCAGGGGCTTGCTCCTGCCGATTAGGATGCAACGAACCGACGCACCTGTCAGCCTCCCCTGTGTAAGGGGAGGTGGGTTTCACAATGCGAAACTCGGAGGGGTTGTCAATCTACAATCCCTCAGCCGCTCCGCGACAGCTCCCTTTACACAAGGGAGCCTGAAAAATGAGGTGAAATTATGAACAAAATCGAAAGCTACATAGATTCTGTTATCCCGAAAAACATACCCAAATCCAAGCAACAAAAGCTTAAAGAAGAAATTGAATCTCACATCTACGACCGAATCGACTTTTACACCGAAATCGGCTACGATACCGATTCGAGCATAAATAAAGCCCTCGCCGATATGGGCGAAGACGAAGAGGTTAAATCTTCAATCCGTAACGATTTTGAACAGATTTTCAAAATGAATAAATTTGTGAAAGGTATTCTTTGTATATTTATTTCAGTTTTTTTACTGTTTGTCGGCGGATGTGCTGCTTTGATAATTGAAAGCAGTGACGGACCTCTTGAACAAAATGATGTGTGTCTTTTTGAAGATTACTATATGTACCGAAGGAGCAATACCAACAGCTATCTGTATCTAAAAAACGACGAGCCGTCGCTGAATCACAGAATAATTCAGGGCTGGATTTATAAATATGCTTTCGATGAAAACAGCCGAGTGATTGCAATGAGATATTTTTTGGCATACAACCTGAAAGATGTTTCAGGCGAAGTCGAAAATATGCTTTATTATCGTTATTATGGTGGCGAAATATTTGCAATAGTTGAAGACAGCTTGAAGCTCTATGACTGTCAAAAGGATGAGTTTACCGATTTCAAAAATGATGCAGAACTGAGTTCATTTTGTGCTGAGAATAACATTACTTTGGGTGATTGGTATTATCCGGGCGGTAACGATTATTACCCTGAAGAGGTGAAAACTCTTACGGGTGAATATAAATTAAAAACAACCGTTTACGATTTCAGCTCTGTTCTCAAAGGTGATGAGGAATTGCTGTTCGGGTTTATTTCAGATGTTAAGGTTGACGGAGATGTGATTTCGCTCAGGTTGCGGCAAACTAAAAATATGTATTCACCTGAATATTTAACAACTAATTCTGCACTTTCTCCGCTATCTGTAAATCCTGTGGGGAAATACAAAGGTTATGATATTTACTACGATAAATATATTTACATTTACCCCGACAGAATTGTAGAACAACCGTAAGGTGCGGCGAATCGACGCACAAAACAGCCTTCTCCTTGAGGAGAAGGGGGACCGCGAAAGCGGTGGATGAGGTGTTGATTTTTTAATATTTTCCACCTCATCAGTCACTTCGTGACATCTTCTCCTCGAGGAGAAGCCTTGCAAAGAGAAAGAAACGAGGTGTTTCTATGAACAAAATCGAAAGCTACATAGATTCGGTTATCCCGAAAAACATACCAAAATCCAAGCAACAAAAGCTTAAAGAAGAAATTGAATCTCACATATACGACCGAATCGACTTCTATACCGAAATCGGCTACGATACCGATTCGAGCATAAATAAAGCCCTCGCCGATATGGGCGAAGACGAAGAAACCAAAACCTCCATCCGCAATGACTTTGAAGAGCTCCATCACGAACGCACCTGGTGGGCGGTTACTGTTGGAATATTGACTGTTTTAATAAGTTTTATTTCACTGTTTGTGGAATTTTCATATGATATTGATTTCAATGAATCCTATGGAATGCCTGAAAAAATAAAAGTATTTCCTTATTTATGTAGTAGTATTGTTACTTTTTTATTTGTAGTATCTGCAATTGTTTTATATAAAAAAGGGTTGCGGAAGTGCTTGCTTTCTTTAGGAGTTTCAAGTCTGATTTCAGGTGCGATGTTTTCTACGTATCTGTTAAGTGCTGTTTGGGAAGTTTTAGTCTATTTTTTAACCAAAGATACGGATGTTTCGTTATCCATATCAAAAGACATAGGGTATTACGGATTCATTGTATTGATTGCTTTGTTTGCCGTTATCTACACAGGTATGTGTATTTGCTTAGCGAATAAAATAAAGAAAAACGGCAAGCCGAAGATAAAATTCAGTTTTGTAGCCATGCTTTCAGCGCTATATCTCATTGTCTGTGTGGTGAGCATCAACAATTTGCTTCCTGCGGCTCAATATTTCTATATCTATCCGTATTGGTTCAACACTACCTATGATGAGGTGTCGGAACAAGCGAACAATATTTATAATCTGCTTGAAAACAAAACAACTTTAGAGCAGACCGAAAAGATTATGGCGGATAACGGATATATAAATGTAGATGAATATGAAAAAACATTGGATAAAAAGGAAGCAAAGAAATTCAGATACAACCTCGAACAGATAAAATTCTCTTTTTCAGATGATTATGAAATATGGCACAACCAACAATGTAAGAACTTAGATGAAAGCGGAAACGGGTTTGTTTTTATTCTCCGTGATGAAAATGGTTATATAGAAACCAAAGGTGTCGGAAATGCTTTTAAAGATATTTATACTTGCGATTATCCGCAGATTGAATATGCAAATATTAGTAGCTGTATCAGCACTTTTCATTCATACAATGTTGGGGCAAAAAAAGAAAATGTAATTAGCTATTTCGAAAAAAACGGTATTGTTTACGGTGAATTTACCACTTACACAGATGCGGGAGAAGACAATTATTATCGTATTATTTGCAGAGGTCTTTACAAAATTGAAAATCAAAACGAATTAAATTTATTGGGTGAATATTGGTACTCAGACGGAGAGCATATTTATGGTAACGCGGAACCATTTAACGAAATAGGTAATTTCTATTTTGAATTCTGGTTTGAAAACGGTGTTCTTAAAGACGGTAAATTGCACTATCCGGAGTATTATTATGACAATGAACTTGATAGCGTTGAAATCAGATACAAAAATTACACCCTCGCAGATTAAATAAGGTGCGGCGAATCGACGCACCTGTCAGCCTCCCCTGTGTAAGGGGAGGTGGGTTTCGCAATGCGAAACTCGGAGGGGTTGTCAATCTACAATCCCTCAGCCGCTCCGCGACAGCTCCCTTTACACAAGGGAGCCTGAAAAATGAGGTGAAATTATGAACAAAATCGAAAGCTACATAGATTCGGTTATTCCGAAAAACATACCAAAATCAAAGCAACAAAAGCTTAAAGAAGAAATTGAATCTCACATATACGACCGAATCGACTTCTATACCGAAATCGGCTACGATACCGATTCGAGCATAAATAAAGCCCTCGCCGATATGGGCGAAGACGAAGCAACCAAAACCTCAATCCGCAACGACTTCGAAGAGCTTCACTATGAACGAATATGGGTGTCTGTTCTGACAGGATTAGGAATGCTTTTTCTGCATTTTTGGTCGTTTTTTTGTAATTGGGGTTATTATGACGGTCTGGACGGTTACAGACCTGTTGTGTATGGTCAAGGTGACACATCAGGGGCAGAATATGGTTTTATTACCACCTTCATAGTTATAATGGCGATAGTCATATTCTATAAAAAAGAGTATCGTAAATGCTTAATTACTTTAGGTGTAACCAATCTTTTGACCATTCCGATTTCTGCTTACATTTACGGTGCAATTTTTTCACTGTATGAAGTTATAGCCTTTTTAGCAGTGAAAACAATGTCGATACAGTATTCTGTCATCAGTTATGATTGTGAGAACGCTTTTTACACAATCTCTTATTGTTTATTAATCTGCTTGTCGTTAATTTGTTTTGGTCTCGCAAACAAAATCAGGTATAACGGTAAACCCAGGAAAGGTTGCAAAGGTATTATTGTTTTTTGCATAGTATATTTTGCAATTTCTGCCTTTACTATTGGATTTATTGTTCCTGCAGAAAAGTATTTTTACTTTTATCCGGGGTGGTTTAACACAGAATACGATATGCCTAATGAATCATCTAAAAGTGTGTATAACAGTTTGGATGAAAATACAAAATCAGATGACATTGAAAAGCTTTATGGTTACACAACTGTTGAAAAGTATGCTAAAACTTTTGACGAAGATACAACCGAAAAAATTATGAAGAATTATGCTGAAATGCAATTCTTTTTCGGTGATGATTACGAAGTATGGTTTGACCCTGATTTTATTGAGGAATATGATGAATTTGACGGAAACGGTTTTGTTTTTATTCAGACGGATGAAAAGGGTTTCATCAAGTCAAAAGGTGTAGGTAACGCTTTTTCAGATTTGCGTACTGTAAATATTGGACATGGCAATATTCCCGATTGGGTTGAAACTTTTCTGTCTTATGAGGGTGGCGAAGAGTTAGAAAGCGTTATCGATTATTTTTACAAAGAATATGGTGTAATTTATGGCGAATTTACAACCTACACCGAAAGCGGAGAAAATAGGTACTACAGAATTCATTGCGACGGATACACCGAGGCAGGTATGTGGAACAGCAAAGAAGAAGCATATTGTGATATTTACATTGAACTGTGGTTTGAAAACGGAGCACTTACCGACGGTAAACTGCACTATCCCGATTTTTATTATGAAGAGGGTGTAGAGGGATGTTATCTTGCTTATAACAGTTATTATAGCCTCGCAGATTAACCAACTTAATAAAATAAAAAAGGAGGGCGATTGCCCTCCTTAATTTTATGACTTAATCTTATTTTTCATTTACCTTATCAGGCTTTGCGTTTGAATAACCTGTTTCGTCAAAGTTGTAATCTTTTCCCGGGAAAATAGCGTTGAGAACGATACCGACAATTGAAGCAACTGCAAGAGCTGAAAGGCTGATTGTTACATTGCCGATTGCAAAGCTTACACTGCCGAGGCCGAGACCGCAAACAAGAATAACTGCGGCAACGATAAGGTTGCGGCTCTTGCTGAAATCAACCTTGTTTTCAACAACATTGCGAACACCGATTGCAGAAATCATACCGTAAAGCACGAATGAAATACCGCCGATGATAGCTGTGGGGAGAGAGTTGATAATTGCAGCAAATTTAGGTGAGAATGAAAGAACAACTGCAAAGATAGCAGCAAGGCGAATAACTCTTGGGTCATAAACCTTTGAAAGAGCAAGAACACCTGTGTTTTCACCGTAAGTGGTGTTTGCAGGGCCGCCGAAAACAGATGAAAGAGTTGTTGCAAGGCCGTCACCGATAAGTGTTCTGTGAAGGCCGGGTTCTTTGATAAAGTTCTTTCCGCAGGTTGCACCGATAGCAGAAATATCACCGATATGCTCCATCATTGTTGCAAGTGAAATTGGAACAATAGCAACGATTGAGCTGATAATAAGTGATGAGTTTGACCAATCGATTGCGAAAATAGTGTTGTTTTTATGAACAGGAAGTCCTATCCAGGCAGCTTCTTTAACTGCAGTGAAATCGATTGCCCAACCTTCAACACCGCCAACATTGCCAACAAGAAGGGCAATAATGTATGAACCGAGAACACCGAGAAGAATGGGGATAATCTTTGACATACCCTTACCCCAGATGTTGAAAATAACAACAATAGCAAGAGCAATGATAGCAAGAGGCCAGTTTGTCTGGCAGTTGCTTACTGCTGAGCCTGCAAGACCGAGACCGATGCAGATAATAATCGGACCTGTAACAACAGGCGGGAAGAATTTCATAACCTTGTTGATTCCAACAAGCTTAATGAGAGCCGCAAGAACAAGGTAAACAAGACCTGCGCAAGCAACACCTAAGCAAGCGTATGGGAGCTTCTGAGCGTTGTCGGCAGCTTCAAGGGGAGCAACTGCGGCATAACCGCCGAGGAACGCAAATGAAGAACCTAAGAATGCGGGAACCTTGCCTTTTGAAATGAGGTGGAACAACAATGTTCCCAAGCCTGCCATAAGAAGTGTGGTTGCAACATCAAGACCTGTAAGCAGGGGAACAAGAACTGTTGCGCCGAACATAGCAAACATGTGCTGGAATCCAAGAACTAACATCCTCGGAATACCTAACTGACGGGCATCGGTGATACCTTCGTTACCGATGACCTTTTTTTCTTTTGCCATTTTAATCATCCCTTCAATTTATACTTGATTATTACGGTTGCGTAATAACTAAATTTATAATAACACAACATATAGTGTTATGCAATTTTTATTTATCCATACTTATGTAGAAATTTACATTTAATTTTTGTGAATAATACAAAAATCCCCGATACTTTTCAGCATCGGGGATGTAAAATCAGTTTTTAGCAAGCTTTCTCTGGAAGAACTTAACGATTTCAACAATGGGGATAATGAGGAATGCAAGTCCGAGAGAAATACCGTATTCAAGAGCGTCAAGGTGAGCGAAGCCGAAGAGATTTGAAAGGAAGTCAATCTCAACAACTGCTGTTGTAAGAAGGAATGATGCAACCATTGCAAGGTAAAGGAGCTTGTTGTGGCTGCCTTTAAGTGTCATTCCCACAGCAGAGCCGCGCTGTGAACGCATGTTGAATGAGTGGAAGATTTCGCACATTGCCATTGTGAAGAATGCCATTGTCATACCGTCTTCGCTGTCTGCAACATTTCTGAGCATAAGGTGACCTGTTTCAAGGAATTCACCAATGTAGAAAGCAACGATTGTAAGCACTGATACAATAACGCCCTGATAGAAGCAGTCAACACCGAGACCGCCTGCAAAGATACCGTCATTCTTCTTTCTGGGCTGTCTTCTCATAATGTCAGCCTCGGGTCTTTCAGTTCCCAATGCAAGGGCGGGAATTGAGTCAGTAACAAGGTTGATAAAGAGAAGGTGAGGGGCCTTAAGAATTGTGAAGTTCATAAGTGAAGCGAAGAAAATTGAAATAACCTCTGAAAGGTTAGAGCCGAGAAGGAACTGAATTGCCTTACGGATGTTGTCATAAATTCTTCTGCCTTCGCCAACGGCTGAAACGATTGTTGCAAAGTTGTCGTCTGCAAGAACCATATCGGCAACATTCTTTGTAACATCTGTGCCTGTAATACCCATACCAACGCCGATGTCAGCGCTCTTGATTGAAGGTGCATCGTTAACGCCGTCACCTGTCATAGCGGTAACATAGCCCTTGTTTTTCCAAGCTGTAACAATTCTTGTTTTGTGCTCAGGCTGAACGCGTGCATAAACATGAATGTTTTCAACAATCTGTTCAAATTCTTCGTCTGTGTATTTGTCAATGTCAACACCCATCATAGCCTGGTCGTCAGTTTCAAGAATACCAAGCTCTCTTGCGATAGCTTTAGCTGTGTTGATATGGTCACCTGTAATCATAATAGGTGTAATGCCTGCTGTGCGGCATTCTGCAATAGCATCCTTAACCTCGGGGCGAACAGGGTCAATCATACCTGTAAGACCGATGAAAATCATATCATATTCAAGGCTTGCAGAGTCGTAAACTGTGGGAGCGGCGTCATACATCTTATATGCAACTGCAAATACACGAAGAGCCTTGTTACCCATTCTTGTGTTTTCTTCTGCAACCTTTGCTCTGATTTCGTCGTCCATAGGAACAACCTGACCGCCTACAACAGCGTGAGAGCATTTTTTAAGAATTTCATCAGGAGCACCCTTTGTGTACTGAACAAATCTTTCACCTGCTTTGTGAACGGTGCTCATCATCTTTCTGCCTGAGTCAAAGGGAACTTCGCCAACTCTGGGAGCGGCGGCAACAAGGTCAGCCTTTTTGAGGCCGAGAGTGTTTGCATAGTTAATAAGAGCAACTTCGTCAGGCTCGCCTGTGCTCTTGCCGCTTTCTTCAACCTCTGCATTGGTGCAAAGAGCCATAGCGGTTGCAAGCTTTAATTCATCCTCAGCGTAGTGGTCAACAACTGTCATTACGTTCTGAGTGAGTGTACCTGTTTTATCTGAGCAGATAATCTGAGTACAGCCAAGGGTTTCAACAGCATTCATCTTTCTGACAATGGCGTTTTTCTTGGACATATTTGTAACACCCATTGAAAGAACGATTGTCATAACCGCAACAAGACCTTCTGGGATAGCGGCAACTGCAAGAGCAATAGCAGTGATGAATGAATCAAGAGCGATGGGGAAGAACTCTGCGCCTTCACCGCCCATAAAGTATTTTGTGATAATGTTAAATGCAAAAATGAATACGCAAACGCCGATAACAAGCTTTGTAAGGATTTTTGAAAGCTGTTCGAGCTTGATTTCAAGAGGAGTTTTGCCTTCCTTGGCAAGGGTGATTGCGTTGGCAATTTTACCCATTTCGGTGTCCATACCTGTTGCTGTAACAACAGCCTTACCGCGGCCGTAAACGAGAGTTGAGCCCATATAAGCCATATTCTTACGGTCACCGAGAGGAACTTCTTCGTCTTCCTTCTTGTTCATAAGAACATCAACGAGCTTATTAACAGGAACAGATTCACCTGTAAGTGCGGCTTCTTCAATTTTCATGCTTGCACATTCAAAAATGCGGCAGTCGGCAGGAATAGCGTCACCTGCATCAAGCAAAACAACGTCACCCACAACAAGGTCTTCACTCTTGATGTTTTCAACCTTGCCGTCACGCAGGGTCTTTGTGGTAGCGGCAGACATTTTCTGAAGAGCTTCAACAGCCTTTTCAGCCTTGCTTTCCTGAGCTACGCCGAGAATTGCATTGATAAGAACAACTGCAAGAATGATGATTGAGTCGGTGGGTGTAACCCAGCCGCCGTGTTCAATCATTTCTGTTGCGGCAGAAATAACAGCAGCAACGAGAAGAATGATAATCATCGGGTCTTTCATCTGGTTAAAGAATCTTTTAACCATTGAGTCTTTCTTGGCCTCAGCCAATTTGTTTTTGCCGTTAGCTTCAAGTCTTGCGGCGGCCTCCTGAGAGGAAAGACCGGTTTCACTTGACTTCACTTCACTGAAAACGGCATCCGTGGTTTCGAGATAGTGTTTCATAACCAAACCTCTTTCATTTTATTAAGCGAGAGAAATCGCAAACAAAAAAAGACCTCTATCGCCTTTGCGATAAAAGTCTCACTCTTTAAGACGCAGGCGAGCCGAAGCTGTATTGACGCTGTGCATCACACTATGTGCGAGTTACTCCCTCTTATGTCAATGGATATTATATCATAGCAGTTAAATTTTGTAAATGGTTTTGGAAGTAAATTTTTATTTATCTTTTCCAAACAGAAAATAAATATGCAAATTTCACCAAAAAGTAAGGTGCGGCGATTTTCGACGCACTAATTAGCCTTCTCCTTGAGGAGAAGGGGGACCGCTTGCGGTGGATGAGGTGTTTTGTTGTTTTGGATTTACACCTCATCAGTCACTTCGTGACAGCTTCTCCTCAAGGAGAAGCCTGAAAAAAGTAAGGGCGGGTCTCCGTTGCCCGCCCAATAATAATCATTTTGTTTTTATCAATATCATATCATCTCGAAGCTTTTCACCTTTTTTGGTTAGTCCCCAAAACAAAATTTTTTTTTCTTCACTCCAATTAGACATAACCAAGTTTAGACCTCTTAACTGGTTCATTATACGTTTCACAATTTGTTCATCAATATGAATACTGTAACCACTGTTTATTAAGCTTTTCAAAACACTCTCTATTCTTGTTTCTGTAATCATCACATCCATCATTTCTGTTGCTATTGATTCAAAAATCTCTGGGAGTGGTAGGTTTTTTTTTGAAGAACGCTTTTCTGTACCATAAAGTGCTGTAACATAATAAGTATATTTTATGTCAAACTCACAATCCTCAAACGCTATATTATCAGTAGTTGTAAATTCGTCTATTGTTTTTTGTGCAATTGATAACTTGTTTTTAAGCTCTTCGTTCTGAACAGTTAAGTTCATTATTTCTTTGCGAAGAGAAGCCTCATCGTAATCTACTGCTCTTTGCCAACCTGGACGCTCTATTTCATTTTTTGCACGCATAATTGAAATTGCTACTTTTCCTGATAATTCATCGGTGCTTTTCCAAATGCTTGCAAGCCTATTTGAGAGAGCTTTATTTCTGAAAGCGTTTAACTTCTTAATTTTATCATCTTCGATTTCGCGTTTTTCTTCTGGCAAATCAATCGTATCATCTATCGCAAAAACAAGTACAGGTACACCTTTTTCTTTTGCGTATTCATATTCCATTTCTGTATAGCTGATACCTGTTGACGAATTTATGGAACCATATCTCATTCCAATTATTAAAATGTAGTAATCGCATAAATCAATTACTTTTTTTATTACTTCAAACTGTTCATTATCGGTTGCAACAAAAGCCTCCATTCCTGAAGGAATACAGTCTGCCATTAACAACACATCCAATACCTTTCTGCGTTCTTCGATTAAATCAGTATATGTAGAACTGATAAACACTTGGTATTTTTTCTCTTTCAAAATATATCCACCTAGTTTCTGATTCCATCTTAGTTTAATTATAACAAAAACAAAATCATTGTCAATATTTAGACCATAGCAAGAATCACAGGCACAATATGCTGTATCAGTGACTCTTGTGTTACGGAATGTGGTTTTGTAGATAACATTTGTTTGCGTTATATGAATATTTTGTTTAAAAAGAGAATAACTTTATTCTTTAATTTAAATGTAAATGATTTGTAAACTTTACTATTTTGCTAGCTCCTGATACATTTTCATAAGCTCGGCTACACATTCTGATTCTGTCATTTTGATGTTGAAGCCGTAGGCTTGCATAACCGCCTTGTCGTTTGCCTGATGTGCTTTGCGGAGTTCAACAGGCATAGTTAACTCGTCATAAAGGTCAGCAAGAGAGCAGTCAGGGTAAAGAGCTCTTGCATCAAGAATTGCCTGTGCTGACTGCTCTATTTTTGCTTTTTGTTCATCTGTCGGTGTCGGCCAAGGGAAGTTGTTATAAACTATATCCTTTGAATAGCGATAGTCACTCTTTAATCTGCCACAAACTGCACGCACCCAAGCCATATGAACATTAGAAGTGAGAATACCAAAATCGTAAAGATTTGCATTTTGTATTATGGTTGCTGAATCAGTGGGAATTACATCTTTGTCAAGAAAACCTAAAGGAATATATCTTCTGTTTTCTGATGAAACTCTAGGGACAATAATGTAAGTATCCGGGTTGTTTGTCTCTCTGAACAACGAGGGAGTGTCTGCCAATTTTTGTCTGTCGGGAGCTCCATTCAATCTGTCTTGACGGCATAATTCAATGCGTTTCATTACTTCCGGCATTTTTCTTAACTCAACAGGATTGGCACCTACTAACCATAAACAATATCGTTCCTTATTATTTATAAATTCAACAGCACCTGTAAGTTTCTTTATATATTTTATTGCAAGTGGTTCTTTCTTTATAAAGTCTTCATAATCTTCTTTCTCGATAATCAAGTGTCCACCATCAGCCGGTCTATTACCTGTACTCATTGGTAAAACTTTAGATATGGGTTTTGTTCTGCTTTCAACAAAAACATCAGGAGCATCAATCAAATAGGCATTTATATTTTTTACCAATTGAAGCCTGTCAGATGTATAAAGCTGTTTATCTTTCAATTTTTCAACAATGCTAAATCCAACAATCACACAATGTACATGTGCTTTTAAACTTGCTTCACTATCCCAACGGAAAGTACGGTGAGCAAAATCAATATGAATGTTAAAGCGGTCATAAAGAGGCTTCCATACACCTGCCACCTGTTCGCCCTGTGTAATTGAATTTGTAGAAACAAAAGCAGTGCAAATGCTTGTATTCTGCATAAATTCTGCTGCTTTGAAATACCAGCCTGATACATAGTCAATCTTTCCTGCTGTTTTATAGGGTTTGCCTTTTTCATCAACATAGATTGAAATAATATCCTGCTTTTGTTCAGGTGATTGCAGTGAATAACCCACAAACGGCGGATTGCCCATTATGTAATTTAGCTTTTCTTTAGGCACAACTGTTTCCCAATCAATACGCAGAGCGTTACCCTCAACAATATTGGCGTAAGACTTAAGGGGGAGAAAGTCGAGATTTGTGTGAACAACATCTTCTGTTTCTTTCATCATCTGACTTTCGGCAATCCACAACGCAGTCTTTGCAACGGTAACGGCAAAATCATTGATTTCAATGCCGTAAAACTGACCGATTGATACCTTAATCGGGTTTGCAATATTGCCGGCACCGAGAATAATCTGACCCTCAAGCTGACCTTTTTGTGAGGCGATAATTTCCTTAAGTACTTCGTTTTCAAGGCGGCGGAGTGAGATATATGTTTCGGTTAAAAAGTTACCGCTACCGCAGGCAGGGTCAAGGAAAGTAAGATTTGAAATCTTTGTTCTGAATGCTTCAAGTTTGTCAATTCTTGTTTTATCTACCTTGATTGAGCAAATTTCTTCAAACTCCTCTTTAAGTTCATCGAGAAACAGAGGGTCAATTACTTTATGTATGTTTTCAATGGAAGTATAGTGCATACCGCCGCTACGGCGTGTTTCTGGGTTTAATGTGCTTTCAAAAACAGCACCGAAAATTGTGGGGCTGATAGCTGACCAGTCAAAATCTTCACTCGCCTTGCGTAAAAGCAAATCACGGATAGTATCGTTCATCTGAGGAATTTCGATGTTTTCATCAGCAAAAAGTCCGCCGTTGACATAGGGGAAAGACGCTAACAGTTCATCCTCATACGGGTCACGGTCTTCGGGCTTTGTGTCAAGAATTTTAAACAACTCAATAAGAGCCTTTCTCATTTCACGGGCAGGGAAAGACTTGATATAATTATGGAATTTATTGTGTGCACCGAAAATACCTGAATCCTCTGCGTAAAGGCAGAAAACAAGGCGAACACAAAGCATATTAAGGCTCTGTAAAGAGCGAGTGCTTGTAGGGTCTATGTACTGCTTCAAAATTTCATCATAGAGTATTCCCACAAGGTTGCCTGCCTGAATGGAAACTTCCATTTCACGCTGAATATTTTCGTCACCTGTGTCAACAAGAAATTGCAGGCGGTAATATTCTTTTTCTAAATCCTTAAGAATAATCTGCTCAGGCTCGCCGTTGGGTTTTTCCATATCATAAATCAGAAATTCTTCAAAATTGCAGGTAACAATCCAACGAGGGCGCTGAGAATAGGGGAGAACGGCAGAGTAACGCTGAGCCTGCTGAAAAGGAGTGAGTAATGAGCCGTCAGACTGCCTGATAGCTTTACGCAAATCCTTGCCACGGCCTTTTTGCTCTATTAAAACATTGGTTGCTGATATATGACCGTCAATAAAGCTTGTGTGGTCAAGGTGAACTTGTTCTTCAAAGGTAATGAATTTTTCGGGCTGTTCCACACCGAAAACATCACGCAGAAGTGAGAGCCAAAAAGGTTGGCTTTCACCTTTTTCATAGCCCTTGTTTTCCCAATATTTTGCAAACTCTTTTGCATTTGCGCGTTGTTGAGTATCTTTCATAATTACACCCCACCGTGTTGATTAAATAATTATATCATATTTTGACTTGTTTTAAAAGTGCTTTCTTCATATTTTCTTATTGCAATAATCACTTCACTGTGATAAAATCATTTTATCAAACAAAAAGGAGTGCCTTATGAAAAAACTTGCATTAAAAGCCTACAAGGTTTCAAATATCGAGCTTAAAAACAAGCTCCCCGGAGCAACAAAGCTCCAGCTTAAAAATCAGTATTCTCACAATGTTAAATACGGCAAGGAAAACACCTGCGAGGGTATTTTTACCGTTAAAATCTCCGATAAAGACGGAAATGAGAATTTTGGAATCACCGCCACAATTCAGGGCATTTTTCAGTGGGAGGGCGAGCTTGTAAAAGAGCAGGCACACATTGAAACATTTAACGCTCTTTTCCCTTATGCCAGAGCGCTTGTTTCAAACCTCACTGCCAATGCAGGCATGATGCCCATTATCATTCCGCCCATTGACATTGAAAATCAGGAAATTTACCGTATTGAAATGAACCCGCCAAAAGGAGAATAATTATGAAATATTTACATTTAGTCAATATTAAGCAGGGCACAAAGTCTACCCACCGCTATTCAAACGGCAACACCTTGCCCTTGGTTCAGCTCCCATTTGCAATGTGCGGATTTTCTGCTCAGACCAGATATGACGGCGGCTGGTTTTATTACCCTGACGAAAGAAGCCTTGAGGGTGTTCGCTTAACTCATCAGCCAAGCCCTTGGATTAACGACTACGGCACTTTCCTTTTTACCCCTCAGACTGACAGGGTTTATGACAACTTCAACCACGCCTGGTCAGGCTACCGACCCGAAGAGGCGGTTATGCGCCCTGATTATATGAAGCTTCGTTTTTTGCGCTCAAAGACTGATTTTGAGCTGACCCCATGTGTCCGCGGAAGTAAAATCAGGCTCACTTACCCGGAGGGCAGAGTTCCTTATTTTTCACTTCTTCCCGTTAAAGGTAACTATTTCTATGAGGTTGACTATGAACTCAATGCCGTAAAGGGTTGGACAGACGGTCAGAGCGGCACACCAACCGTTAATTTTAAAAACTATATCATTGTTAAATTTGATAAACCCATAAATAAAGAAAAAACATATTTCGGAAAGGCTGAAAACGGCAGTAAAGAAGCTTGCGTTCACATTGCTTTTGACGATACCGTTGTCAATGCCGATGTATCAACATCATACATAAGCTACGAGCAGGCACTTGAAAATATGAAGCAGGATTGCCTTGGTAAAACCTTCGATGATGTTCAGAAAGAGGCAGAAGCCCTTTGGGAAGAGTATCTTTCAAGAATCGAGATTGAAGCCGATTGCGAAAAACAGCTTAAAACATTTTATTCCTGTATGTACCGCACAGGCTTGTTCCCTCACAAGGCTTATGAAGTAACAGGGGAGGGCAAAAAGGTTCATTATTGCCCCTCTGACGGAAAGATTTATGACGGTGTGCGTTATACCGATAACGGTTTCTGGGACACATACCGTTCAGAATTTCCGCTTCTTGCCCTTATCGGCAGAGAGGAATATGCCGAAATGCTCGAAGGCTTTATTGTGGATTATAAAGAGGGCGGATGGCTGCCCCGCTGGCCGTCAATCGGTGAAAGAGGCTGTATGCCCTCAACTCTTCTTGACGCCGTTATTGCTGATGCCGCAGTTAAAGGAATTATCGGCGGTGAGCTACTTGAAACAGCACTTGAGGGTATGCTCAACCACGCTAATAACGATGCCCCCGATGAAGATTACGGCAGAGAGGGCGCAAGTGAATATGTTAAATTGGGATATGTTCCGAAAGATAAATTCGGAGATAATGTTAACCTCACTCTTGATGCCGCTTACGGTGATTTCTGCATAGCTCAGGTTGCAAAAGTTCTTGGCAGAGATGACCTCGTAGACGAATATATGGCTCGTTCCGAGAATTATAAAAACCTCTTTGACCCCGAAACAGGCTTTATGAGAGGCAAGAATTCAGACGGAACTTTCTCTGAACCCTTTGACCCTTATGATTGGGGCGGAGATTATACAGAGGGCAGTGCCTGGCAAAGCTCTTTTGCTGTTCCTCACGATTTTGAAGGTCTTTGTGAGCTTTACGGTGGTAAGGATAAGCTTATCCAAAAGCTCGACGAGCTTTTCAGCGCAGAGCCTGATTATAATATCGGCGGCTACAATGTTGAAATTCACGAAATGACCGAAATGGCGGCGGTTGACTTTGGTCAGTGTGCAATTTCTAACCAGCCCAGCTTCCATATTCCGTATATATACGCTCATCTCGGTGAAACTGAAAAGACCGAGTATTGGGTAAAGCGACTTTGCGAAGAGGCTTTCAGCTTTGAGGATGACGGCTTCCCCGGTGACGAAGATAACGGTGCAACAGCTTCCTGGTACATTCTCAGTACATTGGGAATTTACGATATCTGCCCCGGCAAGAATGAATATATCCGCATCAGAAAGCTTGTAAAGTCTGCGAAGATTTTAGGAAAAGAGCTTGATTGATTTAATTTTTAACTTGACCAATCCTCAGTCCTACGGACAGCTCCTTTGCCAAAGGAGCCGACAACAATATGCAAAGATAGTTTGGAGTGAAAATAGTGAACAATGTTTTTGATACTCTCAATATATTGAAAGAGAGGTATAATGCCGAGGAGGTTTCGGTCAATAATTCAGCTTTTTCATCATTTGGTTATATTAAAATTAAAAAGTTTTTGTTTAGCGAAAGCTTCTATGTTGCGAGTACAGATTTAGATTTCAGCAAAGAATCAGTAAAAAAAGTCTGTGATGCTTTTGATGCTTACCTTAATGAAAGCGGCAAAGACGGACAAAGCTTACTTTGTATATTTAATAAAGGTACGGTAAAAGAAAAGGCGGATTATACTTACTTTTTCAATGGCAACAATTTCTCTTTTGTTCATCCTTATATTGTGTTGCCAAATGAAAATAAAACGTATTTTGACAAGGATTTCTCTTATGCAGGCGGTAAATGTATTAAAAAGTTTGTTAACGAATTTGAAGATTTACTGAGTAAGAAGTAAGAAAGATAAAAATTACTCGGGCACAGTTTACGCTGTATGAAATAGTATAATGATGGTAGACACAAAAAAGTGTCTGCCATCATTTTTTATGTTAGAATAGATGAAAAGGAGATGAATGAAATGGG
>JAFTWE010000008.1 GCA_017465465.1 Clostridia bacterium | reverse complement strand
CATATTTTATCTGCTGCCCTTTTGTTTCTTTTAGCATTTTATCACCCTTTTTCTGCTTCTATTATACCATTTTTCTTACCTTTTGTACAGAAAAAAACAAAGTTCATTCCAAAAGGAATGAGCTTTGTCAGCAGTCTGAGCCGACTGAAAAGTCGGCTTTTTCTGTTAAAATATACCTCTTACTCTGGCAACGAGGAAGGCAACCGCCGTCATAGCACCCTGAACAAGGAGCAACGGCCACGCGCCTGTTATTGAAATAACATCAAAAATTGAGAACACCGCAATCACCGCAAAGCCTACAATCACATTGATAAGCTGAATAAGATTTTCAACCTTGAATGTTCCGCAAAGGGTGTATGACATTGTAAAGCTTCTGAAAAGGGAGAATGCCTTTCCGTCGTGGAGAATTCCCGATTTTGAGGTTTCACGAACACGGTTTCGGTATTTTTTATAAATTCTGCCCGATGTGTTGCTGATAAGGCGGATGTTATTGAATCTGACACCGAAAATTTCGTTAATCATATCGGTGGTAACATTTGAATCGTAATTTCTTAAAAGGACCGTTACACCGTCTGTACCCAATCTTCTTATAAAAGGTATAAGCTTTTTATTGGGGGCATAGCTTACAACCATCATTGCCGCAAGCTGATTTGCTATGGCGAGGTAAATAACTCTTCTGCCGTCGTAGGTGTACTTTTCTTCTTCCGAAATATCAGGCAAAGCCATATTGTGAAGCTTCATCATATTTCGGTTGCCCATAATAACCTTCTGACCGTTTATCCAGCCCGAAACGCCCATTCTTTCTTCATAATTAAATGAGCTGACATTTGGCAGAAGGTCACGCTTGCTTACAACCTGGTCAAACACAGCAGTAAGAGGACCGCCTGATTTTACCATCATTGCCGCGGCGTAGAGGGTCAAGTCGTCGATTCGCACCTTTTTGAAATCTCTGATTCCGTGCAAGCGGCAAGCCTGCTGGTCAAAAAGCTCTGCGCTGTCAATAACAATGGCATTGGTCTTGCTGAAATCTTCAACTGCCTTCTGACCCGAAATCATACCGCCTGCCTTGTTAAGGCGCTTGTTGACCCATCTGAGAGGGAGCTGAATTGAAGCTGTTCCGAAAGCGGGAACACAAACACAAACAGCCGCCGCAAGAGATGTTACTGCGCTGACAAGGCTCTTTGAAAAGATGCCTGCCAGAATTGCACAAAGTGCGCCTGCAGCCAAGGTCATAGGCAAAAGCAAAACAGCCAGCCTGTCTGACGAAACTTCACTTTCACATCGGCTGATAAGCTTTGTGGGGAAGTTTGTTTTGCAGGAATATCTTACATCGGGCTTGTTCATTAAAAGAACTCTGCCGATTTCAAACTCGTCGTTTTTATTCTCTACTCTCTGAACGGAGTGGAGATTTTCTTTTTCTCTGCCTGTGCAGAAGTTAAATGCGTCATAAGTTCTTGCGTGGCGGAGATAATCACCGTATTCATCTATGGCAAACGCAAATGCGGCGCAAGCCGAAATAACAAAGGTTTCAACAGCAAGAAACTCTTCAAGTGCAAAAGAAACCACACTTTGAATCACTGCAAACGCTGACACGAGCATAACAGATGATTTTAAGTTCGGCTGCTTTTTAAGAAGGGCAATAACACCGCTGTTAATTGAGTTCATGCCAAGAATTATGCACACCGCAAGAAGCACAATATTAAGCGAATGTGAAACCGTTGCATCAAAGCCCACGGTTGCCTTTGACACTATGTTAATCACAAGCATCACAACGGTAAAAAAGCTGAAAAGTCCGAAACGGACAGCCGACAGCCTCTTTGCCTTGTGGAGAGTTGCCCTGATTCTGTTGGCATCTTTTATGTTAGTGTACTCCACACCTACGCAGTTAGTCTTTACTGCAGAGGTATCTGTTTTATCATCATTAGAGCCTTCACCAAAGAGCTTTTCAAGCTTGCCGTTAGTGGCTCTGCTTTCTTCCTCAGCTTCGGCAATGCCCATCAGCTTGAACTTATCGATTTTTTCTCTGCGCTTTACCTTGAGATTTTGCTCAGCCTCAAACTCATTTACCTTTTCGGGCTTCTGCTCAGAATCTTCAAAGCCAACAAGTCTGATTTGGCCCTCGTCCCATAAATCGTGAACATCAGCTTCTTCAGGCTCTTCGTCAGCTATATTGTTAATAAAATCTTCCGCGTCAATGAGAGTGGGAACAATGTCCAAATCGGTAGTTTTTTCACTGACGGTTTTTTGCTTAACGAAGCCGGGTCGCTCCACAACCCTTGTATGCTCGCTTGTGTCGTCATCATCTTCAATTTCAACCACTTCAAGAAACTTTCTCCGGTTTTCGTCAGTTTCCATAGAATGCTCTTTTTTAGGAATCAACGGCTCATCAAAGTCAATGGCAACGGTTTTTTCTTCAGCCTCACTCTGCTGAAGCTTTGCTTTTTTAAGCCCCTTTAAAACATCAGAAACCCTCTGCTTTGCGGTTTTTGACGAAATCTGAATATCTCCCGTATCTGCATGCACAACTCCTATAGCGGCATCTGCCCTCTCTTTGGCAATTCGGGCATAGTCAGACTGCACTATGGTATCGTCCTCGTCCAAGGATTCAACTCTTGCCGCCTCCTCGGCAGAAACAGAGGTTGTAACCATAGTGTCGGCAAGGCGCATTGTTCTGGCAAAATTTTCCACAACTGTTTCCTCTTTCTGAGGAGCTTTTTCAGTTCTGCTTAAAAGGCGGTCAACCTCATCCATTGACCAATTTTTGTCATCACGCTTTTTAGCCAACTTAAACATCCTTTCGCTTTATGCCTGAGCGCTGTCTTGAAACCTCATAAATGAGAATTCCTGCGGCAACAGAGGCATTAAGGGAGTTTATTTTACCTTTCATCGGGAGTGAAACGGTAAAATCACTTTTTTCTTTAACAAGGCGGCTGACACCCTTACCCTCGGAACCGATAACAAGACCGACTCCGCCTGAGTAATCAACCTCGCACCAGTTTTCGCCGTCCATATCGGCGGTGTAAATCCATACGCCTTTTTTCTTAAGCTCATCAATAGTTGAGGCAATGTTTGAAACTCTGGCAACAGGCACATATTCAACCGCGCCTGCCGATGCCTTACCTACAACATAGCTTAAGGAAGCATTTCTTCTTTTGGGAATAATTACTCCGTGAGCCCCGCCTGCCTCAGCACTTCTTAAAATTGCGCCTAAATTGTGAGGGTCTTCAAGCTCGTCACAAATAATAATAAACGGAGCCTCTCCCCTCTCTTCGGCAAGGGCAAAAATATCTTCAACGCTTGAATATTCGTGAGCCGCCGCATAAGCCGCCACACCCTGATGAGCCGCACCTGAGCACATCATATCAAGCTTTTTTCTTTCAACCTCTTTAATAACAACGCCCTTTTCCTTGCAACGGCTGATAATCTGACCGATTGAGCCGCCGCGCTCACCCTTTGCTATAACAAGGGTGTCAATAACCCTGCCGCTTTTAAGGGCTTCGGCTACTGCATTTCTGCCGATGATGAGGCCGTTGTTTTCCTGCTGTGTCATTTTATCCATAAAAACTCCCTATTTTAGCCTATAGTTTTATGTGTATCATTATATCATACTATATCGACAAAATACAATAGTTTTTTGCCTGTTCACACCGACATATTCTGCCACCCGAAAAAAGTAAAATATTATAGGTTTAAAATGCTTTTCGGGAGTGGTTTTTATGAAAGTGAAAGAAAAATTTCATCACCTTAACGAAATACTGAGTAACAGAAAAAGTTTGACCTTTTTGGGTAAAATTTTACTGAGCTTTTCAGGGGGAATCATCTGCGCTGTGCCGTATTTCGGGGGCTCATTTTCCCCTTTTGCGGCGGCACTTCCCGCGGCCTTGAGCGGTGCGTTTTCTTGTGTTTGCGCTCTTGGCTCAATACTCGGAATTTTTGTTTTTCAGTCGGGAATTTCAGCCTTCCGATATTTTGCAACGGTGCTGACTTCAACGGCAATTTTACATATATGCCTTTATTATCTGGGGCTGAAAAAAGAAAAGCTTCTCCGCCCTCTTTGCCCCGGAATTTGTTCGGGAATTGTAAATTTTGCCTTTCTTTTTTCTCAGAAATTCAGCGCAGATTTAGCCTTTACCACTCTGACTGAAACGGCTCTCACCGTAATTGCCGTTCCGATTTTTTATGTTGGTGTTAAGGAGCTTTTTTCAGAAAGCTTTTCTTTGGATGCCCTTAGTGAAAAACGGCTTTCTCTTGTAATCCTTGCCCTTTCTTTTTTAACCGGTCAGCTCAGAGGGACAGGCATTGCGGGCGAAATTACATCAACATTTATTTTTTGGAGCGCAATCTTATTTTTTGCCTTTAAAAAGTCATTTTTTGCCTGTGCCGTAACTGCCGTTTGCGCCTCGGTTTCACTTGCTATGGGCGGTGAAGCAGACTTTATGTGTGCCGTGGTTGCCCTTTGCGGATGTGTCTGCCCGCTAATCAATGCAAAGCACCGCTATACCACAGGATTTGTGTGCATCACCCTTGCCGCTGTGGGGTGCGCCTTCGGTGAATACACTGACTTTTTCCCGACTCTGCCTGCAGTTGCTCTTTCGGCGGCGGTTATGTCGGTTATCCCGTCAGGAATATTCCAAAACAGGTTAAAACCAAGCACTCAGACACTTGCCGACAGCGTAGCAATTCCCATTCAGGCAAAGGAGATTTCTGCGGCTGTTGAAAACCTTGGCGACTGCGTAAATGCCGTGAGAAAAACTTTACGCCCCCTTGTGACCCCGGAGCTTTCTCAGGTGCTTTTTAACGCAGGTCAGAAGGTGTGTGAAAAGTGTGAAATGCAAGACAGCTGTATTAACTCCATAAGAAAATCCACCAACCCATATTACGGCAAAATAGCCTTGGCGCTTAACGAAAACCGACTTGATTTTTCTTCCTTTCCCGAAAATTTCAAAAGCACCTGCTACCTCAGCGATGAGATGCTCGGCTCAATGCGTCAGGCATATTTCGTCTATTGCACTAACATAAACTCCAACAATAAAATCAGCCGTTTTCAGGAAATTACAGGCAACCAGCTAAAAACCCTCGGCTCAATTATTTCTCCCCTTTGTGCCACAGCAGTAAATGCAGGAGCTGTTACCGCCAAAAACAGCCGTGCTTGTGCCGCCTGCGCTGAGGACTTTGGCATTGACATAATTTCTGCCCGACTTTGCACCAATAAGGCAGGTCACGAATATTTTAATCTCTCTTTTAAAAAGCCCGATAACAACTTCAATGTTACGAAGCTTACGGAAAATATGCGCCGTGAAACAGGGTTTGAGCTTGACTTCCCCACCCTTGTTCAGAAAGACGATATTTACACCCTGATTTTTAAGCAAAAAGCAAAGGTCAGCTTTAAAATCGCCGCCGCAGTCAAGCCTGCCACAGCCGACGGAGTCAGCGGAGATTATTACCGAAGCTTTAAGGATTCCTTTTCCCGCCAGGTGGTGCTTCTCAGCGACGGAATGGGAACTGGCACACGGGCCGCAGTTGATTCCGCCTTTACCTGTGAAACCTTTTGCAACCTTTTAAAATCAGGTCTTGATGTTAAAACCGCTGCCGCCGCGGTCAACTGTGCAATGCTTATGAAATCTACAGACGAATCCCTTTCAACGGTGGATTTGGTTATAGCCGACCCGATTTCGGCAAATCTGCAAATTTTCAAATGCGGTGCCGCGCCGTCATTTATTCTGAAAAGCGGAAAGGTTTCGGTTCTTGAAGCAGAAAGCGCGCCAATCGGAATTCTTGACAAGGTTGATATGGCAAAAAGTGAAATTGCTGTTTCCAAGGGCGATATTTACCTCACCGTTTCTGACGGAATCACAGGAGACAGCTGGGGCTGGATTTCAGGGGAGCTGAAGGCTTATCAGGCAGAATCTCCTGCCGACCTTGCAAAGCATATTCTCACTTGCGCCTGCGACCGTAAGCTTGGCAAACGCGCCGACGATATGACGGTGATTGCCATTGAGGTTGAATAACTCTTGACAACTATTTAGTAGTGTGATAAATTAAATGAGCAGTTAATCTGCCAAAAGTGAATAGAGCATCTCAGGTGTCGGATAAGCAAAAGCTTGATTCGGTGAAAAGGGAAGCAGGTGAAATTCCTGCACGAACTCGTCGCTGTGAAGGAGGAGCTTTGTTTCAGCAATATGCAGTCATTGGATTTTCCGAGAAGACGAAGCAAAGTGATGATACTTAAGTCAGAAGACCTGCCCGAGGTGATATTGTGGAGCCACGAGTAACTGGTTGAAGCATAAAGATAAAGGATTTCCCTGTCTATCTGTATCTTCCTGCCCATTACTTAACGGTAATGGGCTTTTATCTTTATTCCGCAATTTCTACACTCTTGTGTAGCTCGGACGGGAGTTACAGATATTAAAAAAGAGGAGAATGAAAAATGAAAGCAAAAACTAAAAAAATCCTTGGCGTGTGCCTTGTTGTTGTGCTCATCGCCGCTCTTGCAGGTGCATACTTTGTGTTTGGTGAAAAGCCTGTTGAGGGAAGCAAAGCAGTTGTTATTGAAGTTGTAAACAAAGCCGGTGAATCTACCGAATACGAGGTTAAAACCGATGCAGAATATCTTCACGGTGCAATGGATGAGGCAGACGGCCTTGAATTCAGCGGTGAAGAGGGCCCCTACGGCTACACCGTATCTGTTGTTAACGGTGAAAGTGCAGTATATGAAACTGACGGTGCATACTGGGCTTTTTATGTAAACGATGAATACTGTAATTACGGCATTGACTCACAGCCTGTTAATGACGGTGACGAATTCAGCATTGTTTATACAGTTGCTCAATAATGAAAAAAGAAGCATTAAAAATTGCAACCAAAGACATTGCTCTGATTGCTTTGTTTGTTGCAATTATTGAGGTTTGCAAATTTGCCCTTGCCAATCTTGCAAACATTGAGCTGACATCTTTTCTGCTGATAATATTTTCACTTTATTTCGGCAAAAGAGTCTACGCCGCCGTTCCCGTTTTCATACTCATTGAGGGCGTGGTTTACGGCTTTGGCTTGTGGTGGATAATGTACCTTTACGCGTGGCCGTTGCTGATTTTTGTTACCCGAATTTTCAAAAAGAACGATTCTGCTCTGCTGTGGGCGGTGGTTTCGGGAGTTTTCGGGTTGCTGTTCGGATTTTTGTGCGCTATTCCATACCTTTTTATGGGAGGAATTTCCACCGCATTTTCCTGGTGGATAGCAGGAATACCCTTTGACCTTGTTCACGGAGTGAGCAATTTTCTTATAATGCTTTTGTTATACCGTCCTGTAACAAAGGTACTCAAAAAGATGAAGATATGAAAAAAGTGCTGACCGTAAAAAGTCAGCACTTTATTTTTATAACGCATTAAATGTTGCTCTGATTTCGTTACTGTTACCTGTTGCAAGGTAATAATCATAAGTATACGGGTCGTAGCTTGTTGAATTTCGCCACTCTATAACGGCAATATATGAAGTGGGAGCATCCTTTGACGGGTCCTTGCTCAATTCGCCTCCGCGGCCAAAAACGCCTGAAAGGAACTCTTCTTCACCCTCAACATAAACACCGATACCAAATGAATTTTCATTCGGGCCTACAAAAGCGGACCAGTTTTCATCAGAGAAAAACTTGGGATAACCTGCATCAGGCCAGAAAATCAAATCAGGCTCGCTCTTGATTTCACCGCCGTTGGCATAAACAAATCTGTTAAACGGCTCAATGCAATAAAATGCAGGAATTTCCTGACTTGTTGCAGCCACAGGATAACCTGAAAAATCAACATAACGGCATTCAACATGAACTGCGCCGTTTGTGATTGTGTAAGTAGCTTCCATATATGAAGGTGTAATATTTTCCTTTGGAAGTGACCAGTCAAGAGGTCGGCACTTGATATAAATTGAATTTTCGGTGCAGCGGACATCTACGATTTTACTGCTTTCACCAAACTGATTGCCGCCCTGAACGGGGTTATAGTTCCATTTTTGCTCCATAAACACGCCGCCTGTGTATTGCTCACAGTCACCTGTTCCGTAATAAGACTGCTGAACAAGTCTGCCGGGGTCAAAACGGTTGATGAGATTAACATTTTTGCTGAAAGCCCTTTTGCCGTAGATTTCACTTGCATTTGAATCAACATAAACTCTGCCGTCAACCTTAACTGCTTCAACATTGGAGTCTGTGTCTTCAAGGTAGCTCAATGCACCGCCCCAAAGCATATCCACGCCGATTTTATAGCCGTCTTTTTCAATATAAACCTCTCTGTCGGGAATTTCACGGTTAAAGGTGTCAAGACCTCTTAATTTAATTGTAGACGGGGCACATTCAACGGCTCAAAAGAAAGGCTGTAAACTCCGTTTGCCTTTGTGCCGTTAAGGCAGTTGTCGATAAATGAGCTGAAATTGCCGTTTTCGGCAGGCTCTAAGAAAAACTCTTCAGTTTTTTCCGCAACACCTGCTTTGTAGGTGATTGTACCCTTAACATAAGCGTCTGTTTCGTAGCTCAATGTGAAATAGTTGAACCAATCAGCCTTCTGATAATCAAGGTCAACGGTAACCTTTTTGTCAAGAACAACAGTTGAATCCTCAAGAACTTCACCGTCAACGGTTGCCTCAATATAATCACCGTTCAGCGAGAAAAATCCGCCTGTGTTCACATGAAACGATGTGTCATATTTGCAAGGTAAAAAGCTCAACGGGTATGAGAAAAATCCCAGTACAAAAGATAAAATCAAAGCGATAATTTTAGAAAACATTCAAACCGCCTCCTTAACGGAAATTCTATAATAAAACCAGCACAAAGTCAAGGCATAAAAAAACACCGCAGAAAATCTGCGGTCAGACTGCTGACAAAGCTCATTCCTTTTGGAATGAACTTTGTTTTTTTCTGTACAAAAGGTAAGAAAAATGGTATAATAGAAGCAGAAAAAGGGTGATAAAATGCTAAAAGAAACAAAAGGGCAGCAGATAAAATATGAGTTGGTAATGATAGAAAATTTAGTACCTGAAAATCATTTGCTTAGAAAAATTGATAAAGTAATAGACTTCAGTTTTATCAATGAAATATGCAGACCATACTATTGTTCCGACAACGGCAGACCGGCGATAGAGCCTGAAACACTTTTTAAAATGCTTTTTATCGGTTACCTGTACGGAATAAGAAGCGAAAGAAGATTAGTGGAAGAAGTAAAGGTTAATGTAGCATATCGTTGGTTTTTAGGGTATGCTCTTGAAGATAAAATACCTGATGCAAGTGTAATCTGGCAGAACAGATTAAGAAGATTTAACGGTACAGATATATCCCAACAAATATTTGACAATATAGTCAGACAAGCAATGAGTTATGGCTTGGTAGGTGGAAAGATATTGTATTCAGACAGCACTCATCTGAAAGCAAGTGCCAATAAAAATAAGTTTACAGAACAGGAAGTAAGAAAAGAAACCCAGGATTACATAAGTGCATTAAATGAAGCAATAAATGAAGACAGAGCCTTACACGGAAAAAAGCCGTTAAAATTTGATAAAGAAGAAATCAAAGAAATTGAGGAAGAAGAAACAGAAGATTACTTCGACGATAAAAACAACGGCACCGGAACAGGCACGAAAGGTGAAACAAAAACAATAAAAACAAGCACAACTGACCCTGATAGCGGCTTTATGCACAGAGACGGAAAGCCAAAAGGCTTTTTTTACCTCGACCATAGAACAGTTGATTCAAAAGCAAATATAATAACAGATGTGTTTGTTACGCCCGGAAACACAAATGATGTAAAACCGTACATAAGCAGACTGGATGCACAGGTAGAAAAATTCGGATTTGATGTAAAAGTTGTAGGATTGGATGCGGGATACAATGTTTCTGCAATTTGCAAACAGCTTTTTGACAGAGGAATAAAAGCTGCTATGGGGAACAGACGAGGTGTGCATCAAAAAGGCAAATTCGGTAAATACAAATTCAAATATATAAAAGAATGGGATGTATATATTTGTCCCGAAAGAAATTATCTTGAATATACAACAACCAACAGACAAGGTTACAAAGAATACAAATGTAAAAACGACAGATGTATGAGTTGTCCCTGCAGAGAACAATGTTTAAGTACAAAATCAAAGACCAAATCACTTAGAAGACATGTTTGGGAGGACTACAAAGATGAGTTTTACACATTTACACATACCGATGTGGGTAAAAAGATTTATTCAAGAAGAAAAGAAACGGTTGAACGAAGCTTCGCCGATTCAAAAGAGTTGTTCGGACTACGCTATTGCAGAATGCGTGGTCTTTCAAAGGTTGCCGAACAATGTCTGCTCACGGCTGCTGCACAGAATATAAAAAAAATAGCAATGTGTTGTGGATAATACATTGCTATTTTTACTTGATTTTCAAAAAAACAACCCTCGAATCATTCCTGAAACGAGGGTTTGTCAGCAGTCTGACCGCAGAAAATCTGCGGTGAAATTTTATCAGTCGTTTGTGTAGGGAAGAAGAGCTATCTGACGAGCACGCTTAATAGCAACAGTAAGTGCACGCTGGTGAGCTGCGCAAGTACCTGTTACACGACGGGGGAGAATCTTCTCTCTGTCTGAAGTGTACTTAGAAAGCTTGTTGATATCTTTGTAATCGATGTAATCAACTTTATCTACACAGAAAGAGCAAACCTTTTTGCGTCCTTTTCTGTTAGGACGGCTGTTTTTATCGTATGCCATTTTGCAAACCTCCTTAAAAATTTGTGATGACGCTCATCTTAGAACGGAAGGTCGTCATCTTCAGTGATTTCCTCAAAATCGCTCTCACTTGCAGAAGCGAATGAGGGAGCAGGAGCTGCAGGGGCAGGAGCAGAATAGCCGCCGGTTGTGCCGGACTCTGCCTTTGAGCCGCAGAAGCTTGCGTTATCAACAACAACTTCTACTGCCTTGCGTTTGTTACCGTTTTTGTCTTCATAATTGCGGGTCTGAATGTTACCTGTTACGGCAATCATTGAGCCCTTCTGGAAATATCTTGTGATAAATTCCGCAGTCTGTCTCCAAGCAACACAGTCGATGAAGTCAGCCTGTCTTTGTTCACCTGCTTTAGCATAAGCACGCTCAACAGCAATGGTAAAAGATGCAACGGAAACGCCTGTTCCTGTACTGCGCAGCTCAGGTGTTGCCACCAATCTGCCCATAAGAACTACATTGTTAATCATCTTCGATATCCTCCTTATTTCTTAATGATGAGAGTACGAAGAATTCCGTCTGTGATTTTGCATACACGGTCAAGCTCAGCAGGGAACTGAGGTTCACATGAATAGTTCACAAGAACATAGTAGCCTTCTGTCTCGTCGTCGATAGGATATGCGAGCTTGCGCTTGCCCCATTCATCAACGCTGTCGAGAGTACCGTTAGCAGAAACCAAAGCCTTTACCTTCTCTACCATAGCAGCTGTAGCTTCTTCGCCGTCAGCAACTGAAAGAACGAACATGGTCTCATAATTAGCCATCTCTTAAAGCACCTCCTTCTGGACTTTGTGGGCACTTAAAGTGCCAAGGATGTGGTACAAAAATTTACCACGGAAAAGAATTATAACAACTTTCACAAAATAAGTCAAGCATTTTTATTAAATCGGTCAATAATTTTTTTGACCACAATATATAGTAAAAAACCTCCCCAAGCGGGGAGGCTGTTGGCTTAAACCTTTTCAAAATCTTCTGCGCCGTGCTTGCAAAGGGGGCAGACAAAATCCTCGGGCAGGGTTTCACCCTCGTAGAAATATCCGCAGATTTTACAACGGTAGCCCTGCTTTTGCGCAGGTTGGGGCTTCGGCTTAACATTTGCGTGGTAATAGGCATAGGTCATGCTTGCAAAGTCGGTGAGATTTTCCGCCTCGGTGAGCTTTGCAATAAACAAAATATGACTGCCCATATCAATAGCCTCGGTCACTTCACAGGCAAAATAAGCGTTGGTGTAGCCGGGGATGTAATAAACACCGTTCTGTGCTCTGTCGCTGTTATGATAATCGGCAAACTTGTTGCAATCTCTTCCCGAATGGAAGCCGAAATGCTCAAAAAGCGAAAACGGAGCATTTTCGGAAATAACCGAAACATTAAACACGCCTGTGTTCTGAATCATTTCACAAGTCTTGTTTGCTTTGTTAACGGTGATGCTCACGGTCATAGGGTTGCTTGTCTGCTGAGCAAAAGTGTTGATAATGCAACCGTTGTCAAAATCTCCCTCTTTTGCGGTGAGAACATATAAGCCGTAGCTCACTTTAAAAATTGCTGTTGTATCCATAATAACGCCTCCTGTTGATTATTCTACCACGATTTTTTCAGGATACAACTATTTTTTTGCATTTTGACAAAAGAATTGTATTCTTCTGCTTCATCTTGCACAACAGATTGTGGGTTTTGGTTTTAATGTTAGAATTTTAAAAAAATATTTCCTTTTTGACGATTTTGTATTATAATTAGTATGTATAATTATGTAAAAGGAAAATCTTTATTATATGAGCTATTCAATCAACCCCTGTGTATGGGGCAATATGTTCGGCTTGCCTGCAGATATAAGCGATAAATATCTTAAAATGGCAAACGAAGCACAGATTAAATCTATTGTGTGGATTTTCAGAAATGTAAATACACCCATAGATGCAAATACAATTTCAAAAAGCATAGGCAAGCCTGTATCTGCCGTTGAAGAGGCACTGAGATACTGGGCATCGGTGGGTGTGCTTAATTCTGAAATCGCACCTGCCCCCGCAGTTCAGCCTGCTGCGGCAGAAAAGCCCCAAAAGGTGCTGCCGGTTATTCCCGAAACAAAGCCCAGCTATGAGCAGATTAAAATCCGTTGCAAGGAAGACCCTCAGCTTGAACAGCTTTTCAACGAGGTTCAGCAGATTCTCGGAAGAACTCTCGGCTATGACGGTGAGTATTCTCTGCTTATGATGCACGATGATTACGGGCTCCCCTCAGAGGTTATCTTAATGCTTGCCGATTATTGTGTAAATAACGGCAAAGCTTCTTACGCATATATGAGAAAAATGGCAAAATCCTGGGGTGAGAAGGAAATTGACTCCATAGAAAAGGCTGATGCGGTTATATCAAACCTCAATTCCGTTCAGTCTCTCTGGAATCAGTTTGCACGGCTTACGGGTATTCAGACCCCGAAGCCCACCTCGGTTCAGTCACAATACCTTCTGACCTGGGCAAACGAATACAAGTTTTCTATGGAAATGATTTATTGCGCTTATGAAATTATGGCAGACAACTGCGCAAAAATCAGCTTTAAATATATGGACGCCATTTTAAAAGACTGGTATCAGAAGGGCTTCAGAACCCCTGAAGAGATTGAAGAAGAAAAGAAAAAGTCCCCGCCCGCCGTTAAGAAAAATCCCAAGGCACTTCAGGGCACTTCTTATGATATGGATGAATTTAAACGCAGAGCGGACAAGCTCCCGGTTTATAACAAAGGAGAATAAAAATGAAATACTCCCCTTCAGAATATGAGCAGGCCCGACGCGAGCTTGACCGCCGCCGCACAGAGGCCGAAAAAATTCAAAAAGCTCACCGCGACGAGGTTGCACTCAAATGCCCCGAGCTTATTAAAATTGAGCAGGAAATGGCAAATGCAGGCCTGAGTGTTATCAAGGCTCTTGGTATGGGTGACGATTCGCAGGATTACATAAAGCTTCTTGAAACCACCAACCTCAGCGCTCAGAAAAGACGCACCGAGCTTTTGAAAGAAAACGGATATCCCGAGGATTATCTTAAAGTAAAATATTTTTGCTCAAAGTGTAACGACAAGGGATTTAAAGACGGCTTTATGTGCTCTTGCCACAAGGTGCTTTTAAAAAATATTGCTTACAAAAAGCTTTGCAGTCAGTTCCCTGTGGACAAATGCAGTTTTCAGAATTTTGACCTTTCATTCTACCCTGACAGGGGCGGTGACATCACTCCCCGCAAGCGAATGAATGCGGTTTTTGATTTTTGCAAAAATTATGCAGAAGATTTCAGCACCCGTTCGGGAAGCATTCTTATGCTGGGTGAAACAGGGCTTGGCAAAACCCACCTTTCTTTGGCTGTTGCAGGTCAGGTTATCCGCAGAGGCTACGGTGTGATTTATGCCTCAGCGCAGAATATTCTCAACAAGCTTGAAAACGAAAAATTCGGCAGAAGCGACACAGCCGACACAGAAAAAAATCTCATTGAATGTGACCTTCTGATTCTTGACGATTTGGGAACAGAGTTCAGCACCCAGTTCACGGTTTCTGCTATATACAACATTATAAATTCAAGGCTTCTTGCCTCAAAACCTACTATTATCAGCACAAATCTCACAATGGAGCAGCTTGAAACAGTTTATACTCAGAGAATTTCTTCAAGAATTCTCAGCGAATACACAATCCTTCAATTTGACGGAACAGATATCAGACAGTTAAAAACGAGGTAAATTATGAAAAACAAAAAGCTTACAATTTTACTCATTTCGGTTTTCGTTGTGCTTTGCATTGCGGTGGGCACAGTTGCCGCGGTTTTTTCTCAGCTTGAAGAAAATCCCATTGACCCTGACGACACCGTTGTTAAGCATTCGGGAGAGAATACTCTTGTTTTTAAAGACAAGGAGTTTGTTACAGGCAATATAATAACCGCTTCTGATGAAAAGCTTAAGGATTGTGTTCTTGTTCTCAACGACCAGCTTGGTATCAAGGAGATTTATCCCTCAAAGTATGCTCCCCTTTTCGGCGAGGTTGAAACAAGATATTATTACAGAAACTCAGGAAATATAATCTGCGAAAAAACAGCCGTTTCAAAGTCACAGTATCAGCGCACAGCCTATTCAAAGCAGACCTTTGAGCTGCCTGAATTCAAGCTGGAAAACATTAAAAAAGTTAATGTCTGCTACGGCAATTATTATGATTCAACAAAAAATTATACCGTTGACGGTGTCAGTGATTTCTTTACCGCTACGGTTGACGGTGACTGCCCCACATTCAATCTGATGAAATACAAAGAGCTTTCTCAGGGTAATGAGGTACGCGACTTTGTTAATGAATTTAACAGAACAGGTTCTTTAAAAGAACACTACAAGCTCTGGAGTGAGGATTCAGGCAAGGAAAATATTTTCTTCCAGGTATTTTTTATTGACAGCTCAGTTCCCTGCTCACTTCTTTTTACCAAAGAAGCTATCAACGCACAGTAAGAAAGGTTTTTAAGTTTCACTATGGATATAATCAGAAAATTAACAGAAGAATTTAAAATTCAGCCCTGGCAGGTTGAAAACACCGTTTCACTTATTGATGACGGCAACACAATTCCATTTATTGCCCGCTACCGCAAAGAGGCTCACGGCACACTTGACGACCAGACTCTTCGTGAAATTGCAGACAGACTGGAATATTTAAGAAACCTTGAAAAGCGCAAGGAGGAGGTATATTCATCTATTGAAGGTCAGGAAAAAATGACCGATGAAATTGCCGCCGCACTTGAAAATGCGCAGACCCTTGCTGAAATCGAGGATATATACAGACCCTTTAAGCCAAAGAGAAAAACAAGGGCATCTGTTGCCCGTGAAAAGGGGCTTGAGCCCTTAGCCGCCGCAATTTATCTGCAGGAGGTTAATTCACCTTACCCTGAAGAAATGGCAAAGGACTATATCGACCCCGAAAAGGGTGTTGAAACCGCAGAGGATGCCTTGCAGGGCGCAATGGATATTATTGCAGAGGATATTTCAGACAACGCAAATATCCGCCGCAGATTAAGAAATCTCTTTACCGTTTCAGGAGAGGTTGTTTCAAAAGCCGCTGACCCCGAAGCAGAAAGTGTTTATACTCAGTATTACGATTTTTCTCAGCCCGTTAATAAAATTGCAGGTCACAGAGTGCTTGCCATTGACCGCGGCGAAAGAGAAGGCTTTTTAAAGGTCAGTGTTACTCTTGACCCTGTTAAGGCTTCAAATGTTATTGTGAGTGAAACTCTTGCTCCCAACGAATCCCCCTGCACCGAAACTGTTCGCGCGGCAGGTGCAGACGCTTATGACAGACTTATTTACCCCTCTGTTGAAAGAGAAATCCGCTCAATGCTCACAGAAAAAGCCGCAGGAGATGCCATTAAGGTGTTTTCACAAAATCTCCGTGAACTTCTTCTTCAGCCGCCTGTTAAGGGTAAGGTTGCATTAGGTCTTGACCCCGGATACAGAACAGGCTGTAAGGTTGCAGTTGTTGACCCGACAGGAAGAGTGCTTGACACAGGCGTTGCCTACATCACTCATTCTCAGGCAAAACAGCTCGAAGCAAAAAGCCTTATTAAATCTCTCATATTAAAATACGGTGTTGAAATTATTGCAATCGGCAACGGCACCGCATCAAAAGAAACCGAAATTTTTACAGCAGAGCTTCTCAAAGAAATTTCATCAGGCGCAGGCTATATGGTGGTAAGCGAAGCAGGTGCTTCGGTTTATTCTGCATCCAAGCTGGCGGCAGAGGAATTCCCTCAGTTTGATGTTTCTTTAAGAAGTGCCGTTTCAATCGCAAGGCGTTTACAGGACCCGTTGGCAGAGCTTGTTAAGATTGACCCGAAGGCAATCGGCGTTGGTCAGTATCAGCACGATATGCCGAAAAAAGAGCTTGAAAGCGCACTTGACGGTGTTGTTGAAGATGCCGTTAACAGCGTTGGTGTTGACCTTAACACCGCCTCCCCCTCACTTCTTTCAAGGGTTGCAGGTATCAATTCAACGGTTGCCAAAAACATCGTTGCTTACAGAGAAGAAAACGGAGCATTTACATCACGCTCTCAGCTCAAAAAAGTATCAAAGCTGGGTGCAAAGGCCTTTGAGCAATGCGCAGGCTTTATGAGAGTTCCCGAAAGCAAAAATGTGCTTGACAACACAGGAGTTCACCCTGAGAGCTATGACGCCGCCAAAAGGTTACTTGAAATCTGCTCACTTTCTGCAAAGGATGTTGCCCAGGGCAAGGCAGAAGAGCTTAAATCTGCCGTAGAAAAAATCGGCGAAGAAAAGCTTGCAAAAGAGCTTGATATCGGTGTTCCCACTCTGCACGATATTATAAAGGAGCTTTCACAGCCGGGCCGCGACCCTCGCGACGAGCTGCCGCCCCCTATGCTTCGCTCAGATGTTATGGATATGTCTGACCTCACTGTCGGTATGGAGCTTCAGGGAACAGTCAGAAATGTTATAGACTTCGGTGCGTTTGTGGATATCGGCGTTCATCAGGACGGCCTTGTTCACATCTCACAGATTACAGATAAATATATCAAGCATCCCTCAGAGGTGCTTAAGGTAGGGCAGATTGTCACTGTCCGGGTTCTTTCAGTAGATGTTAAAAAGGGCAGAATCGGCCTTACAATGAAAAAGCCGAAAGAGGCTTAATCGGGAGTTTTTATGAAAAGAATTATTTCTGTTTTACTTGTTATCACAATGCTTTCATCTTTGCTTGCTGTAAATGCCTTTGCAGCTTCAGCTTCAAAAACCGCAACATTCACCCTTAAAGCAAGCGTTATGAACGCTTCTTCAAGCGGACAGGCTCAGGATAAAAAGGATTATCTTAACGCTTCGGGAAAAACGGTTTACAAATCAACCGACGGTAAAACAATCAATGTTTATCCCGGTCAGGTTGTGTGGGTAACAATGCACCTTAAAACAGGCTCAAAATATTATGCCGGCGACTTACAGGCATATCTTTTCTACACAACAAATATTTTTAAATCTACCGACCAGGGCACAGGCTGTTACATCTGGGACACTGAGGGTAAATATTCAGGTATTTGCTCAAGAACAGGCGCACCCTTTTCTAAGATGGTAGAAAGTGCAATCAACAGCACTTACCCCTCAAATTGGTCAGCTTCGCAGAAATCGGCTCACGGATTTTATTCTGTTGTTATGTATCCTGACCCAAATGTTACAACCACAGCTAAGGCAAGCGTTGACGATGACCTTGTAACAGTTCCCATTTATGTTAAGTCTGATGCAAAGGTTGGTACAACAGGCACAATTTACATTCCGTCTGAAACCGTAAAATCCGACTCCAATAAAAGCGGAAAGTTTATGCTTTCAAATTATACCGAAAACGGCAACACCCTTGGAAAAAATGTTTCTTATTCAAAGGATTATGCCATTGACCTTTCTGATGCTAAGCTCAAATTTGTGGTTTGTGAAAGAAACTCAAAAACAGGCGACCTTGACGGAGATTCAAAAATAAATTCCAATGACGCTCTCACAATTCTGCAATATGCTACAGGAAAAATCAATCTCACCGAAAAGCAGAAATCAGTTGCGGATGTAAACAAAGATAAAAAAATCAATTCTAACGACGCCCTCACAATTCTGCAATACGCTACAGGATATATAACGAAGTTTTAATCAAAAGAGGTAACATTATGGCTAAAATCAAGCTTGCTTATGTAACTCACGGCCTTTCTTCAAACGGAATAGAATCCTTGCTTGTGAATATCGTAAGCCATATTGATATGAGCAAATATGAGGTAACTTTTATTGTTGCCATCGATAAAGATGTTGTTCCCCTTCACGAAGAAACCGTCAGGACTTTGGGCTCTGATATTATCAAAATCTGCGACCTTGATACCCTTAAAAAGAAAGGCGAATACATCAAATCGTTGGAACAGGTTTTCAAAGACGGTCAGTTTGATATTGTCCATGCAAATATGGATTTACTAAACGGTATTGTTCTCAGAGCCGCAAAAAAAGCAGGCATTAAAAAGAGAATTTGCCATGCGCACAACTCATCCTCACAATATGCTCTCACGGGTGACAAGAGTTTTGTTTTCAGGCTCGCTCAAAAAATTTATCAGTTTATAATGAAAGGTCTTATTCTTCAGAACTCCACTTGCCTTTTGGGTTGTTCGGATAAGGCTAATGCGTATATGTACGGCAAAAAATCAAAAAAGGCCTTTGTTATCAATAATGGCATTTTCTTAGACCGTTTTTCTGAAATACTCTCGGATGAAGTACGTGGAATGACTTCAAAAAAAGATATAATAAACATCATTTCCGTTGGCAGACTTTCACCTCAGAAAAACCCTATGTTTATCATCGACATAATTGAAGAGCTTTCGCATTTGCGCAAAGATTTTATGTTTAACTGGGTCGGCGACGGTGAAATGCGCGATGAAATTCGCAGCAAAATCGAAGAAAAAGGTATATCAGAATATTTTAATCTTATGGGAGTAAGAACAGATATCCCTCAGATTCTTCACAACTGCTCGTATTTTCTTATGCCTTCCGTTTTTGAAGGTCTTCCAGTATCATTAGTCGAAGCTCAAGCTTCTGCTTTAGAGTGTTTTGTTTCATCTGTTATTACAAATGAAGTGGACCTCGGTGCTTGCCATTTTATTCCTCTTGATATCGGGGCTAAGGAATGGGCAAAAATAATTAACGAAACCATTAACAAAAATCAACCTCTTAAGGCAGACCCTGAGAAGCTGATGAAATTCGATATTTCATACACTGTCAAGCAGCTTGACGAGGTATATTCAAAATAAAAAATCTAAGGAGATAAGCAACCATGACCCCCACCGTTGAAAGAAGATTCGGAAGAATCGTCAACATACTGTACTTTGCTTTAATCATAGGCATCGCTTTTCTGTTTTTAAAATACTGCTTCGGGCTTGTTTCACCGTTTATCTTTGCGTTTTTTGTGGCAATGATTGTTCAAAGGCCGACAAACGCCTGCTTCAAAAAAATCAAAAAGGGCAAGGGTGTAATATCTACCGTTCTTGTTTTAACATTGATTTTGATTCTCGTTACCTTTGTTTCACTGGCAGGCGCGCAGATTGTTGCAACAGCCAAGGATTTCATTGCATTCATCACTCAGAAAATCAATGACTTCCCCTCTCTTATTGAAAACATTGAGAACTGGGTTTTAGGCGTTATCACAATTTTGCCCGATTCCATTGAAGCTAAGCTCAGCGCATCTGTTGTTTCAGGCCTTAACCGCTTCAAGGAGCTTACCGCGACTGAGGCCGCAGGCGTTCTTGTGGAATCTGCGGCAGGCACCGAGCTTAATATTTCTTCTGTTCTTGCGCCAATCGGCGGCGGAATCTGGGGCGTAGTTAAAGAAATCCCCTCCGTTCTTATTGCCATTGTTATTGCCGTTATCGCATCATGCTTTATGGCTTCCGATTACGACCGTCTGGTAGGCTTTGTTAAAAATCAGCTCCCTGAAAAGAGAAGAAATGTCCTTTCAAGGAGCAAGGCTATTTTGCTCTCAACCTTGAAACAGCTTATAAAGGCCTACGGTACAATTATGCTCATCACCTTTACAGAGATTTTCATCGGCCTTAACATTCTAAAGCTTTTCAATATATATGACAGCGGTTATATCTTTGTAATATCTGCAATCACCTGTGTGGTGGATATCGTCCCCGTTCTGGGAACAGGTACAATTATGATTCCTTGGGCGCTTTACAGCTTAATTACAGGCAACTTCCCGTTGGCAATCGGTCTTATAGTAATTTATGCGGTAATACTTGTTGTCCGTCAGGTTATTGAGCCAAAGCTTGTTGCTGTTAAGCTGGGGCTTCCTCCCGTGCTTACAATAGCCGCGATGTACCTTGGCACTCAGCTCTTCGGCTTTGTGGGAATTTTCCTTTTGCCGATTATTCTCATTATGCTCAAACGCCTTAATGACGAGGGCGTAATTCATCTGTGGAAAACAGGCAAAAGTGCCGAAACTGCACAAGAAAAATAATTTTAAAAAATATTAAAAAAAGTGTTGACAAAACGCTCGGTTTGTGATAAAGTAATTGAGCGTTGAGTTCGCTGGTGTAGCTCAGTTGGTAGAGCAGCTGATTTGTAATCAGCAGGTCGGGGGTTCGAGTCCGTCCACCAGCTCCATAACGCTTTTAATTTAATAAGGGAGAGTTCCCGAGCGGCCAAAGGGAACAGACTGTAAATCTGTCGTCAGTGACTTCGGTGGTTCGAATCCACCCTCTCCCACCATTTCGAGTGTTCATAACGGATTTCGTGTGAACACTCGACTTTTTTGTTTAATTTCATAGCTTCATCAATATGTATCGAGCAGGTTTTATCCTGCTCTTTTTTTGTTATGCTGTAAGATATTCCACTGCTACACCCTGACGGGTATCTGCTTTGTAATTATCTGTATTTGACGGAATTTCAATATATCCCACAAAGCGATAATGAATCACAATCCGCTGTGTTCGGTTTTTGCCTGTCCCCTCGGTTTCGTAAATGTCAATGTGGTCTATAAGCTCGTGAAGGAGTGGTGCCGTTAAGGTTTCCATTTCCATAAACTTACGAACCGCAGAAACGAAAAGCTCTTTTTCCTTTTCTTTGTTGTTAAGTTGCTCCTGTTGTTCCCTAAGCTTTGAAATTTTTGTCCTTAGCTCAATACGTTCCTCTTCGTACTTTCTTGACATATGCATAAACCACTCGTCAGTCACCTTGCCGTCCATATTATCCTCATACAGCTTCTCGTAATTTCTCTCAACCTT
>JAFTWE010000031.1 GCA_017465465.1 Clostridia bacterium | reverse complement strand
TATTATAGCACTTGACAAAAAGCAAACAATAGTTTATAATATCATCCGTTGCGAATATTGCAATTCGGGGTGTAGCGCAGTTGGTAGCGCGCCTGCTTTGGGAGCAGGATGTCGGGAGTTCGAGTCTCTTCACTCCGACCATCTGAAAGAAATCCGAACCCTCATCTTATAGGTGAGGCGTTCGGATTTTTTCTGTCTATCAAGTATCCGTACTAAAAACAATTTAATATTCCACACATTCGACTAACCTCTTGTTATAAGGTAAAATGAAATTACCAAATAACAGGAGGTTTTGTTATGGAAAGAAAAACTAAAATTAAGTTCACGGATTTTGAGTGCAATTTGCTTATCAACTGTATGAATGAGTTTCGCAATATGCTCTTGGCAGAGGATTTACCTACCGAGGATGTTGATGACCTACTCATTAAAATCATTGATAAGTGCAAAAATTAAGTGTGGTGATATTATGGCTAGTATCATCGAAGAATTTTATTACGGCAATATTGAGCCACAGGAGTTGAATTCAGAGCTCACACCTAAACTCAAAAAGAAATTGAACAATCTTGCCGAGAAAGAAGAGCAACTCACAGCAAAACTGAATGGTGAAGATAAAGAGCTATTTCAAAGTTATGTAAGTGCTTATGTTGAATTTTCAACAACAAGTAATGCTGACAGTTTTATATCAGGCTTCAGGCTCGGAGCGAAGTTTACATATGAAACTTTTATAAAAGAATAAATCCGCATATTCGTTCGTTTTCTTGTTATGCGGTATAATAAATATACCAAATTATAAGGAGGTTATTTTATGCAACCATTTAATGAAACAACACTTTCCGAGATTCAAAGAAAGCAATTTGAATTAATGTCCGAAAGAGAAAAGGAATTAGTTCGTAAGGGGCATCCTACTAAAATTATTTCTACTGAAACCGGAGAAGAAATTTGTTCGTTTAACGAACAAAACTTTGAGGTTCCTAAAGAAGCACTTGAAAGTTTTGCAAGAGCAGTACTTCCGGATATTATTGAGTACTATCAAAACAAAAAAGATAATGTTACAGAATAATGATAATATTTTCGGTAGCGGCTACCGAAAATAAATCCGCACATTCGATTAACCTCCCGTTATAAGGTAAAATGTAATTACCAAGTAACAGGAGGTTTTGATATGGCAAGAAAAACTAAAATTAAGTTTACGGATTTTGAATGTAATTTGCTTATCAACGGTATGAATGAGTTTCGCAATATGCTTTTGGCTGAAGATTTGCCTACTGAGGATGTTGATGAACTCTTATTGAAAATCATTGATAAAAGTGAACATTAAGGAGGTAAGAATTATGAAATCATCATTTGAACAGAACGGCGGTACATACAGACAGGTCGGAGATTTTAATATCCCAAATCTAACACTCTCACCTGAGGAATCAAATATCACTCTCGGCAGGTGGACGTTAACGGACTTGAACCGCTGACCCTTCGCACGTCAAGCGAATGCTCTACCAGCTGAGCTAAACGTCCATAGTTTTGAGCTATTCTTCAGCGCAGGTGATGTTATATATTAACATATGAGGTTTTGTCAAGAGCTTTTTAAAATTTTAACAACAATTACGTATCATGCTATGATTTGCGCCGAATAATCATTCTTCTCGTTATATAACAGTTATTTTAATATATAAGCACTTGACTCTGACTATTAATATGTAGTATAATCAAGAAGAACATACCAAAAGAGATGATGTTATGAAAATAATTGATTTGCTGAAAAAAGATTCTCTCTCGCTTTCGTTTGAGGTTTTTCCTCCCAAAACTCAGGCAGGTTTTGAAAGCGTTAAATCCGCAACGGAAGAAATCGCAAAGCTGCGCCCTCCGTTTATGAGCGTTACCTACGGTGCAGGCGGCGGCACAAGCAAATATACCCTTGATATTGTTCAGGTCAAAGGCAAAAACGGCGGATATTACATAGGTGAGCGTGACTTTGAAATTCCTGAGTTAAAGCTCCTCGTTGACAGCGTTCAATCATCAAAATTCATAACACAGGAAAAAACATATAAGCTCATCAGTAAGATAGAAAACCTTGCAAGCGTTTATGACGGTCAGCTTTTGCAACGTCAGGTTTATGTCAGCAACCGAGTCAAGAGCATGAATGAAAGCATCTATTATGCAGTTGACGTTATTTCCGATGCAATCAATCAGAACAGAAAAATCCGCTATAAATATTTTTAATATACGGTTGAAAAGGAGCGCCGTTTCAGGCACGACGGTGCGGATTATGAAGTCAGTCCGTTTGCTCTCATATGGGATGATGAAAACTATTATATGCTCGCATGGGATTCAAACGCAGTTAGGATGAAGCATTACAGAGTTGACAAGATGTTTGGCGCCACTCTGACAGAAACGGAACGTGAAGGCATTGAAGAATTTGAAAAAACAGATATGTCGGCTTATACAAAATCTGTTTTCGGCATGTTCGGCGGAAAAGAGCAAAAAGTAAAGCTGCGATTTTCAAATCATCTTGCAGGCGCTGTTTTTGACAGATTCGGCAGAGATATTATTGTTATAAAAGACGGTAATGAGCATTTCACCGTGAATGTAAACGTTGTTGTCAGCCAGCAGTTTCTTGCGTGGGTTTTTGGCTTCGGCGAAGATGCCGAAATTATTTCACCCGAAAATGTGCGCAGCGAAATGAAAAATCAGGCGATGCTTATTGCAGAAAAATATCAGTAAAGGTGTGTTGACAATGAATAGGATTTTTAAAATGTTTCTTGCAGGTCTTGCGCTGCCGTGCATGAGTGCAATGGGTATGCCGCATAAATGGAGCTCTGCCAAATTCAAGAGAGAAGCTCCCGAACCGCTGAAATTCGGCGCTGACGGCAAATTCAGGATTCTTCATATTACGGATATTCACGATGTTGAGCCCGAAATGGATGATGATGAAAACAGAGAAATCCCCGAAAGCCGTGATAAAGAAACAATAAACGTTATCGAAAAACTTGTTGAAAAAACTAACCCCGACCTTGTTGCTTTCGGCGGCGACAACATCAGCGGATATTGGGAAGAATTTACCTATGACCTTGTTAAGAGTACAATTCAAAAAATAACTGCTCCCATAAGAAAACGCAATATTCCACTCTGCGTTGTTTTCGGCAATCACGACGGTGAAGAGGGCTTTCACACCGAGTTTCAGTTGATGCAGTATATGGAATACCATAACTGCCGCTCAAATCTCAACGATGCCGATGTTTACGGCTGCGGTAACTGTTGCGTAACGATAAAAAACAGCAGCGGTGATAAGGATGCCTTTGCAATATGGCTCATTGATTCCAACGATTATCAGCGCAATTCGCAGGGTGGACTTTCATGTGACTGTGTTCACGATGACCAGATTGAATGGTATGAAAAAAGAGCTGCTGAACTCAAAGATGCAAACTGCGGCAAGCCCCTGCCTGCAATCCTCTTTCAGCATATGCCCGTTCAGCAGATCTGTGACGGACTCAAAGAGGTTACGGCAGATGATGACTATACTTTCTCCCGCGACGGAAAACATTTCAAATTCGGTCATGATATAATTGAGGGAAGAATCAGGGAGTGTCCGTGCCCTCCGTACCTTGAGAATAACCACAGAAATCAGTTTGAAAGCTGGAAAAAGACGGGCGATATTATTGCTGCCTTCTTCGGCCATGACCATGTGAATGATTTCCATATAAAAATTGACGGAATAAATCTTTATCAGACACTTGGCGCAGGATATTTCACCTACGGTAATGAGAGAGGCGGCAGACTCATAATTCTCGATGAAAATAATCCTGAAAATATTTATTCGGAATCAATAGAAATTGAGAGAATAACAGCAACAGAAATTTAAATATAAAAGCTTGGGTTGGGGTGAAAATAATGTTAAATCGTTTTATTTCTGCGGTGATGTCCGTGTGCATTATGATATCATCACTGTTTACGGGCCTTTTCTCTGTTGATGAAAAGCTCCGCATAGTTGTTCCCGAGGATTGGGAGCTTTGCGTTGGCGACAGCCGCACTCTTGAATGCGTGTTTTCTGAAAAAATCACTGAAAGAGAGCTTGAATGGAGCGTTAAGCCCGAAAGAGTTGCTTCTGTTGATAAATGGGGCAGAGTAACGGCAAAGCAGGTCGGCAAAGCAACAGTTACCGCAAAAGGAAACAGTTTTTCGGACAGCGTTGAGCTTAATGTTGTCGAAACTCCGACGCTTATCGAAAACTGCGAAACAAAAACAATTCGCTATCAGAACGAGGCACTTGATGAAGTTTCAAATCTTCAGAAGCTTGTTTCAAGGCATCCGCACGGTAGCGCAGATATTCCCGGGTTTGTTGCATCCGCAACAGATTACGAAAATCATCAGACAGCTGTGACCGCTGACGGTGCAGTTTGGGAAATAACTGATTACGGTATTCTGCGTACCGATAAAAATGCGCCCACTTCGCGTGATATTGAGCAGAGATTTATGGGCAACCGATATTTTTATTCGGATGATACCTCATCGGGCAATGTTCTTGCGATTTTTGCCGACGGTGAATACGGTATCTGGACTGTAATGGAAAGCGGCGTTACTCACATTCAGATGATTGTTGCCGACGGAACTTTAAAGGCATCATATATGAGCGAAATTACGCAGAACAGCATCAACAGACATGGCTTAATCAATGAGGCATATTTAGTCAACGGTCAATGGAAGGGCGTTGAAAGCGATAATGACGGTCTGTGGACTTCCATGTACAGCGCAGGAGAGCTTATGCGATATGCAGCCCTGAAAAATGACCCCGATGCAAGTGCTGAAGAAATTGAAAAAGCAAAGAAGGCGGCGTATTCCTCCGCAGAGGCAGTTCTGCTGCTCTATTATATCACTATGCGCACGGGAACAACCGAGGCATATGTGCGCAGGCAGACAACCAAAACCATTCCGGGAACAACGGATGACCGCTGGCTTTCAGCCGAAGCTCTTGAAAAAGACGGCAATCCGTCTGTTATGACTTCTGCAAAGAGCCCTGCAAAGCTTTTTGATGAGGCTATGGCATCTTTCACTCTGCTTAATTCAACCTCAAAGCTTGAAAATGAGGGATTTTATACCGCCGTTTCCCCCGAGGATTGGTCGAATCCCGCAACGGGAAATGCCGAATATGAAAAACAGACAAGACTGCTTGAGGGCTTCCCTGCAAGAACATTTACCTTCCGCGACGAAAACAGCGGACTTCCCGATAATATTTATTGGTCGGTAAATTCCGACAAAACTGCAACGGGTGTTTCAAATAAAAAAGAGGGGCAGAGCGGTTATCTTCTCAACAACGAAAATCTCCGCGGAGTTACCGTTGATGCATCGGGCGAAATTCCCGAAAGACTTTGGAACGATTTGATTGACCCGAAATATTCCGTTGAGGATATAATCTATAAAACCGATACAAGTGCTGATGAGCTTATCGGTCATATGTTTTTATTCAAGCTTATTTACGATGTTATTGCTCCCGAGGATCCCGAAATAAAAGCACTTCTTGTTGAGGCGGTTGACAGCCTTGCACAGCATATCAGCGACAACAGCTACATGCTTGTTGACGCAACGGGTCAACCGACAACATGGGCAAACTTCGGAAGAACTCTTTTCTGCACGGGCAGCTCCGTTGCAGAGGTCAGTCTGCATTCGCTTGTTCTTCTCTGCATTTTTAAAACCGCGGCTTACATAACAGGCTATCAGAAATGGGAAAATGAATACCGCATGGCGGCGCTCGACCCTGCATATGAATACGCCGAGGTATCTGCGCAGCACTACGAGAGAATGATGGCTGCAATCAAATACATCGTCGGCGATGCAACTCTGCCGTTAGTCGGCAATATAGTCGGTGCACTCCAAAACACAAATTTGGTGGAAATGATTTACAGACTCATAGTCAACTATTCAAGCGAAGAGATGGCAATGCTCGCTTTTTATACGCTGTTCAGCCTTGAAGATGATGAAGAAATTCTTGGCTGCTACAGAGCAGCGATAGATGATTGGTGGATTTCGATGATGTACAGCGAAAATCCCCTGTGGTATTTTGTTTATCAGCTTGCTTATCCCGACAAAAAAATTGATGATGCTTACGGAAACGATATAGCCGAAACTGCCGTGTGGTCTTTGAGCAGGCACCCCGCCGATACGGTTATGTATCATGCTTCAAACTCTGCCCGCGACGATGTTGCGGAAATAAATTTCAGCCCGATTGCATCAAATCTCAGAACAACGCTTACATATGACCTCGGCAAAAGCGAATATTTGCCTGACCTCGGCAAAAATCCTGAAATTGCGGATATAGTTAAATATGCCCTTACAGCATCACAGCTTGAATGGTGCGTTGCGGCACCTGACGAGCGCTCTCTTCATAAATATAATGAATGCTCTTATTATCTTGATACATATCACCGCTCTAACTGTATGCAGGCATCTACAACCTACACTCTGCCTTATTGGATGGGTGTTTATCATGGAATTATCGAAAGATAGTTTTTTCAAGAAGGAGAAAATCATGTTAACAAAAGCAACGCTTTCCTCCGAATGGATTTATAAATTTTATAAAGAGCTTGAAAATCACGGCATAGAAAACCACTGATTGCTGATCATGAAAGACGGTGAAACTGTTTTTGAGAAATATGCATATCCCTATTCGGGCGATATGCCGCACACCTTGTTTTCCGTTACAAAATCAATTGTTGCAACAGCGGCGGGCTTTGCCGTTGACGAAGGGCTTTTTTCTTTGGATTCAAAAATTCTGCCGTTCTTCCCCGAATATGAGCATTGCGAAAGCGATGAATGGGATAATCTTACTGTCCGTTCAATTTTGACCATGCAGAGCAACAAGGAATTCAGCTTTCTTCAGGATATGACGGGTAATTATGCCGAAATGTTCATGAAAGCACCGTTCAGAAAAGACAAGGGCTTTTTATACAGCAATAATGATGCCCACATGGTTGCGGCGCTGATTTAGAAATGCTCCGGTATGAATCTTGTTGATTATCTTACTCCCAGACTTTTTGAACCGCTCGGAATAATTCCGCCTCAATGGGAAACAAATTCAATCGGCGAATGTATCGGAGGAACGGGCGCATATATGACTCTTTCCGACCTTGCAAAAATCTCTCAATGCTACGCCGACGGCGGCAGATATAACGGCGTGCAGGTTATTCCCGAGTGGTGGACCAAAGAAGCAACAAAGAAGCAGGTTGAACTGCCTGGCAGAGAAAACGAGGACGGCTACGGTTATCTTTTCTGGCTTCAAGACGGAGTTTTCAGCATGAACGGTATGTTCGGCTAGCAGATTTCTTATTTCCCGAAGTACAATGCTGTTGTGGCAATCTTCAACTGCGTTGTCAAAGACGATATGAATAACAAGCTGATTAAAAATTTGCTTGTGAAAGCATTTGAAGAAGATTCAACCGAAGAATGGGATAAAAAGCTTGACGATTATCTCAAGAACAGATGTGAAAAACCTGCTGCATGCGAAGCCTTGCCGACTGTTCCGACAGGAAAAATATTTTATATGACTCCCGTTTCAGATACGCTTGCAAAATTCATGTTCCCAGCAAGTATCATACCCCGATCAATTACCTCAAGCTTTGCTAAGAGACCCAAGAAAAATCTTGACCGTGTGTCTTTCGACCTTTCCGAAAATGTTTTTACCGTCAGGTGGTTTGAAGAAGATGATGAGGTTATAATCAACTGCGGTCTTGACGGAAATCCGAGGCTTTCCGAATGCTCAATCAAGGGATATAAATATATAATATGGTCTTATGCTTATATGAAAAACGGAAAACTTAATGCCGTTGTTAAACCGCTTAACACGCTCTCAACGCAGAGGATGACATTTGAATTTTCGGGAGATACCATAAAAATTCAAATGAAAAGCACTCCGAGCTATCCCGAATTTATCAAAGGGAATGCGGAGCAAAGCTCATTTGTCAGAAACAGCGGAAAATTCAAGCCTGTTATTATGAAGGGGCTTGATTGGGTGCTGTCCACAAGCGAAATGCCGATGAAATTCAAGGAGAAATAATATGAATAAGTGGAATTTTTATTCATCAAACGAAATAAAGCCGCTCGGCTAGCTTAAAAGACAGCTTGAAATTCAAGCGAATGGCCTCAGCGGAAATCTCGACAAAATCTGGCCCGATATAAAAAACAGCGCATGGATAGGCGGCGATAAAGAGGGATGGGAAAGAGTTCCCTATTGGCTTGACGGTTTTATTCCGCTTGCATATCTGCTTGAAAATGAAGATATGATTGCCAGAGCAAAGAAGTATATTGATGCAATAATTTCGTTCCGGAAGCCCGACGGCTGGATTTGCCCCTGCAAGGATGAAGAACGAAAAACCTATGACACATGGGCTGTTCAGCTTATTTCAAAAACTCTGACAGTTTATTATGAATGCTCAAAAGACGAACAAATTCCCGATGTTATTTACAGAGTTCTCAAAAATTATTATGAGATGCTCAAAGTGGGCGAAATCACCCTTTTTGATTGGGGAAAGGCAAGATGGTTTGAGTGTTTCATTGCCATTAATTTCACATACAACCGATGCGGCGAAGAATGGCTCAAGGACCTTGCAAAAATACTGAAAGAACAGGGACTGAATTATAATGAGTCTGTTTCTCTTTGGGAAAGACCGCTTAACCGCTGGAGATTTGACACTCACATTGTCAACATGGGTATAATGCTTAAGAGCGAAGCGGTTTCGTACGGTATATTTCTTGAGGGATTCAATTAAGTTCTGCTGTGTTGTGATTCGGGTGTCAAGAAGTTCAAGAAAATCAAGTATCTTTTTTTGCTCATCTAAAACCGGAAATGTAATACAAATCTTTGATAATTCGTCTGCACGAACGTGAACAACAGACTTCCCCTGAGCAACGCTTGATATTTGCTTGTTCACCTTATTCTTAATAGCGTAACTGACAAATCTGCCATCAATTTGTTCAGTTCTATAGATAAGCAAATCACCGGCGAGAATAACATTGGGAAGCATGATGCAGGATGCAGTTGCTATATCCTCTGGGGTTTCGCCGGATGTAGGCATAATTACATCTCCAATTTTACTATAGAACTGTTTCTCAACGATTTTATCTGTTTTTCTTTTTACCGAATGTGAGACTTCTGAATAGGTTGTATATAACTCTCCGTACAGAATAAATGGAGTTCCTTCATCAGAAATATCAGCTTTGGATAGAGGCGCACCCTTTATGAATGTACCCATATCACCTAATTTTCGTGTCATCCACGGCTTAATATAGCCGTCAAAACGCAATTTCGGATGCTTTTCAATACCGTTAGTTGAGGATATTTATTTGCCAAAGCCCCTCCGTTAAAATATTAGTGGAGGTGGCCTTTATGACTGAAAATACACAATACAAGACGCTTGTAAACACTTGGTTAAATCAAAAGAAGCCAATGATTACACCGTCAACACATGCAAACTTTGTTCTTATTGCAAAGAACCACTTGATTCCGTATTTTGGAAAACGAAAAATAGGCAGTATTTCCGAGACGGATATTCAAAATTACATCGGTTATCTATACAATGAAGGACGGTTAGACAAAAACGGTGGTATTACCGTCAAAGGCATACGAGATATAATTCTTGTCTTACGCCTGTCAATGCACTATGCCTATAAGGAACGGATTATTCCACTTCTTAATTGGGATTTGATTGGGTATCCAAAAGATACAAGTGTAAAAAAAGTGACCTCGCTATCAAAAGACCAAGAGCAGGAACTTATTCAATGTATCTATATGGACTTGAATCGCCGTACTGCGGGTATTCTGATTGGGTTGTTTACAGGTGTCAGAATTGGAGAATTATGCGGATTGCAAATGTCAGATATTTCTTTAGCAGAGAAAACAATAACAATAAATAAAACTGTGCAAAGAATATATGACAAGAAGAAAGGCACTACATATATCAATGTCGGTCCGCCTAAAACTAAAACATCCGCAAGAACAATCCCTCTACCTACCCTGCTTGTTAATATTATCAAGAAATTTTATACCGATAATCCAAATCATTATTTTTTAACAGGCAAAACAAAACCTACTGAACCGAGAACTTACCGACAGTTTTTTACCCGATTTCTGAAAAGAAACGGGTTACAACAGGTAAAATTTCACGAAATCCGACACACTTTTGCTGTCAGGGCAATTGAGATTCCTGAATTTGATGTAAAGTCGCTTTCTGAAATACTTGGGCATAAAAATGTTTCGTTTACACTTAATGTTTACGGCAGTGCAAATATGCAACAAAAGGTTAAGTGTATGAACTTACTTAATGATTTATTATAAGTTTAACGATTTCGTTTAAAGTAATCGCTCCAAAAACCAATTGAAAATACTACAAAAATGTGGTGTCGGCAAAACCGACACCACATTTTTATCTATCCATCTTTTTTCTTCCTGTTCGGAAAACACGCTTCCATCCACTCCGTAAACTCTTCAGGAGCGATAATTCCATCGGTACATTCATCACGCTTTGTCATAGCCTGATATTTCCACTTTTTGAAATCTGCCTCTTTAATTTGTCTGACCTTTACCCTTGCCGAATAACGCTTATAATATTTACTGTAAATAGCGGTAGCCTTATCATCAGCATGCTTTGCTTTATAGTTTTCGGTAGCGGCAATTTCCTGACAGCTACGGCTTTCACCCTCTGCCACTCTGTCACAGTAACGGGTGTCATATTTACCCTTCATAATAAAATATTTGCCACAACGCTTGCATTTGCGGAAATGAACATTCTGTTCAAGCATTTTTGTAAATTCGAGTTCAAGGATATCTGCAACACTTCGGAATGAATATTTTATACTTATAAATGCCGGATGTGCAAGACAATATTGAAGCTCGCTGACAGATATGTTATATCTTTCTGCGAATTGCTTTTCTGCCTTGGTAGGTTCTCCGTTTTTAGATGAAACCCGTTCCAATAATTCATTTATCGGCATACCATAGGGCATTTCTTTACCACTCATACCGTCTGCTAATGAGAGCTCCTCTGTTCTGTCAAACCTTAAAGGCAAATCGTGTATGCTGCGGTATAATCTTAACCTTTCACTCGGATAAAGTGAGCCTAATATTTCAGGATAAAAATCCTCGTCATAGCAAAACTCTATCATTTCTTTGTATTCATCCTGCAACCATAAAAGGTAATTTAAATACCATTTTAATTTTTTAATCTTGTCATAGCTTCTGTCAGTAAAATTCGGCGGACATATAGCAGAGTACAATGAAGCAAAAGCAATATCCTTTATTTCATAAAAAGTCATTTCATAGGAATAGAAATTTTCAACATATATCTGATTTTCATTATATATTTTTTGTGGTTCTTCAGCTTTTTTCGGCTGAGGAGCTTTTTCTTTATTCAGTTCCTTGCCATACTCCCTAAGCATATTCTCAAACATTGCAGATTGATAAGCCTTTTTGAAGGGTGTCATAAAATCTGCATAAATGAAATCTAATATTCCTTCACCGTATTTGAGTGTTATATAAGCTCCGCTGAAAATATTTATAAGCGGATTTTCGACAACGCCCGTTTCATCACAGAGAATACCGGCATCAGAGCCTAACTGAAATTGGTATCTGCTTTTCATTCTGTCATAATCTTCCTGACTTTCCTCGAGCATCGATTTTCGTTCTTCAGGTGAAGGCTCATATTTTTTATACTCTTTGCTCGTCCGTTCAGCAACTTCCTTCTCATAATCCTCAATCGAAAGCTCCATTGCTTGATATTCATTACTTTCATCAACCAATATTCTTACGGTTTTTGTTTCGTAATTGAAGCGGACATAGTTAGCAAAGTAATCTAATAAAACGCCGTCTCTGTTAGAGCGACGATATAGGTATTTGTCATACTCTGTTCGTTTGTATTCAGAATAATCTTTTTCCATAATGCACCTTTTTTTGGAGAATGTAGATTTTTAGAGTTTTGGAGAATTTATATCACTCCAATGAACATTATACAAATTTATTGATTTATTGTCAATGCCTACCTATAATAAATAGCAGAACAGGAAAATCATCAAAATTCAACCTGAAAAGCTACATTAAAGGAGGAATACAAATGGAAGAAAATAAACATGGTCGTGGCAGACCGAGGCTTGATGTACCAAATAGCAGATACAGTCGCAGACAAGCCGTTAACTCAATGTATGTGAACAAAGCTGCTCAGTTGATTTCGGAAGCGGCTACCGGAATCCCTGACGGGTCATTACTTTGGCGTTCAGACGAAACCACATGGACAATAAAAAGCAAAGATGGAATTCTTGAACAAATCGGACGAATGTTAGTACAAGACCATCACGAACAAAGCCATTGTGTGTATATTGCCAATCTTGCAATTGCCGCCTTAAAAAACGGATGTACTTGCCGAGAGATAGAAAAAGCCATCCGTAAAATACGAATGACATTGAAAGAATCCACCCAAAGTCCTGCCAGTACAGATTTAATAAGTGTTGCAGGACAAGCAGTAACCGCCTTACGACAGATGGGCGAAAGATAATCAAACAATTTTTGGTAGCCGCTACCGAAAATAAAAGGAGTGTGAAAAAACTGAACATTGATATCTTTTACGAAGAACCACAAAGTAAAATCTTCTTCAAAATGCCGAAGGTGTTGTTCACGGATAAATACAAAAGCTTATCTGCCGAGGCAAAGCTGCTTTATGGCTTAATGCTCGACAGAATGCAGTTGTCAGCAATAAATGGTTGGTGTGATAAAAACGGAGAAGTCTTTATCTTTTATACTATTGCCGAAACAAGTGAAGTGCTTGGCTGCGGACACGATAAAGCCACAAGATTACAGCGTGAGCTTGAAAAACATAATCTGCTCCGTCGTAAATATCAAGGTAAAGGTAAACCTGCAAAGCTGTATGTTTTAGATATACCGAAAACACGCATCAGGTCACCGTAAAAGTCGCAAGTAATAAGACTGAGTTAGAGTAAGACTAAGATATATACCGACCGAGAAGAAGAAAAATATTCTTTAATTAAGTTAGCAATAACTTTAAGTATATAAGGCAGTTTGGCTGAATGAGAAAAGCTGATGAAACAACGCATTTCTTCTTCGGCTCGTATAATAAAAATTTGGCAAATCAGACGATAGAAATTGGCAAAACGAACAGTACCCCGTCAGCAAAATTTCCATTAAAAATCGGTGCATTCTGCCCGTAGTACAAGGTGCTATTTTTACTCAAAAACGGGTGTCTTGAAAAAATAAATATTTTCCCAAGGGATGAAAGTCCACTAATATTACACTATTTTTTTATTATTTTTCATTATGCAGCGGTTTTGACAAAAAGAAACTGCTCCCACGGAGAGAGCAGTTAAAAACATTTAATTGGACTGTCCTTTATTATCTATTAGACCTTGCTGCTTTTCTTTCAGCATTTCATTAAGCTTTTTAGTATTTCGTTTAGTTACGCAATAAATAATTGCCCAAACTGCCAAATAGCCTACAACAAAAATACCTGAGAAAACCAAAATTGGAGTTGCACCCCATTCAATCCAATCATTAAGCAGATAAGCACCTAAATAGCTGAAATATAAGATAATACCGTGAATCAAAATTGCCGACATCAAGGGTAGGCGTTCTATGTGATAAACAGCATTCATACCGCCTGCTGTAAAGGCAAGTACAGTTATTGAAAAAATACCTGTACAGACCTGATTAACAGTTAGTGTATCTATTAGACCCTTATAATGCAGAATCAGATATAAAACAGCAAGAACGATCGGACCGAAACCGCAAGCAATCAGACCTCTGCGGAAAAATTCCGTAATAAATCTTTTCATATTCCTTCGTACCTCCTTCTTATTTGTGAAAAGCAACGCCTTGAAACATACTCACGATAACCGCATCTGAATACTGCATCCACACCGCCGTTGAACACAGCATCAAATCGCTCAATGCGGTGTTCGTTGGCAAGGGTAGATTTGTTGATGCGTATAAAATAAGAAGGCAGAATATTCTCTAAATCACGAAGTCTTTCCTGAATACGGTAGCGTTTTCCCTTCGTATCGACAGCTATTACCTTTTTATCAACAACAGTTATACACTCTATTTCAGAGAATAAGAGCTTTTTCATCTCATCATCATTGTATCCCATAATGCTTTCAGCACCTGAAAAACTACAGACGAGATTTTCTATCTGCTCAGTCAGAGAAGAGGGAGCGTGAACCTTTGCAATTATCTCTTCGTCCGCATCTTTGTCTATAATGAGTTTGTATTTCATCGCATCAAATCCTTATTGTTTTTTCATTTGTCTGAGGAAGCTGAGAACAGCTATCGCAGTTATAAATACACTGTACAGAATAATGGGCATAACGTGAGTTATGGCAAGCTCAAAGTTTCCGCTGAATAAAGCTTTTTCCATTTCTGCTGCGTGAACAAACGGTAGCACATTCGCAATTTTTTCGAAAAATCCACCCACAAGTTTCAAATCAAACCATACTCCGGATAGCCACGCAGAGAGATTAGTAAGTAATGCACCGCAAATACCGCCGACTTGTTTAACGCCAAAGATACTTCCACACAAAAGCCCTAATGCAATATTTAAAACAGCCATTGGTATTATACCTATTATTGCATAAACAATGTTTATGCTGACCGTCAAGCCCAGAGGAATCGCAAACAGGTAACAAATGATTGTCTGACTAATGGCAAGAGGTAAAAGAGGTAGCATATAGCCAAGAATAAAATCAAAACCTGTAAGTGGTGTTGCGTATAATCTTTGCAAAAAAGCACTTTCTCGGTCCTTAGCAATCAGCGTGGCGGAGAAAAGTGTCATAAATGACAAACCGAACACCGTAATGCCGGGCGTTAGTGTGTCAATATCAAACAATTCTGCGGGGATATTTTTCTGCAAGCTACTCAGAAGTAATAGTAACACCAAAGGAAAACCGAGACCGAAAGCAAGATTTATCGGGTCACGCAGAATCTCCTTTGTACACCTTTTTGCAAATGTCAACATTCTCATAATGCACCCTCCTTCACTATAGAAACGAAGGCTGATTCAAAGTCATTTGCACCTGTCATTATCTTTAATTCTTCTGTAGTTCCTACAGCAAGAAGATTGCCGTCTTTCATGATACCTATACGGTCAGAAAGTGATTCTGCTTCTTCCATATAATGTGTTGTAAGAATAATGGTTACTTTGCCCTTCAACGAGCGAATCATATCCCAAAGTTCATGCCGTGCAATAACATCTAACCCAAGAGTAGGTTCATCCAAAAAGAGAATCTTAGGTTCACTGATAAGTGCCATAGCAATACTTACACGGCGTTGCCATCCACCCGATAGCTTACCCGCCTTTCTCTTCAAAACAGAATCTACAGCAAATTGCTCGGTAAGCTCTTTGATTTTTGCTTTGCTTTTTTCTTTAGAAAAACCATGAATACCACACATTAATTCAAGGTTTTCCTTTACAGAAAGATTCGGAGCTACTGCAGTTTCCTGAGGTGATACACTAATCAATCGCTTAACCTGTTCGGGCTGTTTGGTTATGCTGTATCCACCTATAAATGCATCGCCATCCGTTGGTTTTGTTATGCAGGTTAACATTTTTATCGTTGTGGTTTTTCCAGCTCCGTTAACACCTAACAGAGAAAAGAGTTCTCCTTGTTGTATTTCTAAATTGAGCTTATTCACAGCAGTAAGATTTTTGTATCTTTTGACAAGCTCAACTGTTTTTATTTCTTGCATTTACATTAGCCTCCTTTTTATTTGCAGTACCATCATAGCAAATGTAAAAGAGGAAATGTTGATTTTTATCTAATCGGTCATTTATCGTATCTCATCGGTTATAAAAAGTATATCACATTAACACCCTATATTTCAAATTACATATCCTTGTGCTTTAAGGTTCAGTGCGAGGATTTTTTGAATGCAAAATTTTCAAGTAAAGGAAGTGAAAAAATGCTTTAGCAAAAATAAACATCATTTATGTATCAAAAAATTTAAAAAGAAATGAATGTAAAAAATATGTCTGACGAAAAAATTGAATATCTAAATCTCGATTTACTGCATCCCTTTGAAAACAATCCGTTTCAGAGTGTTGATGAAAGTGAATACGATGAGCTTCGTGACAGCGTTAAAGAGTTCGGGATTATAACACCACTTATTGTTAATAAGTCAGATAATGGTTACGAAATCATCTCCGGTCACAGACGATGGCAGATTGCAAAAGAGTTGAAGCTTGATGTTGTTCCCGTTTATGTAAGAGAATTTTCAAAAGAAGAAGCGGTAATAAATTTTGTTGACTGTAATCTCAGCCGAGAAAAAATCTTGCCGAGTGAAAAAGCCCGTGCATATAAAATGAAACACGATGCAATTAAAAAGCAAGGTGCAAGGACTGATTTAACTTCGTCACAAGTTGGGACGAAGTTCCGCAGTGATGAAATGCTCGCAGAAACAATGCCCGATTCCCGAATGCAGATTCAAAGATATATACGATTGAACAATTTACAGCCTGCACTTCTTGATATGGTGGATGAAAAAAGAATATCTTTTACACCTGCAGTTGAGCTTTCATATTTAACTGAAGAAGAACAATGCAACTTAATTGAAACTATTGACAGTGAAGATTGCACTCCGTCACTCTCACAGGCACAGCGTATGCATAAGTTAAGTGAAGAGAAAAAACTCACTATGGATGCTATCTTTGAAATTATGCAGGAGCAAAAAGCTAATCAAAAGGAGTATGTAAAAATCCCGGTTGAAACTTTTAAGAAGTATTTCAAGAAAGATATGCCGCCTAAAAAGATGGAAGAGATAACTGAAAAGGCTCTTGCACGGTACGCAATGGTGCTTCAAAAGCAACGTCAGTGGGAGCGATAAAAAACGTGGTATCGTCTTTGCGAGCATTGGATTTGTTGCAACAAATCCGCTCGGAAGCAGAAAAGAGGTGAAAATATTTGCCGAGAAAAAGACAACACCGATACGCTTTTTATCTTGATGATGAAGAAAATGAAATGCTTTTGAGTCAAATAAAAGAATATAACATCAGCGTTTCAAAGCTCATAAGATTGTTGATTTTGTACCAATGCATAAAATTTCCACCGAAAGAAATCCGTTCTGTTGTCCCTGAACTTCGTCGCATAGGTAACAATCTTAATCAGATAGCAAAAGCATTAAACGGAAAATCTTTTGTAACCGATAAAGAAATCAGAAATGCAATTACAGAACTTCGTGATTGTGAAAAGCAGTTGCTTGAAAATTTTGATACTGGAAGGTGATAAAATATAGCGATAACAAAAATTAAAAAGTTAAAAACAGGACTTTCAAAGCTGATTGATTATGCAATGAATCCTTCAAAAACGACTGCCGATAAAAATTTTACTGACGGTATAAAGAACGAAGAAGTAGTTTTTGTACGAGGTATAAACTGCATTCCCGAATTTGCAAAAGCGCAAATGCAGGAAACAAAAGATATGTTTAATAAAAATTCGGGTAATGTCGGTTACCATATTATTCAATCCTTTGATGATAACGAAGGTACGAATGAACAGGTTTTTAAAATCGGTTGCAAACTTGCAGAAGAATTATTCGGTGACAGATTTGAAACAATAGTTGCACTTCATAAGAATACAGATAATCTTCATTGTCATATTGTTGTGAACTCTGTTTCATTTATTGACGGTAAAAAGTTTAATGATAACAAAACATTCTTAAACAAAATGCGAAATGTTTCAGACAGACTTTGCAGAGAGCAGGGATTATCCGTTATTGAAAATCCTAAACCGTCAAAACATCAATGCTATCCGCAGTATATCGCAGAGCGTGACGGTGAGTATAACAAATTTACAACGCTCAAAAAAGATATTGATGAGTGTATTCTCCGTGCAGGCAGTGAAAGAGGTTTTCTTTATGAAATGCAAAAGCTCGGTTACAGATTTGATTTTTCTAAGCCTCATATAACGGTTAATCATCACTCATTCAAAAGACCGGTGTGGTTATGTGACCTTGGTGATGAATATTCTCTTGAAAGAATATCTGACAAACTTTATGCTGATTGGAGACATTACAGGATTGATTTACCGCCGCAGGATGAGTGGAGAAATTATCTTTTTGGCTTTGAAAGAAACTACAAAGAGGTTTATGTTCATTTCGTTACAGTGGTTCAGACGGTAAAAAGCCGACCTAAAGAAAACTACTATATTGAAAAATATCTGCAGAGAGAAATTATAAAGCTTGACCGCCTGATTGAGCAACAGAATCTTTTATGCCATAACGACATTGAAACTGATGAGCAGTTACAGGCGTTTAAACAAGAATGTATAAACGAAATGGCAGAGGTAACCGAAGCCCGAAGAATCTATCGCAACAAATTAAAATCTGCTGTTCGCAAGGGAGATGAAAAGGATATATCAGAAATCAAGGATACCATCAACATGTTTTCCGAAAGACTAAAAATTCTTCGTAAGGATATTAACACCTGCGAAAGAATTGAAAAATCCGAGTCTGATGTGGAAAACAAGATAGAGCAAATTCTTAAACTCGAACAGCAACAGAAAAATAAAAAACAAAACAGAAACCGTGGTTATTCACGGGATGAAAGATAAGGAGATGTATGTTATAAGAAAAACAGAGACTAAAACAAAGATTATAGAACTTTATAAAAAAATAAAAGTTACTGCCATTAAAATTATAGTTACAATAAAAGATGAAATAAACTATATTAAAGCATACTGGGAGTTCGTTAAAACAGACACAACAGCTGAATGTAAAATACCAACATCTGTATTTGATGCCCTTGCAAGAGTTTTACTTCCTGATATAACAGCATTTTTTGAATCCGAGGAAGGCAAAAAAGAATATGCAGAATATGTTAAAGCCACAGAAGAGATTAAGCAGAAAAAAGCCGGATAAATAAAAATTGCGGTGTCCTTGATCCTCTTCAGGGCACCGCAACGCTCACACATTTGAGCAAATCTCAAACAAATATATAATTGTAATCAGGAGGTATAAATTTTATGAAAGGTGTAATATATGCAAGATATTCAAGCGAAAATCAAAGAGAGGAATCCATTGACGGTCAGTTAAGGGAATGTACTGCTTATGCCGAACGAAACGGAATAACAATTCTCGGCACTTATATAGACAGAGCATTATCTGCGAAAACCGATAACAGACCTGATTTTCAGCGAATGATTAGAGACAGTTCTAAAAATATGTTTGACACTATCCTTGTGTGGAAGTTAGACCGTTTTGCAAGAAACAGATATGATTCCGCATATTATAAGCACTTGCTCAAGAAAAACAATGTTAAAGTCGTTTCTGCAACAGAAGCAATATCACAAGGTGCTGAGGGTATCATTCTTGAATCTGTTCTTGAAGGTATGGCGGAATATTACTCTGCAGAGCTTGCTGAAAAAGTAACGAGAGGTATGACGGAAAATGCACTTAAGTGCAAATATAACGGTGGTACTGTACCTGTCGGATACAACATAACCAAAGATAAGCACTATGAAATAGACCCGCTTACTGCTCCCCTTGTGCTTGAAGTTTTCACCCTGTACAAAGACGGCAAAACAATGAAAGAAATTGTTGACTTTATGAATGCAAAAGGCTTCAGAACCAAGAAGGGCGGAAAAACAAATCTTAACAGTATATCAAGACTTTTGCAGAACCGTCATTATATCGGTGAGTACCATTATAAAGATATTGTTACTCCCGGTGGCATTCCTGCCATTGTACCTATTGAACTTTTTGATGCTGTACAGGAAAGACTTAAAACTAATAAAAAAGCTCCTGCAAAACACAAAGCTGAAGATGATTATTTTCTTACAACAAAAATATTCTGTGCTGATTGCAAATCGCCTATGGCAGGTGAAAGCGGTACAAGCCACACATCAAGAAAATATCATTATTATAAATGTTCAAATGCCAAAAGACATAAGGGGTGCAAAAGAAGAGCTATTCGTAAAGATTGGATTGAAGATGAAGTTCTGACATATGCCAAAAGCGTGTTAGAGGACGATGAATATATAGAAAATCTAATTTCTTCTATTATTTCAGAAAGCAAAAAAGACAACACTCTTTTGCCGATGTTGAAAAGAGAGCTGTCTGAAGTTGATAAGAGAATTCGTAATATGCTTGATGCCATTCAGGATGGCATATACACATCCTCTACAAAGCAAAGACTTGAAGAGCTTGAAGCAAGAAAAGAAGACATTGAAGTACAGCTTGCTATGGAAGAATTAGGACGCACTAAAATCAATGAAGATATGCTTTATATGTGGTTCAATAAAATGAAAAGTCTTGATATAACATCATTAGATTATAAGCGAATGTTCTTCGATGCATTTGTAAACTCAGTGTATGTAATGGATAACGGCATCGAAATAGCACTCAACTACAAAGAAGGAACTAAAATTATCACCTTTGATGAAATAAAAAAATTTTATAATGAAGGTTCGGATTTATCTCCACCCGCTCGACCAAATAAAGACTTCAATCATAAGATTGGGGTCTTTATTTTTTTGAAATAAGATATTTGAAATCCTACATTCTGACAAAAAGCCGGCACCTGCTTTGGGCAAAAAATACAAGCGCATCCGGTGGATGAGAAAGCGAGT
>JAFTWE010000030.1 GCA_017465465.1 Clostridia bacterium | reverse complement strand
TAATGGCTGACATCAATTCGGCAATGAACAAAAGCGGCAGCAAACAAGATTTTATATCCGAAATGCAAAAGCGCGGATATGAAATCACATGGACGGACGAGCGAAAATATATCACCTTCACTTGTCCTAACGATAAAAAATATCTGCGTAGATCAGCTCGGCGAACTACTAAGACCGAACAGAGTCACACAAAGGTTCGCAGACCTTATCGAAAGATACGACCTGCGAAAGATTCGTTTCCACGACCTGCGACACACCTTCGCAAGCATCCTCATCAATCAGGATGTGCCTCTGCTGAACGTGTCGGCCTTCCTTGGTCACTCCGACCTTGCGACAACGGCAAATATTTATGCTCACCTTGATAAGTCCAAGAAACAGGAAAGCGCTGATATTATCAGCAATATCTTTAATAAAGCAAAGGAATGATGCACCTCGGACAGAGGTGCATTTTTGCTAACTGAAAGGATGATTTAATATATGGCTGAAAAGAAATATATGAGCGGATGTCAGCTCAGGCAATACCTTCACATCTCCACACGGAAGATGAAATATCTGATGGATCATAATTATATCCCACATGAAAACACAGGACACACAACCCATAAGTACCGAGTTCTGATAGAGGATGCGGAAATGTTCAAACTCCGTATGGATACCGAGGTGGGATTCCTGTCCGAACTGAACGGTCTGTTCTCAAACCGAACCGAATGGCATCCGCGCCCGATGCTCGAAGCCACCGAAGAAAACTGCGAAGCCTTCAGACTATGGTTGGAGGTGCTGTGGGCAGAGCTACCCGAAGCTCTGCCCACGCAGACGGCGGCGGAACTTGTCGGACATAATCCACAGCGCATACACGAACTGATAAGAGAACATACCTTGCACGGTGTAAAAATCGGCAGTACCCAATACTGCGTGAAGGAAGAATTTATATGCTATATGGCATCACCGCAAAAGCTCTCCAACCCACGCACCGACCGATATAAAGAACTCATCCGAGAATTTAAATACATACAACGCAGAGAGCGTGAAAACGAACAACGCCGCCGCAAAAGAAAAATGAAGAATGATGATGCATAAACCAAGCCCCACCGAGAAAAATCGGTGGGGCAGCATTTTTTGTTTTCTGCCGTATTTGAATCCCAACCCCCACAGAACATAAAAGATTATTAATCAAGTATGCTTCAACCGGTACTTTTAAAAATGCCGAAAATGTTTGCCGATAAAAATGATTCTAACGGCCTGCAATGAGCCACCTTGAAAAAAGCCTTATTTTATGCGGTCTCAGGGCTTTTTTGTTCTAATTCCAAGCAGGATTTACAAGCGTAAAATGTGCGAAAAAATACGGCTACAACCATAAAAAACACCGCAAAGAAAAATCTCAAAGATACAGAAAACCCTTGAAAACACTGGGTTTTCAAGGGTTCCGTTGGCGGAGACGGCGAGATTCGAACTCGCGGGGGATTGCTCCCTAACTGATTTCGAGTCAGCCCCGTTATGACCACTTCGATACGTCTCCGTATATGTTAAACTCCCGAAGGAGTATTAACGCAAATATTCAGTTGTATTAGAATTCTCGTTAGAACTCATCGTGTTTTAGAACCAAGGGAATGCCCGAAACCCGCACGGTTAAAGGCTTTTTGGAAGATTGACTTCCGTTTGACGAAGAAGATTTCGAGTCAGTCCCGTTATGACCACTTCGATACGCTTCCATATATTCAACGAATGGTATTTTATCAAAATTCAGGTCTTTTGTCAACATAAAACGGCGGATAAGTAACTATCCGCCGTTAATTTTATTCAAAGATACTTTTAACAAAATCAATCACAATTTCAAATGTAACCTTGTCACTGTTGAAATCCATATTCTCTTCGGTCATCGGCAAGGTTGTGCCGTCATCCTCATTATTCATCAAAAACTGCGGGAATCTTGGGTTTGAATGAATATCTGCCGCACCGTTTTCGTCAATTATCCACTTAATCAAGTCTTCATAATCATCGCTGTACCAGGTGTGAAGCATTCCTTTGACAAACCAGGTTTTTTCAGGCAAGAGGCAAGTTGAAGCATCAATCATATTATCAGGTGAAATATGGTTGTGTCCGTCTTTTACAGCCTGAACATATCCTTCTCCGAGAGTTGAATTAAAGTCACTGCAGGTTGCACCGCCTGATGTGAATTTGGTATCAATCAGGGCGTCTGACATATAGCTCTTATTTTCGGTTGCAGGGAGTGCGCTGAAGCCGTAGTGAGAGATAAATGCAACTGTTACCCCGTCTGCCTCCATTGCCTTAATGGTGTGGTTTATGGACGGTCTGACTTCATAGTGATAAACATCAATTTTTTTAATAAGCTCAGCGTTCACGGTTTCATCAAGCATAAATTCCTTGGCTTCTTCGTAATATTCATCCGGAACAAAGCTCCAAAGTCCGGGCAGATAACCGAAAATATCTATTAAAAATTCATTATAGATATAATCGCTCTGATTCTCAAAGAAGCGGTCCAGCTTATTGACAAGAGGATTTACCAAAAATACACCCAATGTGTTTATAACATTGCGGAGAATTATCTGCTGAGAAGCTTCGCTCAACATAAAATTATTGAGATAAAAGCCAATCTCTTTTGCAGACAAATCAAACCTTCCGGTATAAAGCTCACCGATAAGAGTAAGTCCGTACATTGCAGTTGAACGGTAAATTACACCTTCAAGGTCAGAATAACCGTATTTATAAATATAGGCTGATGTCATAACTCCGCCCATACTTTCAGCAATAAGTATTACTTTTTCGCTGTTATAAAAAGCCTTAACATCATCTACAAACTGCTTAAGCTCATCAGCAACTATCATTGGGTCGGCTCGCCAGTCATAAATAAATGAGCTGACACCGTATTTCACTGTAAGGTCCTTTTCAATGGTAACATTATAAGCAGATGTGCCGTCTTCATTGTATTTTATGTATTCAAAAACAGGGGTAACATGCTTAACAAGCGATTTGGCAAAGCGCTCTTCACTGCCGCCGAGAAGAAAGAAAATTGCAGGAGCAATAAGATTTTTAATCATTGTGTTCATATCCTCTTCTTCAGCGCCGAAAACCTGCTTTTCGGTTTCAAGACCTCTGTCTAAAACAAGGTCGGTGTTTGCCATGCCCGTAACATGAATTACGGGGGTATAGTTGTCATTTTGTGCAAAAGCCACCGTTACTGATGAAACTGTTAAAATCAAAGCTAAAACAAAGCTCAGAATTTTTTTCATTAACCTCACCTCTATGTGATTTTAACACAAAATTTATTTTATTACAACAACGATATTCTGCTTTTGCTTATTTTTTCATAAACATAGTTTGGGTGATTATATGAGCAATGCAAAACGACTTTTGGCAAACACAATTATGCTCACCGCCTCCTCCTTTCTGATGAGAACGGTTTCGGTGAGCTTTAATGTATATCTGACCAACATCATCGGAGCTGAGGGAATAGGACTTTTTCAGCTTGTTTCAACTGTGTATGCAATGGCAATTACCTTTTCCGTGGCAGGAATTCGTCTTGCGTCTATGCGACTTGTAGCCGACAGCTTGGCTCTCGGCAGACAAAATCAGCGGCAAATTATGAGTCGTTGTCTATTTTACGGAGCTTTTTGCGGCGTGGCAATGGGCTTTCTTTTAACTGCCAGTTCAGATTTAATAGCTACAAAATGGATTGAAAATGAAAGTGCGATATCGTCATTGAAAATTCTGAGTATAAGCCTGCCGTTTGTTTCAATGTCGGCTTCACTCAACGGATATTTTACCTCCGAAGGAAAAATAATGCGGTACACTTCCGTTCAGCTTTTTGAGCAGCTTTTTAAAATCGGGATAACTGTATTTTTTATCGGCAAAATTTCGAACGGAAATTCAGAGGATTTTTGCAAAGCGATTGTTATCGGTATAAGCTTTGCCGAAATTTTTTCACTGTTAAGCTCCTATTCGGTGTATTGCTTTACTTCAAGAAAAGAGAAAGAAAAAAGCTCAAATAAAGTATGGAAAAATCTTTTCAGGATTGCTTTGCCGGATGCAATCGGATCAGAAATGCGCTCCGTTTTAACCACGGTTGAACATATTCTTATACCAAAGGGGCTAAAAAAAGCAGGAGGTTCAGTCGACAATGCCATTGCAACCTATGGAATTGTGCACGGAATGACCTTGCCGATTATTCTTTACCCTTCAGCGCTTATATCTTCGCTTTCAGGTCTGCTTGTTCCTGAAATTTCGGCCCATTATGTTTCGGGGCAGTACAAGCGTATTCACTATATAATCCGCCGTGTGCTTCACCTTACACTTTTGTTTGCAATAGGCACAGCAGGAATTATGTTTTTCAATGCACAACGGCTTTCATTTGCCTTTTACGGCAACAGTGATTGCGGATTTTACATAAAAATCTTAGCTCCGCTTGTTGTTGTGATGTATATGGATACCTCTGTTGACGGAATGCTCAAGGGGCTTGACCAGCAAATGAGTTATATGAAATACAATATTATAGATGCGGGAAGCTGTGTTGCACTTGTGTATTTTCTTGTACCGCTTATGGGAGTAAAGGGTTACATATTGGTGATTTATTTAAGCGAGCTGATAAATTTTGTCCTCAGCTTCAGGCGGTTAACGGTTGTAAGCGAGGTAACGATTGAGCTGTTTAAGGATTTGGTTGTTCCCCTGCTTGGAATCATTACTTCTTGCCTATGCGGTGAATTTTTTGGCAAGATTTTCAGTTTTAATTTGAATTTTAAAACCAATGCCATTTTTTATGTTTTAATTGAGATTATAATTTATTTTTCTGTTTTACGGCTGTTCAGAGCTATTGACAAGGAAGAAATGCAGTGGCTTAAACGGCTCATTTTTAGAAAAGACTTTACAAAATAGATGAATAACTGTATAATTACTTCATATCAAGTTGGGAGTGTTAATATGAAAATTTGTATGGCAGCGCCTTATGATATTAAAGATAGATTGTCCTGGTCAGGCACCCCATTAAGTCTTTACTCAGCATTAAGTGATTTTAGTGAAAATGAAGTAACAACATTAAAGCTGTCTGATTATCACACCCAAATCAACACAAAAATAAATATGCTAAGCCATTGCGATGTTAAGAATTCTATAAAAAACAGAGCACTAACATCTAAATTAGGTCCATCGGTTATGAATCCTTTGAATTCAAAAATACTGCGCAAGCATTGCAACAAAAACGATTATGATGCTTTGATTGAATTTGGTGGTTTTCAGCCAAGCGACAATCTCCCGCCATACTATGTATACACGGATGCTTCACACGATTTAGCATTAGATTATTATAACCAATACGGCTATTTACCTTTTGGTTCTGAAAACAATTCTGTTAAGTCCGTTAAAAGAGCTGCAGATTATGTGAGAAAGATTTATCAAAATGCGCAAGGCGTTCTTTGTATGAGCCAATGGTTGGCTGACTCAATGATAAACACAACCGGTGTTGACCCCAAAAAGGTTCACGCCGTATATGCAGGCGCCAACTGGCATGGAGTTAATCTTCCTGATAACATAAAAAGTAAAAACATCGCGGGGAATAACGAAATTCATCTTGTTCTCACAGGAGTAAGTTATGAACGCAAAGGTGTTGATTTGGCAATTAAAGCCAATGAAATTCTTAATAACAACTCTGATAAAAAGTTTTACTTGCATATTTGCGGAATCAAAACTGAATTTGAACACGATGAATTTGTAATTAACCACGGCTTTGTTAATAAACAACAGCTGATTGAAATCTTGAATAAGTGTGACCTATTTGTTCTCCCCTCCAGATTTGATTGTTTTGGTATCAGTTTTGTTGAGGCGATGACCTTTGGATTACCGTGCATTGGTCGAAAGATATGTGCAATGCCTGAAATAATAGATGAGGGCATAAACGGTGAGTTGATATCCAAGGATGACCCAAAAGAATTAGCTGATTTGATTTCAAAAATCTGTTTAAATGAATCCCTGTATGCTTCTTATTCTGAAAATGCAATAAAAAAAGCAAAGAAATTCACTTGGGAAAATGTTGCACAAAATATAATGAATATACTAAGATAAACTAAAAGAGCTACCCTTACGGGTAGCTCTTATTTTGGTTTAACTTATTTGTTAGCAGGGTCGATGAGTTCGATGATGCACATTTCTGCAGCGTCACCGCGACGAGCTCCTGTCTTGATGATACGGCAATAGCCGCCGTTAACGTCCTTATATTTGGGGGCAATTTCATTGAAAAGCTTTTTAACTACGTCGTCTTTTGTAACGTAAGCTAAAACCTGTCTTCTTGCGTGAAGACTGTCGTCTTTAGCAATGGTAATCATTTTTTCAGCCATTGCGCGGACTTCTTTTGCCCTTGTAACGGTGGTTTCTATTCTGCCGCTCTCTAAAAGATAAGTTACCATGCCTCTGAGCATTGACAAACGATGGTCAGTTGCTCTACCAAGCTTTCTGGAACCGGGCATTAAAATCACTCCTTTACCGTTAATAGGTTGGATTCCTTAAAAATTCGAAATACAGCGAAAATTACTCGTCATCTCTGCGAAGGTCATAGCCCAATGAAGCAAGCTTTGCAACAACTTCATCAAGTGACTTTCTGCCGAGGTTACGAACCTTCATCATATCGTCTTCTGACTTTCCGATCAAATCTTCAACTGTGTTAATACCTGCTCTCTTCAAGCAGTTGAAAGAACGCACTGACAGGTCAAGTTCCTCAATGGTCATCTCGAGAACTTTTTCTTTGCCGTTCTTGCTCTTTTCAACCATAATCTCTGTTTCAAATGCCTCATCTGAGAGGTCACCGAAGAGACTGAGGTGATCGTTGAGGATCTTGGCGCCAAGGGATACAGCTTCTTTTGAAGAAATTGTACCGTCTGTCCACACCTCAAGTGTAAGCTTGTCATAGTCAGTAATTTGACCAACACGTGTGTTTTCAACTGTGTAGTTAACTTTTAAAACAGGTGAAAAAATTGAGTCAACAGCAATTACGCCGATAACAGGCTGCATTTCCTGCTTGTTCTTTTCTGCTGACACATATCCTCTGCCCTTATCACAGGTAATTTCCATGTGAACATCGGCATCAGAATCAAGGGAAGCAATGTGAAGCTCGGGGTTGAGAATTTCAACATCCGAATCACATTTAAAGCAACCCGCTGTGAGTTCGCCCTCGCCCTTCATATCTACATACATAGTTTTGGGGCCTTCACCGTGGATTTTAAGAATAACGCTCTTGAGGTTGAGAACAATCTCAGTTACATCTTCTTTAACGCCGGGAATTGTGGAGAACTCGTGAAGAATACCGTCGATTTTAACAGATGTGATAGCGTATCCCGGGAGAGAGGAAAGGAGAACTCTTCTGAGGCTGTTGCCGAGAGTTGTACCGTAACCTCTTTCAAGCGGGTCAACTACAAATCTGCCGTAAGTACCGTCAGGGTAAACTTCAGCTGTTTCGATTTTGGGCTTTTCGATTCCTATCATTCAAAACCCTCCTTGTAATTTACAGCAAAACTGCTTAGTAATTATTATTTTGAATAGAACTCAACGATAAGCTGTTCTTCTACTGGAGTTGCGATCTGGTCGCGTTCCGGAAGATTTACAACCTTTGCTTCGTAGTTTGATGTTTTATCAAGCCACTGCGGAACAGGACGAGAACCGTTTGTTTCGAGTACAGCTTTGATTTTTTCACTGTCACGGCTGCCTTCTTTTACGGTGATTACGTCACCTGCTCTGAGAAGGATTGAAGGAATGTTAACCTTCTTGCCGTTTACAAGGTAATGATTGTGTGTTACAAGCTGTCTGCCTTCTGCACGGGAGCTTGCCCAGCCCAAAAGGTAAACAATGTTGTCAAGGCGGCTTTCGCAGATTCTGAGAAGGTTTTCACCTGTCTTACCCTGCTTACGCTCTGCCATTGCGAAATATTTACGGAACTGGCTTTCGTTAATGCCGTAGTAGCGTCTTGCCTGCTGTTTAGCACGAAGCTGCATACCATATTCCGATGTCTTTTTGCGGCTCTGGCCATGCTGACCGGGAGCATAAGAACGACGCTCAAGAGCACATTTCTGTGTGTAGCATCTTTCACCTTTAAGGAAAAGTTTCTTACCCTCACGGCGGCATAATTTACAAACCGCACCGGTATATCTTGCCATGTAGTTACACCTCCTGAAATTATAGGTTTATACGCGCCTTCTCTTAGGCGGACGGCAGCCATTGTGAGGAATGGGAGTAACGTCTTTAATCATTGTTACATCCAAACCTGCTGTCTGCAAAGCTCTGATTGCGGCTTCACGACCTGCGCCCGGGCCTTTTACGTAAACCTCAACTGTTTTCATACCGTGTTCGATAGCAGCCTTTGCTGCAACCTCAGCAGCTGTCTGAGCTGCGAAGGGAGTTGACTTCTTAGAGCCTCTGAAGCCCATTTCACCGGCGCTTGCCCATGAAACTGCGTTGCCCTGAGTGTCGGTAATAGTAACAATTGTGTTGTTGAAGGTGGATTGAATATGAGCTGCTCCGCGCTCGATGTTTTTACGCTCACGGCGTCTGCGTGTTGCAGTGCCTTTTTTAGCGGAACCCTTAGGTGCCATAATTCTACCTCCTTATTATTTCTTCTTGTTAGCAATAGTCTTTTTAGGACCTTTGCGTGTACGGGCGTTTGTTTTAGAACGCTGTCCTCTTACGGGCAGGCCCTTGCGATGACGAACACCGCGATAACAACCGATTTCGATAAGTCTCTTAATATCGAATGCGGTCTCTCTGCGAAGGTCACCTTCCACTTTAACGTTGTGGTCGATGTACTCACGCAATTTTGAAACATCTTCTTCAGATAAATCCTTAACTCTTGTATCGGGATTGATACCTGTAGCTGCTATAATGTCGCTAGCAGTCTTACGACCTATACCAAAGATATAAGTAAGAGCGATTTCAACTCTCTTCTCTCTGGGAAGGTCAACACCTGATATACGCGCCATTTGTCAGTTGCACCTCCATTGAATGGTTTGCGTCGGATTAACCCTGACGCTGTTTGTGCTTAGGATTCTCACAGATAACCATGATTTTTCCCTTGCGCTTAATGATCTTGCACTTCTCGCAAATTTTCTTTACAGAAGGTCTGACTTTCATATTAGAATGCCCTCCTTAAAAATTAGCCTGTTAATTTCTGTAAGCGTTTATTTGGAACGCCATGTGATGCGCCCTCTGGTAAGGTCATAGGGTGAAACCTCAACCGTTACCTTATCTCCGGGAAGAATTCGGATGTAATTCATACGAAGCTTGCCTGAGATGTGGGCTAAAATTTTGTGTCCGTTTTCCAACTCAACCTGAAATGTTGCGTTTGGTAATGCTTCGATTACTACGCCTTCAAGTTCAAGCATATCCTGTTTTGACATTGCTTTCTCCTCCTCAAATCTGGGTCAGTATAACCGGCCCGTCCGGTGTAATAGCCACCGTGTGTTCAAAGTGTGCTGACAGTGAACCGTCTTTGGTTTTAACTGTCCAACCATCGGATAATGTTTTAACTCCTGCTTTGCCCATATTTATCATAGGCTCAATGGCAATTGTCATACCCGGTAACAGTCGCACACCTCTTCCGGGAGTGCCGTAATTCGGGACACTGGGGTCTTCGTGAAGGTTTTTGCCGACGCCGTGACCAACATACTCACGAACAACGGAAAAGCCTCTTTCCTCGCAATAAGCCGCGACAGCTGAACCGATATCACCGACTCTGCCGCCTGCAACAGCCTTCTGAATGCCTACATAAAGGCTTTCTCTGGTTGTGTCGCACAGCCGCTTCGCTTCGGGAGAGATATCCCCCGCTGCGAAAGTAGCAGCATTGTCACCGTTAAATCCGTTCAATTTAGCTCCAAGGTCAATGCTGACAATGTCGCCTGCTTTAATAACGCGGTCTTTACTCGGAATTCCGTGAATGACCTCATCGTTTATGGAAATGCATGCGGTAGCGGGGAAACCACCGTAACCAAGGAAGTTTGGCTCTGCGCCACACTTGGTAATGTAATCAAAGGCGATTTTGTCGATTTCGGCTGTTGTTACACCGGGCTCGACTGCCTCCCCCGCTAATTTTAATGCTCCTGCCGATATAACACACGCTTCGCGCATCAGCGCTAACTCGTGATTCGTTTTGAGCACTATCATGCTTAATCCTCCAATGCCTTGAGAGTGAGTACTGTTGTATCAGCAACCTCCTCCTGGCCTTCAACTACCTTAAGCAAGCCTGCTTTTGAGTAGTAATCCTTGAGAGGCTCAGTCTGTTCGTGATAAACATTGAGTCTGTCAAGAACTGTGTCCGGGTGGTCATCCTTACGCTGGATGAGCTCGCCTTCGCAAACATTGCATACGCCGTCTTTAGCAGGTTTCTTATATTCAAGATGATAAGAAGCACCGCACTTTGAGCAAACACGTCTGCCGGACATTCTTTTAATAATTTTCTCATCAGGAACTTCGATGTCAATAACCTTGTCAATGACAATGCCCATTGCATCAAGAGCTTCTGCCTGAGGAATTGTTCTTGGGAAACCGTCAAGGATAAATCCTTTCTGGCAATCATCTTTAGCAAGTCTTTCTTTAATGATTCCGATAACTACTTCATCAGGAACAAGCTGACCTGCGTCGATGTATGATTTGGCTTTAACGCCCATCTCCGTGCCCTTTGCAAGAGCTTCACGGATGATGTTACCGGTTGAAATTGCAGGGATTGAAAGCTTATCGCAGATAACCTCTGCCTGTGTGCCTTTACCTGCACCCGGTGCACCGAGAAGAATTAAATTCATATTCTCGTCCTCCGATTAATCAAGGAATCCCTTGTAGTGACGCATCATCATCTGTGATTCGAGCTGCTTAACTGTTTCAAGAGCTACACCAACAAGAATGATGATTGATGTACCTCCGAGTGAAATTGCCATTTCGTAGCCGCATACTTTTGTAATCTGCTGGAACAGGATTGGGAAAAGAGCAACAACGCTGAGAAGCAATGCACCAAGCAAAGTGATTCTTGACAAAATTTTCTTGATGTAATCAGATGTGGGCTTACCGGGACGGATACCCGGGATAGCACCGCTGTTTTTACGGATGTTGTTTGCCATTTCAACAGGATTGTACTGAATGCTTGCATAGAAGTAAGCAAAGAAGAGAATCATGAAGAAATACATAATTCCGTAAGCCCAGTGTGAGCTTGTGAAAATGTTGAAGAATGTTGCAAGGCCTGTTCCTTCCTTAGCATTAACGAAAAGGTTAATTGTTGGAGGAAGTGAAAGAATTGAGCTTGCGAAGATGATGGGCATAACACCTGACATATTAACCTTAATCGGAATATGAGTGCTCTGGCCACCGTACATCTTACGGCCTACAACTCTCTTTGCATACTGTACCGGAATACGGCGCTCTGCATTGTCCATCCATACGATGTAAGCAATCATAAGAAGAAGAACAATAACAACAGCAACTGAAAGAACAGCCCAAACGCCGCCTCTTGTGAAGTAGCCGCCGTCAGCTGAGAAGAGCTGAGCAACGAGTGTGGGGATTCTTGACACGATACCTGTGAAAAGGATAAGTGAAATACCGTTGCCGATACCGTTTGCATTAATCTGCTCGCCGAGCCACATAAGAAGGGCTGTACCGGCTGTGAAGCAGAGAATTATGATAACTGCCTGGAACACTGCAGCAAAGCCTGTGAAGGCTGCGCCGTCAGCATTGCCGAGCAAGAGATTATTACCTCTGATGTAGAAGTAATAAGCAGTACTCTGAAGAAGAGCAAGAGCGATTGTAACAAATCTTGTGATTGAAGCAATCTTTTTTCTGCCCTCTTCACCGTCTTTAGCAAGTCTCTCAAGAGGAGGAATTGCAACGGTGAGCAACTGCATGATGATGGAGCTGTTAATATACGGTGTAATTGACATTGCGAAAATTGTACCGTAGTTAAAAGCGTTACCTGTCATCATTGTCAGATATTCCATAAATGTGCCCTGCATTGTGGGGTCGTTAGCAAAGTCGAAAATACCGTTTTCGCCAACGTTAATGAAAGGAACGGGAATAGCTGAACCAATTCTGAAAACTAAAAGAATTAAAGCTGTGAATAAAATCTTTTTTCTGAGTTCGGGGATTTTCCATGCATTAGCAAATGTCTGAAACATGTTAAATCACCTCGGCCTTTCCTCCGGCTGCCTCAATCTTCTGTTTGGCAGACTCAGAATAAGCATTTACCTTAACCTCAAGGCTCTTGGTGATTTCACCGTTACCGAGAACCTTAACAGAATCAAAGTAATTTTTAACGAGACCTGCGTCTTTAAGAGCAGCAACATCAACAACAGCACCGTTGTCAAATCTTGCTTCGAGGTCAGAAACATTAACTGTAACAACTACATCACGGAAAATGTTGTTGAAGCCTCTCTTAGGAACTCGTCTCTGCAAAGGCATCTGACCGCCTTCAAATCCGGGACGCATACCTCTACCGGCACGGGCTTTCTGACCCTTGTGACCTTTACCAGCGGTCTTACCCTGACCGGAACCTGCACCTCTACCGATACGCTTGCGCTCTTTTGTTGAGCCAGCTGCCGGTGAAAGTTCGTGCAACTTCATACTTCGCACCTCCTTGCTTATGCTTCGCTAACCTGGATAAGGTGAGCAATCTTCTTCACCTTACCTAAGGTCTGGGGATTTTCGGGCTGAACCGAAACATCACCGATTTTATGAAGACCAAGTGCATGGGCGGTGGCAATCTGATCTTTCTTGCTGCCGATTAAGCTTTTTACAAGTTTAACCTGAACTTTTGCCATTGTGTCCACCCTCCTTAACCTAAAATTTCTTTAGCTGATCTGTCGCGAACTGCTGAAACTTCGTCAATGTTACGAAGCTTTGAAAGTCCGTCGATAGTAGCTCTTACTACATTGCAGGGATTGTTGGAACGAAGTGCCTTAGAACGGATGTCCTTGATACCTACTGTTTCAACAACGGCACGAACCGGGCCGCCTGCGATAACGCCGGTACCGGGTGCTGCCGGTTTAAGAAGAACAACACCTGCGCCGAACTTACCAATGATTTCGTGAGGGATTGTTGTGCCCTTAAGTGAAACCTTGATAAGATTTTTCTTTGCATCTTCAATGCCTTTGCGGATAGCGTCAGGAACTTCGCCTGACTTACCCATACCAAAACCAACTGTGCCGTTACCATCGCCAACAACAACGAGAGCTGCGAACTTGTAGATACGACCGCCCTTTACTGTTTTGGAAACTCTGTTGATGGCAACTACTCTTTCCTGAAGCTCCATAGCCGATGCATCAATCTTAGCCAAAAGTAATTCCTCCTTACTTAGAACTTGAGGCCACCCTCACGGGCGCCTTCGGCCAGCTCTTGCACACGGCCGTGATAAATGTAACCGCCACGGTCAAAAACACATTCTGTGATGTCTTTTTCAGCGGCTCTCTTTGCCAATAATTCGCCCACTTTGTGAGCTGCGGTTTTGTTTCCGCCGTACTCCTCGAAGTCCTTTTCTACAGTTGAAGCAGATACAAGGGTAACACCCTGTACATCATCAATTAACTGAGCGTAGATGTGCTTGAGAGAGCGGAATACATTAAGGCGAGGGCACTCAGCTGTGCCTGAAATCTTACCACGAACTCTTGTGTGGCGCTTGATTCTTGCCTTATTACTATCAGGTCTGCTAACCATAAGTGTTTCACTCCTTCATTTAGACTCTTATTTGCCGCCCTTACCGGCTTTACCTTCTTTACGACGGATAACTTCATCAACATACTTGATGCCCTTACCCTTATAAGGCTCCGGAGGACGCTTTTCGCGGATATTAGCGGCAAACTGACCTACCAACTGCTTGTCAGGACCGGAAATACGGATTTTTGCGGGTGATACAGGAACAAGAACTTCAACAGAAAGTCCTTCGGGAATCTGCATGTTAACAGGATGAGAGAAGCCGAGGTTCATCTGAAGCTCGCTGCCCTGAACTGCAACACGGTAACCGATACCGATGATGTCAAGCTCTTTGCTGTAACCTTCGTTACAACCCTGAATCATATTTGCAACAAGTGTTCTTGTGAGACCGTGAAGAGAACGGTTCATCTTGTTGTCATCAGGACGAGAAACAACTACTGTTTCGCCCTCTTTAGCAACTGTGATGTTGCTGTGCACTGTTCTGGTAAGAGTTCCTTTAGAACCTTTAACTGTAACAGTGCTGCCGTCGATTGTTACGTCTACACCAGCAGGAATAGCAATCGGTAATCTACCTATACGTGACATTCTAACAGCACCTCCTTACCAGACGAATGCAAGAACTTCGCCGCCTACGTTGGCCTTGCGAGCGTCCTTATCAGTCAAAATACCCTTAGGTGTTGAAAGGATTGCAATACCAAGGCCTTTCATAACCTTAGGCATATCCTCAACATTTGTATAGATACGCAAGCCGGGCTTAGAAACTCTGCGTAAACCTGTGATAGCTGATGTCTTGTTAGGACCGTATTTAAGAACAATCTCAATCATGCCCTGTTTGCCATCATCTTCAACTTTAAAACTTTTTACATAACCCTCATCAACAAGAATCTGAGCAATCGCTTTCTTCATGTTGGATGCGGGAACCTTAACCGAATCATGTTTAGCCGAACTTGCGTTACGGATTCTTGTTAACATGTCGGCGATGGAATCAGTAATCTGCATACCGTCAACCTCCTTTATGCAACTGCTCTCTTACCAACTAGCTTTTTTAACTCCGGGAATCTGGCCTGCGTGAGCAAGTTCCCTGAAGCAAATACGGCATACTCCGTACTTACGGAGGTAGGCATGAGGCCTGCCGCAGATTTTGCATCTGTTGTACTGTCTTGATGAATATTTAGCGGGTCTTGCCTGCTTAACTTTCATAGATGTCTTGGCCACAATAATACCTCCTTACTTTGAGAACGGAGCGCCCATAAGTGTGAGTAACTCACGAGCTTCTTCGTCTGTATTAGCTGTTGTAACGAAGCAAATGTCCATGCCTCTTACCTTGTCAATCTTATCATAATCGATTTCAGGGAAAATCAACTGCTCTTTGATACCCATAGAGTAGTTACCCCTACCGTCGAAAGAGTTGGGGTTGATACCTCTGAAGTCTCTTACTCGTGGAAGTGCGAGATTGAAGAATCTGTCAAGGAATTCATACATTCTCTCACCACGGAGTGTTACTTTAACACCGATGGTCATACCTTCACGAAGCTTGAAGTTAGCAACTGACTTCTTTGCCTTACAGAGAACAGGCTTCTGACCTGTAATCTGCTGAACATCGCTAACGATAGCGTCAACAACCTTTGGATTGTCTCTTGCTTCGCCGCAGCCTACGTTGATAACGATTTTATCAAGCTTAGGAATCTGCATGACACTCTTGTATTCAAACTTTTTCATCAAAGCCGGTGCGACTTCGTTAACATAAGTTTCCTTTAATCTTGCCATATGTCATGCTCCTCCTTATTCAAATTCTGCGTGGCAGCCGTCTTTCTTACAAACACGGACTTTCTTGCCTTTAGCATTTACTTTGTGGCCAACTCTTGTGGGCTGACCGCATTTGGGGCAAACAAGCTGAACTTTGTCTGCGTAGAGAGCACTTTCTGCCTTAAGAAGGCCGCCCTGCTCACCCATTTTTCTTGGCTTAACATGCTTAGTTACGATGTTAATGCCTTCAACGATAACCTTGCCTTCAGAAGGGCTTACCTGAAGCACCTTACCTCTTGCACCACGGTTTTTACCATTGATAACTACGACTGTATCACCAGTCTTAACGTGTACTTTGTTCATCTTCTGCACCCCCTGATTAAAGTACTTCGGGAGCGAGTGACAAGATCTTTGTGAAATCTTTTTCACGAAGCTCTCTTGCTACCGGTCCAAAAATACGAGTTCCTCTGGGATTTTTATCTTCTCTGATAATAACAGCTGCGTTCTCATCGAAGCGGATGTATGTGCCGTCGTTACGACGAACACCGCTTGCTGAACGAACAACTACTGCTTTTACTACCTCACCTTTTTTGACAACTCCACCGGGTGTTGCTTTTTTAACTGAAGCAACGATTACGTCACCGATGTTAGCATATCTTCTGCCTGAGCCACCGAGAACGCGGATACATCTGATCTCTTTAGCGCCCGTGTTGTCAGCTACTTTGAGGTTACTTTCTTGCTGTATCACAATATAGGCCTCCTTACACCTGCGCCATTATTTGGCTTTCTCGATAATTTCTACTACGCGCCATCTCTTATCTTTTGAAAGAGGACGAGTTTCCATTACAAGTACGCGGTCACCGATGCCGCATTCATTGTTCTCATCGTGTGCTTTAAGTTTAATGGTACGGTTAATAATCTTCTTATAAAGAGGATGCTTTACCTTATCCTTAACTGAAACAACAACAGTCTTATCCATCTTGTCGCTGCTAACAATGCCTACACGAGTTTTTCTGAGGTTTCTTTTTTCCATTAAAATCTACCTCCCTTTCTCACGAATTAGCGCCGTGAAGTTCGATATCACGCTGAACAGTCTTAATTCTTGCGATATCCTTTTTAACGGCGTTAATACGCATTGGGTTGTCGAGCTGGTTAATGGCCTGCTGGAAACGCAGTTTAAAGAGCTCGTCCTTCAAATCGTGAAGCTTTGCTTCCTGCTCAGCTGCGGACATCTTTCTGATTTCACTAGCTTTCATTACTGCTCACCACCCGTTTCTTCCTTAGTAACAAATTTGCATTTGATTGGGAGCTTGTTAGCTGCAAGGCGAAGAGCCTCACGTGCAAGTTCCTCATCAACGCCGGCAATTTCAAAAAGAACTCTGCCGGGCTTAACAACGGCAACCCAATATTCGGGAGAACCTTTACCTGAACCCATTCGAGTTTCAGCGGGCTTCTCTGTGATTGGCTTGTCGGGGAAAATCTTAATCCAAACTTTACCACCACGTTTGATATGACGAGTCATAGCAATACGGGCTGCTTCAATCTGGTTTGATGTGATCCATGCAGGTTCGAGAGCCTGAATACCGTACTGACCATTAGTAACTGTATTACCTCTGGTTGCCTTACCCTTAAGGCGGCCTCTCTGCACTCTGCGGTGTTTAACGCGCTTAGGTAACAGCATTATTTAGCTCCTCCTTCCCTGCGACGTCTGGGTCTGCGAGTTGTGGTGTCATGAAGAACCTCTCCTTTGTAAACCCAAACTTTAACGCCTATACGGCCGTAAGTTGTTTTTGCTTCTGCAAAACCGTAGTCGATGTCAGCACGAATTGTCTGAAGCGGAATTGTGCCTTCATGATACTGTTCTGTACGAGCGATTTCAGCGCCGCCGATACGACCTGAAACCTGAGTTTTGATACCCTTTGCGCCGAGCTTCATTGCACGTCCGATAGACTGCTTAAGAGCACGACGGAAAGAAATACGTCTTTCAAGCTGAGATGCGATGTTTTCAGCTACAAGCTGAGCATCGAGATCAGGCTGCTTGATTTCAATAATGTTAATTGAAACCTGCTTGTCACCGCCAAGCTTCTTAGCGCAAATTGCCTTGAGCTTTTCAATCTCTGAACCGCCGCGGCCGATTACCATGCCGGGCTTTGCGCAGTGAATGTTGATGTATACACGGTTTGCATCTCTTTCGATTTCAACCTTTGGTACACCGGCGGGAGCGAGAGTTTCAAGAAGGTACTCACGAAGGTTATAGTCTTCAACGAGTGTGTCGCCGAATGTGCCTTTGTTGGCGTACCAACGTGATTCCCAGTTTTTGATAACACCGATTCTTAAACCGGTTGGATTAATTTTCTGGCCCATTTGTAAACCTCCTCCTCGCTTATTCTGCTTCTTTGAGCACCATTGTGATGTGCGAAGTCTTCTTGTTGATTCTGAATGCACGACCCTGTGCTCTTGGTCTGATACGTTTAAGAGTTGGACCCTGACATACGAAGCACTGTGCTACGTAAAGTCTTGTTACGTCCATATTCTTGTTTGTTTCCGCATTTGCAACTGCTGATTTAAGAAGCTTTGCAAGCGGTTCACACGCGGCCTTTGGCGTGTGCTTGAGGATAGCCATTGCTTCTTCAACTGGCTTATTTCTGATAAGGTCAAGAACTATCTGAACCTTTCTGGGCGCTATGCGAACATAAGTAACTTTCGCTGTTGCTTCCATTTTATTACACACTCCTTTGCCGATTATTTACCGTTGTTTGATGTTTTTGAACCTGCATGACCTCTGTAAGTTCTTGTAGGTGCAAATTCGCCTAACTTATGGCCTACCATGTCCTCTGTAACATATACGGGAACATGTTTGCGTCCGTCATGAACTGCAAATGTGTGGCCGACAAAGTCAGGGAAGATTGTGGAGCTGCGGCTCCATGTTTTAAGAACAATTTTCTCGCCCTTTTCGTTCATCTCGATTACTTTCTTAAGCAACTCGGGACGCACATAGGGGCCTTTCTTTACGCTTCTGCCCATTATCTTTATCTCCTTTCGACTTATTTGCCGTTACGACGTTTAACGATAAGTTTGTCTGATGCTTTCTTGGTCTTACGAGTCTTGTAACCGAGAGCAGGTTTGCCCCAAGGAGTAACAGGACCGGGACGACCGATAGGTGACTTACCTTCACCACCACCGTGTGGATGGTCATTGGGGTTCATTACAGAACCGCGAACTGTAGGTCTCCAGCCCATGTGACGTTTACGACCGGCTTTACCAATCTTAACGTTTTCATGGTCTGTGTTGCCAACAACACCAACTGTTGCCATACAACCGTTTGGAACGTTTCTGAGTTCGCCTGAAGGAAGACGAAGAAGGGCGTAAGGACCTTCCTTAGCCATGAGCTGAGCTGCATTACCTGCTGCACGAGCGAGCTGGCCGCCGCGACCGGGATAAAGCTCAACGTTGTGTACGAAAGTACCTGTAGGGATGTTGATAAGAGGAAGAGCGTTACCGGGCTTAATGTCAGCCTCGGGGCCTGCCATAACCTTATCGCCTACTTTGAGGCCTGCGGGAGCGATGATGTATCTCTTCTCGCCATCCTCATATTTAACAAGAGCGATGTGTGCTGAACGGTTGGGGTCATACTCAACTGTGAGAACCTCAGCTGCTACACCAAACTTATCTCTCTTGAAGTCGATAACACGATATTTTCTACGGTTTCCGCCGCCACGATGACGAACGGTGATTCTGCCGTAGCTGTTACGACCTGATTTGTTGCTCAATGGAACGAGCAAGCTTCTTTCAGGAGCTACTTTTGAAAGCTCTGAATAATCAGTAACCGACATATTACGACGAGCGTTTGTGGTCGGTTTGTAAAGTTTAATCGACATTTTTTCACACTCCTTTTCAAGTGATTCAAGCGGCTTAGCGGAGATGTCAAACTCCATACATTACCGCTTAAGTTGTTATTACATCATGCCGTCGAAGAACTCGATGGTCTTTGAATCTTCAGCGAGGGTAACGATAGCCTTTTTCCAAGATGCTGTGAAGCCTTCGAAACGGCCCTGTCTGCGAAGCTTACCTTTGCAGTTGATTGTGTTAACCTTTGCTACTTTGATGTCGCCGGGCTTTGATGAGAAGAGCTCTTCAACAGCCTTTGCGATTTCAATTTTGTTAGCAGTCTTAGCAACAGCGAAAGTGTATTTCTTTTCTGCTGTGCCCATCATGCTTTCTTCTGTGATAATCGGGCGGAGGATAATATCCTGTGCTACTTTACTCATGCGTAAACCTCCTCGATTTTAGAAACTGCATCCTTAAGAACAACCATTGTGTCGCAGTTAAGAATGTCGTAAACATTGAGAGTGCTTACAAGTGAAACCTGAACACCTGCGATGTTACGTGCGCTTCTGTAGATTACATCATTCTTTTCAGGAAGAACGATAAGAACCTTCTTACCTGTTTCAAGTGATGAAAGAACGCTTACAACGTCCTTAGTTTTGATTGCTCCAAGCTCAAGGCTTTCAAGAACTACCATTTCAGCAGCTGCTACCTTTGAAGAAAGAGCTGACTTCATAGCAAGTCTCTTAACCTTCTTATTGATTGAGAAACCGTACTCACGAGGCTTGGGACCGTGAGCAATACCACCGTGTGTCCACTGAGGGCTTCTTGTTGAACCCTGACGGGCACGGCCTGTTCCCTTCTGTCTCCAAGGCTTTCTTCCGCCGCCACTAACTTCGGAACGAGTTTTAGTGGACTGTGTGCCCTGGCGCTGGTTTGCAAGATAATTTACTACGCAAAGATGCATAGCTGACTGGTTAGGCTCAATACCGAAAACTGACTCTGCAAGCTCGATATCTGAAACTTTCTTACCCTTGCTGTCAAATACTGAACAATTAGGCATACATTACACTCCTTCCTTAAGCTTTCTTAGCGTCTGCGATAACAACGATTCCGCCCTTAGGACCCGGAATGGCGCCCTTAACTGCGATGAGGTTGTTTTCTGCATCAACCTTGGCAACTGTCAAATTCTGAATTGTAACACGCTCAGCACCGAGGTGACCTGCCATTTTCTTTCCTTTGAAGATTCTGGCGGGGTCGATAACACCGAGTGAACCACCGTTTCTTGCAACAGGACCAGTACCATGGCTTTCTCTGAGTCTTGCAAAGTTCCAACGCTTAATTACGCCGGCTGTACCTTTACCTTTGCTTGTGCCGATTACGTCAACCTTCTCGCCTACTTCAAACAAGTCTGCCTTGAGGATGTCGCCAACATTAACTGAATCGATGTCTGAAAGACGGAACTCTTTGAGAACCTTCTTGGGGGCAACATTGCCTTTGTCAAAGTGACCTTTCATAGGCTTGTTAACGCGCTGTGCTTTCACGTCACCGTAACCTACCTGAACAGCCTGATAACCGTCGTTCTCAGCAGTCTTCTTCTGAACAACTGCACAAGGACCGGCTTCAATAACTGTAACGGGGATTACGTTACCTTTTTCGTCGAAAATCTGTGTCATGCCGATTTTCTTGCCGATAAGACCTTTTTTCATTTTAATTTCCTCCTTATAGGTTATTGGTTGGCTGAGCCAACATGACCTGCGGCGTTAATCAGAGTTTGATTTCGATTTCTACGCCTGCGGGAAGCTCAAGACCTTTCAAAGCGTCAACGGTCTTAGCTGACGGTCTGATAATGTCGATAAGCCTTTTGTGTGTGCGCTGTTCAAACTGTTCACGAGAATCCTTGTACTTATGAACTGCGCGAAGAACTGTAACTACTTCCTTCTCGGTGGGGAGCGGAACTGGACCTGAAACCTGAGCGTTTGTGCGCTTTGCAGTTTCAACAATCTTTTCTGCTGCCTTGTCGACAAGGCTGTGGTCATAGCCCTTGAGTCTGATTCTAATCTTCCCCTTAACTGCCATGATTCTGCCTCCTTAAAATTTGGCGGGCATTCGTTTTGAACATTTTCTCAACTATTCCGGGTGTTTCCACCCTTCACATTTAAAAACCGGAATGGGTTAGTTCCGGGTAGTGTGCATCGTTCAAAACGCACTTACACACATAGTTAGTCCGCTAAGGGAAGCGAACTTCTGTGTGCTCGTTATTCTTGCGCCCGGTTTAAAATCGGACATACTCCGCGAGAGTTCCCAACTTCTACGAGTTGCCACATCCCACATCAACGCATATCTACACACCATACTACATAATAATATAGTGTACTGTAGAATAATACCACAGTACGCTTAGTATGTCAAGCATTTTTTTGATTTTTTTAAAACTTTTTTGATGTTTTTTCTGTTGCAGTTTTCTTGCAGATTTTACACAAAAAACACCCGTAAAAACACATATATATAAATGTATACGAATTTTGCGGTTTATTTGCCAAAAACAGCTCTTACAACCTTAACTATATGTTGAAGCTCTTCTTCACTTAAGCTCGAACCCGACGGCAAACATACTCCCCTGTTGAATACATCGATGCCAACATCAATCTCACCGCTGTTGATATAGTCGCAATCAGCAAAGACAGGGTGACAGTGCATAGGATTCCAAACACGGCGAGATTCAATGTTCTCTTTTTCAAGTGCCTCAATAACATCATCCGGAGAAACACTGATTCCTTCATCAATCGTAATAACAGAAAGCCAACAACTTGAAACAGCGCCAACCGTTTCCGGTGAAAACTTAATCGGTAAATCACCAAGTTCTTTTTTATAGTACTCATTGACGAACCTGCGCTGACTAACTCTTTCATCAAGTGTCAGCATCTGCCCCCTACCAATTCCTGCGCTTATATTAGACATTCGGTAATTATACCCAACCTCTTTGTGAAGGTAATAATTAACAGGTTCCTTTGACTGGTTAGCCCAAAAATGCATTTTTTCTATGGCCTGTGTATCTTCCGAACAAGCCATTCCTCCACCGGAAGTAGTGATAACTTTATTTCCGTTAAATGACAGAATATTGATTTTTCCGAAAGTTCCGCACTTTTTACCTTTATATTCAGCACCCAGAGCTTCAGCAGCATCTTCAATAACAGTAACGCCGTAGCTTTCACAAATTGGGAGAAGTTCATCAAAATTAGCCGGGTTACCGTAAAGGTCAACAATAATAACAGCCTTGGGAAGCTTGCCGAGTTTTTCGTATTTTTCAAACGCCTTCTCCAAAGCAACCGGACTCATATTGAAGGTTTCATAATCTGAATCAATAAACACAAGCTTAGCACCGATATAAACAGCAGGATTACAACTACCTGCAAAAGTAAGGTCTGAACAAAATACGACATCGTCCTTTTGCACTCCTACATACATTAACGCAAGGTGCATTGCAGCAGTGCCTGAAGAAAGAGCAAGAGATTTATTGATTCCAAGATATTTGCTCATATCGTTTTCAAAGCCTGTAAGATTAGGGCCAAAAGGTGCAATCCAATTTGTATCAAATGCTTCATTTATGAAATTGATTTCTCTGCCGTTCATGTGGGGCGGAGAAAGAAAAATTCTTTCTGACACAATGGTCACTTCTTTCACTTTGATTATTTAACTTCTTTTTTGGTTATCCTGGCTGTCGTTACCTTTGCCGTAGCTGCCGTAACCGCCTGAGCCGCCATATCCGCTGTAGCCGCCGTAGCTGTTATCATAGCCGCCGTAGCTACTTCCGTATCCGTAGCCGCTTGAGTAACCGTAGCCGCCGTAACCGCCGTAGCCGCCATATCCGCCATAATCACCGTAAGCTCCGTAAGAGCCTTTCTTCTTGCCGTAACCGTAACGGCCGTAGCGTCCGCCTCTTCTGCGGTAATAGCCTTTCTTTTTGTAATAGCGGTTATTTTCCTCACCTGTGCTCATTGTGAGAATTGTACCGATAATTTCAATACCTGCACCGCGGATTTCATCAACAGTCCTTGTAATTTCACTTGCCTTGGCGTAGTCATTTCTTACGCAGTAAATAATACCGTCTGCAAGAGGAGCAATAACCAAACTGTCAGTAACAACATGGGTAGGAGGAGAGTCAATAATGATATAATCGAACTCTTTTCTTGCCTGGTCGATTACATTGCGCACTTTTTCAGCGTCAAGAACTTCGGTAGATTTAAGAGAAACACCGCCTGTGGGTAACACGAAAATACCGAGAGATTTAATAAACTTAATTGAATCCACATAGGTAGAAGTGCCTTTGATAATGGGGATAAGACCGTAACGTGTATCACTCTTAACACCAACCGCACGAAGAACAGCAGGCTTTCTGAAGTCACAGTCCATAAGAAGAACAGACTTACCCTTCTGAGCAAGGGCAACAGCAATATTAACGGATGTGGTTGTTTTACCTTCGTCCTCATAAGTACTGGTAACAACAAAGCACTTGTGACCCTTATCGGTATATACATTTTCAAGCTTTGTTCTGATAGCCTTGAAGCTTTCGACAAATGAGAACGAAACTTTTTGCTCGTCCGTTATAAGCAATGAGCCCGAGGGAACCTTTTTCTTCATAAATAAGCCGTTCGGCTTTTCAATAACAGGGATTGCGCCGAGAACCTTTGCTCCTGTGATAGCCTTGAGGTTATCCATATTCTGAACGGTATCAGAAACAATAACAGTAAAGAAGATAATCAAAACAACAAGAGCAGCTCCGATAATAAAGCCGTACATTGCATTTGCTATTGAGCCTGAGTCATTGCTTACACCTGGAGAAGTAGGCTCATTGATTACGCTGATGCTTATAGTATTATCAAAGCCGTTGATATAGCTTTCAAACTCGTCCATAACGATTTTCAGCGCACGCTCGCAATATCCGCTGTCCGTACTTGACACGCTGATAACAAAGAAGCCTGCCAAGCCGTCAACACCGGTAATAGACAGAGAATTTCTGATAAAGCCTTCCGAATAAACAGTGGACAATCCTTGTGCGTCAAGTGCTGTTTTAATTTTAGAAACCATCGAATCACTTGTAAGCAAACGCTGATAACGGTTAACTACATCCTGTGTATAGAATGTCGTATGCTCCTGAACATAAGTATCAGCTTCACCTGTTTCGGAATAGTCGGTAACTCTTACATACTGAGTCTGCATAAATGCAAGGGTGGTTGATGCAGAATACTGCCTTATGTAAGTTGACTCCGAAATAATATAGCCTGCGGCCGCACCGACAACACCAACGAGCAGAATAATCCACAGCTTGCTGATTATGCTTTTAAACAGCTTTATAATATCTATTGAAGAACCGTCATCATAAATATTATGAGGTGTCTGGTCAAATCTTTCCTGATTCATTTAACTTCACTCCTGTTAACATTTGTTGTCAATAAAACCTGCGTTTTTCAATACGACGGTACCGAATTCTCGGCATATCATCATCATTTAAAACTATCTGAGGATTAGTGACTAACATTTTATTCATAAGCTCAGGGTTAATATCCTGAGGGAATTGTCTTAGCATTTCACCAATATCATTTGGTCTGTGAGCAAGTGAATGCGCATCGGTTGCTATGAATGATGCCACACCCTTAAACGCCATTTCATAGGCAAGCTCAAATTCTTCCCTGCCGTCACGGCTTGCAAGGCTTCCTGCATTCAACTGAAACAGGACACCCCGTGAAGCAAATTCATTGATTGCATCATAATCACTCTGAAAGAATTCATATCTTTCAGGGTGAGCAATTATAGGAACAACACCCATAGAAAACAGCTCATTAAGATAATCAGAAACGTGCTTTATTCTGAGTCCGTAAAAGCTGAATTCCACCAAAAGATATTTGGAATTATTGATTGTAAGGCGTTTAAGGTTGTTTGAAAAGAAAATATCATCATCCACAAAGACCTCTGCACCTGTATAAAGCTGGGTCTGTATATTGTTCTTTTCAATCTCACTTTTTAAAAGTGATGCTTTTTCATCTCTTTGACTAATAAAATTATCAATGTCACCCAGTGCATTGAAATGAGGAGTTGCTACAATTTTTTTGATATGATTTATTCTGCCCAAAGCGCAAAGGCGCACCGCCTCCTGCAAGCTTTTGGCACCATCGTCCATTTCGTGCAAAATGTGTGAATGTAAATCAATCAAAACAAAGCCCCCTTTATTTATTAAGTAACATATATGCTCTTAAAGCAAAACCCTGTGTTGCAGGTAAAACCACTGAAGCCGAAGAATAAAAGCCTATACCCATTGTGTCACCTTGAGAGTAATCCACAACACCGTTTCGCCTTGTAACCGTATAGATATATTTCATCGCTTTGTCTGCACAAGCTGTCAGCTCGTCGTTTTTAGTAAGCTCACCTGCATAAGCAAGTGCATAAGAAAGCATTGCTGTGGCAGAGCTGTCTGCTCCGGATGGGGCAAAGATATTTCTGTCAAATGCACCGCTCTCGCTCTGATACTTTGTTATCACTGAGGTGAAGGTAAGCAAGCTCCTGAGTACAACAATCTTTTCTTCAACAAAGCTGTTTTCATCTGTTTCATTAAGGATTTTAAATGATTCCGCAAGACCTGTTGCCCACCAACCGCAACCTCTGCCCCAGCTGTATAAACCAAGAGGGGCTTCAGATTTAACATCAAAGCAGTGGACCGGAGTTTTAAACTCCTTATGAACACCGTATTCTTCGTATTCTTTAATCAAAGCAATGGCAGCTTTCATAGCCTTATCGTCACCGTAAGTCAACGAATACTTTATCAAAAACGGACAAACCAGACCAACTGTATCTACATATCTGTAATTAGAATTCTGTGAATAAGGTATACTTGCGAATTTATCATATTTATTAAGAAGCATTTCAGCAGTTGATGTCATTGCGGGTTTTACAAAGTCAGCACTTATATAAGGGCTTGACAAAATGGCGTATGCTAAAAATGCGCTGTCAACTCTGTTAATAAAGCTGAGCCACTCCCCTGTTTGCGGGTCAATATATTTAAGAGTCAGTTTTTTCGCCTCTTCAGGGGCGATTTCATTAAGGCTTAACAAAACAGAGCCTGCTTGCCAGGACTGAATCGTTTCCGAAAAATAATTCCTTTTTATTCTGTCGATAACCGTGAGACGCTTGTCTGCAACCTTCGGCACCCGGGGCAAGCCTTTTTCGCTCCACCTGACAGCAGTATCTGCGGTTGCGGCAAACCAATCGTCACCTCTCAAGGTGCCGATTTTCATTCGCCAAAAAGTGCTGATTGCAAAAGGAACAACATCAAAGGATATTGCCGCCAACACAGCAAGCAAAATTATAATTAAAATGGCCAACAGAATTTTCATACTAACTCTCAATCAAATCATATAATTTTTGAATTTCTTCTTCATTACCGATTTTTTCTTTTGATAAATTTTCAGAAAGCTTAACTCGAAGCTTTTCATCATTGATAAGTCTTTCAACAGCATCAGCAACTGACTTTGCATTCATCTCACATATAAGACCGTTTACGCCGTCTTCAATCTGGTCATAAACAGACGGGAAGTTTGTTACAACAATAGGCTTTTGAAGGCATTTTGCCTCATCTATGGCAATGCTTTTTCCCTCATAACGTGAGGGCTGAACATATATATCGCAAGAATTGATATACGGATAAGGATTTGCCTTTTCTCCGAGAAGAATAAAGGTGTCGGTTAAGTTATTTGCTTCAATTCTTTTTAAAAGGTTTTGCCTCTCTTCTCCAACACCAATATGATACCATTTAATATCATAACACTCTTCTTTCAAAAGCTTGCAAGCATCTATCGCATATTCAAGACCTTTTTGATAAGTCAGTCTGCCAACAGTCAAAAGCTTAATGCCGGCGCCTTCGGGAAGCCCTTCGGATTCCGCTGACTTTCTGATAAAATAAGGAGAAACGATATTATGTATTACATGCAAATTTTTGTATTCCATACATGCTTTTTTTATGTTTTCAGCGCACTCCAGCGAAACAGTAACAAAGTAGTCATAAAGGCTGATTTTTTCAACAAAATTCCTTTTATCATTTGATGTTTTATCAAGATAATTATGTAAATAGCCTATCTTCTTTTCTCCGTTTATTTCAAGGGCTAACCAATTAGACATACCCTCCAGATAGCCGATTACACAGTCATAATGCTTAGTAGGAATATCAACAGCTTTTTTGAGATGTTTCCACATTTTTGTTTCGCGCTCATAGCTACTGTTTTTTTCAAAACAACGAGCATACAATAATCTGGAAACAGCCAAAACCACTCGGCCCTTTTTCAAAAAAGCTTTTATGGCCCGTTTGGCATCTCCGTCAAAAAGGTTGTAATTCTCACCTGCAGTCAGAATCTTAATTTCAGGCGGAACGCTATTTAAAAACAGACCCTCTTCTCTGAAAAGGAACAGAGATACCTCATATTTATCGTAATCAAAAAGCTGCAAAAGCGTAACAAGACTTTTTTCCGCCCCACCGCTTTTAAGGTTGGGGATTATAAAAAGTATTTTCTTTTTCATTACGACATCCTCCGATTAGGGTGACGAATATAATCCAAACTATGTTTTTTATCGGATGATTTCCGTCACTTCTTCGTTAAAATACTCGCAAATCCAAAAGGATTTGCTGTGTTTTGTGCCTTGAATTGCCAAAATCCTCACGATAAAAAATCTTCGACCCGAAAGTTAAGATTTTTCAGATTTTTTTGGCTGTTGAGGGTGAAGATAGGCTGACGCCTTTCAAACCCGAAAAACGATAAAAATGCTCACTTTCGGGCAGGTTTGAATTTATATTCGCCACCCTAAATTTTCATCAGTTGTTCACCTGCGTCCATTGCGCTTTTAACAGTCATGGGAATTACTTTTCTCAATGTTTTTCTAAGGTCACTTTCCTGCTCAAGAAGCTTGGAAAATTCTGAATTTAAAGCTTGTGTACCTGAAACAGTATTGATATCAAGAACAAATTTTTCTTCAGAAAACAAGTCTTTCGCTATGCCTCTTGATTTTACGCTGTAACCTAACACAATAGTCGGAACACCGTTTGAATAGGCGGCAATGGTCGCGTGGGTTCTGGCACCGATAAAAAAGCGACATCTTGCAATGTATCCCTTGTATTGCATAGCATTGAGATTACCCGGTATTTTTACAACCCTTGCAGAATCATTAAGTCTGTTGTAAATCTCATCAAGAACAGTGGTATCATCACTATCCGGAGTTGTTACATGGGGAACAAGTGCAATTTGCAGAGTAGTGTTTTGGATAATTCCTTTGAGGAAATCCACACAAGCGTCTATAAGCTCAGGATTTTTCTTCACCACCAACGGACTTAAATTAAAACCTAAGGTGTTGTCCTGCTCAAAGCCTTGAGGTAAAGGCAAATCTTCTCTTTCCATACAAAAGGCAGGGTCTGCAAACTGAAAAAGCTTTTCTCTCGGAATTATCTTTTCAAGAAGCGCATAAGTAAGAGATTCCCTTACAAAAATACCATCGAACATTTTAAGGGTTTCTATTTTTTCAGCACTCAAATCTTCCTTGCCGATAGAAGCTCCCCAAAGGACAGTTTTTTTGCCGTTTTTGTGAAGTGCTTTGGCAATTGCTCTTGAGGGAGCATTATCTCCGTAGCAATATGTATCTCCCCCCACGGAAAGGCAGATATCGCAATCTCCCGCTCTTTGAATGACATCAGAATAAGCAGTTTTTAAAGAAAAATATTCACTGTGATTGATTTTTAAATCAATGGCCGCAAAAATCTTTTCAACTCCGCTAAGGGCACGGGGCTTTATGGCACTCGTTTCAATTCTCAAGGCTGCATCGGTTTCTGGAGAATATGAGGCAAGGTGAAAGAGAGGATTTTTATCATTTCGTGAAATTATATTTTTAGTTCCTCTGACTATCGCCTCGCAACCTCTGTTAAGACTGCCTGTATGGTCAAATAAAAAGTATTTCATAGTAACCCCTTTAATGAATCAGTTTGTATATCCGCTCTTTTAGTTTTAAGCCTTTAATAAAGCTCCAACACAAAAAAACTTGTTTTGAAAGTAAGTAGCCATGTATTTTTTTGTAAGCAGAATTTTGAAGTGAAGCATTACAATTTGAATTCAAAATTTTCATTAGAAAATCATTTTCAAAAAGCTTATGAAGGGAAGCTTTAAAAGAAGAAAAATCATTCTCTGACGCTGCAAATGTGCAGGAAATTATCTGATGCAAAGCCTTCTCTTCAATACATTTCTCTGCTTCTCTATCATCTAAATCAAATTTTTTGCTCATTTCTCTTTTAAAAATAAGCTCGTTATATACATTATCAAAATAATCAGTCCTGGATTTATTCACAGCACTTGATTTAACGTATCGGTAAAAATATCCGGTTTCCGGTAAATAGAAAGCTGATTGGCAGACCGATAAAAACTTAATGACAAAGTCCCTGTCTTCTCCATGCTTCTGACCGATTTGAAATTTTAAATTATTGTCTCTGATAACCGAATACTTAAAAAACTTATTGCAAGAAGAATTAAAGGATTCATCCTTTAACATAAACTTAAAAAACTGAGCAATATCTTTTTTGCCCGAGAACATTGCTCTTTCAGGAAACGGATAGCTCACTTTCAAAACCTTTTCTTGCTCATATAAATAATCATAGAAAAGCAAATCAGGCTTGCTTTCTAAAGTAAGTAGAACTTTTTCGAGAATACCATTTATGTAATAATCATCAGAATCACAAAAAGTAACATATTCCCCACAAGCTTTATCGAGTCCAAGATTTCTTGCATTACTCACGCCGCCATTTGCAATATGAAAAGTTTTAATATTTTCATGTTTCGCCGAAAAACTGTCACAGATTTCACCGGAACTGTCCTTTGAACCGTCATCTATCAACAAAACCTCTGTCTTATTGAATACAGAACTCTTAATAATAGAATTGATGCATTCTTTAAGATATTCCTGGGCATTATAAACAGGTATTATAACAGAAACATCATAACACATTTTATCACCTTAATGAAATTTCAGATTGGGGAAAAATACATCTGAACGGTAATCTATTAATGCATACGCTAATTGAGTAGAATAATAATAAAACGCCGCTATGCACAAGGTGCAGTATAATGCACGGTCTTTTTTAGATACTGCATTATATACTACCCACGCCATAAGAATTATATAGTACACACTGGTATAAATTGCGAATCTCGCAAAAATCCAGTTATACATTGAAATAATATATAGTGCAACATGAACGCAACACAAGTTAATGAGAATATCTCCAATATGTCCTAAGGGTTTCATTCGCTTTTGTGAAAAATATGCTAAAGCCATCGGAACCAGAGCTACAACAACCCTCAAAAAGCTGGAACCGCTTTCCTGACCATTTGTAAACCACCCGTCGGTAGAATAATGACCGTAAGAAGTGTCTTCAAGAGCAGATAAAAAAGACGGCAGAATCATATCAAAAATCGAAAGACCTATTGCACTCAAGAAAATCAGCATAAATGATGACGGTTTCCAGGCTTTCCTTCGCACAAAGAAAAATACAGGCAACATAAAAATTGCACTCTTATGAAACATCCATGCTGCCAAAACCACAGCCGCATACTTGATAAATGCTGATTTTTTCGTAGAAAACAAAAATTTGGTTCCTAATATCAAAACTCCTGCTGCGCAATACTGACGGACGCCGTTCATTCCCATACCGAAATATCCCGTTGCCATAAACAAAAATATTGAAAGCTCAAAGGGATGAGAATATTTATATAAAATATAAAGAACGGGAATATATGTAATTATTGCAGTAATAAATAATAGCCAATGGTAATCATCAACAGTCTCCTTAACTATTTCAGATAAAAGAGTATATAAATTGTCACCCGCCGGAATATAGTTTATGACACCATCCGGTTCTTCTAATTCAAAATTGTGTATATAATACACCGTATCGCCGCTGTTTGTTCTCAACCCCGCAAAAGGAACATACGCCAGAATGCTTATAACAAGGCAAAGCGGGTTCGGCAAAGGCTGCCCGATTCCGCCTAATCTGTTCAGCGGATATTTACGGCAAAACAAACCCACAGCACAACATATAACCGTAAAAAACCAAGCTAATTTTAAAAAAGCATTGGGGTCATAGCTTGTATACATCTCTTACCTCTTTAACTTTGAATATACCTTTTCCATCTGAATAAAAACAGCTTCTTTTGAAAACCTTTTTATACTTTCTTGAGCATTAGTTGAAATACTCTTATATAAAGCCTTATCATTAAAAAGTGAATCTACTAAAACTGCCAAAGACGCAATATCATTAGCTTTTACCAAAAAACCGTCAATTCCACTTCTTATCAAGGAACGATGGCCTCTGTTATCTACTGCCACAACAGGAAGTCCCGTTGCCATAGCTTCCATAATATTAACCGGAAGTCCCTCGCGAAGGCTTGAAGCAACACAGATATCACTCATCTTCAAAAGCTTTTCAACATCTTCTCTGTGTCCGAGAAATTCTATTCTGTCATCTACATTAAGCTCTTTAGCCAGTCTCTGATACTCGCCGTTAAAATTATCAGCACCCGCCAATAAAAGTCTGGCTTTGGTTGTTTTAAGTTCACTCATCATTCTTATGAGCATTCCTTGATTTTTGTTAGCATTAAGCTCCGCCACATAAATCAGTAGCTTTTCATTAGGAGAAAAACCTTTTTCCGCGCGCATTTTATACTTTTCTTCTTCAGAAACAGGATAATACAAATCACTGTTATATCCTACACCGTCAACCTTTTTGATTTCAGGCTTTTTGAAAAATCTTTTTGCAAGAAAAAAATCTTCTTCGTTGATTGTAATAAGGCAATCTGTTTTTCTTGACATAAAACACTCAATCGGAAAATATATTGCCCAGTTTGCAAAAGGTGCACCTTTATAAAAATGAAATCCGTGTGCGGTATAAATCACCTTGGTGCCGTTCTGTCTTTTTTTTGCGGCCGCAATGCGGGTTAAAATTCCTCCCATTGGAGTATGGCAATGAATTATATCAAAATGGTTATCATCAATAATTTTTTTCAGTTGTTTGTAAGCTTTGATGTTTCCTTTTGAAAACGGGGAGCGTTCAAAAGGAATATCATATTGAAAATCGCAATCGGGTAACTGTCTGTCACCTCTTCCGGCAACATGAACCTCCCAGCCTGCGTCGTGAAAATATTTGAGATACGGTAAATGAAAATAATAAAAATGGTCTGTAATTGTTGCCGCAAACAGAATCTTTTTCATTTCCTGTTATCTTCCTTTCTTCACCGTTCCTTTAAATTTTTCCATTGTGTTTTCTTCACTGCAATTTATATCTGCGCGAGCAAAAATATTTTTTACAGTCTTAAACAAAATTTTAACATCAAGGAACAAGCTGATATTTTCAACATAATAAACATCATAATTGAACTTTTCTTCCCAGGTTATGGCATTTCGTCCGTTAACCTGAGCCCAGCCTGAAATTCCCGGTCTCACCTCATGGCGCCGTGCCTGCTCAGGTGAATATAATTCAAGATATTCACAAAGCAAAGGTCTCGGACCGATAAAGCTCATTTCGCCCTTTAGTACATTTACAAACTGAGGTAATTCATCAATACTTGTTTTTCTCAGAATTGAGCCTATTTTTGTCATACGCTCCATATCTGAAAGAGCCCTTCCGTTTTCATCCTCAGTTTTTACGCTCATTGTTCTGAACTTATACACTTCAAAAATTTTTCCGTCTTTACCCGGACGCTTCTGGCGAAAAACAGCGGGACCGCCGTCATCAAGCTTAATCAGAATTGCCGCTACTGCCATAACAGGCAAAAAAATTATCAGTGCAAAAAAGGCTAAGAAAAAATCCAATATTCTTTTTATGGTTTTATACAATTTAACCACCCTGTTCAGGCTGTTCTCTTATTCAGCCTCGTGATAATTTGGAACTATAACCTTTAGCAAATCTCTTATTTCTGAGGATTCGGCTTTTTTCAAAGCATCAAGCTGTGTAATAAAAAGTTCATCATCCATTTTAACAGGGCTTGTAACAAAAATCTTGTTATTAGCAGTCATTTTTCTGTCACCGATTTCATCCTCGAGTGCCAGCTCCTCATAAAGCTTTTCACCCGGACGCAATCCTGTGAACTGAATATCAATATCAACATAAGGCTTGTAGCCTGAAAGACTGATAAGATTTTCTGCAAGAGTAAGAATTTTAACCGGCTCACCCATATCAAGCACAAATATCTCTCCGCCTGATGCCATACCGCCTGCCTGAACAACAAGCTGTGATGCTTCGGGAATTGTCATAAAATATCTAGTAATATCAGGGTGGGTTATTGTAACCGGTCCGCCGCTTTTAATCTGTTCGGTAAAAAGAGGAATAACACTTCCGCTTGAGCCCAAAACATTTCCGAAACGAACAGCCGCAAACTTGGTGGAATTCTGACACTTTCTTTCAAAATACTGAATAATCATTTCGGTTACTCGCTTGGTAGCACCCATAACATTTGTGGGATTAACCGCTTTGTCAGTTGAAATACTTACAAATCTTTCTACCTTATATTCAACCGCAAGCTTCGCAAGATTAAATGTGCCGAAAACATTATTTTTGACTGCTTCCTTAGGGCAATCCTCCATCAAAGGAACATGCTTATGAGCCGCCGCATGAAAAACAACATCCGGATGAAATTCTTCAAAAACTTCTCTTAGTCTGTTCTCATCTCTTACAGAGCCAATTCTGATGATGATTTCCGGAAAGCCTTTATAGAACTTATCAAGCTGATTCTTTAAAACATAGGCATTATTTTCATAAATGTCAAATATAATTATTTTTGCAGGAGAATATTTTGAAATCTGTCTGCACAGCTCACTGCCGATTGAGCCGCCGCCACCTGTAACAAGAATGCTCTTGCCTGTAATATATTTGCAGATTTCTGTGTCAAGCTTAACCTCAGGTCTTGAGAGAAGGTCAGTAATATTAACATCTCTGATTTTTGTTTCGGTTCCCTCAACCATTTCGAGCACGCTGGGAGAAATTTTAAGGTGACAGCCTGTTGAAACACAAATATGTAAAATCTCATTAACTCTTGTGTCCGTCGCTGACGGAATACAGATGATTATGGTATCAATTCTGTATTTTTCGGCAAGCTCAACTATATCGTTACAACTGCCCTTAACCGGAACGCCTCTGATTGACTGTCCTTGTTTAAACGGATTATCATCCACGGCAACTATCGGCTTACCCTTGCGGTAATTGTTGGCTTCAAGCTCTTTAATGATAATCATACCCATATCTCCGGCGCCGACAATCATAACGCGGTTGTTTGTCCTGTGAAACATCCACCTTAAATCTCTTGAAGAACGTCTGAGAAATCTGTAGCTTAACCTGAACGCGCAGGTAAAGAAAAGAATCAATGCGGTACTGACAATATAAAAGGATGTTCCGAAATTTCCGCCCTCAATGTTTGAAATTTCGAAGCCGAAATTAGACATAATAATATCTATTGCGATACTTGAAATTCCGCCTATTGCCGTTGCACCGAATATTTTGGAAAGCTCTTTTGAACCGGCATATTCCCACATACTTTTGTAAACTTCAAAAGCCTTATAAAGAAAAAGAAAAACAAGTGTAACCGGTATACTTCTTTGTAAAATTGCCATAAATCCGTTAAGCTCAATATTTTCGACAAGTGCCGCAAGTATAACAGACAGATTTATTACAATAATATCATAGATTGTCATAATAATCTTCTTGGTTTTAACATTGGTAAAATCCATTATAAATCAACTGCTTTCATCAAAAATCAAGACAGAATTGGGGGATTGTATAATTGATATATATTGTAATATATAATCATTAAAAAGTCAATATTTTGCACGGGTAATTTGCAGTTGACAATAAATCTCTGTAATGTTAAAATTTAGAAAAAATGAGAGGTGCAGTTATGCTTGGTGTAGGAATTTGGGAAGTCCCCGTAAATTCAATGTTTTTTAAAGGAACGGCAAAAATAACAGTAAAGGATAGCAACGGTGAATATGATTTCAAATTTGAAGTGCCGGGCTTCGATGTGCCTCAAATGGATATTTCAAACCTTAAGATTAGCGGCAATACCCTTAGTGCAGATGCTACCTGCGATATGCTCAAAGGAAAAATGCTTCATATTGATGTAACCTTTGAAGAAAACACCTGTTCAGGCGTTTTAAAAGGACCTATGGGTGTTAAAATCAAGCTTAACGGAACAAAAATCGGATAAAACTTAAAGAGTGCTCACGGTAATTCGTGAACACTCTTTTTTGCTGTTATGACTTTACAAAGTCAAAAATGCTTTCATATTCAAAATCCACATTGCAATGCTTTCCTGTGTAAAACATTATTCCCGGATGCTTGATTTTTCTGCCGTTACCGATAACATTTTCAACCTTGACATCTACAGTATTTGATTTATTGCCGTTACCGTCAATTTTAGAAGGAAGATAGGAGGTATATGTGATATTTTTAAACTGAACATTTTTTATCACAAAGTTTTCAGCCTCATCATCATAAACCTTTACAAGAATTGCTCTGCCTTCATCACGGAAAATCTCAATGTTTTCAAAAACTATATTGTCAATTGTTCCGTAGCAATTTTCCGCAGTAATAACAAGGGAACCTATACGGTCATTATCCCATACACCGTCGCGATAAACAACAGCACAGTTGCGGAAGGTAACATTTGAAATATTATTATAAACCTCACCGCAAATTCCGAAGCACCTTGCATATCCGCCCCAGGCAATGCAATTTTCAAAAGTGATATTGTTGCTATCCATTCTTCCGCCGAGAGCTTTAACATCAAACTCATCATCAGCGGTTCTTACAAAGCTGTTGGTAATGATTGCATTTTCGGTGTTGCAGATTGCATATCCGTCTGCGTTACCTCTGTAACCTAAAATATCAACATTATCAATTTCTACATTTTTACAACAGTAGGTGATGAATGACCACTCAGGTGAGTTAATAATTTTGATATCTGAAACAGAAATATTTTCACAATCGGTAAACACAAGTCCCCTGCGTTCTCTTCTGTCAAGGCGGGTCAAATCAAGCACACCGCGGCCTGTAAGAATGATATTTTTGCATTTGTAAAAATTCACAAACGGGTATCTTGTAAGGCCTATTGAATTTTCCGACGTTGCGCTGTATTCAACATACAAAGATTCATCCTCAAAGCTCTGAATATCGTAAAGATGATTAGCAACAAGGTAAGCGCCCTGCTTAAGATAGATAACCATATTTTCCACATTCACAAAATTTGCATAATCCATTTCGTGAACACCGGATTCAACTACCAACACATTTTCTTCGCCGTATTGTTCGATATACTCGGCAATTTCCGCCTCTTCGTCAATCTTTTCTCTGACAAAAAGAGTGTATCCGTAATACTGCTGTGCATTGTTAAAAACAAAGGTATAAATGCCGGGCTTGTTGATTGAAGCGCGGACAACATTATCTTTACACTCTGCCTCAACACCTAACGATTCAGGCAGAACGAGAGCATTTTTAAGCTGTGCCGAAGTTCCTGTTAAAACAATGTTAAATGAAAATTTACTGTCAGGCTCAACATATACCTCAGAAAAAGAATGGAGTGTTCCCGTATCGTCTGCGCGCAAGAAAACCATTGAAGCGTAAACGGGAATATCTGTGTTTCCTATTCTTGCTGTGTAATAAGGTGAAACAATAACTCCGCCCACATCGTCATATCCGCCTGACTGAACATACTCCGCGTGGTCTGCACTCGCTCTGTAGGTAAATTCTTCTGTTGTAAGACCTACATCCTCTAAAGAAATTACAGCTTCTTCGGGATATTCAAGGTAAGTTAAATCAAGCCCTGCCCTTTCGGGGTAGATTGTTGCAGGGCAAAACAACGATGTAAAGAAAAGTGAAATCGCTGTAAAGATTGTGTATAATGGCTTTAATAACGCATTCATATTGTAACTCCTATCTTGCTTAAAATAGAATTATAAAGGCCTTTTCTCCCTCCCGAAGACTGAGCTTTGTACTCTGCCGTTAATATATACGCCGTTTTACCGCTGATGTTAAAACAGAGTCCGCCGACCGTCCGTCTTCAATTGTAAATGATGAAGAAAATTTTGCCTTATGAGCATTATACACCAACAAATGTATTTTTCCAATAGAAATTTATAAAAGGATTGATTTTTTTACTGATTTTTTATATTATATTCTAAGACGAACCAATGGGAGAAAAATAATGTTAAGCATAAGAAAATATGAAGAAAAAGATTTTAAAAACGCTCAATACATCTGCCTTAACAGTGATGAAGGTGAAATGAGCGAGGAGCTGTGCGAATTTCTTTTGCATGTTTTTTGTGATTATTATATTGAACACGAGCCTGATAACTGCTTTGTTCTTGATGACGGCGGTAGGGCTGTGGGCTACATAATCTGTGCAGAGGATTACGACACATACAAAGAAATTTTTGACCGTGATTATCTTCCCCTTATAAAGCATTGCTCAGATGATTTGTATCAATGGGGTCTGGTGTCAACGGTTTTGCAAAACAAATATAAAGCTGACTACCCTGCTCATCTTCACATTGACCTTTTGCCACAATATCAGCATCAAGGCTGGGGCGGCAAGCTGATGAATGCTTTGTTTGAGCATCTTAAGAAAAAGGGTGTGCGCGGAGTTATTCTCTCCACAGGCATTGACAATGTAAACGCAGGAAAGTTTTATAAAAAATTGGGATTTAAAGAAATTGAAATTCTCGGCACAGAGGTTGCCTTCGGAATAAAGCTTTAATAAAATAATTTTAGGTGATGTTATATGAAAATTAAAAGAATATCGGCTTTTCTTCTTTCACTTGCTATGATTTTTTCTTTAGCGGCTTGTTCAAATGATGATGAAACCGCCGCTCCCGAAACAACCACAGCAGGCGATGTGAGCGAAGAATTTACCGACACCGTCGCAGACGAAACTCAACCAAGCTCCTCCGCTTCTGCATCTGTTCCTGAAGCTTCGGCACAGGCAGAAAACGAAGAAGCTTCAACATCCGCGGCCACGACCACCACAAAGGTGTCAGATAATCCTGCTGACTGGTCAACCGCACAGATAGTTGACGCTTATAAAAAAGCGGCAATCAAATCAAATTCAACCGCAAAATCTGAGCAAAGCATTGAGCTTAAAAAGATTTCCGTTAACAACGGCGAGCACGAAAAGGTTATGGACTTTATTACACCCATAATGGCAAAGCTCCTTGCAAGCAATTCAAAAGAAACTGACGGCATTACAGGCGGATACAAAAATCTTTCAGCTTCAGATGTAGCTTATGCCAAGGCATATAAAAACGGCAGCGGCACGGCTATTGAAATGACTATGCACAAGCAGACATCAGGCGCAAAAGACGATGCTCTTTCAGGCTCGGTGGGTCACGCGATTACGGCTGTTGGCGATATTACAGAAGTAACAAAGCAGTTAAAGGACCTCGGTCTTCCCCTTGAGCTTTCAGAAAAAGACACAAAGATTTATTACACCAACCCAACTCTTAAGGTTCTCATAGGTCCTGACGGAAAAATTGTTAAAGGAACTTGGCAATATACCGTTGATATCAGAATCAATAATTACAAAGCCTTTGGCAAAGATGTTGAAACCACATCTGTTGTTATGCTCAACACCATAACGGTAAACGGCGGATTTTAAAAGAGAAAAGAGCTAACTGATTTTTAAGTCAGTCAGCTCTTTTTTATTGCTTAATTATCATCCATTTTTTTGAGAATCTGCTCATAAGGCATCAGCATACCCTCGTTCATTTTGTTGCCCATTTTTGAAAGGATTTTTTCGCTTGAAAGGAGCGCACCTACGGCATACATAAGCATTGACTTGCCTTTGTTCTTTTGCGGGAAGTCATAAATGCCCTGCTTTTTATAAAACTTGTGGTCAGCCTTCATCATACCGCGCATCTGATAAATAAGGTCGCGGAAGATTTTCATACCGCCCACACCCCAGAAGTTCTGCGGAGCCGTGTGCTTGGTTTCAAGGGCAAAGGTGAGCGTTTTTGCAAGAGTGTCAATCTCATTATCGGTGTCAATTTCGTCTGTTGCAACACCGCAAAGGAAGTTACCGCCCGTTTCACTTCTTGCCTCAATAACTGAGCGCAGATTATTTTCCTGCGAATAATTGCCCGAAACGAGGTAGCCCACAGGCATACCAACGGTTACCGTTCTGTGGCCGTTGCAGAAGTTTCTATCGTCATACATCTTAAAGCGTGAGCCCATTGAATGGTCTGAAATATTAAAAGCATAAACAATGGCGTCGGCCTTTTGAATATTTTCACGAAGGAAGGTGTCAAAGCCGTCTTTATACACACACTTTTCACTCACAGCACAGCGGAAACAGCCAAGGCATCCGCCTGCAAGGGGGAATTCTGAAATATTGACAATTCGTGTGTTGTAGCCAAAAGCATTGCGAAAGCGCTCAATCATTGCGCTGAGGTTTGAAGCCTGATTTGTTTCGTCAGTGAGAATAATAATATCCTTATCCGTTTTCTTTTGGTTATTTTCAGAGATAACTGTTGCAGGCACCTGAGTGTAGCCAAGAGCTTTTGCAGGGGCAGAGGTATAAACCTCCTCCTTAACCGACCAGAGGAAACGCTCAAAGAATTTTTCAGCGTCTTCCCTGCCCTTTTCTTGGAGTAAATCTTCCATATCGGCTGAAAGACCGCGAATATAACGCATACCCATATCAAGAGAATTTTCTTCAATATATTTGTGTGCGGTTATATCATAAAAGTGCTTTGAGGTGGAAATCTGCGTGGCATATTTACCTTTAAGATTAACACCGTTTGCCTTTGCAAGCTCAATAAAGCGGTGAAGCTGAGCAGGCGCAAGGAAGGTATAAACAGGATAAGAAAAAAGAACGGCATCAGAGCTTTCAAGCAAATCCTTAGCCTGAGAAAAATCCTTTTCAAGGGCCTTTATCTTTTGCCCTGCGTGGAGAACGCAAAATTCGTGCTGAGGAAACTTCTTTTCAAGATAAAGCGTAGTCTGGAGTGTTACGCTGTATTTTCCTTTGGGGCTTCCGTTGATAACTGCAATTTTCATAATCAACTTCCTTTAATTTCACATTTTAACTATTGTAACATAACCCCGAACATTTTTCAATCTTAATATAAAAGCCAAGCCCCCTCTTCGGCTCACACTTTGCCAAAGAGAGGGCATATTAACTGAATTTATATCAGTGCTTTTCCACTATTTCCACATTACCGATTTTATCACCGTTTGTATATTCACCGTTTTGGTAATAAAGCTGTGAATTGATATTTACAACAGCTTTATCGGGCACATATAAAACTGCTTTCATATTTTGGGGAAGTGAAAGGTTTACAGTATAATTTCCGTCAGTTTTTGCATAGTCCAGAGTGATTAACCCTTTAACAGCGGGAACGGTACAATTTAAACTGTCAGTCAAAGCATATTGCGGGTCAATTTTAACCTTTTCATAGCCTGCTTCAAGAGGAGTTATGCCTGCAAAATGCTTGCTCATTATAACAAGAGGGCCGCCGCTCCAAGCGTGATTTTTGGTGCCTCGCCAGGAATCCCAGAACTCCCAGAGGGTGGAATAATCCTCGCTCATCATACCCTTATAGCGGTCCTTAATTCGGTCTTTTGCCGCTTCGTATTTTTCCATTTTACAAAGTGCTTCAAGAACATAATATTCCATATATGGGCTTGAATTTTTAGTGGTAGTGAGCACATTTTCAATGGTGGCGTATTGCTCTTTTTCTGCAAGACCTGACAAAACCGCAAGGGCATTTGCTCTGTCGTCAGGCTTTCTTACGTCCTTGCTTTTGAAGCCGTCTTCTGTCCAAAGAGACTTGTAGCCCTTTGAAATTATTTCTTTTCTTTCGGTGATAAATGAGATATCTTCATCTTTTTCTAAAATCTCAGCCATTTTTTCTGTGGCAGAAAGAGCATAGTAAACCCAGGCATTTTCTATTGCTGTCATATCAGCTTTTTTGCCCCAATCAGGCCAATCCCACGAGCCTTCACGGTGAACGACAAGATTGTTTTCACCGATTTCCCAAAGCTTCAGGTAATCAAGAGACGGTGTATAAACCTTTTCAATAAAAGCCTTGTCGCCTGTATATTCATAATAAGTGAGGAAGCCTACAATTCCTGCAAGCTGCTGAACGGGAAGCTCAAAATAATCACCGCTTATAGGCACAACAGTCTGAAGGACTTTTGAATCGTCAATGTGAGAGAGCATAGCCTCAACACCCTTTTGATACAGCAGATATGAGCTGCTGTCCATAGAGTACATTGTCATAATCATTTCACTTGTAACATCGCCCCACCATTGGGCTCTTTCTCTGTCGGGGCAATCCATAAAGTTGTCACGCATAGTAACATAGAGAGTTCGCAGAGATTTTTGCCACAGAGAGTTCAAAAATTCATCATCACACTTAAAATTACCGCAGAACGAGCTGTCATACCCTGTTTCACGGTATTTTAAAGAAACGACCTTGACACCTCTCGGTATCTTGTAAGTAATATGCTCTCCGTTAAACCAGCCCGGAGCCTCAAACTCCTGCTCCCCTTCTTTGGTTATGTATGTGGTTGAAACTGCGCCGATTAAAGTGTTTTCTGTTGTTATGCGAATTTTTTTGCCGGCAGGTGCTATGACTTTAAGATAGGGAGTGAGCTGAGCATTATAGGGAACATCTACGGTAATTTTTTCACCGAAAAGCTTTTTTACCGTATAATTTTCGTACTTATCTGAATTTTCATAATTCTTAAGACCGTAATCCTTCAAAAACGGTATTCCTCTGGGGTAAAGCTTGCCGTAAGCACCCTCACCGCCGAGGGCATATTCCGTTGCGTTTTCCCAGGATTCAACATCGTAAGTTTCATTTATCCAATTGCCTGAATCTTTCCTTGCATCGAAATAAATACTGTATTCGGAAAGTCTGTAATTAGGCGGATAAAACGGACTGTCAACAAAAGCGCTGTTTCTCTTTACCTTCCAGCTTTTGTCAGAAATTATGGTAATATCTTCATTTACGGCTTCAAAAATAAAGCCGCCCTGACCGCTGCCGCTATAGGAATAGCTGGTTTCGCTATCCCAATACCACACCAAAGCACAAATTAGGTTTTCACCCTCTTTGAGGAAAGGTGCAATATCTATGCTGTCATAATATCCGCTGTTTTTATCGGGGCCTCTTTTTACACTGCCCTCAAAAACAACAGTTTCTCCGTTTATGTAAAGCCAGTATTTTGAGTCGGCAGAGATGTGAGCAATAAGCTCCTCGGGAACACTATCAAGATTTACTTTTTTATTAAAGCACATCCAGACATTTTCTTGGGTCAGGTTTTCTTTATCCCAAATCCATTTTGCCGTCCAGTCCGCTTTTTCTTCGGTAGAAATCACACTGTATCCTGGGATGCTGTCGGGAATTTCATAATCATTTGTGTAGGGTATCAGCTGTGTATTTCCGCACGAAAAAATTGAAGAAACAAAAGCCGCCGCTATTGCAAGGTAAGAAATAATTGTCTGTAAAAAATTCATAGGCCCCTCCCTGATATTTTGCGGTAATAAAGCTTATAAAAAAGAAAACCACCAAAGCTCTTGCTTCAGTGGTTTGTATGGTACGGATGTTCATAACACAAGTAATTCTCCGGCAATACATATTCTATACTTCGTACTCTAATATATTTCCTCAGATACGGAGGAATACATAATGTCTAATATCATTGAAGATTTCTATTATGGCAACATTGAGCCACAAGAAGTCAATTCGGAATTAACACCCAAGCTCAAAAAGAAACTGAGTAACCTTGCGGAAAAAGAAGAACAGCTTGCTGCAAGATTGAACGGTGAGGATAAGGAACTGTTTCAAAACTATGTCAGTGCTTATATTGAATTTTCAACAACAAGTAATGCAGACAGTTTTATATCAGGCTTCAGGCTCGGTGCAAAATTTACATACGATACATTTGTTAAGGATACGAAAGGATGATGCGATTATGAAAAATATTACATACAGACAGGTCGGAGATTTCAACATACCTAACCTTATATTACCACCCGAAGAAGCGAATATTACCCTCGGTAAATGGGGAATGTTACATAAAGATTATCTTCTCAAACACAAGAAAGTGGTATTCACAACTTTACTCGCTGAAGGAAAACTATGGCAGTATCTTGCTGATATTGATACTCAGGCGCAACAGATGTTTGATACTCTAATTGAGCAGATGAAAGAGGCAGAGGGTGTTACCGAAAAACTGAAAGAAAAAAATCAGATGGAGTGGGTGCAGAGAATGGGTAATATTCAAGCACGAGCAAGAGAGATTGTGTGTGAAAAATTAATTTTTAACTAATAACGACAAACAGGTGGGACAAATGAACCCACCTGTTTTCTTGCATATAAATCATCTTGCACAAAAAATTTAATCTATCAAGATGTTGTCCTTTCGCTTATACAGTATGACTAAACTCGGAATAAACGAAACAACCATAAGCACAAACACACTTAGGACAACGAACAGATAATCACTTTGCGTAAAGTAATGCGTTATTGCGCCTAAAATATTGAAACTATTTTTAATTATCAACCATGTCATTGGCACGGATAATATATCTCCGATGGAGAAGGCCGCTACTAACTGTAGGAGCAAGGATGCTATCAGTTTTCGGAAACTCAAGCCATTGATTCGATAAAGCGTATATGTCGAAAGGCTTAATCTTGTCTTAATGACAAGCTGAATCAGAAGCATCGTAAAGGTTACTACTGTTAGTATGACCATAAATGTTACAGCGAAAATAGCCACAAGCAGGTTGTAGATCTTATACGTCCTAACATCACTTGACCAATTCTCAAATGTCATATTGGGGTAATCAAGACCCAATACTTGCAGTTCTTTCGCAATTAGTGTGTTGTTTGCATCAACATCGGTATAAATGCTAACCACGCTGTAAGCGGCGGGGATTCCCAGCTCGTCCAATACTTCATTTGCAGTCAGAACCGAACAAGCTGCTCCGGCTCTGCTTGAAATGAGTTTACCATCGGTACTGCGGATAATAGCCCCAATTTTTACCGTTACATCCTTTCGGTAAAACAAAGATATATCCGATTCTGCGACGCCGCCGTTTAACAGCTCGTCCGTAAGCAATCCCGAAAGTGTGATTTCATCACCGACCTTAAACTGTGTCATATTGATTGCATCCGGATCGTCATACTCTGCAGGGATAATTCCTCTTAGTATCGCTCCACCGAAATCTTGCTCCGTTATTTTGTATGCGGGAACACGGAGAATGACTTCTTCTCCCGACATTAGCTTGTCTATGTTGATTTCGCCCTCAATGACAGATGCTTTTAACTCTTCCAAGCTTTGCTGGCTGTATCCGACGATCTCGCTACATATCAACACATCGTCATCTGCATATTGGAATGTATCCCAAATGAGCTCATAATTGTTGATTTGCATAAATGTTTCCATACTATATCTGCCGTCGGGCATCGAGTCGGAAGCATCAAAATACGTGTCAATGCTGCCGGCTTTTACAAGGAGATTCATTTTTTGATTCTCTCTGTATGATAAAATCTTCGACACTCCCGGAATGGATGCAATGGAATCAATAAAGTCTTGATCAGCCCCGTTCTTTTCGTAATTGTTTGTAAAAAGCAAGGGGGTTAATTGTTCTCCCGTGACTTTATCTGTAAGAGGCGGTGCATTGATTAGTTTTGAGGCAAACTGAAAGTCATAATCATTTTCCACATAGTTTGAATTAGTTTCTGTTACATCCTCGGTGAAATAATTTTTATATGCGATTCCGTAGGACAATAACGTACACGATAATGAAATCAGCAGTACAATCGCTATAATGGCTTTGCGATTTTTGAACATATCCAATTTGAATATGCTGACTCTTGCCTTCGTGTTTTTGTAATGTTTTCCGCTTATCTCACTGTCAAGTGCAGTCTGTTTTACGATGTATGCTGCATAGATTGTAAAAGTGATAATGAACCCTACGCAAAGGGAAAGTATCAGTGCCGTGTTCAACTGCATATCGAAATCAAACACCGGATAACTGTATTCGTTATTCAGAAGAAGGTGCAAACAAGCTTTTGACACAAAGAAACTCAGCACACTTCCCACCGCAGCACCAATGATCAGAATGCATATCATTTCGAACATAAGAATAAAGAAAACACTGCCTTTATTCATACCGAGTAAGAGGTAGTTGCGGATTCTTGCAAGAAGCTTCGTCTTGTTCATAATCAGAATCGTTGTCACGATCAACAACGATATTACATACATCAAGATCATAAAGCTCTGAGGGATGGAGAAATTCTCACTTACATCAAAAGATTTGTTGCTTGAAAATAGCCTTGTTGTATCATCGTTGGAATTAACGATTCCCGCTTCTTTAATGATAACAATTTGTTGTGTGATGCTGTGGGTTTCTTCAAAAACTTGTTCAAGACGGTTTTGGGTGATAAATGCATTGACAGGCGTAATGTTGTCCTTTATCTGCAATTCACCTCGGGGCCATAATCTTCCGAAGTCATTTACGATTCCGCACAGAGAATACGTTTGATTTTCAATGGTAACTTCCTGCCCGACACTATAATCGCCTAATTCTTGAGCGATACCTTCAGTCAACGCAATTTCATTGTCGGCTTCCGGCAGGCGACCTTCTTTTATGCTTATACAACCGATCCGTATTGCTTCGGAGTCTGCAAAGCCTAAGTTTAGGCTTTTGTTTCCCTCCAAAGGTAAGGTTTTAGCCGTATAGAATACACCATAACTTTCGTATCTGTAATTGGGCAGTAGTCCCTCAAATGTTTCGTCGGTGAATGTTGATAATTCCGACACTTGCTCACGATAATAAATTTCATCAAAGATCCCGTAAACGGCTGTTCTTTGCTCTTTGACGGTCGCAATAATACTGTTTGTTGTGTTATACAGAAACATAGGAACAAGCGTCAGAATACATATTGCTATGAGCAATAGCTTGTTTCCGCTGTTTTTTCTGAGCAAACTTTTTGCAGATATTTTAATCAAACCTAATGTATGTTTCATTTCTGCACCTCACGCTCTAACCTTCCGTCACTCATTCTGTAAACTGTATGAGCAATTTTCAGCCATTCAAGATCGTGGGTTACAATAACATAGGTTTGCCCTTGTTCTCTATTGGTACGCTTCACAAATGCCATCAGTTTGTTTCCTGATTCAAGATCAAGATTACCGGTTGGCTCATCCGCAAGAATAATGGAAGGTTCCATGAGCAAAGCACGTGCAACGGCGGTACGCTGTCTTTCACCGCCGGATAACTGTGTCGGGTAAAAATTACGTCTTTTACCCAAATCCAAAATGTCAAGCAGTTCCTTTTCTCTTTTGGTGTTGTACGGTTTGCCTGCAATATCAAAAGGCAGTCTAATATTATTTATGACGGACAATTCGTTGATCAGATTAAAATTCTGATAAATAAAACCACACTTTTGATTTCGGATTCTTGCCCGTTCCTTTTCGCTCAGTGCATAAAGATTTTTGCCGTCTAACAGCACCTCACCCGAATCCGGAACAATAAGACCGCCAAGAACATTCAAAAGGGTACTTTTGCCCGAACCGCTTTTTCCGATAACAACGACGATTTCGCCCTTCTTGATTTCTAAAGTCGTGCTTTTAAGAGCGTGAACTTGTGCGTTTCCGATTTTGTAGCTTTTGGATATGTTTTTTACAGTCAGTATCCTATCCATAATTTTCACTCCTTGAATTAGAAAAAATGACCCTGCTATCGTTAGTAGCAAGGTCATTTTAACATTCAAATATCAAGAAAATATCATAAATCAAAAACTATTTGCAGAAAAATGAGGCAATTACACACGCTCCGGTAGTGGAATTGTTTGTAAGTTTCAATGCGCCGTTATGCTTTTCGCATAGTATTTTGCATAGGTACAAACCAAGTCCAAAATGATGTTCACTATCATTTTGATTTCCCGTATAGTAAGGTGCAGTCGCTGTTTTCAGTTCTTCTTCCGAAAAACCTGCCCCATCGTCCGATACAGATATAACTAAGTGATCTGAGGATATGTGGCAAGATACATCTATTGTCTTTACGGCGTAGCGAAGGGCATTTGAAACGATATTTTCAAATACCTGCATAACTACATTCCCATCGACATTTATATCCCCGGATTCAGTTTCCGCTTCAAAGGTTGATACAAGTCCGTTCCCTTGACAGAGTATTTCCAATGATTTTTTTAGTTGGGCAGATAGTTTATTTGAACAGGTCTGCATTGGTCGTATCGGTTGATCTTCCAATTTGCTCATCGTACCCATACTATAAACATAGCTTTCAATGCGTTCTATGTTCTTTGATACTGTTTTTAGTAGTGCTGCTTTTTTATCCTCCGAAACATCTGCCCTCATATAGACTTTTTCAAGAAGCTCGACGTTTCCCCTCATAACAGTAAGCGGTGTTCTGAGTTCGTGGGAAAAAGCCTTGTTGAGTTTTCGTTTTTCTTCAACCATTCGCCACATTGTTCGGTTATTATCCATCAGCGATAACCGCATTTTTTCAAAAGAAGAGCATAGCTGTCCAAGCTCGTCTTTGCCGCTGTAATCTATAACGAAGTCGAGATTATCATCGGAAATGTTTTCCGAAGCATTTATTAGAAGTTTTATCGGCTTTTGCAGCTTACCGAAATAAAAGATAACTGCGCCAATCGTAATACTGACAATACACCAGAAAAAAGAGGAATACTCATAGATTATTTTATAAAAATTATGTGCTTGTTCATCTTCCTCGGAAAATGGAAGAAGATCTATATAATGATAATGCACAACACTATGCTCTGATTCATCACCCACGTCGGTTTTCTCATCAAACACAATATATTTTGCTTGAATGAGTTGTATTTGTTCATTTGCGTAACTCGTCGTTGTTTTTGAAAGAATTACCGCCAATATGATAAAAAATGACATAACGATTATCAGTGAGGACACGAGCGGTATTCTTGCAATAGCTTTTCTTAATTTTCCCATTTATACCCACACCCCCATACTGTTGTTATGTATGATTTACAGCCTGCTTCTGTAAATTTTGCCCGTATCTTTCGGATATGTTCAACCACCGTCATAGAGTATCCTTCGCTGTCAAATCCCCATAAACGATCATATATACGCTCTTTATCAAAAACGATACCGGCATTGGTGGAAAGCAGTTCAATAATGTCAAATTCCGTTTTAGAAAATGAAATTGGTGTATCCTTGAAATAGACGGCTTTCGAGGAATAGTCTATAACCAAATCGTCACTAAATTTCAAATCAGATTTTTTCTGCAATCTCATATCACGACGCAAGTGAGCCGAGACACGAGCACCCAATTCATCAAGCGAGAAAGGCTTTGTAATATAGTCGTCCCCACCCGCAGAAAAGCCGTTTATTTTATCAACATCATCTACATTAGCTGTTAAAAACAAGATCGGGCAGGAAACAAACTCACGAATCTTTTTACACACCTCAAGTCCGTTTAGTTTTGGCATATTAACGTCGAGAAGTATTACATCGGGTTTTTGACTCATTTTTTCAAGCGCCTTTTCACCATCGTATGCAAACAACACGTCATAACCACTAAGCTCAAAATAATTGCGAAGAAGCTCTACAACATCTCGCTCATCGTCAACTATCAGAATTTTAGGCATTGCTTAACACCTCCGTTTCAATCATATAATCATAAACCATAAATATCAAAATTTTATCAAAACAAGGTTATATATCGTATTATATATTTTTTAAAGTGACAAAACAAGTATCGAGTTTTTAACAAGTAATCTAAAAAAATACTATAAAATGCATTGTGGTGTCAGCAAAAACTGACACCATCTTTTCTTTTTCGAAAAAGCTCTTGACAAGCAAACGAATGTTCTTTATAATAGTAAATTGGTAAATAATGTATTTGCCTTACAACTAAATATCAACTGAAACACATATTTTTACTTATTGGCTTTATTGCCAACACATATTATCTGACCGAAAAAGTATAGTCTGATACTCGGTCAGTAACATACGGATAATCAGTGCTTAAGTTTTAAGCCGTTACATAGTTTCAGTACAAACTGTGCGAGAGGATGAAATGTCCTCCCGCTATTTGTGCTGTCTATGTGACGGCTTTTTTGTTGTGCAATTTTAACTAAAATAAAAAAGTTTCAAAATTTGCTTTCATTTTTGCCTTTCTAAATCCTTACCCCTTGAGGGATGTTTTCTCTCGTGAACCTTGACAACTGAATGACCGTCCGAAAGTGATATGACTTTGCGATGATATGAGCAAGGCAACGTTGCGGTGGGATTCCGGGGCAGGAACTATTTCGGGTGAAACGGCAAAAGCCTGTATAAAGGATACTACAGCCACCTTGAAAATTTCTCTGATATATCAAGAACATTTTCAGACTCATAAATCCCATTTGTATATAGAGCAAGTTTTATCATTTGCCTGCGTACATACGTACACTTGTACGCACGTACGCAGAGAAATCGCTTAAATCTCATATATATTTTTTGATTATGGTGAGCAAAACACCAAAATTTGTGCGGTATATAAGTAGGACATACATACACTGACCTACCCGACGGCAAGGAGGTTAAATAAAAGGAAAGGAGTAAAAACAAGTAAGCCGAAGATAGGAGGAATAAGAAATGAGTAAAAATTCAGATGACAAATTTTCAAATGACGAGTTTGGTGTTGAGGGGCCTGCGTGGGCAGACGGTAAAATAATTAACGAGGCAATATTTTGCAAAGAGTTTCTTAATAAGCATAAAATTCTCTTTTCGGGCGGTTCTTTCTTTACTACTGAAGGCAGAGTTGTTGATGAAATACCTCTTAAGAGAATGGTGTTCGATGACCTTAAAATCTGTGCAGTAGCTAATGTACCGCAGAAGATTTCCAATATCGTTGAGCTTTTAAAAATACAGGCACTTGAT
>JAFTWE010000029.1 GCA_017465465.1 Clostridia bacterium | reverse complement strand
TGTAAGTGTTACGCCTTCGTAATCAAGGTATGTTGACTTAAGCTTTGATGCTGAAAGTCTTGTTTCAAGGCCGTAGATAAGGTTGCCGTCGATTACGCAGGTGCTGTCAGCATTAGCCTGGAAGTATGCAGAAATTGCAAGATTATCGATTGCTGTCTTAAGGTCTGCAACAAGTGCATCAAGCTCTGCCTGGTCAGTGATATTTACATCGCCTGCAAGGAATGTATCAACTGCTGACTTAGCATCTGTTACAGCCTTAACTGAATCTGCTGTGTATGCGCTTGTATCTGCAGGAATTCTTTCTACCTGTGCATCATAAGCTGTTGTGTCGATTGGCTTGTACTCAAGAGCTTTTGTCTGTGTAACGATAGCTGCTGCATAATCGTTAACGAGAGCCTGCTCGTCAGTCTTAAGGCCTTCTTCAACTGCGCTTACTGCAAGGTTAAGTCTTGCAACTGATTCGTCAGTGTAAACTGTTAAATCTGAAGGAATTGCATTCTTAGCTGCTGTAACTGCTGAATAGTCGGCATCATTGAGTTCAAGGTTGCCTGCTGCTGTGTTGATTGCTGTTGCATAACCTGCAATCTGCTCATTATAACGAACATCGAGACCGTAAACTACAGCGTCAATAGCATCTGTAAGAGCCTTATAAGAATCAGCTGTGTAATATGAATAGCCGTTATTTGCTGCTGCAAACTCTGTTGCTGTGTCGATATAAGCCTGAGCTGCTGTTTTTGCGGCTTCAACTGCTGTGTAATCACCTGCTTTGTAAACAAGGTTTGCAAGAGCTGTTTCAATATTCTGTGCCATTGCATCAACTTCAGCCTGCTGAGTGATGTCATAATCTCTTACAACAGAGTTTACTGCCTGGCGAACCTTAAGAACAGAAGCTGTTGTGTAGAGTGAAGTGTTAAGAGCGTTGTACTTTGCAATAGCTTCATCAACTGCTGTGTAGTCAGCACCTGTAGGAACAAGAGCTGCGATAGCGGCTTCAATAGCGGTTGCATAACCGTCAATCTGAGTCTGCTTGTCAACTGTAAGACCGTACTGAACATTGTTGATAGCTGTCTGGAGATTTGCCCATGAATCAGGAGTATAGTGGCTCTCTGTAAGGGCATCTGCTTTTGTAAGAGCTGCAGAAACCTTATCATAGTTACCGATTGTGTATTGAAGCTTTGAAATAGCGTCATTGATTGCAGCTGCATAAGCATCAACATCGTCCTGATATCTGAGGTCGAGGTTATATTCAACTGCATCAACAGCATCCTCAAGAGTTGCCCATGAAGCTGCTGTGTAGAGAGAAGAATCTAACTCTTCATACTCTGCAACTGCGTTATCAACTGCTGTGTAATCAGCGGTTTTGTAAACAAGATAGTTGTCGATTGCATTGTTAAGGTCGGCAGCCATCTGGTCAACTTCAGACTGCATTGTGATGTTAAGGTTATAAACAATCTGCTCATAGAATGCTGTTACTCTTGCGTAAGAAGCATCTGTGTAGAGAGATGTATCAATAGCTCTGTAGCGAGTTACTGCATTGTCAACCTCTGTGTAATCTGCAAGCTTGTATTCGAGAGCTTCAATAGCTGCAATAATCTTGTCTGCAACGTCGTCAACATAAACCTGCTCTGTTACATTCTTCGAACGGAACTCTGTGCTGTTAGCCTCTGTTACAAGAGCATCAAGCTTTGCCAATGATTCGTCTGTATAAACGCTTCTGTCAACATCATTTACCAATTCCAAAGCGTTGTCAACATTTGTGTAGTCAGCAGGATTGTATTCAAGAGCGTCAATAGCTGCTACAAGGTCAGTAGCCATCTTATCAACTGCACGCTGATAGAATTTTGTGTAATTAAGAGCTACAGCGTTTCTTGCTGTTGTAACTCTTGCCCAAGATTCTGTTGTGTAATCGTCAGCGTTAAGGCCTGAAGCTGTGTTAATAGCTGTATTAACTGCTGAATAGTCTGCTGTTTTAACAACAAGGCCTGCCATAGCTGTTTCAAGAGCTGAGTAAGCGGCATCGATTGTACCCTGAGAAACATTTGGCTGTGCAAGTGTTCTCTGAGCGTTGGTAAGAGCAGTCTTGAATGCATCCCAACCTGCTGAGTAATATCTTGCCTGAGGCATAATACCCATTTCATCGCCAAGCGGGTCAACAGGAACATAGTAGTCAAGAGCGTCTTCTACAAGACCGCGAAGCTCTGCCTTGTTATAAACAACAAGGTGAAGGTCAACTGCTGAGTGAGCAGCAATCAAACGGCCTGATGAATCGTATTTTGAATAAAGTTCTGAAATGAATGTATAGTAAACTTCTTTTGTACCGTCATCAAGAGTGGTAAGAGCGTTTACATAAGTTGTGCCGTTAAAGGGAATTGCAAGACCGTAGTTAGAAAGTCTGTAGTCATAGCTTGGAATTGTGCTGTAATTTCTGATATAGATTTCAGTATCCATACCTGCAAATGCAAGCTGGTTAGATGCTGTTGAGTTATTGGTTGTTTCGCTGTCCCAAGTTGATTCACCGGGAAGAACTCGGATGTTACGAACTGAACGGATGTAATCGCTTTCTTTCCAGCCATACTTAAGGTCCATAACTGCGTAACGGAGGTTGATGTTAGCGCCGTTAAGAGCAGTACCCTTTGATGAGTCAATGTATGTGGTTGAAACAGGTCTCTGGCAGTCTACACCTGTGTTGGTGTATTTGTTGCCGTCGCCATCGTCTTTACCGTGAAGAACCAAGCCGTAGCCTGCAGAGTTAGCAGCACTTGTGCCCCAACCCTGTGCGCTCATGCTTACGAAATCGTAATAACCGTGAGCCCAAACAGAGTCATCTTCTTTAAAAGTATCACTACTGTCAGCAACGCCTGTGCCAACACCGTAATATGTACCGAATGTGTTCAAACCGAGAATACGGTAAACAGCGTCTAACTCTTCTGCTGAATGGAAAGCTGACTTTGTTCTGTGTGTGTCAAGGAAAAGACCTGCGGGCTGAATGATACCTGCAACATAAGAGCTTGCATAAGCTACATAGCTGTTGGTAACGCTCTTTCCAGTGAGCTTATCGGTATATGTATAAGAATAACCGATTTCAAAGTCAAGGTATGAGCCTGCTGTTGCAGTACCGCCTGTGATAGTCCAAATCCATGTATTGTTGTTAGGATTGGTCTGAGAGAATGTTACTGATGAGTTTGAGCAAGAAATTGTTACATTCTTATTATTTGCCAATGAAAGGTCTGAAACGAATGTAATCTGACCGAGGCTCGGAGTTTCACCTGCGTAAGCTTCGGCTGAATAAGTGCTCGTAATTGCGGGAACACCTGATGGTGTTGCAGATACGATTGTTGAACCCTGAGCCATTGAACCTGATGCGGCAGCAACACGAACAACGTCAGGAGCGGTAACAGTAGCCATAGGTATAATTTCTCTACCTGTACCGTCGTCTACCATAGCTGTGTTTGCACTCACTGTTTCACCTGTTGCAACGTCAACTGCAAAAGCGCTCATAGGCACTATTGAGAGAAGCATAACAACGCTGAGAATAACACTGAGTACTCTCTTAGAGATTGTCATAACAATATCCTCCTTTAAAATCTTGAGATATGTATAGATACTACTATACATTATGACATGGTACAATTATAGCTAAAGCTAAGTTAAAAGTCAATAATTTTAACCCACTAAAGTTATTTTTTTACAAATTTAACAAAAAGATTTGAGGGTTTTTGTTTATTGCGATTTATGAAATATTTTAAAGTAAATTTTAATGAACATTTCCGATTTTTTTGAACAATAAAAGCAGGAGATTTCTCCCCTGCTTCAAATTATTTCTTCTTGCCTTTTGTCTTAAATATCACAACCGCCGCAACACCTGCCGCGCAAACTATGACCGCCACCATTATTATAACTGTCTTGGTTTTCGGAGCGTTATCGGTATCATCTGCCTGAGGTTCTTCACCTTGACCGCCAGCTTGCGGCTCATTGCTGTCGTTTGCGGGAGCATCTCCGATTTCTTCATTTTCTTCGCCCTCAATGTTATCTGCTGAGGGCTGTTGCGGGTATTCGGTTGAATCGGTTGACTTTTCCCCCTTGGTAACAGGTGCAGTCAAGTCATAATCAAAATTAACTTTAATATCCGTAAATGAAGAGGTCTGGCAATTTGTAAATTCAAATGTCACATCTTCTTTTGCAAATTTTGTGCCGGGTACCTTTGCAAATTTGAGCACAAGAACCGATTTTTTGCCGTCAATAGCCTTGAAGCCCAAAGTATTTGCAATGGCAGCCTTCACAGGGTTTTCATTCTGATTGATGCTGCAGATTGAAGCCTCATTATTATCATTCAGATATTTTTCAAAGGCAACATAGCCGTCACCCTTTTCGCAGGACTTAAGCTCAAGGCGGATTCTGTCAAATGCGATTTCAATATCAAGGGCAGAAAAGCCTGTTCCGCCGTCATAATCAAGGGTGAGTGTCAGCTCACTGTCGGTTTCTTCTTTTATTCTGAGGGTAAAATCAATTTCATCTGCCGCCGAAACGGTAAAGGGCAACAGTGACAAAACCATCAGAAGACAAATAACCACAGAAATCAGTTTTTTCATTTCAGTATCCTCCCGTTAAAAATAATGTTTTTATATTGTTCTATATCCTTGCCGTCAAGCTTGCCGTCAGAATTCAAATCCATTGCCAAAAGCTGAGCGGTTGAATATTCTTTTTCGCCCGAATTTACAAGCTCAATTAAGAGTGACATATCAAGGCCGTCACACATACTGTCACCGTTTACATCACCTTTGAGGCAAAGGGTAAAAGTATCTGCTCTTTTTCCGTTTGAAATGCTGACTGCCGTACCTGTGCCTGCAACACCCTTGTGAGGTGAATTGAAGGTAACCGTTGCAGATTTTGTCAGTTCAAGATATTTTTCCGTAAAATCCTGCTCAGTGAGCATAAGGCTGTTGATATGAGCTACACCGCCCTCAACGGTAACTGTATCTGCCCAGCGGTAAAATTCACCGGAATCAAAAACAGCATAGAGAACAACATTGCTGTCACCCATTTTAACAGCTCCGCCGTCGGAATAAACAACCTTTCCGTTTTCCGAGGTTGCCCAGCCTGCAAATTCAGTGTCATTAAGGGTGAAATTATTTTTGTTAAGCTCTGCGGTCTTTCCTTTTACAATAAGCTGGTGGTTCATTCCGCCCTTCGCCGAGCCGCCAATGAAATTGACCGTTCCCGTAAAGGTGAGATATTCAAGCGTTACCCAGCCTGTTGAGCCGTCACCGTAATAAAATGCACCCCAACCGTCTTTGAGCTGATGAATATAAATCTGCTCACCTGAGTTAAGCTTATCCACACGGGAATACGAGGTTGACGGACCGCTTCTTACATTGAGAGTATCCACATTAACCGAGTAAAAGCCGATTCCTTTTTCGGTGGAATTATGATTTGACAGTTGCTTTAAATAATTGCTGTTGAGCGAAATCCAGCCTAAGGAGTTGCCGAAACGGATTGCACCCCAACCGTTATTCACACCGTAAACATAAATTTGCGAGCCTTTTTTCAGCTTGCCGAGAGAAAGATATTCTGTTCCCGGACCTGTTCTGACATTAAGAGAGGTGGTTACAATCTCATACATACCGTATTTGGAGGTATCCGTAACAGCTTCATCATCAGGCTTATAATCAACCGAGCCGGGATATCCGTTAAAGCCGTATTTTTTTATAAAGGTTGAATAGTCTTTATAGCAATGGTTTACATCCACCTTGCCATTAATTCCGTTGACCGACCCTGTTTCGGTATATTGCCACATATCATAGCTGCCCTTGTAGGTGCAGGTGTCGGCATATTGAGCCACCCATATTGAGCAATCAGAAAACTCCGCAGGATAAAGCAAATCAGTCAACCAATATTTATTTGCATAAACCCCGGGGTAATATCCGTTTTCAAAAAGAGTTCTGCAAAAGGCCTTTGCAATATCAGTACGCTTTCTGTTAGTGGTTTCGTTTTGCACTATGTAATCTTCCATATCAATGTATATGGGCAAATCAGGCTTGCAGTTATATTTTTTGAGAGTTTCAATAATCCACTCTGCCTCTTCAACTGCTTCATCAACAGTTACAGCCAATGAATAGAAATAACAGCCAAACGGAATACCGTAGGTTGAACAGCCCTGATAGTGAGAGTAAAACAAATCGTCTTCAGCAAGGCTATCGCGGTAAACTGAGCCACGGTAGCCGATTCGGGCAATTACGCCGTCAACAGAAAGTGAAACCTTTTGCCAATCTATTGAGTTATTCCACTTGGAAATATCAACAATTTTTAAATTTGCATCTTCAGGCTGGGCAGCAGTTATCGAGCCGTTAGCCAAAAGCATAACAGCTAAAACAATAAACACGCATATAATTCGTTTTATTGCCTTTTTCAGCATAAACTACCCCTTTTACACTTATTCACAGTAATATTAACATATTGTGGTCTGTTTGTCTATATTTTTATTGAAACTACCGAATTTTGTGGTATAATGCCACTTGATTAGATTGAAAGGCAGATTTTATGAAAACCAGAAGCATCTTTGAAAATAATTTTTTCTTTATAATATTTGCAATTATCTGCACCGCACTCTGGGGAACAGCTTTCCCCGGGGTTAAGCTGGGTTATGAGTGGTTTAATATCGGTGCAAATGACACAGGCTCAAAGCTTATGTTTGCAGGTGTTCGTTTTGCACTGGCAGGAGTAATTGTGTTAGCGGTGTATTTTATTAAAAACCGCAAGCTGCCTGCCTTTACTAAAAAAGAAGCGCCCACAATCCTTGCGCTGTCGGCAGTTCAGATTACGGGCAACTATTTCTTTTATTATTTAGGTCTTTCGGTTACGGCAGGAAGCATAGCAAGTGTTCTCAATTCCTTTGACACCTTCTGCGCCGTTCTTTTGGTTCCGCTGTTTTTTAAAAGCGACAAGCTAACACCCAAAAAGCTCATTGGCTGTGTAATAGGTCTTGCAGGCATAATTCTTGTAAATGTCGGTGCTGACAGCAATTTTTCTTTTTCCTTAAACGGTGAAGGCTTTCTTTTAATTTCGGCTCTTATTTCAACTCTCGGAATTATGATTAACAAAAAAGCATCTATGCAAATTGACCCTATGATTGTAACGGGGTATCATCTTCTCTTCGGCGGAATAATTTTAACGGCAATTGCCATTGCCTTTGGCGGAACAATCAGCTTTGAAAGTGCAAAAGCCAACCTTTGCCTTTTATATCTCGCCCTTGTTTCAGCAGTTGCGTTTTTAATTTGGTCACAGCTTTTAAAGCATAACCCGGTGAGCAAGGTCAGCGTGTTTAAGCTGATGACGCCTATATTCGGCAATGTTTTTTCAGCACTTGCGTTGAGCGAAAATATTTTTGACCCGTTGCATATTGCCTCCGTTTTATTGGTTGCATTGGGAATTGCAACGGTAAACATTGAAATGAAAAAACGGCATAGCTGAGCTATACCGTTATCTCAGCTGTCGTTGCGGCGACAGCTTTTATTATTTTTTCGGGAGAAATCTCAATCTGATGCCCTACCTTACCTGCGCTGACGGTAACCGTTTCTAAATTTAAAACATCTGAATGAAAAACTGTTTTAAAAAGCTTTTTCATTCCCACAGGACTGCACCCTCCGTGAACATAACCCGTAAGCGGAAGCAGTTCTTTTTGTTTTATCATTTCAACAGACTTTTCACCCACAGCCTTTGCCGCCTTTTTTAAATCAAGCTGACCGTCTGACGGCACAACAAAAACATAATAGCGTTTGCTTGCGCCCTGAGTTACAAGAGTTTTATAAACCTCGGCGGTGGTTTTGCCAATCATAGCGGCAACTGTCACTCCGTCGGGAGGGTTGCCGTCAGGAGCTTGGTATTCGTGAGGGATATACGGAATTTTCTTTTGGTCGAGAATTCTCATTACATTTGTTTTAAAATTTGCCATTATTCCTTACCGTTCCAGCAATAAGTGCAAAGCTTGCAAGGCTCAATACCGATTGATTCAATCATGTCATCAAGTCGGTGGTAACGAAGAGAAGTGAAATTAAGCTCCTTGCGGATTTCTTCAACCATTTCTTCATAATTCTTGCTTGTGGGGTCTGCATAATCAGCAAGAACATCAGGGTCATTTGCTCTGTCACCCTCGCGCTTGAGAATAACACGGCGAGCAATCAAATCAAGCTCTGATGTTGAACGGGAGAAATTGAGGTATTTACAGCCGAACATAATCGGCGGGCAAGCGGGGCGAATGTGAACCTCCGATGCACCTGAGCTGTATAAAAACTCAGTAGTTTCACTAAGCTGAGTTCCGCGAACGATTGAGTCATCAATAAACAACAGCTTTTTGCCTTCAATGAGCTTTTTAACAGGAATCAGCTTCATGTGAGCAATCATATTGCGCTGTGACTGATTGCTTGGCATAAATGAGCGCGGCCAGGTGGGGGTGTATTTGATAAACGGGCGGGTATAAGGAATCTGCGCCTCGTTTGAATAACCGATAGCGTGAGCTATACCGGAATCGGGAACACCTGCAACGCTGTCGGGCTTAACATCATCGCGCTTAGCAAGAAGCTTACCGCAGTCGTAGCGCATCTGCTCAACATTTACACCCTCATAGCTTGATGTGGGGTAACCGTAATAAGCCCAGAGGAAGGAGCAGATTTTCATTTCCTTACCTGCAGGGGCAACAGTTTCACAGCTTTCGGGAGTGAAATAAACAATTTCGGCAGGGCCCAATTCTTTATAATCTTCATAGCCTAAATTGAGATAAGCAAAGCTTTCAAAGGATGCACAGAACGCCCCCTCTTTTTTGCCGATAACCACAGGGGTTCTGCCCACCTTGTCACGGGCGGCATAAATACCCTCTTCTGTGAGCAAAACAATGCTCATTGAGCCTTTGATTTTATCCTGTGCGTTTCTAATGCCTTCAACGATAGTCTTTTTCTGATTTATAAGTGCGGCAGTTATTTCAGTGGGGTTAATTGTTCCCCCGCTCATTTCAAGAAAATGAGTATGACCTGATTCAAAGCAATCCTTAACAAGCTCGTCAGGGTTGTTGATTCTGCCAACTGTGGTAATGGCAAAGCTGCCAAGGTGAGAATGAACAAGAAGAGGCTGAGGCTCAAAGTCAGAAATACAGCCTATGCCGAGATTACCCTCAAGCTCTTCAACATCCCTCTCAAATTTGGTTCTGAAAGGAGAGTTCTGTATGTTATGAATAGCACGCTGAAATCCGCTTTCACCGTAAACAGCCATACCTCCGCGCCTTGTTCCAAGGTGAGAATGGTAGTCTGTTCCGTAAAACAAATCAAGCACGCAAGATTCTTTTGATGCAACTGCGAAAAATCCACCCATAATTTTGCCTCCGTGTATAAGAGTAGGTCTTTATTTTAATATATATATCGTTTTTCGTCAATTGACTATATTACAAATTTTTATTTACAAATCAGTTTTATTTTCATCAATTGTTTTACTTTTTCTTTTTTGCACCAGGTGACCGATTGCCATACCCACCGCCGAAAAAGCACAGCCGACTATCAGGCAGGAAAAGTCCGGGTCATTTATTTTGTTAAATGCAACCATATTAGCAAGGCCGAAAGAAAGATATGCTGCGAGCATGTGCATCACACCGAAAAAAATAATCCACAGCCACTTTTTGCCGCTTTCAAAATTCTTGCCGATAAGTGCGGCGGTTACAAGAGTAACGGCAGGAAGAAGCAACCACAGCACAAGGATTGAATACACTGCGGCGTCAACCTCGCTGACCGACCAGAAAACAATCACCGAAACAGCCCAGATTATCATATACGAAAGTACAGTCATAAGCTTTGATAATTTCTGACGGCTTTTAACAACATTTGTGCTTTTTTCAAGATGCTCTACCATTTTTTTGTCCTCCTTAAGTAAAGAGTCAAGGCTGACGGAGTACAAATCGCTAAGAGCAATCACGCTGACAATATCGGGATATGTTTTATTGTTTTCCCAATTAGAAATTGTCTGGCGGCTGACTCCGATTTTTTCAGCCACAAGCTCCTGAGTTAAATCGCAGTTTATTCTTGCAGTTTTAAGCTTCTGCCCAATATCCATTCAAACCTCTCCTTTCACTTAAAGATTAAAACAAATCACTCACTTAATCAATCAAATGTGTTTTACATCAACAAAATACCGCGTCAAAATGCTTTGACAAGCTTATATTTATAAGGCCTTCAGCACAGTATCCGCAAGATAATCTTTGAACAATTCCTCATTTTTCTTTGAAAAATTTATTCCCCACTCAGGCTCACTTTTTAAGCCAGCATAAGTTTTATATACTAACGCAGGGTTTTCACCTCTCCACTCAGTTGACGGAATCACATAAATCTTTGGCATGCTAAAATCTTCAAAGTTAATAAAGCAAACAAGTCTGTTGTCTGAAAGTTTTTCCATTTTCGATTCAGCTATAAAGGTATAATTGCGGTTCCTAACAGCCTTCACTTGAACCTCATAAAATTGCTCATTTTTTCTTGCAATGAAATCAATACCCCTATCATCGACAACAGTATCATACACTTCAAAGCCAAAAGATAAAAACTCAATTTTTGCATAATTTTCTGCAATTTCACCAAGCTGAAGATGTTTTAATTGTGTCCATATCAAATTAGGCAAGACAACCCCTCCTTTATATTTTCAATCTGTTCCAAACAACATCTTTGAAACATCATACCAAGTCTTTATGTACTTATCATCAAGTAAAATTTTGTTGTTGTCAACCAAATTCAAAAAAACATCCGTTAATCCGTCCCAGTTCTTTATATCACCTTGTGGATATAAGTTCCAGTGAATCTCATCTATTGTGTAATTACTTTTAATTGAATTGTTCTTCATGGAAGTTGTAACCCAATTATTTTTATTATCTTGCCCACCCTTTGCAATAGGATATATATGGTCAATAGTGGGTATCAGTTCCCAATATGCAATATGTGTTTCCGTCATTTTCCAATGAGGGTGAAAAGGGAACTCATCAGGAAAATACACTGACAATACCTTGAGTATTCCGGGATTCACCAGCTTTTGACCTGTATATCTATCAATAAAGCCATCTCTCATAAACTGTTCCATTTTTTGAATTATCGAATATGTCCGCTTTTCAGTTTCAAAAACTCTATGAGGATAACTTTCCACAATTATTGCCTTAGCTCTTTCTTCATTGTTTTGCAAAAGCATTTGGGCTACATCAAAGATTATTTCACTTTTATCTTTATTCATTTGCCAATCCTTTCTTAGTGCGGCTCAGCAACACCGCACACTCGACTGTCATTTTTTCATTCGGAACAGAAAACTCATTATTACCGTCATTCCCATCATAGGAGATGGGAATGCGGAACTTAATCTTTTTCAGAATCTGCCCGTTTTCAGTCGGTTCCGGATTTATTTCAATGCGTTCAATAATGCTGCCGAGAAACTCTTTCTTTTCAGCATCGGTGAACTTTGGGTATATTATATCAAAGAATAACAGAAATTGATATACCTTTTCCTGAGAAATTTTATCTTTGCGAATATTTTCAAGCCGTTCATAGACAGCAGATAACTCTTTTTCCGTATCAGCTATATCACGGTATAATCCGTTAAGCCTTAATTGCATATCGTCGTATTTCTTATTGTAGAACTCATCAAACACATCAAGGCTGTCTATAGTTTTACCGAGCTTTTCTTTTGCCATATTAAGCTGACGGAGTTTTTTGTTGAGACTATCTATCTCCGTTTCTATTTCAGCAGTATCAATCCTTGTATTTATCTTTTCTTTGATTGCTTCCTCAAATTTCGGATTTTTTACTATTTTTGATACAAATTCTTCAACGGCTGAATTAACCTTCTCCTGATGAATCTGCTTTTTGTAGGTGCATTTATGACCGTCAAACTCCAAGCGATGCTTACAGGCATAATACCAATAATCGCGGTAAAATGTGCCGTCCTTTTTTCTTTTTCTGTTTACACTTCCATACATAGGTTGACCGCATTCGGGACAGCAAACTATACCCGAAAGCAAATGCTGATGCTCAAGACTATAGATTTTTTCATTCTTTATACCAGTTTTCTTTCTCTTCTTCTGCGCTAAAAGCCAATCTTCTTCAGATATAATAGCATCATGCACACCTTCATAAATAGGATATTCATCCTGCTTTACAATATGATATTCGTTTCTCGCTCCGTTTACCTTTTCGGTTTTTCTTCTGCCATAGGCTAACTTGCCACAATAAACGGGGTTATCCAAAACAAGCTTAACAAAGTGTGCGGAGAATGTGCTAAGAGTACCGTTCTGCCTTTGCTTCTTTTCATAGCCGTGCTGATTAAGATATTTAGCAATACCGTTGGCACCCATATTAGTATGGATGAATTTATCATAGATAACTCTGATAGCCTCGGCTTCATGAACTGCCCCAAATTGTGCAGACAGTATAAAAAAGCACCTATGGTAGGTAAAATTTAATTTTAAGCAACATACTGACTTCTCTTTTCAAGGGGAGTCAGTTTTGTTTTAAGTTGGATTCTCTCGTTGTTGTAAAAGTGTA
>JAFTWE010000028.1 GCA_017465465.1 Clostridia bacterium | reverse complement strand
TGTAAGTGTTACGCCTTCGTAATCAAGGTATGTTGACTTAAGCTTTGATGCTGAAAGTCTTGTTTCAAGGCCGTAGATAAGGTTGCCGTCGATTACGCAGGTGCTGTCAGCATTAGCCTGGAAGTATGCAGAAATTGCAAGGTTATCAATAGCTGTTTCAAGTGTTGCAACAAGTGCATCAAGCTCTGCCTGGTCAGTGATATTTACATCGCCCGCAAGGAATGTGTCAACTGCTGACTTAGCATCTGTTACAGCCTGAACTGAATCTGCTGTGTATGCGCTTGTATCTGCAGGGATTCTTTCTACCTGTGCGTCATAAGCTGTTGTGTCGATTGGCTTGTATGCAAGGGCATCAATCTTAGCATCAAATGCTGCTACAAGAGCATCAAACTCTGCCTGGTCGTTAATGTCTCTCTCTTCAGCTGCAAGCCATGTTGTGATTGCTGTGTTAGCATCGGCAACAGCCTGTTCGCTTTCGTCAGTGTAAACGCCGGTATTGTACTCGGTATTTGCTTCAAGCTTAGCAAGGGCTGCATCATAATTTGAATAATCCAAGCCTTTAGCTTTAAGTCCATCAACAGCGGCATTGATTGCTGCTGCTGCTTCATCAACCTTAGCCTGACGGTTGGTTGTGTAGGTTGTTGAATAGCTGAGTGTTGCATTCAATGCTGCAACTGAATCATCAGTGTAGATTGAAAGGTCAGCAGGAATTCTCAACTTAGCGGATTCAACCTCTGTGTAGTCTGCAGGACCGTATGCAAGAGCTGCAACTGCATTGTTAATAGCTGTTGCATAACCTGTAACAGTAGCCTGTTTGTCTTTCTTAAGACCGTAAACAACTGCGTTAATAGCATTGTTTACTGCTGCGATTGAGCCTGCTGTGTAATACTGAACGCCGTTATGAGCGTCTGCAAATGCCTGGCTTTCTGCCAATTTAGCGTTAGCTGCTGTTATAGCTGTTGTTACTGCTGAATAGTCAGCATCAACATATTCCATAGCCTCAATAGCTGCTTCAATATCGGCTGCCCACTGGTCAACAGTTGCCTGCTTGTCAATGGTAAGAGAATATGATGTAACTGCGAAAAGTGCGTTTGTAAGATTTTCAATTGAAGCTGATGTGTAATCTGCTTCATTTTCGATTATAGCGTAAGCCTGAGTTTCGAGAGCATTGAGCTCTGAGTAATCAGCTGTTGCAGCCTTAAGGTTGCTCAAAGCAGCATTGATTGCTGCTGCATAAGCGTCGATTGTAGACTGCTGGTCATAAGAAAGACCGTAAACAACATTGTTAACTGCTGTTTCAACTGCTGACCAGTTTGAATAGTAAACAGAAGCTTCCATACCGTATCTGGTCTGAACTTCTAATTTTTTGTTTTCAACTGCAGCAACTGCATCGTTAACTGCTGTGTAATCAGCCTCTTTAACCTTAAGAGCCTTGATTGCTGCATTGAGATTTGCAACGGCTGTGTCAATGTCTGACTGATATCTTGCATCAAGACCGTAAAGAGCCTCAAGAGCTGCATAAGCTTCATCAACAGCCGTCATATCCTGGTACTGGTCTCTGTCAAGTGCATCAGCCTTGGCAATAGCTGTATCAGCGGCAGTATAGCTAGCTGCTTTATATACAGGGTTGTCAAGCAAATCGTTAAGAGCTGCTACTGCACTGTCAATTTCATCCTGATAGCTGATATCAACTGACTTGCTGTAATAATCCTGAACTGTTGCATAAGCTGAGTCAAGAGATGAAAGATATGTTGAATCAAGGTAGCTTGAGTTTGCACTTCTGAATGTTGTGTAAGCATTCATTGCTGTAACTGATTCTGTAAAATCAGCTTTGTTAACCTTAAGGGCTGTGATAGCGTTTGCAATAGTTGTTGGGTATGTGTCAACAGTTGCCTGCTTATCTTTTGTTAAAACTGTGGTGAGAATGAACTCGCCTTCAGCTTCATCATAAGTGTAGCCGCATGCTTCAATAACGGAAACAAGGTTATCCCAGTTTGAATAATACTCTTCAACTGTCAAACCGTAATTTTCCTGAACGCTGTAGATAAGTTCGTTTGCGATTGCAACCTGCTCATCAACCTTAGTGTAGTCAGCGTCAGCATATTCAAGGTTATTGATTGCTGTTTCAATATCAAGAGCAATCTGGTCAACCTTTGGCTGATAGAGAATATTGATGTTATCCTGATACTGAGCAACTGCTGTCTGAAGGTTTGCCCATGAAGCAGGAGTATAAAGAGTTGAGTCAAGAGCATTTGCTCGAACTACCCAATAATCAAGGTCAGTGTAATCAGCCTCATTAAGAACGAGGTTTGTATAAGCATTGTCAAGAGCGGTTGTTGCGGAATCAATGCTTGCCTGAGTGGTGTTAGGCTTATTATAGATAGCTACAGCATTGTTATATGCCTGCTCAAATGCCTGCCAACCTGAAAGGTAATACCATTCCTGCGGGTTGTAGCCTTTACCGTCTGCATTGCCTGTTGTAACAAGCATATTAGCAGCTTCAGTGTTCATAGCCTTCTGGATAGAAGCAAGAAGGTTAGCCTTGTTGAAAACAGTAACATGGATTGTATGAGAATGTCTTACAGATACATCTGACCACTGAACAGCTGTCTGCATATCAACAACGATTGTGTATGTTGCTGTTGTATCAGCAGCAGAATTTTCCTGAGTAGGACCTGCGCCTGTGAAAGGAATAGTCCAAGATGTACCGGTATAAAACTTTTTCAAAGAAGAAGCATCCGGGTCCTGCATAGCAAGAGCAGATGAGTTGCTGCTACCCTGCAACGGGTCTTCTTCGGTTTCACCGTCAAATGTTTTAACATTACCTGAGTACTCATAAAGATTATAAAAACCTACTTCAGGGATTTCGTCATCTTCGTCTGACTGGTTAGCCGCCCATGCCTGAACACGGAGATTAAGGTCAGCCAAAGTTGAGTTTGCACCCTTATCCATATAAACATGAGTAATAGGTCTGTTATCGTCAGCACCGTAAGCGGCATTGTAACGTCTTGAGTTACCGTCACTTGATGTTTCAAGCATTCTACCGTAATCACTTGTAAAACCGCCTGCATTGAAGTTTGCACTACCTGAATAGTTTACAGATTCAGAGTATGTGCCTTCACCAACGATGAATGTGTTGATATATGTTCTACCTTTGGTACTACCCCAACCATTGTTGGTTCTGCGATAAGAATAAACACCTGCAGGTTCAAGAACAGACTCAACATAAGAATAACAAGTTGTTTCAAATGTCTTATCACTGTTGTATGTCTTACCGGTAACTGAATCAGTATAAACATACTTATAAGATACAGTAAAGATAAGTGTTTCACCTACTGTTGCACTACAACCGTCAGCAACTGTGATTGTATGAACATTGTTTGAAACTGTGTATGCACCGTATGTGATGTTGGCATTGCTACAAGAAATTGCAATATCTGTAACTTCCATACCGGGAGTAAACACGATTGTTGTGGCTGTGGGTGTTTCACCTGCATAAGCCGCAGCAGCATAAGTGTATGAGTTCTGCGGAATACCTGATGGAGTTGCGGCAACGGTGTAGCCTGCACCGGTTGTTGCCTTCATCGGGTTGGTGGTTGCGGCGCAAACTCTTGTTACGGGAGTAGCCGTAAGAGTAGCAGAAGGTCTGATGAGTGTATCACTCTGCGCCGTGTTGACTTGTTCTGCTTCTGTTCCTACTGACACATCAGCGGCAAAACCGGTGAGGCTCATAGGTACAGCGGTGATTAACATAGCAATTGCTAAAAGAACGCTTAAAGCTTTTTTAGTAATACGCACGTTAACTCCTCCTTTTTTTTAATTAGAATAAACCTGTAGATACTACTACAGTATTATACGGTATAAGAATACCACTTTAATTTCAAATTGTCAATAAAAAGCAAAAATTTTGAGAGTTCAAAATTTCCTTCTCTTTTTTGTTAATAATAACAAAAATTTCCCATCCGCAATTTTAAGCAGACAGGAATATATAGTAATGTATACAAAATAAACTCACCTTTTATCATACAGAACGCACACATATTATAATGTATATATAAAATAAGAATCCAAGCCTCTCGACTTGGATTCTGCTTGGTAATCAAATTATTAACATTTGTTTCAAAAAATAAATCCCATCCGCTGATACGAATGGGATTTTTGGCAGCGGATCAAGGATTCGAACCCAGACATACAGAGTCAGAGTCTGCCGTGCTACCATTACACAAATCCGCTGTGCACATTGCTCAGTTATTATAGCACAAAAAACGGAAATGTCAACACTTTTTCAAAAACTTTTTTAAAATTATTTTACGACCTTAACTTTTGCAATTTTATCAGCAAAAGCAATAATATCTGCGGCGGCCTCTTCCTTATCGGCTTCTTCAAGAATAACATGGCGGTCACCCTTAAAAAGCTTGCATTTAATGTTAGTATGACCTGTTTCTTTCAGTTTATTATATACAGTCATAACGCCCTTGCCAAAGTTACCTCCCGGGTCCATATCACCTGCAAGCATAAGCACCGGCAAATCCTTCGGAAGGCACTCAAACCACTTGGGCGCACTTATGTATTTAAGAAGTCTGAACAAATCACGGTAACCGTATGCAGTAAACCTGAAGCCGCAATATTTGTCTGCCATATAAAGGTCAACAAAATCTTTATTAACTGCGAGCCAATCAAACGGTGTTCTCTTTTCAAAGCGCATATTGTATGTACCGAATGAAACCGCTTCAATGAGCTTACTTCTGTGCATTTTACCGTGGAGTTTTGCAACCAGGTTTGCAACCATAATGCCTGCGTCAACAGGCTGGGCACCTGCTGTGCCGAGATAAACTGCTCCGTCAGCATCCTTATACATTTCGGTATAAGCGCGTGCGATGAAAGAGCCCATACTGTGACCCATAATTATTACGGGCAAATCGGGGTATTCCTGCTTTGCAATTTCGGTTATATTGCGGAAATCTTTGATTATATTGAGCCAGCCATCATCATCGCCAAAGTAGCCCAGCATACTGTCATCACTCACTGACTTGCCGTGACCCAGATGGTCATTCATAAAAACAACATACCCTGCATCGCAGAGCTTATTGCAAATCCAACCGTAAATTCCTGAATGCTCGCACATTCCGTGGGCAATCTGAATAATTGCTTTAGGCTCGCCGTCAGGAGCCCAACTGCGGAAATAAATATCTGCAAGACCTGAAACCGATTTAATGGAATATTCTTTTACATTGCTCATTTCAAGACCTCCGTTTGATTTTTTAATATTATATCATACATTTAAAAAATAAAAAAGTAAAAAATTGAGTAAAATCGTAAAATCCGAACTTTTTTGGTTGAATTGCTCTGTTTTATATGATATACTCGTCTTAACCATTAAAATGGAGATGATGTATAATGACTAATTTTGGTTTTATCGGTTTAGGTGGCAGAGGCCAGGGTATGCTCAAAGAGCTTATCAGCGTTGATGGCGTTAAGGTTACCGCTGTTTGCGATAAGTATGATGACAGAGCAAACTTAGGCGCAGAAATCGTTAAAGAAGCAACAGGCGAAACAGCTGATGTTTATCTTGATTATAAAGAGCTTCTTGCAAGAGATGATATTAAGGGTGTTGTTGTTTGCACAACCTGGATTACTCACAGCGAGATTGCCATTGCCGCAATGAATGCAGGCAAGCACGTTGCCATTGAAGTTGGCGGCGCAGCAAGCGTTGAAGAATGCTGGCAGATGGTCAGAAAGAGCGAAGAAACAGGTCTTAACTGTATGCTCCTTGAAAACTGCTGCTATGACAACAATGAAATGTCAATTTTCAATATGAAGAAGCTTGGTCTTCTTGGTGAAATCGTTCACCTTGAGGGCGGCTACCGTCACGACCTTCGTGATGAAATCTGCCTTGGTAAAGAAAACCGCCACGGCAGACTTGCAAACTTCATTCACAGAAACGGTGAAGTTTACCCCACACATCAGTTAGGCCCAATCTGCAAGCTTATTGATGTTAACAGAGGCAACCGTTTACTTTACCTTTGCTCAATGAGCAGTAAGGCAAAGGGACTTAATGAATGGATTAAGAGAGAAAAGGGCGAAGATTATTACCTTTACGGCACAGACTTTAATCAGGGTGATGTTACCACCACAATGATTAAGTGCGCAAACGGTGAAACAATCACCCTTCACCACGATTGCTCTCTCCCCCGCCCGTATTCAAGAGATTACTGTGTTCAGTCAACAAAGGCTATTTATAAAGAAGGTCCTTTTGAAGATTATTTCTATCATGAGGATTTGTCAGAAGAGCCTCATAAGTATGCTGACTTTGATGTATTCAAAGAGAAGTATGAGCATCCTCTCTGGAAGCAGTACAGAGTTGACGGACTTCACGAAAGTGGCCACGGCGGAATGGACTTCCTTGTTCTTTCAGCTTTTGCAGAAAGTGTAATCAACGACAAAAAGTCTCCTATTGATGTTTATGACACAGCTTTGTGGATGGTTATCACTGCCCTTTCAGAGCAGAGCGTTGCAATGGGCGGTATGCCTGTTCCGATTCCCGACTTTACAAACGGCAAATGGATTGAAAGAGAACCCGTTGTAAGAGGCAAGTATTGCCTTGATGAGGTTTGCGAAGAATTTTTTGATTAATTTTTGAAAAACACTTGATTTAACGGGAATTATGTGCTATCATAATTCCCGTTGAGTCGTGAAGAAATTACTTCTTCGTTATTCACTATTACTTATTTCTTCAAATATGGGGGCGTAGCTCAGCTGGGAGCCCAAAGCACTCAGAAACGCACCCTACAAAAAACTTAATAAATAAATTGTTCGATGTACACCCATATGGGGGCGTAGCTCAGCTGGGAGAGCGCTTGAATGGCATTCAAGAGGTCAAGAGTTCGATCCTCTCCGTCTCCACCACAGTACATCGAACAATTATTTTTTTGTCCACTTTCTTTGGAGAGTGGCTATTTTTATGTCACCATATATGTTTCTTTGCAGTTAGGTAATAACAATTATTTTATTCTTTCAACAGTTATGATATAATTCTTTAAGGTTTAAAAATATTTTTTCAACCAAACTTTAACCAAAAGCAATTTTGTTCCACTATACAAGTGAAATCACCGGTGAATCAAAAAAATCAAAGGAGGTGTAAAAATGGATAAACACGAACTTGATATAAAAATAACAGATATAGCAAAATGTATATTATCATATTGTATTGCTCGAACTCCAAACCATTTTGAGGCAGAAGATTTAGCACAGGATATTATATTAGAGATTTATAAATCTGCTGATAACATCCGTAATACAGATGCTTTTTATGGCTTTATGTGGGCGGTTGCTGGTAATGTGTATAAACAATGGTGTAAGAATAAATCAAAAAATAAAGAGTGCGAATTAACTGATAATCTGATTGATGTCGCAGAATCTTTTGATGATAATTCAGAATTATATCTGTTGCGACGTGAGTTGACATTACTTTCTGAAAAGTATCGCAAAGCTGTTATTTTGTATTACATTGAAAACAAATCTTGTTCGGAAATATCCAAGCACCTCTCAATTAGTGAAAGCATGGTTAAATACTTGCTTTTCAAATCAAGACAAATTTTGAAAGAAGGTATAAATATGGAACGAAATTATGGACAACAGAGTTATAATCCAAAAGAGTTATCAATTCTTTATTGGGGCAACGGAAAAAACACTTATAATACTGTTTATCAAAACAAAATTAGTCAGAACATTCTTTTTGCGTGCTACAATGATAAACTTACAGCAGAGGAAATAAGTCTTGAGTTAGGTATTGCTTTACCTTATATAGAGGATATTCTCAAACAGTTAGTAGAATGTGAGGCACTCTGTGTTGATGGCAGAAAATATTACACCAATATTGTAATTTTTACTGCAGAATGTGCTATTGAGGTTGCAAACAAGACACGGGTGTTCAGAAACAATATTTCGGATACGCTTTCTAAAATTATAACAAACGGGAATCTCTCAAATTCTGAAGCATGGCTTACTGTATGTTGTATCCTTTACAAAGCGATTTTTGAAAACTTACAGTCTAAAGTTAATATAGAACTTCCCGAAAACAAATTTGGTGAAAACTGTATTGTTTGGGCAGTTGAAAAAGTAGCAGATTCAATGAGAAACAAAGGTTTTGAATTTGGTGTATCAAATACAGAAAACGAAAACGGTGACAGAGTGCAGTTTTTTGATTTTAGCATTAATGGTGATATGGTGCATCACAGCTTTTACTCCTCAAAAAGTTTGACAAATGTATTTATCGATATCGCAAAAGGCAAAAACGATTTTGATAATGAATTTGAAAATATTGTCGTTGCCGAACTTGTAAAAAAAGGTTATGTTTTAAATGAGAATGGTAAACTCATGGTCAATGTTCCTGTGTTCACAAAAGAGGAATTCGAACAATTTATGAGTCAGTTCAATTCTGAAGTTGAAATTGTTGAGCAAAACGCTAATGTAATAATGAATGAGGCAACAAAGATAATTAAGAATTATCTACCTGTTCATTTGAAATCACAGGCATACCAGATGGCATACTTCAGAATTTTTGAGGATGCAATTTCTGTGCCTGTTGGTACTCTTGCAGAAAATAAGGTATTGTTCCCATATAACGGAAACAGCATTTTACCTACAACATATATAATCCTAAAATAAAAATTTGGCAGAGAGTTTTTTGCTCTCTGCCTTTACCTTTTACGCCACCTTATCAGAGAACAAAATCTCTGCTCGGTTGTTTTCATATTTACTTAATACTCAGCTTTTATTTAGTTACACAGGATATCTGTTTCTATGTATCTTACACCCATATCGTAGAGGGCTTTGGCTTCTTCGACTGTGTTAACCGTAAACAAAGAGAAGTTGATGTTTTCACTTAATGCGCGGTTAATATCTTCTTCTGTGTTATTTTCATATCCTGATGAGAGCCACACATTGTCACCAAGCTGCTTTGCCTCGGCAATAACTTCAGGTGTCATCTTTTCTACCATATACCACAGCTCAATATCAGGATTAAGCTCGTGGATTGCTTTGAGCTGCTTAAGATTATAAGTAAGAATCATCGCCTGGTCATCAAGCCCTCTTTCACTTATTGCATCGACAATACTGTAAAGCATATCATAATTTTCTATGCCTATTTCAATCTGAGGTCTTGTATCAGTGCCTACAAAAACATCGAGATATTCCTCAAGGGTGGGAATGCGGGTATCTTTATATTTCCACAAATTTGCGCCCCAACAGTAGCTGAAGGTTTTAAGCTCTTCCAAAGTGAGGTCTGCTATTTTACCAAACTGGCAAAATCTGTCGTCAACCTCTGCATTATGTATAACAACCCACTTATTATCTTTTGTAAGCTGAATATCACACTCAGCTGAGTAATAGCCGTTATTTACAGCTTCTTCAAATGAAGGCAGTGAATTTTCAGGTGCCAAAGCATGAACACCTCTGTGAGCGGTAAGATATACCGGGTCCTCTGCTGTGCCTACGCCGTTCTCTGAAAGAGAGATAAGCTCCTTCGGCTGGTTAAACAAAACGATTATGGGATGTGTGGGAGAAATAACACAAAAATAAATCGGTACAAGTATGATGGTAATAATCTTATTTATTATGCTTAGCATTGAATCAAATCCTTTCACCTTTAATAAGTCAAGTATAACACTTTATCTAAAATAAAACAATAGATAAACTACAAAGAACAAACTAATTAAAATATAATCTTCACCAAACAAAACTAACTACATGATTTTTATAGGATATCTGTACTGTTGAATTATTTAACTTTATGTGTTAATATACAAATGCAGGTGGTGATTATGATGACATTGACAGAAGCAAAAGAATTATTGAATAAAAACAATATTGCTTTTAATTTGCTTGAATTTGAAAATGAAACTGAATATTTTCATCATTCTTTTATGTTTCCTTATACAAAAAGCGCACGGTCTGATAAGGTAACAGCTATTGTTATTGAAAGCAATAACGGGAAGAAGAACATTGAGCTTCAATTCAATGAGATTGACGGTGTTTATCAATTTGAAGAAATGCTGTTTGGCGAATTCTGTTATGAAATGTTTAATTATAATGAAGAAATGCTTGCAGATGATTTGATACACAACATTAAAGAAATAAAAACAGGCAATTTGACTGTAATTGTATTAAATGATATAAAAAATCATCGTTGGCTTAGTGATGCCCGCTTTGATTTAAGTGACGATGATGAAGGGTTTGGAAAAACAGGTTTTCAAAAAGCTATGAAAAAAATTGAGAAACCAAAAAGCTTTCTTTCAAAAATAAATAAATCAAAATTTCAGTATGAAATCTATGATTGGAATACATATCATTGTATCATTAAATAATTTGTTATGATATATGTCGGGCTGAGTCTTACTTCACTATTCTGTGAGTATAAGGCGGAATTGTATAAAAATCAGAATTTGGTATGTCGGAGCTGATTGTGTCTGAGTGTGGTTACGGCTACCTTAAAGGGGTGTAATTATGGCTGATTCTGTTATTCTCAGAGATATTCAATACAGAAATCACGAAAGGCAAACAATAGACATTCTCATACCGAAAAAGGCGGTTTCAGATTCCGGAGTGATACTTTTTATTCACGGCGGCGGATGGACTCAAGGTGATAAATCAGACTATTTTGCTGATGCTCAGCATTTCTGCAGGCTTGGTTATATCAGTGCCACAATGAATTACCGTTTTGCTTCAAAAAGTATAAATTTCAACCATGTACTTGACGATGTAACAAATGCGCTGAAAACTCTAAAAGAAAAATGCGCCGAGTACGGCTACAAATTAAATAAGCTTATTCTTTCAGGCGGTTCCGCAGGCGCCCACATTGCACTTCTGTACGCTTATACAAAGAAAGAAACTTCTCCCATTCCTCCCGTTGCCGCCTGTTGCTATTGCCCACCTGCTGATTGCACTAAAGAGGATTTTCTTATGGGTAATAAAGGAGAATTGGAAAGCTGGAAATACGAAATTCTTTCGATGGTATGTGACATAGAAATTTCCAAAAATACTTTTTTGGGTGAACTATCACAAAATGCTTTAGGCAGAATTTCACCTATAAATTATGTTGATGAAAACTGTGTTCCTACAGCGATTTTTCACGGTAAGAACGACGAGCTTATTCCAATTATGCAGATAGAAGATTTTGTCAAAAAGCTATCTGAATTCAACATAAAACACGACTTTGTGATTTATGAAAACTCAAATCACGCCCTTGACCAAGACCCGGATTCGGCAATAAAAGCACAAGATATTATTAAGCAGTATGCTGAGATTCATTTTTCCTGTTGATAACCCCATCCCCTATTCATTAGACCAATATGAAAGATGCGGCTACTGCCCATCAATGTTTGTAACAGACGACGGCTCAACAATTTATTACATAAACAACGCACCTTGCTACGAAGCGGGTTACAAAATTTCAGTTGCAAAAATTAAAATATCATAAAAAAGCTCCGTGCAAAGTGATTAAACTCTGCACGGAGTATTTTACTATAAATTCAAAAGATGAGTTATACCAAGAAAATACACAACTAACGCAACGCCGAAGATTGCCAGCAAGCCCCAGACGATATCTCTAATAACCTCTTTTTCGTCTGCTCCCATAATGTAGCGAATAACAGAGCGGAAATTTTTACCGAACAAATCGAAATAGCCGATTGTGTAGGTTGTGAATGATGACGGGTCTTTTTCATCAATTTCAAACACACGGACACCGCGTGAGATTTCATTGCCGTAGCTTCTGAAAGAAGCACCGGGGGTCTGAATGATATTCACTCCGTTAATCTCACTTGTGAAGCAGTTGAGGTGGTCATGACCGAATATAAGAGCGCATACATCACCCTTTTCACGAAGTGCATCAAGCTGACCGAAATCTTTTTCCGTGGTTTCGGCATATTCAAAGGCAAAGCCGTTAGCTCGTGTGGTATCAAGCTTATAATATTTTTTATCGTGGCCGTTGAGAACAGCGCACTTATCATCCTTATCACATTCTACAAAAAGCTCCTTTGTTTCAGGAACGGGAATGTGCTGGAACATAAGTGACGGAACAGGCTCACCGCCGTTTGCTTCGCGAAGCTCGTCACTCTTGCGCTTATACCACTCAATAGCTTCAGCCTTAACATATTCAAAGCCGTTGCCTGTGCCGTCGTCCTTGCCTGCGGAATCCATAAGCCAGAGGTTATAAATAACCTTTTCGCCCTTGGAATCATAAATGGGGACATTGTATGTATCACAATCGAGCTGAGGCTCATCGGAATTAAGACCGAAGAAATATTCATAATCCTTATAGCAATCTGCCTGCTCCTGCTTGGAAAGAGCGTTGCGGTCATCGTGATTGCCGTAAACCATACAGAAAGGAATTTTACGCTTTTCAACAGGCTTGAGAATGTGAGCCAGCGCCTTTCTTATTCTCTTTTCGGTGATGGCTTTCTTCTTATTTTTAAGCGGACCGATAATGGCGTCATCAACATGGTTACCAAGGATGTTATCACCGGTGAAAACGATTAAATCGGGCTTCACCTTATCGTAAGCCGCATTGAGCATTTTAACCATAGCACTGCGGACAATGTGCATATCCTGCGGGTCACTGACCTGCATAATTGTTAACTTTCCGCTTTTGGGGAATTGGATTTTTCTTTCTACTTGCATTCTGCACCCTCCTGACCTCTCAATTATATCATTTTAACAGGCTATATTCAAGGGGTTATATCATAAGGTTACAAATTAAGTTGCTGAGCTCTGTGGGGTTTTCAACAGGCATTCCGCCGATGAGCCTTGCAGAAGAATAAAGAATTTTTGCATAGTCAGCAATTTTTTCTTTATCGGTTTCATAAAGGGATTTGAGCTTATCTGCAACAGGATGCTCTGAGTTGATTTCAAGCACGATTTTTGCTTTAACCTGGCTGTCTTCACCGGGGATTGAGCTGAGCACCTTTTCCATTTCAATAGAAACATCGCCCTCACTTGTGAGGCAGACGGGATGATTTTTGAGCTTGTTGGTAAAGCGTACTGCTTCAACGCTGTCACCAAGGGTTTCACTCATAAAATCAAGAAGTTCTTTTGCAGACTCATTTTCCTGCTTGATTGCTTCTTTTTCTTCCTGAGTGTCAAGGTCGATATCATCTGCGCAGATATTGGCAAAGCTCTTTTCTGCATAAGTCTGAAGCATTTTGAGAACGAACTCATCAATGCCCTCCGTGAGATAAAGCACCTCATAGCCCTTATCCTTAAGGGAGTCTGCCTGAGGAAGCATATCAATTTTATCAAAGGTTTCACCGCAGGCATAGAGGATTGAAGTCTGCTCAGAAGGCATACGGTCAACATATTCCTGCAAGGTAACAAGGCGCTTTTCGGTTGATGACCAGAACATCAGCAAATCCTTTAAATCAGCGGCGTGTCTGCCGAAATCGGCATAAACACCAAGCTTAATCTGAGAGCCGAATGCCTCGAAGAAGGTGATATATTTATCGCGGTCATTTTTGAGCATTTTTGAAAGCTCTGACTTAATCTTTTTTTCAATGTTTTTGGCTATGAGCTTAAGCTGATAATCGTGCTGAAGCATTTCACGGGAAATATTGAGAGAAAGGTCGGGACTGTCTACAATACCCTTTACAAAACCGAAATAATCCGGGAGAAGGTCCGAGCATTTATCCATAATCATTACGCCGTTTGAATAAAGCTGGAGTCCCTTTTCAAAGTCTTTGGAATAGAAATCCCAGGGAGTTTTTTCAGGGATGAAGAGCATTGCATCATAAGACACCTGACCCTCAGTTTTTGAGTGGATTATATGCAAGGGTGCGGTGTAGTCGTGGAACTTATCCATATAAAATGACTTATACTCTTCGTCAGTAATTTCATTTTTATTTTTGCGCCACAAAGGAACCATACTGTTGAGCTGTTTTGCTTCAAGCACGGTTTCGTATTCATCCTCACTGCCCTCTTTAAGCTGACGGGTTTCAACATCGAGCATAATAGGATAGCGTATATAATCAGAATATTTTTTAACAAGGCTCTGGATTGTGTAGGTTTCAAGATACTGATTGTATGAATCCTGCTCGGTGTTTTCTTTAATATGAAGAACAATTTCAGTACCGATTTCTGCTTTTTCACACTCGCTGATTGTGTAGCCGTCTGCACCCTGAGAAACCCAACAATGACCTGTTTCATCATTGGCAGTTCTTGTTTTAACAGTTACCTCGTCACTTACCATAAAAGCTGAATAGAAACCGACACCGAACTGACCGATGATTTCAACATCGTCCTGCTTTTCGTTGTTTGATTTAAAGTCAAGTGAGCCGCTTTTGGCGATTGTGCCGAGGTTTGACTCAAGCTCTTCAACACTCATTCCACAGCCGTTATCAACGATTGTGAGAGTTTTGGCATCTTTATTTATAAAAAGCTGAATTTTATAATCTTCTCTTGCAAGTCCCTGAGTGCTGTCAGAAAGAGAGTGATAATATCTCTTGTCAATAGCATCACTTGCATTTGAAATAAGCTCGCGAAGAAAAATCTCTTTATGAGTATAAATTGAATTTATCATCATATCGAGAAGCTTTTTAGACTCCGCTTTAAACTGTTTCTTTTTCATATATATCTCTTCTTTCAAAAACAATAATTAGCACTCTTTGCCTCAGAGTGCTAATATAGTATAAAATGAATGTAAATAAATGTCAAGCAAAACGGATAAAATTAACAATTATGTCACAAAAAAGCGGCACCCTTTCGGATGCCGCAAATTTATTTTGATTATCTTAAGCCAAGAACATCAAGTACACCGTAAGTCTGAGTGAAGATTTCATCAGGCTGCTGGTTAACTACTTCTTTCTTAAGACCTGCCTGCTCGCAGAGCTTATAGTCTGCTGAGTCGATTGTGCCTGACATATTGGGGTCAGCCGCGCTAAGAACAGCACCGCCGATTTCTACATCAGCAAACATCATAGCATTGTAAGCTCTGAGAAGAACAGCGTCCTGACCGTCGATGTAAGCGTCACCGTCAACATCACCAAGGATAACAACGGGATATTCAACTGCTTTTGGAGATTCAAGAGCTTCGTCGTCCATTGAGTACATTCTGATTACAGAACCTGTACCGTTACCTGTTGCTGTGCCGTGGATAACGAGGTTGTAATATTCATACTCAGCAGATACGCCGTAACCGTAGTAACCCATGAAATAGTCATTGAATGTTCCCATTTCCTCAATTGCTGTGGGGTTAGCAAAGCCTTCATCAAGACCGTAGAGATAACCTGTGTTTTCGTCAACCATCTGAAGAGCGCCGTCATTGTAAAGGTCGATGTAGTCTGTGAGGCAAACGTCGAGGTTTGCAACTGCTTCATCAAGAGCTGTCTGACGATTGTCAACGATAAGCTGGTCGTCAACGTCATAGTCACGGTCAAGGTTGATAGCTTCAAGGTAAGCATCAATAACCTGCTGAACTGCAGCTGGGTCATACTTTCTCAATGTTGTGATGTATGAAACAACATCGATTGAGCCGTCGAGCATTGAATAGTCTGCAAGTGGAGTCCATTCTTTAAGCTCCTTAGCAGCTTTGATGAGCTGCTTTCTTGCTTCGTTGATGCGTGACTGACGCATATCGCGAAGAGCTTTACCGGGGTCATCTGCGCCGGCTGCTGCTACATATTCAGCGTTTACTTTAAGAGCGAAGTTGTAAGCCTTTTCATAAGCTTTCCATGTTCTCTCTGAGTATGTGAATGTGCCGTCGCCATTGTCTACCTGAGTGTAGTTTGCAGCTTCAACTCTGTTGATTACTTTGTTGAGCTGATAGTTAGATGCAGTGGTTTCACCGTAATGCTCATAGTCATTTTCGTAGGTTTCTTTTGAACCGTCCATATTATAACCGGTTGTGAGCATTTCGTGGATAGCTTCCATATAGTAAGCTGCGTTGGTCATTTCAGTTCTTGTAGGAGCTGTTACTTCAGGGTCTGTAAGTGACTGCTCATACTGGGCAACCAAAGCACCGCAAGCATCGCGGGCATCTTTGAAGTCCTTGTAAAGGAAGCCCTTGAAGTCTACCATGTGGAAGTAGCTGTAAGAATCATCATCGTAGCTCTTGCCGTCGTTAGCTTCTTCTGAATACTGGTTATAGAGAGCCTTGAATTCATCAATGTTAAGAATCGGATAATCTGCAGGAGCTGTGTTCTCAGCGAACGGATAGTCTGCAGGGTTCCACAAGCCGATGAGGCTACCGAGCATTGGCATTATTGAATAAAGAGTACTTTCAGTTGTTTCATGGAACTGCTTAAGGTTGCTGAGAAGAACAACAACAAGGTTCTTAAGTCCGCAGCCCTTGCATACGCCTGAAGAAATTTCAACTGTAATCAATTCGTCAAGAGTTGAGAACTCATAAGGAACTGCCATCTGAGTGGGAGCATAGCCGCTTGTAGCGTAATCTCTTTCAAATGGGAGACCAAGCAACGGGTTAAGCACACGGCCTACAAGGTCGATAAGCAAATCAGGAAGAGATTTGTTAAGACCTGAACCGGGATGAACACCAACGATTGAAACAAGCTGGTTAAACTTAAGGTCAAGAATTGAACCGATAAGCTTGTTCATAATGAAGTCTTCAACACCTGCGGCTGAATCTTCAACACCGTAGAATGAATCGATTGGAATTACCTGGAATACTGTGTCATAAAGCTTATCCCAAACTGTTACATGAGAGCCTGCATATTTTGAAGGCTCGTAACCGAAGAGACCGCCGTATTCACCAAGAGCCCAGTCAACTGCAACCTCGAGGATTTCGTGGATTGAAGGAATCTCTGTGGCATTCTGCATTGTTGTATGACCGTTGAGGTAATACTGAGCAATCTTAGCACCAACTGTAAGACAGTCTTCACTATCGTAAATTAACTGATTCTCTTCAAACATCTGCTCAAAGTCAACTGTAGGAGTAAGCTCTGCAGCAACCTCTACAAGAGTACGGGATGCAAGCTCTTTAACTGATGCACAAGTTTCATCAGGGAAGTCAAGACCGTCTACAAGAGATTCAAGGAATACCTGAAGAACATAAGTTACAAGCTCAACATTTGACATAGCTGAAAGCTCTTCGTCAGTCTTGTCGATTGCAGGAGCATCCTCCCAGAAGCCGGGAAGCATTGGAAGAACAACTACGATAAGGTTGCACATCTTATCATCAAGACCTTCTGCGAAGGTAAGATATGCAGTTTCAAGGTTGCCGTCAGCGTCAAAGGTCTTTTCAAAGTGAACAAACTGTGAAATACCGCCGCCTACGAGGAACCATTTGAGGAAGCAGTCAAGCTTAACCTGAAGGTTTGCATCTTCGGGAATATTAAGTTCAGAAGCGTCAAGCTCAAATACTTCAATGATGAGGTTCATAACAAGGTCAAAAATCATTTCACCGTCTGAACCAAGCATATCTGCAAGAAGAGTACCTGCATAAGGAACTACAAGGTCCTGAATTGCAGCCATAAGAATCTTCCAGATGAAGTCAAGAGTTGAGTCACCTGTAAGGCTGAGGTAGCCAAGCTTGCCGTCACCCTCTTCAGTGCTTGGAGAGAGTGTTGGAAGAAGCTCAGAAATATGAACCCTATTTCTAAGGCAGCCTGTATCATCAAGGTCAGAGTTCGGGCCTTCCTGCTGAACAGTTGTGAAGCCAAGGAACTCACCGATGCTGTTTGAGCCTGTTTCTGAATCAGCACCCATATCAACAATCATCTTAACAAGGTCATAGTCGATAAACTGCTGAAGCATTTCTTCAAGCTTCATATCGGTTGTGTATGTTGTGCCCTCTGCTGTTGATGCACCTTCACCGTAAAGAAGGTTATAGAGCATATCTGTAACAAAGCCGTGAAGGTCATTGAACATAGCAAGGTCAGTGTCTTTATCAAGAACACCGAATGTTTCAAGAGCACCGAAGTCAAAGCTGTTGTCAAGGATGTTTGAAATAACCTCAGGGTTACCGTCAGCCTCAACAAGACCGAGAACATGGATAAGAACAGCCATATCTCTTACATGAGAAGACCTTCTTCTGGTGTCATCGTCCATCATACTCAAGTCGAGGTCACCGATGTCACCCAACAAAGGCATAGCAATAGCTGCCAAAACAGCGGTGTCAACACTCCTGAGTGAGTCAAGAGTTTTGTCAACGCTACCAAGGTTGATGAAAAGGTTACTTGTGATTTCTACGTTAACATCCAAGCCGGGTAATACATCTGTGTCAATCATATCAAGGAGCATCGTTGCTACCTGCTCGGTTGACATAACCGGGTCGAGGGTGTCATTGTAGTGGTCGGCTTCAACGTATGATGTTTTCAATGCGTTGGCGCCGATTGTGGTCATAGAGCACATAATGATAAGTGCGAGAAGGACGGATAACATTCTTTTTGCCTGTTTCATTATGAAGCACCTCCGTTTCAATTTTGACCATAGAGCAGATAGATAACTCTACTCCTACTCTATTATCTTAGGATAAGTTTAACAGAAGTTTAACACTTTGTAAATAGAAATAAAGAAAAAAAATACAATTTTTTGATTTTTTTATGTGTTTTTTCTATATATTTTGCAAACAAAGAAAAAAGAGCCACCTCAGTGAGGTGACTCAAAAATTATTTGAAATACATATATAACTGGCACTTAATCATACCGTTGTAGAGCTTGCGGCGTTTGTCGGCTTTACGGCCGAAATCGGCTTCAAATTCTTCTGACGGGCTGATAATATAATAGGAACGGCCTCTTGCGGGAGCAAAGCGTTTGCCCATTATTTTATACAGCTCGGAGGCCTGCCTGATATCAAGCAATCTTTCACCGTAGGGCGGGTTGCAGATTAGCGTTCCCCTTTCGGTTTTCATAGAAAAATCCTTTATATCGCACTTTTCAAACTGAATTTTATCAGCCACACCTGCTCTTTTGGCGTTTTCCTTGGCAATTCGCAGGGCTTCTTCATCAATATCTGAGCCGTAAGCCACAAACTGACTTTCACGAATTACCAAATCCCTTGCTCTTTCGCGCTCTGTTTCCCACACATTCTGCGGGATAACATCCCACCTTTCGGCAGAAAAGTGGCGGTTGACACCCGGAGCGATGTTGTGAGTAAGCATTGCACCCTCAATAAGAATTGTTCCGCTGCCGCACATCGGGTCATACAAGGTGTGATAGCTGCGAACTCTTGCAAGATTAACGAGAGTTGCCGCCAAGGTTTCTTTAAGCGGTGCGCCGTTTGCCTCGGTGCGGTATCCCCTTTTGTGAAGGCCTGCGCCTGATGTGTCAAGAAGCAAGCTCACTTTATCTTTCATAATTGAAAACTGAATCTGATGAACGGGACCTGTTTCATCAAACCAGGCTATACCGTATTTGGATTTAAGGCGCTCGACCACAGCTTTTTTGATGATTGACTGGCAATCACTGACGCTGAACAGTGCAGAATTGATTGAATAACCTTTAACCGGGAACGCATCGGCTTTGCCAATCCATTGCTCCCAAGGGAGATTTTTAGTTCCCTGAAAAAGCTCTTCAAAGCTCCTTGCCTCAAAAGAGCCCACTAAAATCTGAATTCTTTCAGAATATCTTGAACAGATATTGGCTCTTGCCAGGATACTTTCATCACCCGAAAACAAAACTCTTCCGTTTTCGGCGACTACATTTTCAGCACCCAAAGAGCGCATTTCTTCGGCTATGACTGATTCAACGCCTAACAGACACGGTATAACAAAATTGATACTCATTTAAAAAACCTTTCGTTTATTCGACTTCAGGCTCGATTAAACCGTAACCTCCGTCTTTTCTTTTATATACAACACAGGTCTTATCATTCTCCCCGTTAATAAACAAGTAGAACTGGTGACCTAACATTTCCATTTGCAAAATTGCCTCCTCAGGCATTTCGGGCTTGAGGTAAACAGACTTTGAGCGGATGATATCAAATTCTTCATCTGCCTCGTCATCATCAACAATATAGTCGTCAATAACATCAGCGCGGATTTTCTTTGATACCTTTGTTTTGTTTTTGCGAATTTTTCTGATTATGAAATCAATGCAGGCATCCAATGCATCATTCATATCAACAGCACTTTCTTCTGCTCTGAAAAACATTCCTCCGCTTGAGATAGTAAGCTCAACTATCTGCTCAGACTTTTCAACGGTGACTGTGATTTTAGCTTCAGCCTCATCGTAGAAGAACTTTTCGATTTTTTCGAGCTTCTTTTCAGCGTGAAGTTTGAATGATTCCTTAGGTGTGCATTTGCGACCAACGATAGTAGTCTTCATAAAATCAGCCTCCTTTGTTTGCAGTACTTCTGTACTGTGATTATATTGTAGCACATTATACAATAAATTTAAAGAGGTTTTGAAAATTTTATGAAAAAATTATAAAATTTGTTATATAAAATCAAAAAGAGCAGAAAAATCTGCTCTTAAAAATTATATTTTGTTGGTTCCTCTGCGGTTATAACCGCCGCCATGCTTGGAATCACGCTTAAGGTCTGACATCTTTTCATCGCTAACCTGCTTGAACTTAGCCATCATATCTTCAAAAGAAGCATGCTGATTGTCAGTAGACTTAGCGGTACCCTGCCATACATTTGCAGGGCGTGATGAACGCTGCTGACGAGGCTGACGGGGCTGCTGAGCCTTCTTTTCCTCATTAACTCGCTTAATTGAAAGGCTGATTTTGCCGTCGTCCCCTATTGAGATAACCTTAACCTTAACATCCTGGCCTACTGTGAGGTGGTCGGAAATTTCTTTAACATAATCCGAAGCAACCTCGGAAATATGTACCAAACCTTTTTTGCCTTCACCCAAATCGATAAATGCACCGAATGATGTGAAACCTGTAACTTTACCCTCAACTATTGTTCCGACTTCCAATTGCATAAACTTTGTGACTCTCCTTAAGTCTGATATTACTCACCTGAAGCGATGTCCTGATATACTCTGTCGCCCGGCATTATATAACCGTATTTTTCTCGGGCGACTTTTTGGATATATTCGTCTTTATCACCGCTGTTTATAACTTCCTGAAGCTCTTCATTTTCAGCCAGCTGCTCATTGCACTGAGCCTGAAGTGAATCGACTTCAGCCTGCTTTGACTGAATTTCTTTTGCTGAAGAAACCAAAGAAACCGCAAAATAAACAGCAAACGCAACAATAATAACCAAAAGAATAAAACTGAAGCTGCGCTGCTTTTTAGCTTTGCTCTTAGCCATAATTAACCCCCATAATCATAAATACTGTTATACAATAGTGATTATACAACAATACTTTGAGATTTTGCAAGTGTTATTTGGCTTAATTTGCGGTTTTTTTTAAGTTTTTTTCTTTTTTGCGGCGTTTATTTTCTATCTTCGCACTCAGTCGTGTAAAAATGCGCCTGAAAGGATAAAAAATCTTTTTGAAAGAGAGTGAAATTCTGTCAAGAAATCTTGAAACAAAAATCCCGAAGGTCAGATAATAAACCAAAAGCCCCGCTCCGAATCCGCCGAAAACAAAAAGTCTGATTTCACCGTCATTACAACAAAGCAGAAAACAAAACACCGCAAAGGTGCTGATTACGCAATAAAGAATATCCTGAATCAGAACCGCACTTTTAAAAGGTAAAAAAGTCTTTCGGATAAACCGCACAAGGTGATAAAAAATCCCCAGCAAAAATCCGAAGCCGATGCACATAAGAAATACATACGTCTGGTGGGCGGGCGTAGGAATATACATTTACCGAAACACCCTGCCGAAAAAACCGCTTTGACGGGGTGTGTCGTCAGAATAAATCAGGGCATCAATTTTGCCCTCCACACTCATTTCACCCGAGTCGGTGCTGAGCTTTCCTATATGAAGCCCTGTTCCCCTCAGCGACAGCTCACCGAAATCGGTTATCAGCGTTATGTTCTGCTCGTCGAAGGAGTCCACATCCTTCACTCCCGTAAGGGTTATTTTTTTCCTGTCCTCCATAGATATGCAATGGGGAATCGCAGGATATTTTTTATCATCGTTCATATTCAAAAGCAATCCCTCCCATAATCAACTTATGAGAGGGATTAAAAAATTATTACAATACCTTATACATTAAAGGTGCATCGTCTTTATTTGCAAACTCAACAACCTTTTCAACCTGTATTCTTGTGGTGTTTGCGCCAATAGCAATTTCAATAACATCTCCTTGCTTAACATCATAAGATGCTCTTGCGACCTTGCCGTTGACAACAACTCTGCCTGCATCGCAAACCTCATTTGCTACGGTGCGGCGTTTGATTATTCTTGAAACCTTGAGGTATTTGTCAAGTCTCATAAATCCTCCAAAACCAAACGGAGCCATCAAAAGATAGCTCCGTTAAATAAGCTTAAATTATTTTACAGCGTTCTTAAGAGCTGCGCCGGCTTTGAAAGCGGGAACCTTAGATGCGGGAACTGTCATTGTTTCACCTGTTCTGGGGTTACGGCCCTGCTTCTCAGCGCGTTCTCTAACTTCAAAAGTACCGAAGCCAACAATCTGGATTTTTTCGCCCTTTGCAAGCTCGTCAGCGATTGTAGCGAAAACAGCGTTAACTGCCTTTTCTGCACACTTCTTTTCGATGCCTTCTTTAGCTGCAACTGCATTGATAAATTCTGTCTTATTCATTTGATGTATCCTCCTAAAAATTTTTTATATTATGAAATACATTACTTTATGTATATCATTTCTTATTCTGCGGACTTTGCTTCATCCCAAAGCTTGTCCAGTTCTTCAAGGGAAGACTCTTTCATATTGATTCCGCGCTCAGCGGCAAGAGCCTCAACCTTTTCAAAGCGGGAAGAAAATTTGTCACTCGCCGCGGTGAGAGCCTCTTCGCTGTCACAGTCGATAAACCTTGAAACATTAACAACCGAGAAGAGAAGGTCACCCAATTCTTCAAAGGTATTTTCTTTATCGCCTGAAGCTATGGCCTGCTTCAATTCGTCAATTTCTTCATTAAGCTTGTCCAGCGCACCGCCGACCTCGCTCCAATCAAAGCCGACCTTTGCGGCCTTGCCCTGAATTTTCTGCGCTCTCATAAGTGCAGGAAGCTCACGGGGAACAGAGGCAATGGACTCTGAAACGCTTTTTTGCTTTTTGGTCTGACGCTTTATTTCATCCCAGTTGGTTAAAACATCGTCAACACCGCTGACATTTACATTGCCGAAAACATGGGGATGGCGGATAATAAGCTTTTTGGCAATTTCATCGGTAACATCATCAATATTGAAGCTACCCGACTCGGTTTCTATCTGAGAGTGGAAGATAACCTGCATCATAACATCGCCAAGCTCTTCACGAAGCATAGGTACGCTTTTTTTGTTGATTGCCTCAATGACCTCATAGGTTTCTTCTATGAAATCTTTTTTAATGCTTTCGTGAGTCTGCTCAATGTCCCAAGGGCATCCGCCGGGAGCTCGCAGACAGCGGACAATTTCAACTAAATCGTAGAAATTATATTTATCTTTAAATTCAAAGTTATCTATCAATGCACTCACCTGAACATCATTTTACCCCAAAAATCCACGCTTTTCAAGTACTTTGGCAATTTTTTCTCCTTTTGGTATCATATTTACATCGTCACGGGAAAGACCCTTGCTCAAAAGAAGAGTTACAACATAAACAAACACAGCCGCAACAATGGCAATCAGGGTGGCAATAGTGCCGCCGTTGAGCCTTGAAGAGGGGTCGCCGATACCTTCAAGAAGAGTGCCGAACACTCTGTAGCAGGCAAAAGCGCTTATGCAGCTCATTGCCGAGCAGAACAGAGGCTTGAAGAACATTGACTTGAAATCAAGCTTTGTTCCTGAAATTTTAACAAGCATGGAAAGGTTTATTGCTACAATAACTACATAGCAGGCTATTGAGCCTACTGCGGCACCGTTGATATTGATTGACGGGTTGCCCACAAGTATGTAGTTAAGAATAATTTTAACTACTGCGCCAACTACAATGGACTTAAGCGGAACATCCATTCTGCCGAGAGCCTGAAGCATATTGGTAATGGGTGACGAAACGGCAAAAAGGAAAACACCAAAGCCGTAGGTGGTAAGAATCGGGGCGGCAATGGGAACAAGGTTGCTTGCATTTGTTCCGTTATAAACGATGCTGAGAAGCGGCTCAGAAAGCACAGCCATACCGAAGCCTGCAGGGAGAGCAACGAGCATTGTTATTCTGATAACCGATTCGATTGTTGATTTAACGCTTTGGCGGTCTTTAACAGCCCAAGCTGCAGAAAGAGCAGGAATAGCGCTGATACCCAAAGTCATTGTGATTGTGGGGATAAGATTTTTAAAATCAAGCACTGAGCCGTAAACACCGTAGAGATAGGTTGCTATATCGCTGTCAAGCGTGCCTGAATTTGTAAGCTGTTCAAGATACATTGACTTGACGGTTTCTAAATCTATAGTCAAGGCGTAAGCAAGCCTGTTACGGATTGTAACGGTATCAATAAGATTGGTTAAATTTAAAATGAGTGAGCCTGCAGCTACAGGAAGAGCTGTGGTTAAAATAATTTTGCGCCAGGCTTTACTTTTCATAGGTGGCGGAGCTTCCTGAAGCATAGCTTTTGAAATTCCGTCGCCTTTTAGCTTATGGCGGATAATCAAAAATGCAAGACCGAACATAGTGCCGACAGTAACGCCTGCAATGGCACCTGCGGCAGCATAAGGATAAATTGCACTCAGAGCCTCTTGCTTATTGGTAACAACCTCACCGAAAACGGGCAAACCCTGTGTATAGCGGTTGAGTCCGATTTTCATTATGATATTAGCAAAGGTAAGGCCTAAAACCAGCTTACCTACGGCTTCAATAACCTGAGAAACACCCGTGGGCACCATATTGCTCAGGCCCTCGTAATATCCTCTGTATGATGACATACAGCAACAGAAGAAAATTGAGGGAGCAATAGCAAGAATGCTGACTAAATTTTCGGGGGCTTTAATGAAGAAATGGGAATAAGGATATGAAATGGCAAAAAGGATAATGGTGGCTATTGCACCTGTGAGCAAAAACACCTTTTGTGCCGTTTTCATAATAACCTTAACATCGCGGTAGTGACCGAGTGCCTTTTCCTGCGACACCATTTTAGAAACGGCAACAGGAAGACCTGCCATAGAGATAGCATAAAGAGGTGTATATATCTCATAAGCGCCGTTGAAATATCCCCTGCCTACCTCGCCGATAAGGGCGGTAAGGGGGATTTTATATATTGCGCCGATTACTTTAACCAGAACAGTTGCAACAACAAGCACAAGCGCACCGTTGAGCACATTCTGACCTTGTTTTTTATTTTCAGCCATACAAACCTCCAGAAGGTTATTTCTAATAAATAATTGTAGCACACAATTATTGTGTTGACAAGATTTGTTTCTTTTTTAACAAACTAACCGATAAATTCACGCAAAAGAGAATCGGACGGCAACAAATCTCTGCTCACTTCGTCAAAAAGCTCCAGAGCATTATAAATGCGTTTTACTTCGTCATAATAGACACTGCTTTTTTCAATATGACCAAGAAGCTCCTTAGCCTCGGATTTGAATATACATTCTTCAAAGGGATGAATTGAATTGATAAATTCATCTGCCTGCTCTTTATAAGGAAAGACGAACTCATCCTCCCCTTTTAACACGCCCTGCCACAAAAAGCAGGTGTTTTCAACCTGAGAGGCACGGAAGTGATAATCTCTTATCATCCTGCGGATAAATCTTATATTCCGCTTTGTTAAGAGAATTTCACCGTTATCGTCAGTAAACCTTGATGAAACGCTGATATATATTTTGTAAATATGATTCTGGTCAATCTCCCCTGTTATAATCGGGTTGAGGGCGTGAATACCCTCCACAATAATTACATCGTCGTCATCAATGTGAATAAGATTGCCCTTTTCTTCTCTCTTACCTGTCTGAAAATTAAAAATCGGAACAACCGCTTCTCTTTCATTTATGAGAGAATTGAATGTTTTTTCTATAAGAGGGATATCAAGGGCGGTTACATTTTCATAATCGGGAAGTCCGTCCTTGTTAATAGGAATATCATCACGGTTGAAATAAAAATCGTCAAGAGAAATGATATAAGCATTTCTGCCACGGTTGCGAATACCCTCACAAAGCTTTTTGGCTGTTGTGGTTTTGCCCGATGAACTGGGGCCTGCAAGCATAACAATATCAACTGTTGAGTCTTTTAATATATTATCAACAGCACGCTCTACCTGCTTTTCATAATTATTTATGCAAAGGCCAATAAATGCTTTTGCATCTTTTCTGACGGCTGAATTTACTTCACTAAGAGTATAATTATCTTTCATTATTTACTCCGTAAAACTCATAAATTTTGTTTTTGCGGCTCAATATTTCACTGAACCTTGTAATGTATTCATACGGGTATTTGAAATTAAATATGCGTTCAATATTGTTAACACCGAATTCTTTTAACTTGATAACCGCGCCTGCACCCACCGCAAGAACAGTGTGACACTCTTCCATCATAAACACATTATATAAGCACTCATAGCCCGGCTTGCACCAACCTACATTTTCAAGGTTGCCCAAAGAACGGCTCTGGCGGTACATATAGTATGGCTCATAGCCGTTTTCTTTAAACTGACGGAAGGCTCTGCGAAGCATTTTGTTGGCAAGGTCGCCGCTTTCAACATCAATTTTACCTGTTACGATTCCCGAAGAACGCTTAAGAGCAAGGGTATGTAAGGTGATATTTTCAGGATTTAATGAAACGGCAGTATCAAGAGTGTTGCAAAAGCTCGGGAATGTATCGGAGGTAAGACCTGCGATTAAATCCATATTGATATTATCAAAGCCTGCTTCTCTTGCCATTTCAAAGGCTTTGATTGTCTGAGATGAATTGTGACGCCTGCCAATTGCACGCAGAACAGAATCATTAAAGGTCTGCGGGTTTATGCTTATTCTGCCCACTCCTGCCATTTTAAGAGCCATAAGCTTTTCGGAGGTTACGGTGTCGGGTCTGCCTGCTTCAACGGTGTATTCACGAAGGAATGACAAGTCAAAGTTTTTTGAAATAACGGCACAGATTTTTGCTATCTGCTCAGCTTCAAGGGTGGTGGGTGTGCCTCCGCCCCAATAAATTGACTCCAATCTGAGACCGAGGTTTTTGGCAATTTCTGCTGTGCTTTCAAGCTCGATGCAAAGCTTTTCCACATATTCGGGAATAAGCTTTTTTGCCTGCTCAACAGAGTGAGAAACAAAGGAGCAGTAGTTACACCTTGTGGGGCAGAAAGGGATAGAAATATAAAGGCTGAAGGATTTTTCATCAGAAAGGGAAATAATTTTTTCTTCTGCCTTGGCAACAGAAAAAGCAAGGTCGGTTTTATCCTTTTTGACGAGCAAATCGTTTTTGAAATAGTCGGTTGCTCCCTGCTCACCCATTGTGCCGATGAGATTTGTCATCAGCTTTGAGGGGCGCACCCCTGTGAGAATTCCCCATTGAGGCACATAGCCCGTAGCCTTTGACAAAACGCCGTAGAGCAAGGTCATCATTGCCCTTTCGCAATAAGAACGGTGGTCCTCTTCAACGGCTGTGAGGTCAAGCTCTTTTGAGCAATCAAAAACACCGTCGGCAGTTCTGAACTCAATAACGACGGTTGCTTTTTCTTCGGTTTTATTTAAAAGGGTCACAACCTCCAAATCACTTGCCCCTGCCGAAGTTTTTACCACATTGATTTTTTCATAAGGGTAAAAAACACGGCAGAGATTTTCTGCTTCATAATGAAAGTCGTGATTGTAAATTCGTAAAATCATATTATAAATTCCTCATATAAGGATTGTTTTGCTTTTCAAATTCAAGAGTTGTGGCAGGTCCGTGACCCGGGAAAACTGCAAATTCACCTTGGATTTTTGACAGCTTTGAAAGAGAGCTCATCATCTGTGACATACTTCCGCCTTTAAAATCAGTTCTGCCGATTGAAAGCTGAAAAAGTGTGTCACCGCTGAAAATGAGGTTATCTTCACCGAAAACATAGCACACACAGCCAACAGTATGACCCGGCGTTGCAATAACTTTTATTTCTTTATTTCCGAGAGGAATAACATCGCCGTCTGACAATGTGCGGTCAGCATAAAGATGCTCCTGAGGCTCGGGAAAGTGAAGTCCGGCTCTGCTTAATTCGTCATCATAAAGGCAAGGGGCATCTTCACCGCTTATCAAAACATCTGCACCTGTTATTCTCTTAGCCTGAGCTACACCGAGAATATGGTCATAATGACCGTGAGTGAGAAGAATATATTTTACATTATGCTCTTTAAGAGCTGCTTCAAGCCTCGGTGACATTGCACCGGGGTCAATCAAAATGCTCTCTCCCGAGTCTTCATCGGTAACAAGGTAGCAGTTTGTGTCAATTATTCCCACCTGAAATACTTTTGTTTTCATTTGCTTTTTCTCCAAATTGCAGTATCCATAATTATTGTAACAGGGCCGTCGTTGGCAATGTCAACCGCCATATCTGCACCGAAAGAGCCGTGTTCAACTCTTGAAACTCCGTTGGCCTTGAGCTGTTCCATAAAATATTCATAAAGGGGAACAGCCTTATCGGGCTTAGCGGCAGGGGTAAATGACGGGCGGTTGCCTTTTTTGATATCGGCGCAAAGGGTAAACTGCGAAACAACAAGTGCTTCACCGCCGACATCGCCGAGAGCGAGGTTCATTTTGCCCTCTTCATCTTCAAAAACGCGAAGCTTTGCAATTTTGGCGGCAAGGATTTCCGCATCTTCCTTTTCGTCATTTTCTTCAACACCCAAAAGAATGTTGAAGCCCTTTTGAATTTTGCCGATAACTATTCCGTCAACCGTTACTGATGAACGGGTAACTCTCTGAACTACTGCTTTCATTATATTGTACCTCTTTCAACATCAAGAACACCGTTGACCTTTGCAATTTTGGTCATAACACTCTTAAGATGCTCTGCACCGTTAACAGAAATAACAAGGCTGAAGGTTGCTCTGCCGTCTTTGTTGGTTTTGGTATTCATGGCGTGAATATCCACCTTCATTGAAGCAAGCTGAGTGGTAACATCCATCAGAAGTCCTATTCTGTTCATTGTTGTAATTGTCAGGTTTGCTTTAAATTCTTCTTTAACATTACCGTCCCAATATGCCTTTATCCAGCGTTCAGGCTCCTGAGCAAGCTCGATATGGCGGGGAACATTGGTGCAGTCACGCTTATGAATTGAAACACCGTGACCTCTTGTGATAAATCCGATAATATCATCACCCGGCAAGGGATTACAGCACCTTGAAAATTTAACAAGGCAGTTTTCTATACCCTCAATAACAACACCGTCGCTGTGGGTCTTTTTAGGCTTAATCGGTACGGTTTTAAGCTCAACCTCACCCGGCTTTTCTGCCTTAACAAGCTTTGCGTAATCATCCTTGATATGGGGCATCATTTTGGAAAGTGAAATTCCGCCATAACCGATTGCCGCATAGAAATCATCAGCGGTTGCAAGGCGTTGCTTCTGACCGAGCTGAAGCACAAATGCCTCACGCTGAGCGTCATCAAGGCGGATTGCATTGCGCCTGAATTCTCTTTCAACAGCAAGTCTGCCTTCAATGATATTTTCTTCTCGTTTTTCTTTTTTGAACCAGGCGCGGATTTTTGCCCTTGCAGAGCTTGTTCTTGCAATATTAAGCCAGTCACGGCTGGGGCCTTTACCCTGCTGAGTTGAAGTAATAACCTCAACAATTTCACCTGTTTTAACCTTGTAATCAAGAGGAACAATTCTTCCGTCAACCTTGGCGCCCATCATCTTATGGCCAACGGCTGAATGAATACCGTAAGCAAAGTCAATAACAGTAGCACCTATAGGAAGAGATACAACATCACCCTTGGGAGTAAATACAAACACCTCTTCGGGCAAAAAGTCGGTTTTGATTGTTTTAACAATATCCTCGGGGTTTTCAGCTTCGTTCTGCTCATCAAGAAGCTGACGAATCCAGTTGAGGCGCTCATCAAGCTTCTGCTTGCCTGAAATGCCTAATTTATATTTCCAATGGGCGGCAATACCGAACTCTGCAGTGCGGTGCATTTCCCATGTTCTAATCTGCACTTCAAAAGGAATACCCTCTCTGCCGAGAACCGTGGTATGAAGTGACTGATACATATTGGGCTTCGGAGTTGAAATATAATCTTTAAATCTGCCGGGAATAGGAGTAAACATATCGTGAATAACACCAAGGCAGTTATAGCAGTCGATAACCTCGTCAACGATAATTCTCACTGCATAAACATCATAAATCTCATCAAAGCTCTTGTTCTGCATATACATTTTGCGGTAAATGCCGTGAACACTCTTGATTCTGCCTTCAATATGGCTGTTGGGAACAATCTGCTTAACCCTTTCATCAATGAGCTGCTTAATCTGTTCAAGGTATTCACTTCTTGCCTTCTGGCTTTTTGCAAGAGAAACCTCAATGTCGTTATAAGCTATAGGGTCAAGGTAGCTGATTGCCAAATCTTCAAGCTCTTCTTTCATTGCTCTGATACCGAGGCGGTGAGCAATGGGAGCATAAATTTCAAGGGTTTCCTGAGCCTTATCTCTGCGCTTCTGAGGGCGCATAAAGTTAAGCGTGCGGAGATTATGAATTCGGTCAGCCAGCTTAATAATGATAACGCGGATATCCTGGGACATAGCAAGAAGCATTTTGCGCACATTTTCAGCCTGCTGTTCTTCTTTTGTTTTAAGTGAAACCTTGCCAAGCTTTGTAAGGCCGTCAACAAGAGAGGCTATTTCTTCGCTGAAGCGCTCTTTAACATCTTCAATAGAGGCATCAGTATCCTCCACAATGTCGTGAAGCATTGCGGCGATGATAGAATCCTTATCCATTCCGTAATCGGCAAGAATTTTAGAAACTGCAATAGGATGAATAATATACGGCTGACCCGAAAAGCGGAGCTGACCCTCGTGGGCATCTCTTGCCCAGGCATAAGCCCGGTCAATATCTTCAATTTCTCCCGGCTCAAGGTTTTTTTCAAGAGCGGAGCGAAGCTTTATATATTCTTTATCTGCTGAATTGTTGGCATCAAGCTTAATATTCATTATTCTGCCCCCTCAATAAAGCTTTTTAATTTCAAAATTACAGGTGCCTGTTCAAGGTTCACCTTCTGAGTGGTTTTGGTAACGGTGAGAATTCCGTCGCTTTCTTTAAGCAAGCCTGTTTCAAGCATTGCCTGAATACTGACACACACCGCACCGTAACGCTCTTCACCGATTCGCTTGCAAAGAACCTCTTCGCCGTAGCTCCAGCTTTCACGGCCTCTCAGCAGTCGGTAAACATTTGCCATAAGCTCACGCTCGGGCAAAAGAGCAAAAGCATCGTCTTTATAGATAACCTCGCCTCGGCAAAGTCTTTCATAAAGTCTGATTTCAGATAAAATCCTGTCTTCATTAACACCGTGAAAACGGATATTTTTAATAATTATGCTCACACTCACTCTGCCTAAATATTCGTTTCTTTTAACGCTTACGGCAAGGTCAACCACATCTCCCTTTTCATAAGGGAACTGAGCCGCTGTGCAGGAAAACATTACAGCCTTAACCGTGTTACCTGCCTTTGAAAGCTCAACTCTGATGTGCTTACCTGAGCCTATGGGCGAAATGCCCTCAACCGTCATTTTAAAAAGACCGAAAATCGGCTGAGAATTGCCTGCCCCGCAAGGCTCCATAGCATCGGTTATTGCAAGGAGATTTTCATTGATTGAATGAAGCTTCAGTTTATAATCAATTCGCTGAATCATAAATGGCATATCAAAATCACGGGCATAGTCGTTGATTGCCTTGCGGAATTCGTCAATTCTTGAGGTTTCAACCCCAAGACCTGCCGCCAGCTTATGACCGCCGAAATGAGTGAGAGTGTGGCTCACGGCATTTAAGGCGTCATAAAGAGAAAAGCCGTCAACACTTCTGCCTGAGCCTTTGGCGGTATCCCCTGTTTTGGTGATTACAACAGCAGGCTTTCCGTATTTTTCAACAAGCCTTGATGCAACAATGCCGATAACACCGTCATTCCAATTTTCACCGTCAACAACAAGCACAGAATCGTATTTCATTCCCGGAGTTTCTTCAATCTGCTTTAATGCAAGGGCAGAAATTTCCTGCTCCGTCTGCTGACGGGAGGTGTTTTCGTCATTGATTTCTTTTGCAAAATCGTCAGCCTCAAGTGAATCCTTGCTCAGAAGAAGGCGAAGTCCCCTTTCTGCCGAGCCCATTCTGCCTGCGGCATTTATTCTGGGAGCTATGGCAAAAGCAAGCTCTCCTGATGAGGGAATTTTATCGTCAGTTGAGGCAATTTTGCGAATGGCATCAATGCCCTTTCTCGGTGACATAGCCATATTGTAAAGCCCTCGGCGGACAAAATCACGGTTTTCATCCACAAGAGGCATAACATCAGCAACTGTGCCAAGGGCTACCAAATCAAGATAGCTTTCGGTAACCTCGTTTTCTTCACCCTCCATAGCGCAAATGAGCTTATATGCAACACCTGCACCCACATAATCTTTAAAAGGAAGATAGCAATCAGCTCTGTGCGGGTCAACAACGGCAACACAGTCGGGCAGAACTTCACCGGGCAAATGGTGGTCAGTTACCACAAGCTCCATACCCAAGGACTTGATATATTCCGCCTCTTCAACAGCGGAAATTCCGTTATCAACGGTAACTATAAGGTTAATTCCGCAGTCACAAAGCTTTTTAACAGCTTCGGTGCTCAGGCCGTAGCCCTCAGAGTGGCGGTCGGGTATGTAATAAGACACCTTTGCGCCCAAGGACTCAAGATACATATATAAAATTGCAGTTGCCGTTACGCCGTCAACATCATAATCGCCAAAAACAGCAATGCTTTCAAAATTTTCAACAGCCGCCTTGATTCTTTCAACAGCCAAATCCATATCGGGGAATTCAAAGGGGTCTGAATATTCACCCTCTTCAATGCCGAAAAACTCAGCCGCAGAATATACGTCTTTTATACCGCGGGTGTAAGCAAGCAACACGCAGTGAGGGTCAATATTCAATTCCTCCGCAGTTTGCAAAACAGCATCCTGGTCAAAAGGCATAACCTGCCACTTTTTTCGGTTCAAGATATTCACCCTTTCAAATTACATAATAATCCAATTTAACCAATATATTCTACCATTAAATAATAAAATAATCAATATTTCAGCAATAAAAAAGCAAGATGAATTCAAATTGGTCAATTTTTGCAGGTCATTGCCTGCATAGGCTTTGTGCAAGCCGCCGTAAGTTGTTTCAAAAAAACGGACCGCCAATGGCGGCCCATACAGAATTTTTGCAACAGGTGTTTATATATCGGCAGGGTCAAGCCCTTGCCCTGCTCAGCTATTCAGCTTTTTTCTGTGTAAAAAATATGAATACGCCGTCGGAATAATCACCATTAAGGCAATCACGGCAGCAGAAACAAATGCGCCTGCAACAAATGCAGTTGCAATCATAATCAAACCGCCTGCTACCCACAGCTTGCCTGCAAGACGGTGGGTTTTGTTCCAGTTTTCTTCGTCATTAAGTGTCCACGGAAGCTTTATTCCCATAGTGTAGCTCTGTTTGCATTTGGGCAGGTAATTCCCGATTATTACAAACAGCACACCGAGAAAAATCATAACCACTGCCTGAACATTCACTTTATATCCCAGCGAGTAAGAATAAGTCACTCCCCCGAGCAAAACCGAAAGCATCGGACAAATCCAGAGCACAAGGTCAATAAGCTTTTTATTTATATCTTTGCTTTTAGGGTCGGCTTTGGTTGCAAGCAGGCACACCCAATGAATTATAAAAAGAAACCCGGGCAAGCCAAAAACAGCCATTGCTTTGCTGCTCCAGCCGTTTGGTACATTGCCCACTCCCCAATGAGTTACCATTGAATCGGGCAGTTGATTCCATAAAATCAACCCCACCAAAATCGGAATTAAAGTTATAATTGATGTAATAATAAGCTTAGCTTTGCTGATGTTCAACATTTTTATCTTCCCCTTTCAAATCTGTTATCCAAAGCATAATTTCTTCAAGCACCGAGGCATTAAGCTCATAATAAATAAACTTCCCCTCTCGGGTGTCGCGTATCAAATCCGCATCCTTAAGCACAGATAAATGCCTTGAAATTGAAGCCCCCGTAACCTCAAAGCGGTCGGTAATTTCACCCGCCGACATTCGTCCGCCTTTGAGCATATTCAAAATTTCGCGCCTGATTGGGTCGGCCAATGCCTTAAGTGTTTGCTGAAGTCCCATACCCTCACCTCCTTTAACATTTAACCTAATTGTTAAATGTATTGTAGCACACACTTTTTATTTTGTCAATAAAAAATCGGCTCAGATTGCTCCAAGCCGAAGATTTAATTTTCAGATTTCAAAAGATTTTCAAGTGTACGGATAAATTTTTCATCCTGCTCAGGAGTTCTTTTTGACGGACCTTTGAGCCTGCCCCCTGCCCTACGGATTTTTTTGGAAACAAAGCGGGAAAACAGAAGCTCATCAATGTTTTTTTCGTTATAAATCAAGCCGTTCTGGTTAATCGGCACAGCGCCCCTTGCAAGGCACATTGCCGCAAGTCCGTAATCCTGAGTTACGGCAATATCGCCCTTTGAGAGCATATTTACAAGCTTGAAATCAACGCTGTCTGCGCCCTTTTCAACCACAACGGTTGTAACTCCGATTTTATTAAAAACATGGGCGGTATCGCAGATTATTACGCATTCAACGGCGTATTTTTTGCAAAGGTCAACAGTTTCATCCACAACGGGGCAACCGTCAGCATCAATAAAAACTTTCATATATCTCCGTTACAAATAAAAAATTTTAGTCTTTTGCAATGCGGCGCAAAGGGGAAGACCCAAGCCGAAGCAAGCCGCACATTCACCAAGGGCAACCGAAGCCGCAGTAGCCCCAAAAACAGGCCAGGTGAATCCGCCTGTTCCCAAAGCAGAAATTTCGGCACCCACAATCACCGCATTAAAAATCACGGGAAAAAGCGCCGACAAAACGGGAACACTTTTTAATCTGACATTCCGCATTTTTCTTGTGCAAAGAGCCGCAAGCAAGGTGGCCGCAGAGCCACAGATAATATCCACAACACCGTATGGGCTTGAAAGGTTCGCAAGAATGCACCCGATTGTCAGCCCGGGAACAGCTGCAGGGGTGAGCACGGGCAAAAGTGTCAGCGCTTCTGCCACTCTTAGCTGAGCGCCCGAAAAGGAAATCGGCTCAAGAAAGTGGGTCAATGCCACATACACAGCGGCAATAAAAGCCGCCTGCACAAGGTAGATGGTTGATGTTTTCTTATTCATTTTTCATTCTCCTTAGTTTTATTTTAGGTCAGGATGGTTACGAACTGACCGTATTCAGACGAATACCACGAAATTTTATCACAATATTTTTTCTTTGGCAAGACAAAAGTGCAGATTTTAACTTTTATTTGCTTTTTTAATCAAAATATGATATCATTCGACACAGGTGATATAAATGAGCAATAATATAAAGCTTACAGAAAATTTAAAAAATTACCGTCGCATTTTAAAGCTGACTCAAAGCGACGTTGCCGAGATTATAAATAAAGACCGTACCTCTATTGCAAAATATGAAAGCGGTGCGGCTCAGCCACCGTTCAGCGTGCTCAGGCTTTTAGCAAAGCTTTATGATGTTACCATAGATGAGCTTTGCGGAATTGCGCCCCCTGCTCCCCTGGTTGTGCGCAGTAAGGATGAGCCCGAAAAGGCTTATAACTCCCTTATTGAAAAGTTTGACAAGCAAGAACAGCTTATGATTCTGAAATTTAAAATGATGGATGAAGAAAAAAAGCACGATTTTATGAAAATTTTAAATGAATTTTTAAAAGACTAAAAATTTGAGCTGCAGTGTTACCTGCAGCTCATTTGTTTTATCTTGAATACACCGTTACATTTAATGCATCGGCAAATTCGAAGGTTGTTTTGGGGCTTCTTACTCTTATGTCAAATGTGTTATCACCAAGGGTACAGAAGTTCATTCTGATTGTCCAGTATTTTTGGCCGTCAATTTCTATAACTTCAGAATTGTTTTCAGTATATGTCCAGGTGTTTCCGTCTTTCATAAACTGAACTTTTGAAACACCGTTTGCGGTGGTGAGGGTAATTTTGTTCACTCCGTTGTATATTACTCCGTCAAGGCTTTCTTCAAATGCGAAATCCTTAATTTCTGTTGAATAAACTATTACCTTTGCCTTTAGGGTGAAATCTGTTCCTTGCTCTGACCAGCCCGTTTCTTCTTTTGCATAAACCGTAAATTGTTGTTCGTCGCTGTTTACAAGGAGATTAACTGTCCAGGTTTCGGAGTTATCGTCATTCTCAACTATCTGTGCTTTTTCTCTGCTTATTGTTTTTGTGTTTTCATCAACAAAGCGGATTGCTTCGGGTGAGCCTTTAACGGTTACGCTGATTTGTGCTGTTTCACCGATTGGTGCGGGGGTTACTGTTTCTACTGAGATAACAGGGGGTCTTGTATCTTCTTTGGCATAAACAGTGATTTCATCGGTTGAGCACAAGTCTGCAAGTCCGTAATCGGAAGTGACGGTGTAAGTGTCAGCTTCACTCATGGGGGTAAGGTTAACTGTCCACTCTTCACCTGATTCATTTGTAACAATTTCAGCGTCCTCGCGGGCGAATGTTAATTCAGAGCCTAAAGGATTTTCTAATTTAATTGTTTCGGGGAATCCCGCTACGCTGAGTGTTACAGATGTTGGTGTGCCGATTGTGGCGGTTGATGATTGAGAAGAGGTTATTGTGTTAAATTCGGCACTGTCAACGGGGATGAATTTGATGCCGTATTCGTCACAATATTCCTCGGTAGCGGAGTTTGTATAACCGTAAACTACCAGATCTTCAAGTGGTAAATATTTATTTGCAGAAGTAGAAGGATCACGACAAACTCCAAATCCTAACCACTCTATTTTTTCAACTTTTTGTGTTAAATACGCACTTTTGAGGTTATCGCTAGCCCAAAATAAGCCAACTGGTATTTCTTCAATATCCGCAGTGAATTTTTCTAAGTTTTCACAACCACTAAAGAAAAAGCCATAATCTGCACTTTCCCTATCTTCTTCATCACAATCATAACTAAAGTTTGATAATAGATTAACTTCTTTCAGGCCTGAGCCTAAAAAGCAATACTCTCCATAAAGAATTAGACTACCTATGTTAGAAAAATCTACTTCATTAAGTTTCGTACAGCCTTCAAAAGATGATGTTTCGATTGTAAGAGTTCCTTCTACATCAAAAATCACCTCTTCAAGAGCAAGGCAACCTTTGAAAGCACCAGCCTTAATTGTAACATTACCGGTACTTTTAATTGTTACAGAAGTTAAACTATCACAGTAACTGGCACCATACATTTTTAGATTTGATGCAGGGTCTTCAACATTAATATAAACGGAGGTTAAATTATCGCAACCACTAAAACTGTGCATTTTAAGGTCTGTTGCAGATTCTTGAATATCAACAGTAACAGTACCAACAAGCTTATTACTTGACCAACCGTCAGTTTCTTCATACAAGGTTTCTGCAGAAGTAAAGACCAAATCAAGCAGAGGATAATCATAAGCGGCAAAGCTTGTTACTGAGCTTAACAGTAACAAAACTAACACACAAAAAATAGATAAAACTCTCGTTGATACTCTTTTCATAAAATAACCTCCTAAGTTATTAGTTATTCTGTTGTAGTTTCTTCTGTTGTTTCTTCATTCTCCGAAGAAGGAATATTATTGGTTATGATAAGCTTTTGATCGTATTTAGTGTTATCGTATATCGTGCAATTTTTTTCAAGAGATACCTTAACAAATCCATACTTTTTATTAAGTTCCGGATATATATCACGATTGTTATAAAAAATACAACCTGTTATTTCTGCATAGGTTCCATCATAGGGGCTGATGAAATAGCTTTTTGGCATAGCGTCAATCAAGTTGCCGTTAGCATCATATTCCGGTACATCGTCATTAGGATTTCCGTTACCGTCGCGGTATGTAATAAGGCAGTTGTTGAAATAATACTTAGATTTGTCATCTGCAAAACCTCTTAACAAAATCATTGAGTTTTCATTGTTCTCGGAGTTCATGTGGAACTGACAACGAGAAAAGAGAATGTTATAATAGAAATGCTGAGAGGCATCATATTTTGAGTTGCAAGCGAGACCCAAGAAACACTCGGGCTGAGTGTATTCTATGGTAGTTACACCATCCTTGGTTACTTCTTTCTCTAAATACTCGGAAAAAGTGGTCAGGAAAACACAATCCTCAAAATCAATATCAACCTCAATTCGTTCACCTAAACCGTCTGTGGGAAAGAATGACTCCGAGCAAGTGAACATCAGACCGCCAGTGCTAAAGAAGCTGTTGGTGATTTTCGCCTGAACATAGCCACGAATAGCAAGAGCAAACCAATCGTTAGGCTCGCTGCCCCAATGAGTATCCCCCTCTGTGTCCATGCGAATATATTCGTAATAAGAACAGCCTGATGCATTGAAATTATTGACAACTACATTTTTACAATTCTGCAAAACTAAGGCTCTGGAAACATTGGTGACAAAAATATTTTCAATTAAAATATTTTCAGACGGATTACCGATAATTATGCCCATATTACAGTTTCTGATTTGATTGTTTGTGAACCTGTTGTTACGCATCATCAACTCAGCGGTTTCAATTCGGTCTTCACTTGGATTATCTACCGTTTCATTTTCTTTCAATGCATTTGTTGCACAACTGTTGACAATGCCTGCGCCCATTGCATTCTCAAGCAGACAGTTATCAACTATGATGTGAGAAGTACCGCCCGAAATATAGATGCAATGTTCTGTTTCCCTGTCACTCAATGAAGCACTAAAATGGCAATTGGTGAAAGAAACATCATCAATGTAGCTCAACATAGCCGGAGTTGCACACTCGGTAAACACACAGTTGTTAAATGACCAACAGCTACTTTCAGTAGGTCGATTTTTATTGATACTGCCGGGATGAACAGCAAATTTAAAACCGGTGAATGTTACTTTCTCGAAATTTAAGTTTTTCAGCAAAGGATATTCGGAAAGAGTTTTGACACACTGGTCATCCACTCCAACATCACTGCCGTCAAAACGACCCTTAAATATCAGGTTTTCGAAAGTTACATTGGAAACGATGGAGCTATCAGCCGAATTTCCTATAATAAACATTTCCTTCTTGGTATAAGTTTCGCCATCAGCTTTCATTGCACTGGCCATAATGGTTGAGCCATTGCCCTCAATACGAAGATTGCTTTTAAGCGGCAAGCTTTCGCAAATTGGAAAAATTTTGTCTTTCTCTAAGTATAAACAAACAAGTGAGCTGTTTGCAACAATATCTTTCAAAATTTTTGAGTTTGTTCTGGCGGCATCCGCGACTAAAGACAATTCCGTTGCGTCGAGCTCTTCAATAGATGCAAATCCCACCAAATCCGGTTTTATCTTTTTGGAAATGTCCACTAATTTATACTCATTTTCATTTATATAGTAATGTGAACCGTCTATAAGTGCCCCGGCAACATCAACCGGATTTTTTTCGGGAATTACTTCAAAACATCTGCAAGCAGAAAACTCTTCATCATCCCCCAATGATAAGAGCCTGGTTTTGGTTGTGAGGTCAAGCTGGAAGGTTTGGGTTGCATTTACCTGAGCAAAAAATGCTTCGAGATTGGGAACAACCAATGACACATCAGGGTCAAGGGTACATTCATCCCCTTCGATGAACATAAGCCCCCTGAGGTTGTCGATATAATACTTGAAATCTGCATCAGTGTGCTCCATTGTACCTGTTATGGTGATTGTGAGTCTGACTATGCCTTCGGTTGCTGTGTCCTCAAACACATAACTGCAGATTACGGGATTACCGTTGTTATCGGCAGTAAATGTAATCGGAACGGGCATACCGCTGTAGCTTCGCTCAACAGATGCATCGTCATTTTCAAGATAATTTGACCAAGCCACAATTGCCGAATAATCTTTATAACTCTTTCCCCCGTTTGGCAACTGAAACTCGGCAAATAAAGTTTGGTTTTCAACATCTGTTGTAAAGTCCTCGTAATCGAGGGCAACATTATTAACGGTATAGCCGTTATTTCGTAAATATTCAATTTTATTATTATATTCAGTTTCTTTATATTTAAGTAACATAAATTTTCTCCTTTAAAAATATATTTTAAAGAAAATCCTTTATGCTCTTCCCCCTTGTGGCCTTAACCATATTTTCCATTATAGACAATATTTCCCGGATTGTCAATACACCGAACAAATGTTCATATAAAGTTAACAATTATGCTTTTTAAAAATTTATTTTTTCTAATTATTGTGTGCAAAAGTGTTGACAGACACAACATATTGTGGTATATATTAAGTAACAACACAAGAAAGTTGTTGTTGGTCCTTTATTTCGGACTGTGAGTTAAAAATTTATCGAACATTTGTGTTGACAAATCGAAAAAGTCTGTTATAATAAAGTCACAAAGAACAAATGTTCACAAATGTTCGTCAGATTTTCGAAAGAAAGAGGAGATATATTATGACAGGTACAATGTTAGCTTTAACAATTTTTGAATTCGCAGCAGTAGTTTTAATTATAGTAGGACTTCTTAACGAGAAGAAGCTCATCGCTTTTGAAGACAGGCTCGGCACCACAATCGGTACAGCTATCGGCAAAAGACTCAGAAGACACTATATTAAAAAGAAAGCAAAAACAGGCAAGCATCTTCGTGCTGTGCCCGCCCGCAAGGAAAGTGTGCGTTCTGCAGAATGTTCAAACATCCGCTACATTGCTTAATTCTGACCACTTCATTTTTAATCCCATAACTATGTGACGAGCCCCGAAGGTTGACTTCGAGGCTCGTTGCTTTTATTTTTTTATTTGTTTTAACATATCGCTCTTCAAATCCCAAAGCTTCTGCGAAAGGTCAACATAATAATTATGCGGATTTTCAAAACGGAGAACCTCATCCCAAAGGGTATCAATCTGCTCTTTGCAGTATTTTTTGATTTCTTCAATATGAGGACATTCGTATACGCACTTACCTTTTACAAACAAGGGAACAAGAAGCTCGCGGGCGGTGTAATTTTCAACCACCTTGCGCTTCCATGTGAAATCGCGGTCAAACAGCTCATACGGCTGTGAATCATCAACTGTTTCATCCTCGCAGGTAATAAGGTCGGCAATGGCCTTGCCTGTTTCGTTATCGTAAAGTCTCCAAAGCTTTTTGGCCCCGGGAATTGTAACCTTGGCAACATTTTCGCTTACCTTGATTTTAGGAATAAACTCGCCTTTTTCATTTTCAACAGCGCAAAGCTTATATACACCGCCGAAAACAGGGTTGGAAGAGGCGGTAATAAGGCGCTCACCAACACCGAAGGAGTCAATCATTGCGCCCTGCTGAATCATATCTCTGATAATATATTCATCAAGGGAATTCGAGGCAACGATTGCACAATCTGGGAAACCTGCTTCATCAAGCATTTTACGGGCTTTTCTTGTTAAATAGGTAATGTCACCGCTGTCAATTCTGATGCCCTTTGGTCTGAAGCCTCTTGGCAAAACCTCGCGCTTGAATGCTTCAATTGCATTGGGGATACCTGATTTCAAAACATTGTAAGTATCCACAAGCAAGGTGCAGCTGTCAGGATATTCCCTTGCATAAGCACAGAAAGCATCAAGCTCACTGTCAAAAAGCTGAACCCAGCTATGAGCCATTGTGCCGAGAGCTTTAACGCCGAACTCTCTGTCAGAAATTGTGCAGGCAGTGCCTGTGCAGCCGCCGATATAAGCAGCTCTTGCGCCGTAAATTGCACCGTCATAGCCCTGAGAACGGCGGGAGCCGAACTCCATAACTGCCCTGCCCTGTGCGGCGCGGACAATTCTGTTGGCTTTGGTAGCAACAAGGCTCTGATGATTTATTGTTATCAAAATCATTGTTTCAATAAACTGAGCCTGAATTGCAGGGCCTCTTACGGTTACGATAGGCTCATAAGGGAAAATCGGAGTTCCCTCAGGAACGCACCAGATATCACAGCAGAAATCAAAATTGCGAAGATAATCAAGAAATTCCTTTTCAAAGCCCTTGCTTGCAAGGTAATCCAAATCGTCCTCGGTAAATTTAAGATTTTTCAGATAATCAGCAAGCTGTTCCACGCCTGCCATAATGGCAAAGCCACCTTTATCCGGAACTTCTCTGAAAAACATATCAAACTGGGTTATTCTGTCACCAACTCCGTTTTTGAAATAACCGTTTGCCATTGTTATTTCATAAAAGTCGGTGAGCATGGTTAGATTGCGTTCTTTTAATTCGTTAGTCATCAGAATACGCCTCCCATTGCAATCTGCTGAGGGGATTATATCACACAGTTTTGATTTTTTCAACAGTATAATAAACTTAACAGACTGTACAATAATGCTCAACTGTATATTTAAAATCAGAGTTTAAATGTCATTTTCATACATAAAAGCGCCAAGAAAATATACATTTTAACCAAATTTGTGTGATTTTGTATAATTTTTTGATTTTTGACTGTTATTTTTATTTCAAATATGGTATTATAGCCTTACAATATTGTTGAGAAAATTGAAGGAGGAGATAAAATGAGAACCCGCAAACAGGAATTGGGCGACAAAAACATTGTCGGTGCGAGAGTTGAACAGCAAAGAAAATCCATCGGCATGAAACAAAAAGACCTGCTTGCTCAGCTTCAAATCAGAGGAGTGGACCTCAACTCATCCGGCCTTTCAAAGCTTGAAGGTCAATTAAGAGGTGTTGCCGATTACGAACTCAAGGCTATTGCGGAAGTGCTTGGAGTTTCAGTTAACTGGCTGCTTGACATTGAATAATTATATTACACGGGCTCAGCTTTGAGTCCGTTTTTATTTTGCGCAAATTTTTTCTGATAATTGACATCAAAGTGCATATATTGTAAAATATATGTATATTGATTTAAGGAGTTTTTATATGGCAATTTTCAGACCTTTTAAAGCTGTACGACCAATCCCGTCGAAGGCGCAGGATGTTGCAGCACTCCCCTACGATGTTATGAACAGCGAGGAAGCCAAAGAAATGGTTCAGAGCAAGCCCTATTCATTTCTTCATGTTGACAAAGCTGAAATTGATTTTGACCCTATCCCCGAAAACATATATACCGAAGCAGTTTATTTAAAAGCAAGAGAAAACCTTGATAAGCTTGTTACTGACGGAGTTTGTGAGCAGGACAAGAAGCCCTGCATTTACATCTACCGCCAGATTATGAACGGCAGAAGTCAGACAGGTCTTGTGGGCTGCACAGCTATTGACGATTACATCAACAACATCATTAAAAAGCATGAGCTTACAAGAGCCGACAAAGAAGCAGACAGAATTAACCATGTGGATTATTGCGACGCAAATACAGGCCCGATTTTCCTCACATACAGACAAAATGAATTCATTTCAAACGCTGTGGAAAATTGGAAAGAAAGCCATACCCCTGTTTACGACTTTGTTACTGATGACGGCATTGCAAACACTGTTTGGGTGGTTGATGACGAAAAGCTGATTGACGAAATTTCAAATAAATTTGCCGATACGGATTATCTCTACATTGCAGACGGACATCACAGAGCCGCCTCCGCAGTTAAGGTCGGACTTAAAAGACGCGAGCAGAACCCTGATTTCACAGGTGAAGAAGAATTCAATTTCTTCTTGGCTGTTCTTTTCCCTGAAAATGAGCTTGAAATTATGGATTATAACCGTGTTATCAAGGATTTGAATTCATACTCAAAGGAAGAATTTATCAGCAAGGTTGAAGAAAGCTTTGAAATTGAAGCTGTTGGCAAAGAAGCATATAAACCTTGCGAAAAGCACACCTTCGGTATGCTCCTTGACGGTGAATGGTATAAGCTCACAGCCAAAGACGGAACTTATGACACAAATGACCCTGTTTCAAGGCTTGATGTTTCAATTCTTCAGAACAATCTTATTTCACCCGTTCTCGGCATTGATGACCCGAGAACCGACAAGAGAATCGACTTTATCGGCGGTATCAGAGGCCTTGGTGAGCTTGAACGCAGAGTAAACACCGATATGAAAATTGCATTTTCAATGTTCCCCACCACCCTTGATGACCTTATGGCTATTGCAGATGCAGACAAGATTATGCCGCCTAAATCAACCTGGTTTGAGCCAAAGCTTTTAAGCGGACTATTTATTCACAAGTTAAAATAAGGAGAACTACTATGCCGAATATTGCAACAAAAGTTACAGTTGAAATTACCCCTGAAAAAGAGCTTGTTCTTAAAGAAAAGCTCGGTCAGGCAATTTCTATATTAAAAGGAAAGAGCGAAGCCTGGCTTATGCTCAGCTTTGAGGATAACTGCCGCATCTGGTTCAAGGGCGACAACTCCCGCCCCAGTGCCTTTGTTGAGGTTCAGGTGCTGGGAAAAATCAACCCTGCAGAAAGTGAACAGCTTTCAGCAGAGATTTGCTCAATTTTTGAAGCTGAGCTTGGAATCCCCGGGGACAGAACCTATATTAAATATGAAGAAATTGAACAGTGGGGCTGGAACGGCGGCAATTTCTAATCAAAATCAACAAATAATTATTGAATTTTTTCATATTATACTATATAATAGCAGATGCAAAATCTGAAGTTTTGTAGTATAATGAAAGTAATAAATGCGCTATCAGTGGGAGAAGTAACCGCAAAGAGCATATCAGAGAGGGAACGGCAGCTGAAAAGTTCCTTATGCGGCGGCGGCGAAATGCACCCATCAGCACACAGCGGGAACTAAGTATCGCTGTGCGGATTGCCCCGTTAAAGGCATCGAGTTATAAACCGGAGTGGAACCGCGGACTAACCGCCTCCGTCGCTTTTTGCGGCAGAGGCGGATTTTTTTATTTAAGGTGACAGTTATGTTTGATAGGCTAAAAGAAGATATAAGGTGTGTTCGTGAGCGTGACCCTGCCTGCCATTCGGCTATTGAGGTTATGCTCCTTTACCCCGGCTACAAGGCAATAAGAAATCACCGCAAGGCTCATTGGTTTTTTAACCATAAAATGTTTTTTATTGCAAGGGCAATTTCTCAGCACACATCAAAGCGCACAGGTATTGAAATTCACCCCGGCGCTCAGATTGGCAAGAGATTTTTCATTGACCACGGAACGGGAATTGTTATTGGTGAAACCACCGTTATCGGTGATGATGTTACCCTTTATCAAGGGGTTACACTCGGCGGTACAGGTAAAGACACAGGCAAGCGCCACCCCACATTAGGAAACCATGTTCTTGTGGGCGCAGGTGCAAAGGTGCTCGGCCCTCTGACCGTTGGCGACAACACTAACATTGCCGCAGGTGCGGTTGTGCTTGACAACATTCCCGAAAATTCAACTGCCGTGGGTGTGCCTGCAAGAGTTGTGCGCCGCAACGGAAAGCGAATCGAGGACCTTGACCAGATTCACATTCCCGACCCCATTTCACAGGAATTATGCAAATTACAGCATCAGATAGATATTTTAAATAAGAAGTTGGAGGAAAAATAAATGAAAGTTTTTAACACTCTCACAAGAAGCAAGGAAGAGCTTAAAACCATTGAAGAAAATAAGGTTAAAATTTATGCTTGCGGCCCCACCGTTTACAACTACATTCACATCGGTAACGCCCGCCCTCTTTGCGTTTTTGATGTTTTAAGAAGATATCTTGAATACAGAGGCTTTGATGTTCGTTTTGTTCAGAATTTCACTGACATCGACGATAAAATTATCCGCCGTGCCAACGAAGAAGGCGTTTCTTACAAAGAAATTTCCGAAAAATACATTGAAGAATTCTGGACAGATGCCAAAGGTCTTAATGTGCGCGAAGCAACCGTTCACCCAAAAGCTACTGAAAATATTGACGAAATCATCAACATCATCAGCACTCTTGTTGAAAAAGGCTACGCTTATGAGGCTGACGGCGATGTTTATTTCAGCCCCAAAAAGTTCAAGGAATACGGCAAGCTTTCACATCAGCCTCTTGAAGACCTTGAGGCAGGAGCCCGAATTATGGTTGGTGAAGTAAAAAAAGAGCCTATGGACTTTGCTCTTTGGAAAAATGCAAAGCCCGGCGAGCCTTATTGGGAATCACCCTGGGGCAACGGCAGACCCGGCTGGCACATTGAATGCTCAGCTATGAACCGCCGTTATCTCGGCACTACCATTGACATTCACTGCGGCGGTCAGGATTTGATATTCCCCCACCACGAAAATGAAATAGCTCAGAGTGAATGCTGTAACGACGCTCCCTTTGCTAACTATTGGATGCACAACGGCTACATCACCGTTGACAATGTTAAGATGTCAAAGTCACTTAACAATTTCTTCACAGTGCGTGATGTTGCTGATGCTTACGGCTATGAGCCTATCCGTTATCTTCTTATTTCTTCTCATTACAGAAGCCCCATTAACTACAGCACAGATATTATTGAGCAGTGCAAGGCATCTCTTAACCGCCTTTACACCTGCCGTGATAACCTTGATTTTGCAATTTCAAAAGCTGCTGACGGTGAAGCAACCGACGGAATTAAGGCAATGCTTTCAGCCCGCCAGGCACAGTTTGTTGAAGCTATGGAGGATGACCTCAACACAGCAGATGCTCTTGCCGCTATCTTTGAGCTTGTAAGAGATATCAACACCAAGGTTATTGCTGACGCAGCTAACAAGGCTGACTGTGAAGCCGCCGCCAAATTGTTTGACGAGCTTTGCGGTGTGCTTGGCCTTGTATATAACAGAAAAACCGAAAGCCTTGATGATGAGGTTGAAGCTCTTATTGCTCAGCGCACTCAGGCAAGAAAAGATAAAAACTGGGCAGAGGCAGACAGAATCCGTGATGAGCTCAAGGCTATGGGCATTGTGCTTGAAGACACAGCTCAGGGCGTAAAATGGCATAAAGAATAAAATCTGAGGCGGTCTTCATAGGCCGCCCATTTTGATTGGAGCTGACATTATGGCAATCCTTTGTTGGGATTTTGACGGAACTATTGCTCTTTCACACCACTTATGGAGCAACAGTGTCAGAAGAGCCATTGATTCTGTTGTTCCCGATAACTGCATACATTTTCTTGACATTAGAAAGTGTATGGAAACAGGATTTTCCTGGCACACACCTGAAACAGCTTACCCCGAAAATACAGGTGACAAATGGTGGGAATCAATGAACCGCCACTTTTATAAAAGCTACCTCTCTTTGGGAATAAGTAAGACTTTAGCTAAAACTGCAAGTGAAAAGGTTAAAGAAATTGTTATGATGCCGGAAAACTACATAATATATGAAACTACCCTTGAAACTCTTCAAAAAGCAAAAGAGCTTAGGCATATCAACATAATTCTTTCAAACAATTATCCTGAGTTGGAGGAGGTTTTGAGAGAATTGGGTATTCATCATCTGTTTGAGCGCTTTGTAGTTTCTGCTTGTGTCGGTTACGAAAAACCCCGTGCTGAAATTTTTGAACTTGCCAAAAGCTATTATCCGAACGGTGAATTCTATATGATTGGCGACAGCCTTAAAGCAGACATTATCGGCGGCAAAAAGGCGGGAATGAAAACCGTTCTCGTTCACAAAGGATTCAATAAAGAGGCTGACTTTTGTGTAGATAAGCTTAGTGATATTTTAAAGATAATATAAAAAGACTCCCTTTCGGGAGTCTGAATTAAAAATTATTCCAAGGAAATCGGTCAGGCGGTGACGCTGTGAAACCGATTTCTTTTTTTGTGTATGGGTGAACAAAGCTGAGGGATTCTGACCACAGCGCAACAGAGCATTTGTTACATTTACTGCCGTATTTTCCGTCACCTAATAAAGGCAACTTACGGGATGCAAACTGAACTCTGATTTGGTGAGTTCTGCCGGTGTGCAATTTAACCTTTACTAAAGAAAGGTTATCTTTAAACGAAATAAGGTCATATTCAAGGCTTGCTTTTTTAACGCCCTTGCGCTCTCTTTTGACCACAAAAGACTTATTCTTCCGCGAATCCTTAAAGAGTAAATCCACAAGAGTATCACTCTCTTTTGGCAAAGCACCTTGCAAAACGGCAAGATATTGCTTGTGAAGCTGATTTTCACTCACTAATGCACACATCTTTGCCGCCGCCTGCTTTGTTTTGGCAAAAACCATAACTCCGCCAACTGCAGTATCAAGGCGGTGAACGGGATAAACCTCTCCCCTGTTTTGCGAAAGCAAATCAATCATATTTTCACCGTCACCCTTTTGCGAAAGCACGCCAACGGGCTTGACGGCAAAAATTAAATGTTCATCCTCATAAAGAATTGTAATATCCATATCAATTAAAAGAATGTTGCAACCTTCTTTTCAGGCGGGTCAGCTTTTTTAACTGATGTAACATTAAATACAGGACCTTTGCCCGAATAGAGCTTGTTGAATTTATAGCTTATTGTTGCGGTGATAACCACCCAGTCACCTGTGTTGAGGGCCTCAGCCAAAGGATAAAGGCAGACAAAGCCGTAATAGCTGATATCCTCTTCACAGCACATCATAATATGCCTGCCGCCAACAAAGGTGCCGCCGGGGATTTTGCCGTTTTTTGAAACAATGGCTTTAAACTGAACGGTTTTACCTGTGTATTTCTTAATATTTTCTGTAATTTCACGGTAAAACCAGGCGTAATCGTTATCTTCAACAGTAATAACGGGAGCATCAACATCAAAAGGCAGCGGGTCTTCGATATCGTCAAATTCAGCGTGACCGTCTTTGTATTCATAAACAATGTCGCAACGCTTGGTTACACCTCTGACAATTTTATGAAACTCCATTTTGTCCATAGAAGCGTCAAAACGGTTAAATGCAACAAGCTCGGTGGAATTGATTTTATCTACAACAAGGCTTCTCATATTTACATTGTATGCAGAAAATGTGGTGGAATCCACAAAAAGCATACTCTGATAAAGTACCCAATTTTCAGGAACGGCGGCGGCAAAATCCTGCACAAGCCACATTCCGTTATATTCCACAACAACTCTTTCTGCCTTATGCTTTTTTACAAGGCTTTCAAGGTTGGACGGATTAAGCTCGCTTTTATCTTCAATAACTTCAATAAAAATGTTTTTTTCAGGCCATTTTGAAGAATCATATTCCTCCTCGCCCTCTTCACAAAGAAGAAGCAAGGTTCTTTCACCTGAATTAAAGCGTTTGTCACAAAGGGTATCCTGAACGAAAGTGGTTTTTCCGCTTTCAAGGAAGCCTAAAAACATATATACAGGGATTTCCATTTAATCACCTCTTAAATTCTGAAAAGAATTGCAAGCTCGTCTTCCTTGAGCTTTGAGCCGATAACACAGAGCTTACCGATAATATCAGCGCCGCCTGTTCTTACATCAGGCTCACCGGGAACATAGTCAAAATGAATCCACTCACCGTCTGCTCCTTCAACAATACCCTTGGCACGAAGCACTATGCCGTATTTTTCTTCATCACCGAGAGCAGAAAGAATATTGTTCATCTCTTCGGCAGAATATTTTACTGTTGTTTCTTTGCCCCAGCTGATAAAAACATCGTCAGCGTGGTGGTGATGCTCATGGCCGTGACAGCCGCAGGTGCAGTGTTCATCATGGTCGTGGTGGTGATGCTCGTGCTCGTGGCAGTCACAATGCTCGTCGTGATGATGGTGATGATGTTCATGCTCGTGCTCGTGGCAGTCGCAATGCTCGTCGTGATGATGATGGTGATGATGATGCTCATGCTCGTGGCAGTCACAATGCTCATCGTGGTGATGGTGGTGATGCTCGTGGTCGTGGTGGTGATGATGACCGCAAACAGGGCAAGCTTCTTCCTCAAGCTCTTCTTTAAGGGATTTCACATTGTTTTCAATAGCCTTGCGGAGCTGTTCGCCTGTGAGCTTATCCCAATCGGTTGTTACAATAACGGCATCCTTGTTATGCTCACGAAGAAGCTCAACGGCCTTGGCTGTTCTTTCTTCACTTACAAGACCTGTGTGCGAAAGGATAATTGTCTGCGCGTGTTCAACCTGGTCATTAAAAAATTCACCGAAGTTTTTCATATAAATTTTGCATTTGCCTGCATCAACAACGGTGGTGAAAGAGTTAAGCTCCAGCTTATCTGAGCCAACATCCTTAACAGCTTTGATAACATCGCTCAATTTGCCTACGCCTGACGGCTCAATGAGAATACGCTCGGGGGCATAATCCTCCACAACCTTAGTAAGAGCCTTACCAAAGTCACCAACAAGGCTGCAACAGATACAGCCTGAATTCATCTCGGTGATTTCAACTCCTGCCTCTTCGAGGAACTTACCGTCAACGCCGATTTCACCAAATTCGTTTTCAATAAGAACAAGCTTTTCACCGGGAAAAGCTTCTTTAATAAGCTTTTTGATAAGTGTGGTTTTACCCGCACCCAAAAAGCCTGAAAAAATATCTACCTTTGCCATATAATCAAGTCCTTTGAATTATTTTCTTACAAATAATGATTATATCACTTTTATCATTAAAAATAAACAATTATAATAAAGAAATTTTGTAATATTCAAAAATAAAAATTTGTTGATTTATTTCCATAAGTTTTATATAATATATTCGTATAATTATCAGGAGGTAATTTTATGAAAAAGAATTTTATGAAATTTGTTTCTCTTTTTCTGTGTTTAGCTCTTGTTTTTTCAATCGGTTGCACAGGTGTTTATGCAACTGAAGATGCCGTTGAAGAAACTCCCATAGTTGAAACAGAAGAAGCTGAAAAATCCACAATGGATGAATTTGTCGGCTATATTGCAGACCCGATGATGTGGATTGAAAGCCTTGCTATGTTAGAGGGCGCATTCAACGGTCTCAGCTCTGAGCTCAGCTTTGAAGACAACCTTATGAAAGTGCTTTACAATGTGCTCAATGTTGTTGTTGAAAAGCTTGTTCAGATTATCTGCAAGCTCTATCCCAACCCCAACAACTGGCAAAGCCTTGCTGACTATAACAGCGAAGAGGTTGGCTTTATGCCCGGCCGCGATACATATCAGACATCAGCCGCAGAAGGCAATTACTGGAGCCTTGGCTATGCAAGCAGAAGCGTTGTTCCCGAAGATATTGACAGCGGTGATTATTACCTTGGCCGCGACCTTATGAACAAAGAAGCTCTCGGAGTTTATGACGATATGAGAGTCCGCGTTGCAGTTATTGATGATAACAGCGGTGAGGGTGCGGTTGTTGTTGGCGCTATTGACTGCCTCGGTGTTACTTCAACTGATGTAAGAAGCATCCGTAAGGGTGTTATGGCTTATTGCGAAGAAGAAGGTATTGAGGTTGCAAGCATTAACATTATGGCAACTCACGCTCATTCAGCTCTTGACACTCAGGGCGTAAGCACACAGTTCTTCTACAAGCTCCTTGCTAACGGCTTTAATAACGAGTTTGAAATTTTTGACGAGCTTCCTTTCCTTGAGGCTCCCACATACTTCAAAGAGTATTTTGTTGAGCAGTCTATCCTTGCAGTTAAAGAAGCATTTGAAGATGTTGAAAAAGGTCAGCTTTATTATTCATCAATCTATTGCGGTGATATAATTGAAGACAAGCGCGACCTTATTTCAAAGGAAGATTTGCCCGAAATTGCAAGCCTTTACTTTGTGCCTGACAGCGGCAGTGAAGCAACATACATTGCAGACATCACCTGCCATGCAACATCATTCAGCGCAAGCAACAACCTTGTTGGCTCTGACTTTATCTACTATCTTGATGAATATATCAAAGAAACAAACGGCGGCAATGTGGTTATGATTCCCGGTGCTGTCGGTCAGGTTTCAAGAGATATTGAGGTTGACGAAACAGGTCTCACTGAGTGGGAATCAAAAGGCGCAAGCGCTAAGACATTGGGCAGAGCCTTCGGCAAACTGATTGTTGAAGCTGATTATTCAGAAAAGCTTGCTCCCGTACTTAATGCAACACACAGAGAGATTGTTATTCACCCTGAAAACAGCATTCTCGTTCTCGCTTGCGAAGTGAAGCTTGTTAACAACAGAGTTTATATTGATGAAGACGGAAACACTGTAATGCCTACAGAAATGGGTTATCTTGAATTCGGCAACAGAGTTGGTCTTGCACTCTTCCCTGCTGAGCTTTATCCCGAAGTTTTCTGGGGTCACGAGATTACAGGCTACACAAACTGGGACGGCACCGAATGGCCTTATGAAAGCCTTGCAACCGCAGTTGACGGCGTTGATATTTACGCTGTAAGCCTTGCAAACGATGCTCTCGGCTATGTTCTCACAGATAACAACTTCGCATTTATGGGACACATCATCGGCGAAGGCATTGCAGACGAAACACTTTCAGTTGGTAAGCACATGGGCTCATATATTGTAAGTGAATATTATGCAATGATTGATGAAATGAAATAATAATAGCAACAGTTAAGGCACCGTCAATGACGGTGCCCTTTTTCGGCTCCATTGTGCAAAGGGAGCTGGATTTTTGCGTAGCAAAAAGACTGAGGGATTGTTAATAGAAAGCTTGATTTTAATATGCTTTTGTATCCTCCCACCGCTATGCGGTCCCCCCTCCTTTAGGCAAGGAGGGCAGTTGGCTGACGGTGGAGATTCGTAAGGGTTGACAACCTGGTTGACCCGATGACAAAGAAGCGGCAGGAGCAAGCCCCTGCCCTACTGACTTAATCTCTGCCGTAATTATATTTTACAAATGAACCCTCTTTAAAGAAGAACCTTACCAATTTAGGATTAAACTTTTCAGGATGTCGCGCTATAATTATATGTATCAAAGCTACAACTAATATAAGCAAAAATGCTATACTCAAAAAGACCATAATCAACAAACCCTGTTTTTCTAACTTTTCATTTATGCTTTCAAAAGCCAATAATTCCTTTTCATCAAAAGTTATACTACATACATCATAATAAGCAGGTCTTCCGTGGAAAGGTTCATGATATTTACACAATACCTCAAAAGAATTACCGCTTTTATATAATCCTTCAAATGTTTCTAAATCGGATACATATTTTTCATAATCATAAACTGCAAAATACTCTTCATACCCATCACTGTAAAAATAAAAATCTCCTTCGGCGATATGATAATCCTCAACCGAAACTATAGCTTTTTCACACTCTGCTTGAGTTATGGGTTCGCCTCCCCAAATCAGCATCACAACAGACAAAACCACCGGAATCAATAGCACAAATACAAAAGTGACTATAAATCCTTCAGGGTCTCTGAGGTTATTGTTAAAGATATCTTTTTTGGGTTCTAATTTCGGAAAACGCTCATTATGCAGCTCTTCATATTTTGTTTTAATCAGTTTATGTATTTCAGGGGCTGCGGTTCTTTGGTCAATAATCAATTTATGTCCGTCTACGGTGATATATTTCATATCAGTTTTGCCGACAATACCTGTATAACCTACAAAATCTGAATACAGAAACCGTCTTTTTTTGCCCCAGAAGTTTTTGTAAATAATCTCATCTTCATTGTAAATTGTTCTTACATTTTTCCACGCAATAATTAAAGAAAAACCGAGAAGAGAAAAAACAACCCAGATAACAGGCACCCAGACAGGAGCTTTAAGCACCAAAGACACCACAAAAATTGCCAAAGTGAAAAGGATTGTTATTATCCCTACAACCAAAGTGTAGTCAGACAAGGCAACGGATTTATATCCGTCGGGCTGTTTTCGGCTTGATTTGCCCAGCGGACTTTTCTGAAACAGCGACAGAATAAGCTGAGTTAAATGACGAATAAACATATATATCCCCTTTCAGCTTTCATTGTATCATAAATCATAAATTTTGCAACATCAAAAAAGCTCCCTTGGCGGGAGCTTTAATTGATTATTTATTTTTTGCTTCTCTTTCTGCGTCAAGGATTGCTTTAACCTTGAGGGGAAGTCCGAAGAGGTTGATGAAGCCTGCTGAATCCTTCTGGTCATAAACATCGTCTTCATCAAATGTTGCAAATGCTTCACTGTAAAGTGAGTAAGGTGATGTAACACCTGCATTGATGATGTTACCTTTGTAGAGCTTAAGCTTAACATCGCCTGTAACAGTTTCCTGTGTTTTGTCAACAAAAGCTGAAAGAGCCTCTCTCAAAGGAGTGAACCACTGACCGAAGTAAACAACCTCAGCAAATTTCTGAGCTACGAGCATTTTGTAGTGATGTGTTTCTCTGTCAAGGCAAAGAGTTTCAAGAATGTCGTGAGCCTTGTAAAGGATTGAGCCTGCGGGGTTTTCATAAACGCCTCTTGACTTCATACCAACAAGACGGTTTTCAACGATATCTGCAAGACCAACGCCGTTTTTACCGCCGATGTCGTTAAGAAGCTCAATCATCTCAACGCCGCCCATTTTCTTGCCGTCAACAGCAACAGGGATACCCTTTTCAAATGAAATTGTTACATAAGTGGGTTCATCGGGAGCCTGCTCGGGTGAAACACCCATTTCAAGGAAGCCGGGCTTGTTATACTGAGGCTCATTTGCGGGGTCTTCAAGGTCAAGACCTTCGTGAGAAAGATGCCACAAGTTCTTATCTTTTGAATAGTTTGTTTCACGGTTAATTTTAAGAGGAATGTTTCTTGCCTCTGCATATTCAATCTCTTCTTCACGAGATTTGATGTCCCAGATTCTCCAGGGAGCGATAATCTGCATTTCGGGAGCAAAAGCTTTGATTGCAAGCTCAAAACGAACCTGGTCATTACCCTTACCTGTGCAGCCGTGGCAGATAGCGTCAGCGCCTTCAGCCTTTGCGATTTCTACAAGTCTCTTAGCGATGATGGGGCGAGCAAATGCTGTGCCGAGAAGATATTCCTTTTCATAAACTGCGCCTGCTTTGATTGAGGGGAATACAAAGTCATTTACAAAAACATCTTTAAGGTCTTCGATATAAAGCTTTGAAGCGCCTGTTGCAATAGCCTTTTCTTCAAGACCGTCAAGCTCTGTACCCTGACCAACGTCACCTGAAACTGCTACAACCTCACAGTTGTTATAGTTTTCTTTAAGCCAAGGGATGATGATTGATGTATCAAGACCGCCTGAGTAGGCAAGAACTACTTTTTTAATTTCTTTCATTTTTATTTCCTCCAAATGTGTGTTTTATAATTATGCATTGATTATACACCAATATACAGAAAAATCAAGTATATTTTGCATATTTATTCATAAATTTTTGATTTTCGGCTAAAGTGCCAAATGTTTCAATTCGGTTTCAGGTTTTTTGTCAAACCTGCCAAAAGCCAACCTTTTTCATAACCTTGCGAAGAGTCTTTCGTGCGGTGTATGAAGCTCTTTCACTGCCCGTTTTAGCGCACTGTTCAAGGTATGCCTTATCGTTTATAAGGCGGTTGAATTCATCCTGAATAGGACGAAGAGATTCAACAACACTCTCTGCAACGGCGGCTTTGAAATCGCCGTAGCCTTTGCCGTCGAATTCTTTTTCGATTTTTTCATAATCAAGACCTGTGCAGGCTGAATAAATAGTCATAAGGTTGTTGATGCCGTCTTTGCCGTCACCGTAATAAACCTTGGCTTCACTGTCGGTTACCGCTGACTTAAACTTCTTAACGATTACATCAGGAGTGTCAAGCATACCGATGCTTGCCTTTGGATTGGTGTCGGACTTGGACATCTTCTTAGTCGGGTCCTGAAGTGACATAACCTTTGCGCCAACCTTGCCGAAGAATGGCTCTGGAACAACAAATGTGGGTGAATACACCTGATTAAAGCGGTCTGCAATGTTTCTTGCCAATTCAAGATGCTGTTTCTGGTCGGCACCGATTGGAACGAAATCTGCCTGATAAAGAAGAATATCGGCAGCCATTAAAACAGGATAATCAAAAAGACCAACATTGATGTTATCAGCGTGCTTTTGAGATTTATCTTTAAACTGGGTCATTCTTGAAGCTTCACCAAACTGGGTGTAGCAGTTGAGAATCCAGCTTAACTGTGAATGCTCAGGCACGTGGCTCTGAACAAAAACAACATTCTTTTCAGGGTCAAGACCGAGGGCAATAAGCAAAGCATACATTTCCATTGTCTGCTTGCGAAGCTTTGCAGGCTCCTGACGGACTGTGATTGCGTGAAGGTCTGCTACGGCATAATAGCAGTCATAATCTTCACTCATATATTTCCAGTTTTTAAGCGCACCGAGGTAGTTGCCCAGAGTGGGAACTGCTGTTGGCTGAATACAGCTTAAAACAACTGACTTTTTCTCGTTTTCCATAATATTACCTCTTATTCATTTCTGCGGCAACCTCACCCAAAATCTTAAGGCCCTTATCCATAGCTTCAATGGTGGGGGTTGTGAAGTTGAGGCGGATTGCGTTGAATTTATCATCATCATTTACAACAAATGCAGTGCCGGGAACAACAGCAACATTCCTTTTGATTGCATTGTTGCAAAATTCAATCATATCAATATTTTCGGGCAAATCGCACCAGACGAAAAGGCCACCCTCGGGACGGACATATTTAACAATTCCGCCTAATTCCTCGTCAATTCTCTTACAAAGGAAGTTGAGTCTTTCACGGTAGCAATCTTTGATTTTTGCGATATGCTCGTCAATATCATAATTTGCCATCCATTTCTCAACAAGCATCTGGTTAAACATCGGGGTGTGAACATCGCTTGTCTGCTTGCCTACGGTCATTTTAGCCACAACTGCTGACGGACCGAGAACATAGCCAACGCGGATACCGGGGGCCATAACCTTTGAGAAGGTGCCTGCATAAATTACTCTGCCTTCTTCATCAAAGCTCTTGATTGAGGGCAAATCCTCCCCTGCTACTCTTGTGTCACCGTAGGGGTTATCTTCAAGAATAATCTTGTTATATTTGCAGGCAAGGTTATACACAGCCTTACGCTTTTCAACACTCATTGTGATGCCTGAGGGATTCTGGAAATTAGGAATAACATAAATAAACTTTGCCTTAGGCTCTTCCTTAAGGGCTTTTTCAAGCTCTTCGATGTTAATTCCGTCATCCTCAAGTGAAACACCGCGAAGCTTAACATTATAAGCACGGAAGCAGTTAAGAGAGCCGATGAAAGAGGGAGTTTCTGCAATAACAACATCACCCTCATTGCAAAGAACCTTAGTGGTTAAGTCCATAACCTGCTGAGCGCCGCTTGTGATAATAACAGAATCTGTGTCTTTGCCGATTTTTTTGCTTGTATGAAGCCAATCGGTTACACGCTTAATCAATGCGGGATAACCCTCTGTTACACCGTACTGCAAAGCCTCAATCGGGTGGTTTTCAAAAATATCCTGTGAAATCTCTTTAATAGCATCAATGGGGAATGAGTCGGGCGCAGGGTTGCCTGCGGCAAGAGCAATCATACCCGGAACTGATGAAGCCTTGAGTATTTCACGGATTGCAGACGGCTGCAATGATGAAATTTTGTCTGAAAATATGTAGTCCATACACACTACCTCACTATATAATTTAACTGATAAAGTATAACATATAATTTTTAGATTGTAAATATTTGTTTTTTATGTTATGATATTTTCCTGATAAAACTTGGAGGAATTGTGATGAGTTTGAATTTTGATGCTGTAATTTTTGACTTTGACGGAACTGTTGCCGACACAGGCAGAGGTATTTTTAACTGCATTAGATATGCACTTGAGAAAAACGGCTTACCCACACTGGGAGAAGCGAGCCTTCGCACTTTTGTAGGTCCTCCCCTTCACGACAGCTTTAAGCGTGAATGCGGCGTTGATGATGAAATGAGCACAAAGCTCGTTGCAAGCTACCGAGAAAGATATTCTGTTAAGGGCATTTACGAGTTTGACCTGTATGACGGCATTGTGGATTTGCTTAAAAATATTCAGGCACAGGGCGGTGTTACAGGCATAGCAAGCTCAAAGCCTGAGGATTTTATCAATATAATTGTTAATGACACAGGCATCAGCGATTATTTTGACTTCACTGCAGGCTCTGACCCAAGGTATATTGAATCTGACAAAACAACCATTGTAAAAACCTGCATTGCTAAAATGAATTTAGGTGAAAATGCAAAAGTGCTTATGGTTGGCGACAGACTTTATGACATTGTGGGCGCACACAATGCAGGCATCCCCTGCGCGGCTGTGCTGTTTGGCTACGGCAGTCAGGAGGAATTTGAGGAATACAAAGCAGACTACATTGCAAAAGATACCGAGGAGTTAAAAAATATAATATTTAATTAAATAAAATCTTCGGGGGAGGATTTTTTATGAAGATGAAATTTGTTAACACAAGCAATCAAAAAATCAACATCTCAGTTAATAGCGGAGACAATCTTACTATTTTACCGAATGACGGTGTTGATATTGAAGTTAAAAACAAGCCGACACACACTGTTTCGGTAAAATGTGCAACGCCAAGTCACTATAAGAACGGGTTTTACTATTTCAATGTAATCACAGATTATCAGCTTTTTGAGTCAGATGAAGATATTGAATTTAAAATAAGCTGTGACAATTATTCAACATATTCCTGCATCAATCTGATTAGAGCAAAAATGTGCGTTCAGAATAACGAATGCCTTTTTAATGCTTTCACGGTTGAAAACAAGGAAGAAATGGAAAAGGTGTTTAAGAGAAAAAGAATAAAAGAATTCTTTTTCCCTGATTTTCTTGAGTACATTGATGTTTATATAGTGTTAATTCTGATTGGTATTGCAATATTTTATTTCAGCGGTTGGAAAATCGGTTTGATATATTCAGCTATCAGTTATTTACTTTTGCTTCTCGTTGCCAATGTGCTCGACAAGGTTTGGAATGCTGTTTTCAGAAGAACATTGAGAGTTTCAGACGACAAAACAGATTTCTATAATTTCATAAACAGCGATTATTTAGTGCAATGGTTTTCTGACCCCAAAAATTCAGGCGACAATGAAGCAAAAGAAAAGAGAGCCAACAGAAGAAAACGCAGATTTTTCAGAAAATAAAAAAGATTATTTTTAATTGAATTTGATATTGACGGCAAGGGGTATCTTGTGGTATAATCAGTTTGCAATCAGGGCAATCATTACTGACGGATTCAGTGGATTTACCACGAGGGAATGACTGCCGACTTTAGCCGACCGTCTGGGCAGCATCTTGTGGGATGCTGCCCTTTTATATTTGTTTACATTTTTGTTTTTATAGAATTAAGGAGGTAATATTATGGAACAGTGGAGAGGGTTTAACCCCGGTAACTGGCAGGAAAATATTGATGTCAGAGACTTTATTCAAAAGAACTACACCCCTTATGAGGGTGATTACACCTTCCTTTCAGGTTCAACAGACAGAACTAAGGATTTGCTCAAAAAAGCAGAAGATTTAATGGCTCTTGAAAGGCAGTACGGCGGAGTACTTGACATTGACACTCACACCGTTACTTCACTTCTCAACTACAAGCCCGGTTATCTTGACAAAAAGAATGAGATTATCGTCGGCTTTCAGACTGACAGACCTCTTAAAAGAGGCGTTAACCCCTTTGGCGGTATCCGTATGACACGCTCAGCATGTGAAGCTTACGGCTACAGACTTTCCGACAAGATTGAATCTGAATTCCAGTATAGAACAACACACAACGACGGCGTTTTCAGAGTTTACGGCAAGGAAACAAGAGCTGCACGCTCCTGCGGACTTATCACAGGTCTTCCTGATGCTTACGGAAGAGGTCGAATCATCGGTGACTACCGCCGTGTTGCCCTTTACGGTATAGACAAGCTCATTGAAGAAAAGAAGAACGATAAAGACAATCTCAGCAGAAGCTGCAACATTATGGATTCATTTGCAATCCGTCAGCTTGAAGAGCTTCACCAGCAGATTAACTTCCTCGGTATGCTCAAGGGTATGGCTGAGATGTATGGCTATGACATTTCAAAGCCCGCAATGAATGCAAAAGAGGCTGTTCAGTGGCTCTACTTTGCATATCTTGGTGCTATCAAAGAGCAGAACGGTGCGGCAATGAGCCTTGGCAGAACCTCTACATTCCTTGACATTTACTTTGAGCGTGATATCAAAGAAGGCACTCTTACCGAAACAGAAGCTCAGGAAATCATTGATGACTTTGTGCTGAAGCTTCGTATGGCAAGGCACCTTCGCACCCCTGAATACAATGAGCTTTTCGGCGGCGACCCAATGTGGATTACCGAAGCTCTCGGCGGTGTTGGTGAAGACGGACGCCCCCTCGTTACAAAGAACACATTCCGCTTTATGCACACACTTTATAACCTTAAGCCCTCTGCTGAGCCTAACCTCACAGTTCTCTGGTCTAAGGATTTACCTGAAAACTTCAAGAAATACTGTGCAAAGGTTTCTTGCGACACTGATGCAATTCAGTATGAAAATGACGACATTATGCGCCCCATTTACGGCGACGATTATGCAATAGCCTGCTGTGTTTCAGCTATGAAGGTGGGCAAGCAGATGCAGTTCTTCGGTGCAAGAGCCAACCTTGCAAAATTGATGCTTATGGCTCTCAACGGCGGTAAGGACGAAAACAGAAATATGCAGGTAGGCCCCGTTCATGAGCAGTATCCTGATGAATACCTTGATTATGACAAGGTTTGCGAATATCTTGATATTTACCGCCCATGGCTTGCAAGAATGTATGCAAACACAATGAATCAGATTCATTATATGCACGACAAGTATGCTTACGAAAAAACCCAGATGGCTCTTCACGACACTGAGGTTCACCGCTTTATGGCATTTGGCATTGCAGGTATGAGCGTGCTTGCAGACTCACTTTCAGCTATCAAATATGCTAAAGTCCGTTGCATTAAGGATAAAGATACAGGCCTTATCACAGACTTTGAAACAGTGGGCGAGTTCCCCACCTTCGGTAACGACGATGACCGAGTTGACTCAATCGCCTGCGAGCAGGTTGAAAAGTTCTATGAAGAGCTTAAAAAGCAGAAGCTTTACAGAAACGCCGAAGCTACTCTTTCAATTCTTACAATCACATCAAATGTTGTTTACGGCAAAAAGACAGGCTCAACTCCTGACGGCCGCAAAAAGGGAGAGCCGTTTGCCCCCGGTGCAAACCCCATGCACGGCAGAGAAAAGAACGGTGCTCTTGCTTCTCTCAACTCTGTTGCAAAGCTCTCTTATGATGTTTGCCGTGACGGTATTTCAAACACATTCTCAATCGTTCCTCAGGCTCTTGGCAAAAATGAAGATGAGAGAATTGACAACCTTGTTAACCTCCTTGACGGATATTTTGCTCAGAAAGCACATCACCTTAATGTTAATGTTCTTAACCGTGAGGTGTTGCAGGCAGCCTATGAAGAGCCCGAAAAATATCCTAACCTGACAATCAGAGTTTCAGGCTATGCGGTTAATTTCTGCAAGCTTTCTAAAGAACAGCAGAGAGAGGTTATTTCAAGAACCTTCCACGAGGCGATGTAATATGTCAGCTATAGGCAAAGTCCACTCTTTTCAGTCTATGGGGGCTGTTGACGGCCCCGGGCTGAGGTGCGTGGTGTTTATGCAAGGGTGTCCGCTCAGATGTGTATATTGCCACAACCCTGACACTCACAGCTTTGAGGGCGGTGAAGAATACACCCCTGAAGAAATGCTTCAAAAAATCCTCCGTTTTAAAAGCTACATCAAAAACGGCGGTGTCACAGTTTCGGGCGGTGAGCCGCTGATGCAAGCTCAGTTTGTTAAAGAGTTATTTGCACTTTTAAAAGAAAACGGCATTCACACAGCCCTTGACACTGCAGGAATTGGTGATTTAACCGAAGCAAAAGAGCTTTTAGAGGTCACAGACCTTGTGCTTCTTGATATCAAATTCCTTGATACGGATAGTTATCAAAAGCATTGCGGAGGCGATTTTGAGCAGGTGCTCAGATTTTTAAAGCTCGCCGAGGAAATGGAAGTTCCTCTTTGGATAAGGCAGGTTATTGTGCCTGAGCTTAACGACGGTGAAGAAAACATCACAGCACTGCTTGAGCTTTTAAAGAACTGCAAAAATATAAAAAAAATAGAGCTTCTGCCATTCAGAAAGCTCTGTCTTCCAAAATATGAAAATATGGGAATCCCCTTCCCCCTTGCAGACACTCCCGAAATGCCGCAAGCGGAAATTGACAAGCTCTATGAGCTGATTCCCGAAAAGCTGAAATAACAAAGAGGAGGTTTTCGCCTCCTCTTTTACTTTTTATTTTTCAGGTTGTAATTTTATAACTGCAATTTCAGGTCGGTTCCACAAACGGGTTGGAACAGGATAAACTCCCAGTCCCCCTGAAATATGGATAAACTGACCTTCAACCTCATAAAGACCTTTAACAAATTTGCCGTTCATATCGGGGAAAATTGTTTCTCCGTCAAACACCGCGCCCACAAAAGGCAAGCGGAACAAGCCGCCGTGAGTGTCACCCGACAAAACAAGCTCCATACCGAAGGGCTTAAATCTTTCATATTCGGGCATGTGAGAAAGCAAAATCGAAAAGGTTTTTTCATCTTTTTTGAACGCATTTTCCAAATCAAAATGAGGAGAAAAATAAACATTGTCTATTCCGTAAAGGTGAAGCTCAGTCCCCTTGACTGTTATAACTTCATCCTTATAATTCAGAACATTTACTCCGTTTTCACTAAGAAGAGTGAAAAAAGCCTCGTCATCATCATGCTCACCGTTGACATAATACACAGGAAATTTATCCGCAAGAGCCTTGAGCAAGGTAAGAGCTGTTTGCTTTCCTGCTTCGTCTTCATAAGTAAACATATCGCCCGTTACGGCAATAAGGTCGGGAGATTGCGCCGCAACCCTGCTTATGAGGGTTTTATTATCCTTGCCAAAGCTTGCACCATGCAAATCAGTTAAATGAACAATGGTGATTTCATCATTCACCAAGTCACTTTCAACCTCATACTGATTAACACTCAGGGTGTGATTGTTAACCCACCACACAAAAACAATCATCAGCAACACGAAAAAGACCGTTGTTATATGCAGTTTTTTGAATTTTTTCATAAAATCACCGGATAGGTTATCACCTTACAGCAGACTGCCGTGCTTTGCTTTTGATTCACAGTAAATGCAACGGTAAATTCCGTTTGCCTTGTCTGTGAGCTTAAACATCTGCTGAAGCCCCTGCTCTGTAGATGTTATGCACCTTGGGTTTTTGCAATGAATAACATTGCAGACTTTTTCAGGCAATTCAAGATGACGCTTTTCAACAAGCTTGCCGTCTTTGATAACATCAACGGTAATGCCGGGGTCGATATAGCCTAAAATATCAACATCAACCTCAATCTCAGCGTCGATTTTGATAATATCCTTTTTGCCCATTTTTTTGCTGCTGACATTTTTGATAATGGCAACAACGCAGTCAAGCTTATCAAGCTCAAGGTAATTGTAGATTTTCATACTCTTGCCTGCCTTGATATGGTCAAGAACAAGGCCGTTTTTAATTTCATCAATATGCATTATTCTACCCCCAAAAGCTTTAATATAAGCGCCATTCTTATATATTTGCCGTTACAAGCCTGGCGGAAATATGCGGCTCTGATATCATCATCAACATCAAGGCTGATTTCATTAACTCTCGGCAGAGGATGAAGAACTCGCATATCAGCCTTGGCAGCCAGAAGCTTTTCACTTGTGAGAATGTAGCTGTCCTTAAGGCGGATATAATCAGCTTCATTGAAAAAGCGCTCACGCTGAACTCGTGTCATATAAAGAATATCAAGCTCGGGCATCGCCTTTTCAAGGTCGGTTGTTTCTGTGAATTCAACGCCTGCATCAATCAGCTCCTGCTTTAAATATTCAGGAATTTTCAGCTCATCAGGTGAAATCATAACAAATTTAACATTGTTGTAGCGCATCATAGCCTGAACAAGTGAATGGACAGTTCTGCCGAATTTAAGGTCACCGCAAAGTCCGATTGTAAGATTATCAAATCTGCCCATTTCACGCTTGATTGTGAGAAGGTCGGTAAGGGTCTGGGTCGGGTGGTTATGACCGCCGTCACCTGCGTTGATAATCGGAACAGTCGCGTTCATTGAAGCTACCAACGGTGCGCCCTCTTTTGGGTGGCGCATTGTGATAATGTCGGCATAATAAGACACAACCTTAACTGTGTCGGCAACACTTTCACCCTTGCTGGCAGAAGAGCTGTTAGCCTCAGAAAATCCGAGAACATTACCACCCAACTCATACATTGCGGCTTCAAAACTCAGACGGGTACGGGTTGACGGCTCAAAAAAGAGGGTTGCCATCTTTTTGCCGTGGCACTTTTCGCTGTATTTTACAGGATTTTCAATAATATCATTAGCAGTGGCAATAAGCTCATCAATTTCTTCCAACGATAAATCAAGAATACTTATAAGGTTTTTCACTAAAACCAATCCTCCAATTCAGATTTTTCAGGGATTAACCGTTAATCCAGCTTTCGTCTGAGGGATTGTTTCTGAATTTGATAAGGCGTGCAACATCTTCGGGCTTGATATAGCCTGTTTCAGATGCAACCTCTGCGATTGTATCAAAGTTTGTAAGGCTTACATTTTTAACATCAGCGGCTGCAAGGCGGTCAAGACCTTTCTGCATACCGTAGGTGAAGATGCTCACAATACCGAGAACCTCTGCGCCTGCTTCACGAAGAACATCAACAACCTCGATTACGCTTCCGCCTGTTGAAATAAGGTCTTCAATAACAACAACCTTCTGACCCTTTTCAAGTCTGCCTTCAATCTGATTCTGTCTGCCGTGGTCCTTTGCGCCTGAGCGAACATAACCCATAGGCATATCAAGAATTGAAGCGGCGATTGCGGCGTGAGCAATACCTGCTGTGCTTGTGCCCATAAGAACTTCACATTCAGGGTATACTTCCTTTACCTTGTCAGCAATAGCCTGCTCAACGATTTTTCTCTGTTCGGGAGCTGTGAGGATGAGTCTGTTATCGCAATAAACAGGGCTCTTGATTCCGCTTGCCCAGGTAAAGGGCTCGTCAGGGCGGAAGAATACAGCTTTAATCTCTAACAATGCTTTAGCAACAATCTTTTCCATTTTAAAATACCTCTCTATTATAATCTTATTTAAAATTTACAAATCAATCACAAAATTCTGCAACACAGCGGCGGTAAGCGGCAACAGGGTCAGCGGCCTGAGTGATAGGTCTGCCCACTACGATGTAGTCTGAGCCGATTTCCTTAGCTTTTTCGGGGGTTGTAACTCTTACCTGGTCGCCAACCTCACCGTCTGCAAAGCGAACACCCGGAGTAACTGTGATAAATTCTTTTCCGCAGGTTTCTTTAACCTTGCCTGCCTCAAGAGGAGAGCAAACAACACCGTCAAGGCCTGCAAGCTTAGCATTATGAGCATAGTGCATAACAACCTTGTCGATTGGCTCCTTAATAAGGAGGTCGTCCTCCATTCTTTCCTGGCTGGTAGAAGTGAGCTGAGTAACAGCAATAAGAAGAGGTCTTGTGCCGTCAGGTCTTGTAAGGCCTTCGATAGCTGCCTCCATCATAGCGATTGTTCCTGCGGCGTGGAGGTTGCACATATCAACATCCATTGCAGAAAGAACGCTCATAGCCTTTTTAACTGTGTTGGGAATATCGTGAAGCTTGAGGTCAAGGAAAATCTTGTGACCTCTTTCTTTAATACCCTTTACGATTTCAGGGCCTGCACCGTAGAAAAGCTCCATACCGATTTTAACATAGGGCTTTTCCTCAGTGAATTTGTCAAGAAAATCAAATACCTCCTGCTTACTACTGAAGTCGCAAGCAATAATTACATCTTTACCCATTAGTGAGCACCTCCGATTATATCTGTTAAATTATTTATTGAATACTTTTCCATAACTGCAGGGAGTGAATCAATGATGTTTTTGCAGGCAAAAGGCTCAACAAGATTTGCCGCGCCAACCTGAACTGCAGTTGCACCTGCGAGCATCATTTCAATAACATCCTCAGCAGTTGAAACACCGCCCATACCGATGATAGGGATATTAACGGCTTCATATACCTGATAAACCATTCTCAAAGCAACGGGCAAAATTGCACTGCCTGAGAAGCCGCCCATTTTGTTGTGAATAACAGGCTTTTTGGTTTTAAGGTCAATTCTCATACCTAAAAGAGTATTTATCATACTGATGCCGTCAGCACCGTTTTCTTCACAGGCCTTGGCAATAGAAACTATGTCGGTTACATTGGGGCTGAGCTTAATGAAAACAGGCTTTGTTGTAACAGCCTTAACTGCCTTTGTTACCTGTGCGGCAGCATCAGCGCTTGTGCCGAAAGCCATACCGCCGTTGTGAACATTGGGGCAGCTTATGTTAACCTCAAACCAACCGATTTGCTCCTGAGAATCAAGCTTTTCGCAGGTGTAGGCATATTCATCAAGCGAAAAACCGCTTACATTTGCCATAACCTTTTTATCAAAGCAAGCCTTGAGCTTAGGGAGCTCTTCGCTGATTACCTTATCAACACCGGGGTTCTGAAGACCAACGGAGTTAATCATACCTGCAGGGCATTCGGCAATTCTCGGTGTGGGGTTGCCGAAGCGAGGTTCTTTGGTGGTTCCTTTAAAAGAGAATGTACCAAGCTCATTGATATCATAAAGCTCTGCAAATTCGTAGCCGAAGCCGAAGGTTCCGCTTGCGGGGATAATGGGGTTATCAATTTCAATTCCGCAGAGATTGATTTTTGTGTTTACCATATTATCTCCTCCTTAACAAGAACGGGGCCGTCCTTACAAATTCGCTTGTTGCCGTATTTAGTCTTACAGCTGCAACCCATACAAGCACCGAAGCCGCAACCCATACGCTCCTCAAAGCTGAGCTGACCTGAAGTTTCGGTAGCATTATAAAGAGCCTTAAGCATTGGCTCGGGTCCGCAGGTGTAGAAGTATGAATATTCACCGATTTCTTTAAGGGCATCGGTAACAAAGCCTTTTACACCAACACTTCCGTCGGCTGTGGCAACATAAGTTTTAACGCCGAGAGCTTCAAATTCGTCTTTATAAAAAACTTCTTCTGCTTTATTAAAGCCTAAGATTGCAACAGGCTCTTTGCCCTCTTCCTTAAGCTTTTTAGCAAGGTTAAACATAGGAGGAACACCCACACCACCGCCGATAACAACAGGGTTATTGCCGCTGAGCGAAGTGTCAAAGCCGTTGCCGAGGCCTGTGAGAATATCGAGCTTTTCGCCCGCTTTCATCCCTGACATAACCTCTGTGCCCTTGCCTACTACCTTGTAGATAATCACAATTTCACTTTCGTTATAATCGCAGACAGAAATGGGTCTGCGAAGGAAAAAGCCGTCAAGCTTGATGTTGATAAACTGACCCGGTGCGGTGAGAGCTGAGGTATCACCAACCAAAATCATTTTATAAACATCCTTGGCTATTTTAATGTTTTCTTTGATTTCAAAAATTCCTTGTTTAGTCATTTTCTTCCTCCTGCCATACGATATTGCCGCCGCACATTGTCATAAGGCATTTACCGTAAACTTTCATTCCCTTAAAAGGAGTGCTCTTGCCCTGTGACACAAAGTCATCGGGGTTAATTTCATATTCATCATCAAAATTAAACACAGTTAAATCTGCCTTTGCGCCGACTTCAATATCTGAGCCTAAATTAAAGCGCTTTGACGGATTATCGTGCATAAGCTCAATAAGCTTTTCAAGAGTGATTACACCCTTTTTAACAAGGTGAGTGTAAAGCACGCTGACGGCAGTTTCAAGCCCTACAACACCCATAAGGCTGCCGGCAAGACCCTTGCTTTTTTCTTCTGCCGTGTGGGGTGCATGGTCGGTAGCAATCATATCAACCGTGCCGTCGAGAATACCCTTAATAAGAGCTTCACGGTCATCCTTTGCACGAAGAGGCGGATTCATTTTAAATCTGCCGTCCTCCTGCAAATCTTCATCACACAAAACGAGGTAATGAGGACCTGTTTCACAGGTGACATCAACACCGTTTTTCTTAGCATTGCGGATAACCTCAACAGTTTCTTTAGCAGAAATGTGGCAAACATGGTAAGGACAGCCTGTAACCATTGAAAGCTCTAAATCACGCTGAACAGGGCCCCACTCACTTTCTGAACAGATTCCCTTGTGACCGTGGGCTTTGCAATATTCACCGTCGTGAATGTATCCGCCGAAAAGCAGGCTGTTATCTTCACAATGGGCGGTGATGATTTTGCCCAAAGACTTTGCCTTTTCCATAGCTTCTGCCATCATACCCACATTCTGCACGCCTTTGCCGTCATCAGAAAAAGACACAACATAGTCGTTCATTGAGTCCATATCAGAAAGCTCACTACCCTTTTGACCCACTGTGATTGAGCCGTAAGGCACAACATTGATAACAGCGTCTTTTTGGATAGCGTCAAGCTGTGGCTTTAAGCTGTTATAGCAATCGGGAACGGGGTTAAGGTTTGGCATTGAGCAAACGGTGGTATACCCTCCCCTTGCGGCGGCCTTTGTGCCTGACAAAACTGTTTCTTTAAAAGAAAAACCCGGCTCTCTGAGATGAACATGAACATCTATAAGACCGGGAAATATAAATGAATTTGTAAAATTAAAAACAGTTACTCCGTCAAGGTCTGCATCAAAAGATAAAATATCAGCAATAATTCCGTTTTCAACCAAAACGGATACCTTCTCAAACTTACCCTTGAGGTAAACATTCGCATTTTTCAACAAGTATTTCAATGCGGTTTCTCCTTTCACTGTACTCACGATATTCTACCATATTACACATTTAAAGTCAATTAAAAAAGACCGCTTTTTTAACCAAAAATAAAGCGAATCTCCTTACAACAATTAGTCATAAGGAGATTAGTATTATATTAAATTCATTATAAGCTCCAAAAGCTTTGAAATAAGCGAAAATACCAGATTGAAAATATCAATATTTTCAACCGGCTGTCGGGAAGGAATTTCGGGTGAAGCAGAGTCCTCCTCTATTCCGTCTGTTACAACCTCATAAGAAAGCCTGCTACTGTGGTTTTGAGCATAGGTATAGCCCGCAGTACCGCTGTAACAGTAAATTTTAAAGCCCGAAATCGCAGAATAAGCAGTGCCTGACTGCTTATAACCGAAAGCGGCTGTGCCAATCTGCGTTACCGAGGCAGGAATTTTTACGCTAAGAAGTGCAGGGCAATTCAAAAACGCATACTGATAAACGGTGGTTATCCCCTCTTCGAGGATTACACTGTTAAGATTATCACAGTTAGCAAATGCACCTGTATGAATATTCTTAACATTTGACGGCACCGTGAGAGTAGCCAGATTATCGCAGTTATTAAAAGCATAGTCACCGATTGCCGTTACGGTTGAGGGAATAGTGAGGGTTTTAATACCCTGAATGTTTGAAAAAGCGTAACTGCTGATTTCTGTCATAGCGGTGAAGCCCGAAAGGTCAGTAAGCTCGTCACAGCCAAAGAAAGTATATTCGCCTACCGTTTTCAGTTTGGGGGCAGACACCGCACTTAAGCTGTTGCAATCAGCAAAGGCATAAGGCTTGAGAGTTGACACCAGGGTGAGAGTAACACTGCTGAGTGATTGGCACATAGTAAACGCATAATCGTTAATGGTTACGGTGTATGATGTATCAACTGTTACAAGGTCATCATCACCGCTGAAAGCACCAACCGCAATTATTCTTACAGTAGTGGGAAGTGTATATGAAGATTCCGTTCTTCCTGACGGGTATCTGTAAATATAGGTTTTGGCTTTATTCATAAGCTCTCCGTTACTGCCTGCCGAAAAGGCGGTATTTGAGCTGTCAACACTGAAAGAAACAAGGCTGTTACACAAGGAAAAAGCGTAACTGCCGATTGTTTTAACACTCGCAGGGATAACCACGCTTTTAACACCTGAGCCGTAAAAAGAAAAATCCCCTACTGATGTAACAGCCGAGCCAAAGGTTACTTCGTTAATATTGGAGCAATTTTCAAAAAGACCCTCCACAACTGCAGTAACATTATCACCGAAAGTAACGTTCATTCCGCCGTCTGCTCCCGAGCCATTAAACACACCGTAAACACGCTGTGTAATCTCTGAGGCTGAAAATTCAACTGCAGTAAGCCCTGTGCAATCGGCAAAAGCCTGATTACCCAAGGAAGTAATATTGTCAGGCAACGTAAGGCTTGTTATTCCCGAACAGCCCTTAAAAGCTGACGAGCCTATTGTGGTTACGCTCGCAGGGATTGGCAGAGCAGTAATTCCTGTGCAATAGCTGAATGCACCGTTACCTACAGAAACAACAGAAATAAGATTGAGGGCAGAAAGGCTTTCACAGCTTCTGAATGCATATTCGCCAATCTGCTCAACGCCTGTGCCGATAACGGCGGTTAATGACTTACAGCCTCTGAAAGCGTAGTCACCAATCAGCTCAACAGAACTACTGAGGCTGACATCGGTCATTTTCTGATATTTATACCCTGTTATGTTATAGAAGGAATACGCACCAACCGAGGTTACGCCGTCACTTACAGTTACAGATTTAATATAGCTCTGATAAGTTGACCAGGAAGGCGCGCTGTCAGCCGAATAATCGCTCATACTGCCGCTTCCGCTGATAACAAGCTCGCCCGTAAATGTATCAAGAGTCCAGAAAACATTGCTTCCGCATTTGCCGTTATACTCTGCGGCAAATGCAACAGGAACACTTGCTGTTATTATTAAAAATGCTGTTGTCAAGCTCAAAAACAAGGACATAACTTTTTTCATAGTACACACCTCGCTATTTTGATTATAACATTTTCAAAGTCGCTTTGCAATAAAAAAGATGCAGATTAACTGCATCTTAAAATCTATTTATGATACTTACCGCCTGAGCTTATCTGAAAGGCTCTGTAAATCTGCTCAAGGAGCATTACCCTTGCAAGCTGGTGAGGGAATGTCATCTCTGACATCGAAAGCTTATAATCAGCCGCTTTTTTCACTTCATCACTAAGCCCGAAAGAACCGCCAATGATAAACACCACATTGCTTTTGCCTGTTACTGCGCAATTATCAATGGCCTTTGCAAGGCGTTCTGAGGGCATCTGCTTGCCCTCAATACACATTGCATAAACATAAGAATTCTGCGGGATTTTGGATAAAATCTCTTTACCTTCAGAAGTGAGAGCATTTTCAATTTCACCCTGTGTCGGGTTATCGGAAAGCCGTTTAGGCGCAAGCTCAACAATATTAAGCTTGCAAAAAGCACCAAGGCGTTTTGAATATTCATCGCAGGCATCGCGAAGATATTTTTCTTTAAGCTTTCCCTCGCAGATTATTGTAACACTAATCATCAGAGAATCACCTCTCTGCAATCCTGGCCTGCAACATACATCATATAGTCACTGCCCTCTTTGGCGCCCATTGTTTCCAATGCGGCATAGGAGGTCTGATAAGCAAGCTGAGGAATGTTATTTTCTTTGCTTAAATGGCCAAGAACAAGCCGAGTTGTTCCGTTTTCTACAAGGCGGGTAACCAAATCTGCACAAGCAAGGTTAGAAAGATGACCTTTATCTGAAAGAATTCTTCTTTTAAGAGCGTATGTATAAGGGCCGTTACGAAGCATTCCTATATCGTGATTTGACTCCGCAAGAATAAGGTCACTGCCCTCAACCGCCCTGTACATATCTTCACTGACAAAGCCTGTATCGGTGAGAACGGAAATTTTTCTTTCATCCGGCGTTTCCACCGTAAAGCCAAGGCTCTGAGCGCAGTCGTGAGAGGTTGAAAAGCCTTTAACAAGCATACCGCCGCATTCAACACCGCATTCAGGCAAAACAAAGCTGTTAAACTTATTGCACAGCTTGCCGCCCTCTTCCATTTTCTGAAGAGTGCCCTCTGAAGCATAAACATCAATGCCGAATTTTGAAGCCAATGCACGCACACCCTTGATGTGGTCGGTGTGCTCGTGAGTAATAAAAATTGCACTGATGCTCTCAATATCAACACCAATGCAATCCAAAGCGGCGAGCGCCTGCTTACCGCTGACGCCCACATCTATCAATATTCCGTTTGTTCCTGTGCCGATAAAAGTGCAATTACCGCTGCTTGATGAAAAAAGCGAGCTGAATCTTGCCATTTATTGCACATTCCTTTCAAAAATTATACCTTTAGCTTAACCTGCTGATTCAACTACCTTGGGAGTGTCATCATCAGTAACGCGGCGAATATCAGCACCTAACGCCTGAAGCTTACCCACAACATTATCGTATCCGCGGTCTATATAAACAATGTTTTCAATTTCTGTTGTTCCCTTGGCAATCAAGCCCGCAATAAGCATTGCCGCACCTGCGCGAAGGTCATCTGCCTTAACAGGTGAACCGTTTAAGCTTTCAACGCCCTCAACGGTGGCCGCTTTGCCGTTAACGGTGATGTTGGCGCCCATTCTCGCAAGCTGCTCAACATACTGGAAACGGTTATCCCATACGCCCTCAGAAACAATGCTTGTGCCCTCTGCAACAGCTAAAAGGGTGGTAAACTGAGGCTGCATATCGGTTGGAAAACCTGGATGGGGCATTGTTTTAACATTGCACTTCTTAGGTCTGCAGGTTCCCTTAATCAAAAGAGAATCATCATATTCCTCAACCTCAACACCGCACTGAATAAGCTTGTTGGTTATTGACTCAAGGTGCTTAGGAATAACATTTTTAATAAGAACCTCGCCTTTAGTGGCGGCGGCGGCAACCATAAATGTGCCTGCCTCTATCTGGTCGGGGATAGCTGAATAAGTACAGCCGTGAAGCTTTTCAACGCCCCTGATTTTAATAACATCTGTGCCTGCGCCTCTGACATCAGCACCCATTGAGTTGAGGAAGTTTGCAAGGTCAACTATATGGGGCTCTTTGGCGGCATTTTCAATAACAGTAAGACCTTTTGCCTTAACAGCCGCAAGCATAAGATTCATTGTAGCGCCTACTGACACAACATCAAGGTAAATAAGTCCGCCTGAAAGGCCGTTGGAATCGGCATCAATCATAGCGTTCTCTTTTAAATTAACCTCTGTTCCGAGAATTTCAAAGCCTTTGATGTGCTGGTCAATAGGTCTAACACCAAAATTACATCCTCCGGGCATTGCAACCTTGGCTCGTCCGAAACGGGCAAGAAGAGCGCCGATGAAGTAATATGAAGCTCTTAAGTGCTTGGTCATATCGTGAGTAACAACATAAGAGTTAATGGTGCTGGAATCTATTTCAACTGTGGTTTCGTCTATATGTCTGACCCTTGCACCCAACTGGTGGAGAATGCGAAGCATCATTGAAACGTCGCTGATATTCGGAACATTTTCAATAACGCAAACATCCTGAGCGAGTATGGTTGCAGGGAGAATACCTACTATTGCATTTTTTGCGCCGCTGATAGTAACCTCACCTTTAAGAGGATTACCACCGTTTATGAAGATTTTATCCATAACCGGGCCACTCCCTAAATTTATTTATAAAAGCCAATTATCTTTTGGCAGACTACTACATATTGTTTATACCTTTAGATTATATCACCATTTATTGAAAAAATAAACCCTTTTTTAATAATTTTTTAATATTTTTTAGTATGACGGTTTTATATTTTCAAAACAGAAAATAAAGGCATTTTCAACACAATAAGTTTCTAATTGAATTATTATCACATCACAGGCTTTTATACCGCGTTAAGTTATGGAGTTAAAGTGATATTTTTATTGCTTTTTCAACCTCTTTTTTTGTTGGCATTGCAGGAATTGCGCCGCTTCGGGTAACAGAAATTTCCGCAGCAACACAGGCAAATTTTACCGCATTAAGAAGGCAACCGTTGAGATTTTTTTCAAAATTTTCCAAAGAATCAAGACAAGACAAAAATGCGCCGAAGAATGTATCCCCTGCACCGTTGGTATCGGCAACAGAAACTTCATTAGCCCCTACTTCACCGTAGCAACTGCGGGTTTTATAAAACGCTCCCTTTTCACCGCGGGTAACAAGCACAATTTTTACTCCCTCATTAAGCAGAGCTTCTGCGCCTTTGCTCAAATCATCTTCACCTGTGAGCAGAGTCAGCTCCTCTTCCGATACCTTTATTATATCGACAAATTTCAATAAACATCGCATTTTAGCCACAGCTTCAGTTTCACCGTTCCAAAGAAGCGGTCTGTAATTCGGGTCATAGGTGATAATTGCACCGCCTGCCTTTGCCGATTTTACAACACTTTGTGTTGCAGAAAATGAAGGCTCATCAGTTAAAGAAACTGAGCCAAAATGAAGAATATCTGCAGAATTTATCAGACCAATATCAATTTCATCAGGCGTAAGATTTACATCGGCACAATTCTTTCTGTAAAAAGAAAACGAGCGTTCTCCCCTGCTGTCAAGGCTGACTACGGCAAGAGTTGTTTTAAATTCATCAGATTTTACAATTCCGCTGATATCAACATTTTTATCCTTCAAGGTTTTTACGAGCATATTCCCAAAGGAATCATTACCCACCTTGCCGATAAAAGCTGTTTCACTTCCCATAAGGGATGCGGCAACCGCCACATTTGCAGGTGCACCGCCGGGGTTTGCGGCATACTGAGGTATACCGCCGCACTCACCTGTCTGAGTTAAATCAATAAGTAATTCACCCATAGTTACAATTTTCATATTATCACCTATAAATACGGCTTGCACGGATAAAACTCTGCGCAAGCCGTAAAAAACATTTAATTATCTGATACCGTATTTTTCAATAACATAATCCATATCCTTGTCGCCTCTGCCTGAGAGATTGATAAGGATTGAGCCCTTGCCCATTTCACGGGCAAGCTTCATGCCGTAAGCAACAGCGTGTGAGCTTTCAATAGCAGGGATAATACCCTCAAGACGGGAAAGAGTAAAGAAAGCATCAATAGTTTCATCGTCACCGATTACATCATACTTAACTCTGCCCAAATCGTGAAGGAAAGCGTGTTCAGGACCTGAGGAAGGATAATCAAGTCCGCTTGCAACTGAATAAACAGGAGCAGGTTCACCGTTTTCATCCTTAAGCATAATTGAGTTAAAGCCGTGCATTATTCCCTCTTCGCCGTATTTAAGGCTTGCGGCGTGGTCGCCGAGAGCTGTGCCTCTTCCCAAAGGCTCAATACCGTAAATATCCACAGGGTCATTAAGGAAGCCCGAGAAAAGACCCATTGCATTTGAGCCGCCGCCAACACAAGCAACAATAGCATCAGGAAGCTCACCGGTCATATTCAAAAACTGCTCCCTTGCCTCAATACCAACAACACTCTGGAAATCACGAACCATCATCGGGAACGGATGAGGACCAACAACTGAACCGATGCAGTAAATGGCAGTTTTATATTCCTTGCAGTAAGCGTCAAATGCGGCATCAACAGCCTCTTTAAGGGTCTGCAAGCCGTGAGTTACCTCAACAACATTTGCGCCTAAAATCTTCATTCTTGCAACATTGGGAGCCTGCTTTTTAATATCAACAGAGCCCATATAAATGTCACATTCCAAGCCGAAATATGCGGCGGCAGTTGCAAGAGCAACACCGTGCTGACCTGCACCTGTTTCGGCTATAATCTTTTTCTTACCCATATATTTTGCAAGAAGAGCCTCACCCATACAATGATTGAGCTTGTGAGCACCTGTGTGATTTAAATCCTCACGCTTGGCATAAAGCTGAACACCGTTGCCAATGCTGTTTGAAAGCCTTTCAAGGTATGAAACAGGGGTAGGTCTGCCCTGAAATTCTTTTCGTATTCTGCGAAGCTCGCTGATAAACTTGCTTGACTTGCAGATGGTGAAATAAGCTTCTGTGATTTCTTCCATAGCTTTCTGCAGGTCTGCAGGAATATAGGAGCCGCCGTATTTGCCGAAAAAGCCTTCTTTATCGGGATAGCTTTTCAAATAAGTGTTAAAATCAATATTGTTAAATTCCATAGTAATTTCCTCCGTAAAAATCAAGTGTTTTATAGCTTTAATGATATGTTTTTAAATCACGCCATCGTTTTGTTAGTAAAATCATAAACAAACCTCCAAAAATAAAAACCGTCCTTGACAGACTTAACTCTGCCAAGGACGAATAAAACACTTTATCCGCGGTGCCACCTTGCTTGATGCTGTGCATCCACTTTGCGTACCAACATACGCCGCCGTTATTAACGAAGTGCCTCTCCGTCTTACCTACTTAATTCAGCTCGCCCTCAGAAGTCCATTCACCTTAAACTGATGCACCGCAATCACACCGCCTGCGGCTCTCTTGACCATCGTTATCAAAGCTACTACTCTTCTTCAACGGTTTAGATAATATTACTCCTCATTTTTTAAAAAGTCAAGTGTTTTTTATTATATGCAAAAATTAAATCTTCGTTATTTAAAAGATGTAATAAGTCCTGTTGCATATTGAAGAATGGCCAGAGCATCTGCAGAATTTATTTCGCTGTTGTTATCAACATTTGCCACAGCCTTCTGTTCGTCAGTTAACTCTTTCAAGCCGGTTGTATACTGCAAAACAAAAAGTGCATCAGAAGAAATGATTCTGCCGTCACCGTCAATATCACCGATTTTCGGAGCTTTTTCAGATGCTGTAAAAACCTTAGCCACACCTTTTTCGGGGGTATTAAGCACAAATAAATCTTCATTGAGAATAAATGCAACTGAATATGTTGTATCTTCAATTATGTTTGAAGTTTCGTACTTTTTATAACCTTCCTCGTCAAAAACATAAATCCCGGATTCCGAAAAGATAAAAGCTTTATTCTGAAGTCCTTTGGCATAATTTACTTTTACCTTGCCAAGGCCTGTATCTTCAAGCTTCATATCTTCATCAAAACGATAAATCTTGGCATAATCATTTTCATCGTATTCAAGAAAATATACGGTGTTTTCAAGATTAACCAAAAACCATCTGAAATCACTGTCGTTTTCCCAGAGAACTTCCTGCTTTTCAGTATTCAGGTCAACTTTGACTATTCGCATACTTCCGTCATCCTTGCCCTGATAATATGCCTCTGACAAAATGCTTTCAAATCTGAACACTGTATCGGGAACATTTTTCAAGGTTCCGTACATAGGCAGAACGCTGGGAGTACCCTGTTCATCACTTAAATTAAATATTTCTTTTGAGTTGCATTTTACCTTATCGAGAATCAATGTTCTTTCGTATTTATCTTCGGCAGGTAATCTCCATTTTTCTTCAATAAGAACACCGTTTGCATTTTGGTACGCTGTACAATAATAATTTTCATTTCTGTCAAGTTTGATTTCCTTATGACTTTCGCTATATCCCCAATTTTCTAAATCTGAGGTAAAAAAGTACACATCGCGAGCATAGAACTCTTCGCTTCCGCTTAAATCAGTATATGCAGTATTAGCGTATACCAATTTGTCACCAACCACATCAAACAAGCCAAAATATACATAGAGGTCTGAATCATAGCCGTCTGCCTTTGACCAGTTATCAAAATCTTTGCTCTTTGAGGTTAAGTTCACGCCGTCCTTGGTGCTTACAATGGTAGTTGCCGCAATTTCATAATTATAGTAATAATCATTATCCTCATCAGACCAAATTTCTTCAACTAAATATGACCTGAGCAAAAACACAAAATCATCATTCATCACGGTATAACCTGCAACTTCAAGTACATCGTGATTTTTATCCCAAAACTGAAGCAAATCAATAAATGTATAATCTGTTCCGTTTGTGGTCACCGCAAATGAAATTGTGGAATCCTCTTGTTTTTCCAATGCAACAACTGCCGCCGACTGAGAGTTATTAACCATAACATCCACAGCAACATAGCCTTTGAGCTCATCGACAGTAATTCCGTCCTTGTTTAAAGCAACTGCACCTGTTGACACACAAGAAAACACAAGCACAAGGCTCAGCATGGTTGCAACGATTTTTAACATTCTTTTTTTCATTATAAATCCTCCCTTTTCAGACTTTTGTCTGTAATTTAATTATATTACAACGATTTTCAAAGTCAATGGGTTGTGGTATAGAAAAACAGACTGCACAAATTGTGCAGTCTGCCGTAAAAATCATATTAAAGAGCTTTGATATCTTCTTCTGTTACAAGAGTAATTCCCTTTGACTGGAGAAGAGCTGATGCCTTGTCATTATCTTCAACACGAAGAACAACATAAGCGTGCTTGCCTGAAACGGTAATGAAAGCATACACATATTCAACATTGATATCTTCCTCAGCAAGATACTCAAGCACCTGATGAAGTCCGCCGGGAACATCAGAAACTGATACAGCAATAACCTGAGTTGCAGAAACAACACAATTTTCTTCGTGTAAAGCAGCCTTTGCTTTTTCTGTATCGCTTACAATAAGGCGGAGAATTCCGAAATCCTGTGTATCGGCAACGCTCAATGCTCGGATATCAACACCTGCATCTGCGATTGCCTTGGTGATTGTGAGAATTGTTCCCTTTTTGTTTTCAACAAAAACTGATAACTGATTGATAGCCATATTATTTGCCTCCTTATTGTTTATAAAGATTTCTCTTGTCTATAACTCGAACTGCTTTACCTTCACTTCTTACAATGGACTTAGGCTCAACAATGCGAACCTTTGCATAAATGCCGAGAACAGATTTAAGGGCTTCTGTAATCTCTTTTTCTTTAACATTAAGCTCGTTCACTGTGTCTGAGAAAAGCTCAGGTGTCATTTCAACAAGAACTTCGATTGAGTCAGAGTTGTTTGCTCTGTCAACAACAATCTGATAGTTTGAAGTAAGGCCCTTATTAAGAAGAACCATTTCAATCTGTGACGGGAATACATTAACGCCCTTGATAATAAGCATATCGTCACTTCTGCCCATAGGCTTTGTCATTTTAACATGAGTTCTGCCACAGGAGCATTTCTTTCTTGAAAGAACGCAGATATCGCGTGTGCGGTAACGGATAAGCGGGAAAGCTTCTTTGGTGATGCTTGTGAAAACAAGCTCACCCTTTTCGCCGTCAGGAAGAACTTCACCTGTTTCAGGATTGATGATTTCAGCAATGAAATGGTCTTCATTGATGTGCATACCTGTCTGCTCTTCACATTCAAATGAAACACCGGGGCCTGAAATTTCGGTAAGACCGTAAATATCATAAGCCTTGATACCTAATTTATCCTCAATGTCGTGGCGCATTTCTTCTGTCCATGCTTCTGCACCGAAGATACCTGCCTTGAGCTTAATCTGGTCACGAAGTCCTTTTTCGTGAATGCTTTCAGCAAGATATGCGGCATAAGAAGGTGTGCAGCAAAGAATTGTTGCGCCAAGGTCTGTCATAAACTGAAGCTGTCTGTCGGTGTTACCTGAAGACATAGGAAGAGTAAGACAGCCAACCTTATGTGAGCCGCCGTTAAGACCGGGGCCGCCTGTGAAAAGACCGTAGCCGTAGCAAACCTGGCAAACATCTTCCTTTGTTCCGCCAACAGCCATAATTGCTCTTGCACAGCAATCTTCCCACAAATCAATGTCGTGCTGTGTGTAGAAAGCAACAACGCGTCTGCCTGTTGTTCCGCTGGTTGACTGAATTCTCACACAATTTTCAAGAGGCTCTGCCATAAGTCCGTAGGGATAAGCCTCACGAAGGTCGTCTTTTGTTAAAAACGGGAGCTTATAAAGGTCGTCAGATGACTTGATATCATCAGGTGTAACCCCTGCCTCCTCCATCTTTTTGCGATAGTATTCAACATTTTCGTACACACGCTTTACTGTAGCAACAAGTCTTTCATCCTGCCACTGTTTAATTTGCTCTCGGGAAGCTGTTTCAATAGCCTCCTGATAATATTTTGCCATTTGAATCACTGTCCTTTCAAATAAATCATTTACAGTTATAGCCAAGCTCAAAAGCTTTTTTATTCATTTCAACAAATTTTGGTGCCACTGAATTTTCAATAGCCTTAATCCAGTTTTCATAAGGAATATCAAATCCCTTTGCAAGTCTGCCCATTAAAACAATATTAACTGCCTTGGCTGAGCCTGCCTGCTGAGCAAGTGAAAGTGCATCGATATCATCAACATCCACACCTGCTCCCTTGATTTCATCAAGAACAGCCTGAGGATATTCTGCCGCGCCGATAATTACGGGCATCGGGTCAATCTGCTGAGTGTTAACGATAACCTTACCGCCCTTTTTGAGGCACTTAATCCATCTTGCGGCTTCAATTTTTTCAAAAGAAACGATGAAGTCTGCTTCACCTTCTTCAATAACGGGAGAATAAACCTTATCACCAAAGCGGACATAGGTAACAACCGAGCCGCCGCGCTGACTCATACCGTGAACCTCTGAAACCTTAACATCATAGCCTTCATCAACGAGGAGCTTACCTAAAAGCTTACTTGCAAGCAAGGAGCCCTGACCGCCTACGCCGACTATCATAACACTTGTAACTGCCATTATGCCTGCACCTCACTTTCAAAAGCGTCAAATGGGCAAAGCTGTTTGCATACCTCACAGCCAACGCAAAGAGTTGCGTCAACAAATGCCTTGCCGTTTTTAATGCTGATTGCAGGGCAACCGAATTTCATACATTTTTTACAGCTTCTGCACTTATCGGGGTTAACCTTAAGAGGAGTCTTAGGTTTAACATATTTGAGAAGAACACAAGGTCTGCGTGAAATAATAACAGACGGCTCTTTTGCGGCAAGCTCTTCTTTAAGAACACGCTCACATTCCTCAAGGTCATAAGGGTCAACAACAGTTACACGGTTGATACCGATTGAATGGCAAAGAGCCTCAAGGTTGATTTTGCCTGCAGGGTCGCCCTTGATGTTATAGCCAGTTGTGGGGTTCTGCTGATGGCCGGTCATACCTGTGATTGAGTTATCAAGAATAATAACGGTTGAATTTGAGCCGTTGTAAGCGATGTTGATAAGACCTGTTACACCTGAGTGCATAAAGGTTGAGTCACCGATAACGGCAACTGTTTTGCCTTCTGTGGCTTCAAGACCTGCTTTGTTAAAGCCGTGAACACCTGAAACAGAAGCACCCATACAAAGAGTTGAATCCATAGCGCTGAGGGGCGGAACTGCGCCAAGAGTGTAGCAACCGATATCACCGAGAACAGTAACCTTGTTCTTTGCAAGAACATAATACATTCCTCTGTGGGGGCAGCCTGCACACATCATAGGAGGTCTGCCGGGGATTTCGGTTTCGATTGATGTGCTTGCTTTTGCATCCTTACCGAAAACATCTGCAATAGTCTTCTGTGAAAACTCACCGATGTTTGTAAACTTCTCTTTGCCTTCAACCTCAATGCCGATATTTCTGCAGTGAGCTTCAATAATTCCGTCAAGCTCTTCAACAACAATTACCTTTTTAACCTTTGAGGCAAACTCCTTAAGAGCATTAACGGGCATCGGGTGAATAAGACCTAATTTGTAAACGCTTACGCTGTCACCGAAAACCTCTTTAACATACTGATAGCAAGTACCTGATGTGATAATACCAACATCAGTGCCGCCCATTTCAACCTTGTTAAATTCGCAGGTTTCTGCAAACTCGGTGAGGTCAAGAGTTCTTTTTTCAACAATGGGGTGGCGCTTTTTTGCGTTGCCGGGCATCATTATGTATTTAGCAGGATTTTTTTTATAAGGAATTGCCTGCTTTTCTGCTCTGTCCCCTGTTTCAACAATGCTCTGAGAATGGGCAATTCTTGTGCAGATTCTCAAGAAAACAGGAGTATCGAATTTTTCTGAAATATCATAAGCCTTCTTTGCGAATTCATAAGCCTCAGCTGAATCTGAAGGCTCAAGCATAGGCACCTTTGCGGCGATTGCATAATGGCGGGAATCCTGCTCGTTCTGTGACGAATGCATACCCGGGTCATCTGCAACGCAGATAACCATACCGCCTGTTACACCTGTGTAAGAGAGAGTAAAAAGCGGGTCAGCGGCAACATTGAGGCCAACGTGTTTCATAGCGCAGGCACTTCTTTTGCCACCCAAGGATGCACCGAAAGCAACCTCCATAGCTACCTTTTCATTAGGCGCCCATTCACAATAAATTTCATCATATTTTGCGGCAAATTCGGTGATTTCTGTGCTGGGAGTACCCGGATAGCTTGAAAAAACCGAACAGCCTGCTTCATATAAACCTCTGGCAACTGCGGCGTTGCCGATTAAAAGCTGTTTCAAACAAAACTTCCTTTCTTACTGATTTCTTAAATCAAGAATTCTCTTTGCTTTACCCTGGAATCTTTCAAGAGTTTTGGGCTGAACAAGTGTAACCTTAGTCTGCAAGCCTAAAACGCTCTTAAGCTTATCTTCAATTCTTCTCTTGAGTTTATCAAGCTCGCCGTAGCTTTCAAGCAAATCAGCATTAACAAGCTCAACCTTAATTTCAAGTGAATCCTTAAAATTCTCTCTTGTAACAACAAGCTGATAATGAGGGCCGATATGGTCCATAGAAATGAGAACACTCTCAATCTGTGTGGGGAATACATTAACTCCCTTGATGATGAGCATATCGTCAGTTCTGCCCATTGTTTTGGACATTCTTGCGTGAGTTCTTCCGCAGGCGCAAGGCTCATAAGTGAGCTTTGTAACATCCTTGGTGCGGTAACGCAGAACAGGCATACCCTTTTTGGTAAGGGTTGTAACAACAAGCTCGCCAACCTCACCCTCGCCGAGGGGCTCATCAGTTTCACGGCTGATAATTTCAGGCAGGAAATGGTCCTCTGCAAAGTGCATACCGTCACGAACAGGGCAGTCACCGCTGACACCCGGTCCGCCAAGCTCGGTCATACCGTAGTTATCAGAAACAAATACGCCCATATTCTTTTCAATCTGCTCACGCATTTCAGGTGTACAAGGCTCACTGCCGAGAATACCCAGGCGAAGCTTGTAATCTGAAAGCGGATAGGCTGAATCTTTGATAGCCTCGCTGAGATAAAGAGCATAAGACGGAGTGGCAACAAGGCCTGTTACACCGAAGTCACGCATCATCATAAGCTGCTTTTCGGTGTTACCTGATGAAGCAGGAATAACCATTGCGCCAACCTTTTCAAGGCCGTAATGAAGGCCGAGAGCACCTGTAAAAAGTCCGTAGCCGAAGCTAATCTGAATAATATCGTCAGCAGTTACGCCACCTGCCATTGCAACACGGGCAACACAGTCGCTCCAGATATCCAAATCTTCTTTTGTGTAAACACCTACGGTGGGCTTACCTGTTGTGCCTGAAGAAGCGTGAAGCCTTACAATATCTTTCATCGGCACAGCCATCATACCAAAGGGATAATTATCTCTGAAATCGTCTTTGGTGGTATAAGGGATATACTGAATATCTGAGAGCTGTTTGATTTTACTGCCGTCAAAAACTCCTGCTTCGGTGAGCTTTTTATGATAAAACTCTGTGTTATTGTAGCAATAATTAACAGTCCATTTCAGCCTTTCAAGCTGAATAGCCTCTATTTCTTTACGAGGTAATGTTTCAATTTCTTTTTGAAAACAGTTCATAGTGCACTTCCTTTTACAAAAAAGCCCAAAAAGCTTTCGCTTTTCGGGCTTATTACTTTAAAGCGATAAGTAATTATATCACTTTTTGCTTATATCTTCAAGTCTTTATTTATTCTTTTACAGAATAACATTCAAAAAGCTCTTCGCTTTCTTTTTCGGCTTTTTTAGCTCCTGTTATCGCAGAAACAACGGGAACCTCAATAAGGCCGAGAATCATTGTGATTGCACCCCAGTTAACAGGTGAAGCAAGGTTAAAGCCGTAGCCGCCGATTGAGAATGATGCCGCCTTTGCGGTAAGCTCGGGGAAAAGACCCAGGTTAAACAAAACCATACTTGCAACGGTTACGCCAACACCTGTGATAAGGCTCACCCATACTGCGGCTTTGGTGATTTTCTTTGAGAAAAGGCCGTAAAGGAACGGAGCAAGGAACGAGCCTGCAAGAGTACCCCAGGAAATACCCATAAGGGCAGAAATGTTGATACCCATATCGTTAAGAGCCTGCTTGTTAGCGGCAATAAGAACAGAGATGATAAGGAAAACAAGAATAAAAATTCTCATAACAAGAACCTGTTTTTTCTCGCTCATACCTTTTTTGACAAAAGGCTTGATAAGGTCGATTGTCATAGTTGAGCTTGAAGAAAGAACAAGACCTGCCAATGTGCTCATTGAAGCAGAAAGAACAAGAACAACTACAAGACCAAAAAGAAAATCGGGAACAGAAGAATTAAGAATAGCGGGAACCATTGTGTCAAAATCAGGCTTGCCGTTGGCAAGAATCTGAATAAGAGATTTACCTGACTCTGCGGCATCTGTTGTGCAGAAAAGTCTGCCTAAGCCGCCGAGGAAGTATGAACCGCCTGCAACAACAACTGCGAAGAAGGTTGAAATAATTGCACCTCTTTTAACTGAGGGCTTATCTTTAATTGCATAAAACTTCTGCACCATCTGAGGAAGACCCCAAGTGCCAAGTGAAGTAAGAATAATAACACCGATAAGGTTAAGCGGGTCAGGACCGAGAATTGAATTAAATGTGCCGTGAGGTGAGTTTGCATTAACAAGGCCAAGACCTTCATAAACGCCTGAAAGTCCGTCTTTAGCCTGAACGGCGCAAATAACAACAGCGGCAATGCCTATGAGCATTACAATACCCTGAACAAAGTCATTAACTGCAGTTGCCTTGTAACCGCCGAGGATAACATAAATAGCGGTAAAAACAGCCATAATAATAATCCATACATTATAAGGAACTGACGGGAATGCTGAGTTAAATAAGGTTGAAAGTCCGTTATAAACAGATGCTGTGTAAGGAATAAGGAAAAGGAAAACAATCATTGCCGCCGCAATTTTAAGGGACTTTGAGTTGTATCTCTTTTCAAAGAATTCAGGCATTGTGGAAACATTCATTGCCTTTGTCATAATTCTTGTTCTGTTACCGAGAATTATCCACGGAAGAAGTGAGCCGATAACAGCATTACCGATGCCAATCCAAGTAGCAGCAAGACCGTAGCTCCAGCCAAACTGACCTGCATAGCCAATAAAAACAACGGCGCTGAAATATGATGTTCCGTAAGCAAAAGCTGTCATCCAGGGGCCTACAGAACGGCCGCCGAGAACAAATCCGTTTACATCAGTTGAGTTTTTGCGTGTTACAACGCCGATGATTATCATAAGCGCCGCAAACACAACAAGCATAATTACTTTTGATACCAAGTTAATTCTCCTCTCAATTTCGTTTGGTATTTATATTTAATCTGCAAGACAGAATAAACATCTTGATTTTTTGAATAAGTAGGGTTAAACTATTTCAGGAAAAGAGGTTTTTGTATGTTCATTGATTTTCACACTCATATTTTCCCTGATAAAATTGCCGACGCCGCTATCAGCGAGCTTTCACAGCGTTGCGGAAGTGAGCCTTTTGCTGACGGCAAATTAAACGGGCTTCTCTCTTCAATGAAAGAGGGCGGAGTGGATTTATCCGTTGTTCTCCCTGTTGTAACAAGCCCCAGGCAGTTTGATTCAATCAACCGCTTTGCTCAGAGCTTGAATGAGGTTGAGGGAATCGTTTCTTTCGGCGGAATTCATCCTGAGTGTGAAAACATCGAAGAAAAGCTTGATTTCATTAAAGAAATCGGACTTAAGGGAATTAAAATTCACCCCGATTATCAAAAAACCTTTATTGATGACCCGAAATATGTTAAAATAATTTCTCACTGCATTAAAATCGGGCTTTATGTTGTAACCCATTCAGGGCTTGATGTGGGCTACCCTGACCCGATTCACTGCACACCGCAAAGAATTCTCAATCTTCTTTCACTCCTCCCCCGCCACGAAGAGCCGAGACTCATTCTTGCCCACACAGGGGCATTTGATATGTGGGATGAGGTAGAAGAAAAGCTTGTGGGCAAGAATGTTTATTTTGACCTTGCCTACTGCCTTGATAAAATAAGTGAAAGACAGCTTATGAGAATCATCAGCAACCACGGCAGTGATAAAATTCTTTTTGCCACCGACTCACCCTGGTCAGGCCAGAAAGAGTTTGTTGAAATTTTCAATTCCTTACCCTTAAACCGGCAGGATAAAGAAAATATTTCTTACAAAAACGCGCTTAAAATTTTATCACTTAAAAACTTAAAAGCTTTAAAGTGTTAAAGCGATGAAGGTATTATATATCAACATTACGCATTTTTCAAGTGTTTTTTCAAAAAAATAGGAGTGAATTTGTGAAAAGTTTTGTAATAGGTAAAAATGACGCAAATCAGCGCCTTGACAAGTTTATTTCAAAGAGTGTACCAAACCTGCCAAAGACGCTGATGTATAAATATATCAGAACTAAAAGAATCAAGGTCAACCGCAAAAAAAGTGACATTGCCGCAAGGCTCCAAGAGGGTGATGTGGTTGAAATGTATATCAATGACGAATTTTTTGTTAAAAGCGAAACAAGGTATGATTTTTCGGGAGCATCGAGCAAAATCGACATAATCTACGAAGACGAAAATCTGCTTTTGCTTGACAAAAAGGTGGGGCTTCTTTGCCACCCTGACGATAAGGAATACATAGACAACCTGATTGCAAGGGTTAAAAAATATCTTTATGAAAAAGGTGAATACGACCCTGACAAAGAAAATTCATTCACCCCTGCCCTCGTAAACAGAATTGACCGTAACACCGGCGGAATTGTTATTGCCGCTAAGAATGCCGAAAGCCTTAAGATTCTCAACGCACAGATGAAAGAGAGAAATCTTAAAAAGACATATCTTTGTGTTGTTCACGGCGTTATGGAAAGAAAAAGCGGTCTTCTTGAAGGCTGGCTTGTAAAGGATGCGCAAAAAAATAAGGTCAGGATTTACACCCGACCGAGAGATGATGCAAAAGAAATCCGCACAAAATACAAGGTTATTGAGAATGATACAAAGAATAACTTAAGCCTCGTTGAGGTTGACCTGCTTACAGGCAGAACCCATCAGATAAGAGCGCATTTTGCCTCAATCGGTCACCCTCTGCTTGGCGACGGAAAATACGGCACCAACGACCTTAACAAAAAGTTAGGCTATAAAAAGCAGTTTTTGTACTCATACAAATTAGCATTTGAGCTTGACGAAAATGCAGGGTCACTGAATTATATGAACGGCAGAGTTTTCACCGTGGACAATGTGTGGTTTGTAAAAGAATTCAAAGAAAGAAAGCTATAATAAAAGCTCGGAGCAATCCGAGCTTTTTGATTTATGAGCAGTAAAAATAAATTGTATTTTCATTTTTAGAAACGAACAAAACAATCCGTTCATCTAACACAAGCTGTTCAGAAAAAAGATAAGTTTCATTTTTCACAAGCTCTTTCAAGTCATCACAAGCATATTCTTGCATCCCCGCTGCGACTCGGTCTCTGATACCCAGAGGAAGATACGGGTATCCCGTCATTTCTTTCCAATCATCGTATTTATTGATTATCGCCTGATAATTTTCCTCGGTAAGCGTGATTGTTCCCGTGACCGGAGCTACGACTTCATCTGCAAATAACGATGAATTTTGCAAGGAATAATAACAATCAAAACTTTCAATCGGTACAGATAATATGGGTTTATTCAGGTCAAGGTCAGCAACATCTGTGGTGTGATAGATTTTACCTTCTTCCATTTCAGGCTCACCAAATTCAATAAAAGGAGAAAATAACCAAAGAACCCCCACAATCCAAGCAAAAATCACGGCGAAAAATATCAGAATACCGTTACGGAATTTTTTAGATTTCATATCATCACCCCTGTTAACAACTGTCTAATATAAGATAAGAAATTTTAAAATTCGTTACAAGTTTTTGAAATGTTTTTCGTAAGGGTCGACGACCTCGGCGACCCATCAAGCGGTCAATTCGTGAATTGACCCTACAATTTTCACGCATCATTTGTAAGGAATGGCGCTTGTCGACATTCCGTTGGTTGTGTTTTTCGGTGCGTCGAAAATCGCCGCACCTTACACGGCTGACGGTGGTCCCTTGTAGGGTCCGGCGTCCTCGACAGACAGTTTTGCGAAGCAAAATATTGACAATCCCTCAGTCTTTTTGCTACGCAAAAATCCAGCTCCCTTTACACAAGGGAGCCGCAAATACGGTCAATTCGTGAATTGACCCTACACAAGTAACGGTAGATTTAATTGCAACCGTTGGCGCCCTTGTGTAAAATAATTATAAACCTGTTTCAAAAAACTGCAGGATATACGGCCATACAACACCCGATGCACTTCCTGTCTGCGACCATACAACCTCCCAATCTTTCTCTATCCACTTACCGTTTTCTTTTTTAAAGGTCAGAACATTGCCCGACTTTTCAGAAAAATAATACACTTTTGCATTGGTATCATCGCATTCAAGAACCTTGAAGTATTCAACATCATTACTTATCATAGAATTACTCTGATATGCATTTTTAAAATCATCACTGTATTTATCGGTTAAAACTTCACATTTAGCAATAGATATCCCCCATGCCAACAAAGCAATAATTACACAAGCCGATAAAACTGCAGCAAGCTTTTTCATCATTCAACCTCCGTCAATTTGTTAAAATCATAAATATGTACCCATAGTTGGTCAATAAGTGTGCCGTCATTATTAGCATATTTTCCCTCATTTTCCGTTACGGTAACAAGCCTGTTGCCGTCTGTTCCCAGAGCTTCAACATAATATCGCAAAAGGTTTTCGTTTTCAGTCAATTTATTTCTGTAATAAAAGTTGGTGACCTGACTGTATTTGCCCACAATGTAATCATCTGTAACGAACAAATCATCTGCAATTTGTTCGATTTTTTCTGTTTGCTTGGATTCAATATCCGTAATAACTATACGGTTGTCACAAGCAGAGAAAATCTCATTTCCTTTGAGCGCAAGCGATTTTACACTTTGGGCATCTGTTTTGATTTTTTTCGTTTTCCCACCACTAAAATCATAAACCGTATATTCACCGTCAGCATACCACACCGCCTTATTGCTGTCGGCGGTAAGGCTGTTGATTATGCTGTCAACAGCACAGATTTTTTCCGTTTCCTCTCTGAGGCAATCATACACAAATACCGTTGATTCTTCTGAATCTGTTTCGCTCCAAAGCACCTTACCGTTGCAATAGGCAGGCAAACTGCTGTTTAAATCGCTCATTTCTTTAGCAATAGAAATTTCACGGCTTTCAAGATTCATAACATATATTGAATTAAAATGACCTGACATTATACTGCAAACCTCCCACACAAGCCACTCGCCGTCGGTCTGCACGCCTTGAATAAAGCAATCGTCATAATTTGAGTTATACGGTAATTCAAAGAGAACTCTTTCATCACAAGTGTTAATGTCGTATGAAACCAGCATATCAGTACCGATTGCTTCATATCTGTCATAAACAGAAAGGTAGAGCAAATTTCCGCTGATATCTACGCTTTTTACTGTTCTGTAGGGAACAGTTACCGTTTTTGCAAATGCTCCCTTGGGAAACTGTCTGAGTAATTCTACCTTTTCATTCAAAGTTTTTTCCTGCTCGGCAGGCTCACTTGAATCAAGCAAATTTTCGGAACACCCTGTAAGTAAAACAAACACCAAGCACAAAATAACAGCCAAAACTTTACGCATAAGAATGCCCCCTGTCTTTTTTATCAGTTTAAAATATAACAGGCAAAAATGCAATATCTGTTAAGAAAATCTAAAGAACAGATAAAGTTTGATGCAAAAAGACCTTCCGAAAAAAGCTCGGAAGGTCTGAACTTTTATTTTTTCTTTTTGCCGAAGAAGCCTGATTTTTTCTCTTCACCTGTGGGCTGTTTGTTGCCAAGGCTCTGATTAAATTTATTAAGAAGCTCCTTCTGTTCATCGGTAAGGCTTGTTGGAACATCAACAATAATTCTCACAAGCTGGTCACCGCGGCCTCTGCCGTTGATATTCTGAATACCCTTTTCGCGAAGCTTGAACACATCCATTGGCTGTGTACCCGGGCGGAGTGAATATTCAACCTTGCCGTCAAGGGTTGGAACGATGATTTTATCACCAAGCGCCGCCTGAGCATAGGAAACATGAACCTCGCACCAGACATTGAAGCCGTCACGCTCAAAAAACGGATGTGGTCTTACAAACACACCAACATGAAGGTCACCTGCAGGTCCGCCGTTAATTCCCTTGTTGCCCTCGCCTCTTACATTGAGAACCTGACGGTCATCAATGCCGGCGGGTATGTTGATTTCAAGCTTTGAGGTTTTTGTAAATCTGCCTCTGCCTGAGCATTTGGGGCAAGGAGTTTCAATAATCTTACCTCTGCCGCCGCAGCGTGAGCAAGCCTTCTGGGTCTGAATTACACCAAAAGGTGTTCTCTGCTGGGTTGAAACCTGACCTGTGCCGTGACAGTCGGGGCAGGTTTTGGGGCTTGTGCCTTTCTTTGCGCCGCTACCGCCGCAATCGGGGCAGGTATCAATGCGGTTAACATCCACAGTACGCTTACAGCCCTTTGCCGCCTCTTCAAATGAAACGGTAACATTGGTCTGAATATCTTCACCTCTTCTTGGTGCATTGGGGTTAGAACGGCGTCCGCCGCCCGTTGCTCCGCCACCGAAGAAGCTTGAAAAAATATCGCCAAGGTCAAAGTCCATTCCTCCGCCGAAACCGCCTCCGAAGGGGTTGCCGCCGCCTGCACCGAAGTTAGGGTCAACACCTGCGTGACCGTATTGGTCATAGCGTGCTTTTTTGTCAGCATCGCTTAAAACCTCGTAAGCTTCGTTGGCTTCTTTGAACTTTTCTTCCGCAGTCTTGTCGCCGGGGTTAAGGTCGGGGTGATACTGCTTAGCCTTTTTTCTGTATGCTTTTTTAATTTCATCCTCATTTGCACCCTTCTGCAAGCCAAGGACTTCATAATAATCTCTTTTTTCTGCGGCCATACGACTGCTCCTTACATTCTAAGCCGTTCCGCCGAAAACGACGGAACGGTGGATTAGATACAATTTAATTATTCGCCTGTTACATCCTTGAAGTCAGCGTCATAGTAGCCGTTTTCATCAGCACCGCCTGTAGGAGCGCCCTGTGAGGGGTCTGCACCCTGAGCAGCCTGAGCTGCCTGATACATTTTTTCACTGATTTCATAGAACTTTGCCTGAAGCTCATCCTGCTTTGACTTGATGAGGTTAATATCTTCACCCTTGAGAGCTTCTTTAAGAGCATCTACCTTTGAGGTGATTTCAGCCTTGTCAGCCTCAGGGAACTTGTCACCCTCTTCGCTGAGCATCTTCTCGCACTGATATACAAGCTGGTCAGCGTTGTTGCGTGTGTCGATTTCTTCACGGCGCTGCTTATCTTCCTGAGCAAACTGTTCAGCTTCCTGAACTGCCTTTTCAATGTCTTCTTTTGACATATTTGTTGAAGATGTGATTGAAATTGACTGCTCCTTGTTTGTGCCGAGGTCCTTAGCAGAAACGTGAACGATACCGTTAGCGTCGATGTCGAAGGTTACTTCAATCTGAGGAACGCCGCGGCGTGCAGGAAGAATACCGTCAAGGTGGAACACACCGAGAGTTTTGTTATCCTTGGCAAATTCTCTTTCACCCTGAAGAACATGAACTTCAACTGAAGGCTGATTATCAGCTGCAGTTGAGAAAATCTGGCTCTTCTTTACGGGGATTGTTGTGTTTCTTTCGATAATCTTTGTGTTGATACCGCCCATTGTTTCAATACCAAGTGAAAGAGGAGTAACGTCAAGAAGAAGAAGACCCTTAACCTCACCGCCGAGAACACCTGCCTGAAGTGCGGCACCGATTGCTACACATTCATCGGGGTTGATGCCCTTGAAGGGGTCTTTGCCGATGAACTTTTTGATAGCTTCCTGAACAGCAGGGATTCTTGAAGAACCGCCTACCATAAGAACCTTGTCGATTTCGCTTGTTGAAAGGCCTGAGTCGCTGATTGCACGGCGAACAGGAGCCATTGTTGCTTCAACAAGGTCTGCTGTAAGCTCATTGAACTTAGCTCTTGTGAGTGTAAGCTCAAGGTGCTTAGGACCTGTTGCGTCAACTGTGATATAAGGAAGATTGATATCTGATGAAGTTACGCCTGAAAGCTCGATTTTAGCTTTTTCTGCAGCTTCCTTCAATCTCTGCATTGCCATTTTGTCGCCCTTGAGAGAAACGCCGTTTGACTTCATAAATTCGTCAACCATCCAGTCGATAACTCTCTGGTCAAAGTCATCACCGCCGAGACGGTTGTTACCTGCTGTTGCAAGAACTTCCTGAACACCGTCACCCATTTCGATGATTGAAACATCGAAAGTACCGCCGCCAAGGTCATAAACCATAACCTTCTGGTCGTTTTCTTTGTCAATACCGTAAGCAAGAGCTGCTGCTGTGGGCTCGTTGATAATTCTCTTAACCTCAAGGCCTGCAATTCTGCCTGCGTCCTTAGTTGCCTGACGCTGTGAGTCTGTGAAGTAAGCGGGAACTGTGATAACAGCCTCTGTTACTGTGTCACCAAGATATGCTTCTGCATCAGCCTTAAGCTTCTGAAGAATCATTGCAGAAATTTCCTGCGGGGTGAACTTTTTGTCATCAATTGCTACTTTGTAGTCTGTGCCCATCTGACGCTTGATTGAAGCGATTGTTCTGTCGGGGTTTGTGATAGCCTGGCGCTTTGCAACCTGGCCAACCATTCTTTCACCTGATTTGCCGAAGCCTACAACAGAGGGAGTTGTTCTTGCGCCCTCAGCATTTGCGATAACAACAGGCTCGCCGCCTTCAATAACTGCTACACATGAGTTTGTTGTACCTAAGTCAATACCTATTACTTTTGCCATAATTATTTCCTCCTAAAGTTATATGTCAAATTAGTTTGCTACCGCTACCATAGCGGCACGAATAATTTTGTCACCTAATTTATAGCCCTTCATAAGGACATTTGAAATTGAGTTTTCGGGTAAATTTTCATCTTCAGTGTGCATCACTGCATTGTGAAGATTGGGGTCAAAGGCTTCTCCAACCTCACCAAAGGCTTCAATGCCCAGTTTTTTAAGTGCTTCGCCAAACTGCTTGTAAGTGAGCTCAACACCCTTTTTGTAATCTTCATAGCTTGTGTCATCAGCCGGAGCAACGCAACGCTCAAAATTATCAATAACAGGGAGCAGGTCGTTTACAACAGATGATTTGCACTCTGAATAAAGAGATTCCTTTTCACGCTGAGAGCGTTTGCGGAAGTTATCGTATTCAGCCGCCATTCTGAGAAGCTGGTCTTTTGTTTCATTAAGCTCTGCCTGAAGCTTTTCTTCATTGGTAGGCTCTTTCACTTCTTCAACCTTGGCCTCGGTCTCTTCGGCTTCGTTAACCTTTGCCTTTTTTTCTTTAGCCATTACGGTCATCCTTTCATTCTTCTTTAAATGTCTGCGTTAAAAGCTCACCCACCAAATCGGTAAGATATTTAACGCTTGGAATTAAGTTAGCGTAGTCAATTCGCGTCGGGCCGATAATTCCGATTGAGCCTCGGCGGTTACCGTCAATATTATAATTAGAAACGATAACGCTTGACTTCATAAGCTGTCGGTACGGGTTTTCACTGCCGATTTTAACATCAACATCCTTGCCCTCGGTGGCAGTTGAAAGAAGCTTGCTCAACGGCTCGCCCCTTCTGAGAAATTCGAGCAATTCATAAGCAGTGTTGCCGTAATAATTGTTGTGATGCAATATGTTTGACTGACCGCCAAGCATAACCTCGGTGTGAACAGCCTCCTGCGCCAGGTCTGAAACTGCTGTTATCAGAGGGAGCAAGGTAAAAACATCGCCGCCCATTGAGGCTACAAGAGTTTGCATCATGGGGGTGTCAACCTCACTTAAGAGCTTGCCCACAAAAGAAGCCTTGACCACATTATAAAAGCTTTCAAGAACAGAAGCATTCAGGTCAAAATCACTTCTTGCAACCTTGCTTTTAATTACACCCGTTGAGGTCATAAGAACAATCATTGCAGTTCTTGTGCCCACAGGGACTGCCTCAACCCGCCTGATGTATGCGCCCTCACCGGAGGGGGTGGTGCTCACGGCGGCACAGCCTGTTAAATCAGCAAGGACCTCGCCTGCCCTTTCAAGAAGCTTCTCAGGGTCAGAAATCCCTGAACCGAAGCCTGCTTCAATCCGCCTGCGCAAGGATTCGTCAACCTGCCTGTCAACCATAAGGTTATCAACATAATAGCGATAGCCCTCGTTGGTGGGAATTCGCCCTGCGGAGGTGTGGGGCTGCTCAAGAAGCCCGAGAGCTGAAAGCTCAGCCATTTCATTTCGCACCGTAGCAGATGAAACAGACATATCAAGCTCACTGAGCAATGACTTTGAGCCAACAGGCTCGCCGGTCTTAATGTAAAGCTCGACTATTGCGCCGAGAATCTTTTGCTTACGCTCGCTGAGTTCCATTTCATCACCGCCTTTAGCACATTTAGCACTCTTTGGTTTTGAGTGCTAACTCTGTTAATAATATACATTCTATTTTGCCCGTTGTCAATAGATAAATGTGAATAATTTGTAAAAAATCAAGAAAGGTCAAATTTTTTAAATATTGATTTGACTTTTGTACTCTGCTATAATGCTTATAATGAAAAGAGGTCTTTTTAATGAGTAATATAAAAAACGAACCAAAAATAAAAAATCCGTTACTGCAGGCAGTGAGAGGTCAGCTTGAGCAAAGGGCACAGTGGCTTTATCTTTTATGTGACGAAGCGGGCAAAAGAGGGCTTGAATGGGATGGCTTTGCTCCCGATGCAATTAAAAGATGCGGTCTTTCCCAAGGCACAGATTTGATTAAAAAAGGAAAAACTGATAGCCTCAAGGGGCTGAAAAGAACATTATTTAATCCCCCGGCACAGCTTGTTTTTGAAATGAAGATAAGAAAAAGCAGCCACGACGAATTAAACATTGATTTTGGCTATTGTCCTCTCGTTAAAGGCTGGCAGAAAATGGGTTGCACAGATGAAGAAATTGCACGCCTTTGTGACATTGCAATGTGCGGTGACAGAGGAATCGGTGAATGCTACGGCAGTGAGCTTGAACTCCCCAAGTGCATTGCAAAGGGTGATAATATTTGTCAGCTCAGATATAAAAAGAAGTAAGACATTTTAAATCATTGACTAAACATTTCTTGTTTGATAAAATCAAGGTAATCTTATTCAGGAGGAATATTATGAGTTTCAGGGATTTAGCACCGACGCCCCCTATGGGTTGGAACAGCTGGGACTGTTACGGCGCGGCAGTTAATGAAGAGCAGCTTCTTGCCAATGCAGATTATATGGCAGAGCACCTTAAGGACTACGGCTGGGAATATGTTGTTTGTGATATTCAGTGGTCAGAACCCACTGCAAGTAGCTTTGCTTATCACTACTTTGCGCCGCTGTGTATGGACGAGTATTCACGCCTTATTCCTTCAGTTGAGAGATTCCCCTCCTCCGCAGGCGGAAAGGGCTTTAAGCCTATCGCAGATTATATTCACTCACTCGGTCTTAAATTCGGTATCCATATTATGAGAGGTATTCCGAGGCAGGCGGCACATCAGAACACCAAAATCAAATGTGACGGCGTTACCGCAAAGGATATTGCAAAGCCTTCTTCCATTTGCCTTTGGAACCCTGATATGTACGGCCTTGAAACCCACAAAAAGGGTGCGCAGGAATATTACGATTCAATTTTTGAGTTGTATGCTTCGTGGGGTGTTGACTACATTAAATGCGATGATATTGCCAACACAGAAATCTTCCCTCACGACCCGTATTCTGCCCGAAAAGAAATTGAAATGCTCAGAAAAGCCATTGACAATTGCGGCAGAGATATGGTTCTCAGCCTTTCACCGGGTCCTGCTCCCGTGTGGGAACATGAGCATCTTGCGGCCCACGCCAATATGTGGCGTATGACAGGTGACTTCTGGGATGAATGGAGCAAGCTCCACGCTATGTTTGAGCGTTGCTACACCTGGCAGGAATATGTTCAGCCCGGTGCCTGGCCTGATTGCGATATGCTCCCCTTAGGCAGAATTCAAAAAACCGAAGAGCTTCCCCAATACAGAAACCGTTACACACGCTTCACTCACGATGAGCAGATAACGATGATGACACTTTGGGGTATTTTCCGCTCACCGCTTATGATGGGCGGTGAAATGCGCGAAAATGATGAATTCACCCTTTCACTTCTTCAGAACAGAGAGCTTATTGATATGCTCAAAAATTCAAGCGGTGCAAGGCAGTTCAAGCGCGAGGAAGTTGACGGCAAAGGTGAAATCATCTGGACATCTAAGGGTGAAAACTGCAAATATGTTGCGCTCTTTAACACAGACGACAAAGAACGAGAAATCGGCTTTGATATCAGCGATATTGCAGTAGGCGGTATAAATTACAGCGTTTGGGATATGTGGAAGCATGAGGAACACACAGTAACCGACAGTAAATTTACCGCGGAGGTTAATCCACACGGCGCAAGACTTTTCAAAATAACGGTAAAATAAGCAAAATGCTCGGAGTCAGCTCCGAGCATTAATTTTTTGTTTGATTGTTGAAGGTAAATTCATCATATATTCAAGCGGCTTATAAAAAATATTCAGTGAGAGCAAAAGTGTTATCCCGACGCTTATGGGAATCATCACCAAAAGCGCCCACCAGGGAAGCGGTGCAGAAAGAACATTTTTGAAGCCTATATGATAATAGATAATATACAGCACGATGTTATGATAAACATAAACAGAAAGCGTTCTTGCTCCAAAGGCGGTAACGAGCTTCACCTTTGAGTTGTTTGGTGTCAACGCAATAACAGCAAAACCTGCCGCCGCAGAAATAACATAGCACAAAAGCCTGAAAACAAAGGCATAATAGAAATGCTGCTTAATTGAATAATAGGAGTTTTTGCCTGTAAACATCGAACGGAGAAAATAGAAATTTTCACCAAATCCGAATATTGCAACTGCCAACAAAATGAGAAAAACGGCTGATGCAATTTTCACCTTTTTATTATCGGTAAACCGTTGTAAATCATCGATTTTAATTATATATCCCACATAGAAAAACGGGAAATAGACAATTATTCTCGAAAGAGAAAGCACTGTTCCCACACATCTGAAATAGCCCACAATCAAAGCCACCGCTACGCTCACTGCAAGCACTATCGGGAACTTGACTTTCCTGACACAGTATGTAATCAGCGGAAATGCAAACATTGCAAACATAAACCAGGGCAGACCGCCGTCATCAAAAAGCTCGAGTTCAAACTTGCCCCATGCTATTAAAACATACAGAGCAAAAGCCAGCTTGGTAAAAAGATAAACCACCAGATAGCCTGCAATTTTTTCAAACCGCATTTCATTTACCGTTCTTTTTGAAAAAAGACCCGATACAAAAATGAATAACGGCATATGAAAGGTGTAGATAAACAAATATATATGGCGCATCAGCTCGGATTTACCTGTATAAAAATCTGCAAAATGGCCAAGCACCACTGTTAAAATCAGAATAAATTTCAGAATGTCCCACTTTTCAATTCGCTTTGCCATTGCAAAACCTCTATTCTATGCTCATACTTGCAACTGCGTTAAGGTCAAGGTCAGCAGTATTGCCGCCGATGAATTCATAATAACCCTGAGCGGCAACCATTGCTCCGTTATCTCCGCAATATTTAAGCTCGGGATAGTAACGCTCCCATTTATTTTTGGTGCAAAGCTGTTCCATTCTCTTTCTTAAAACAGAGTTTGCAGAAACGCCCCCTGCAAGAACAATCTTGTCATAGCCCAAATCCTTGGCAGCTTTTTCGGTATTTTCAATAAGGCAGTCAACCACCGCGTTCATATATGATGCGCCTAAGTCGGGCACACTGATTTCTTCACCCTTTTGCTTTGAGTTATTGATGATATTAAGCACTGCAGTCTTAAGACCCGAAAAGCTGAAATCATAAGGCGCACCGTCAACTCTGGGGTGAGGCAATTTGTATGCGGTTGGGTCACCGCCGGCAGAAACCCTGTCCATATTAAGTCCGCCGGGGTAAGGAAGACCCATTGCTCTTGCGGCCTTATCCATAGCTTCACCTGCGGCATCATCGTGAGTGTAGCCGATAATTCTGAAATCGGTGTAATCCTTAACTTCAATTATATGGCTGTGACCGCCTGACACCACAAGGCACAAAAAGGGCGGCTTAAGCTCAGCGTGAGATATGTAATTTGATGCGATGTGTGAGCGCAGATGGTGAACAGGCACCAACGGCTTGCCTGATGCAAAAGACAAGCCCTTTGCAAAATTCACACCCACCAGCAATGCACCGATAAGCCCCGGGGCATAAGTTACGGCAACGGCATCAATGTCATCAATGGTGCAGTTTGCATCTGCCAAAGCGTTTTTAACAACTCCGCTTATAGCCTCAGCGTGGCGGCGTGATGCAATTTCGGGCACAACTCCGCCGTAAATTTTATGCTCTTCAACCTGTGATGCTATTACATTTGAAAGCACCTTTTTTCCGTCTTCAACAACGGATGCGGCAGTTTCGTCGCAAGACGATTCAATTCCTAAAATTTTCATAAACTCATCCTAAATCTAATGTCATTATTATTCCGTTTTCGGTGGGATTAGAATAAAAATTCTTCCTCTCTCCTTTGACGGTATATCCTCTTTTTTCATAAAGTGAAATTGCAGGCACATTGCTTTTGCGAACCTCGAGAGAAATAAATTCGCAGTTTCTTTCTCTTGCGCCGCTTTCAGCCTGAGCCAATAAAGCAGATGCAATTTTAAACCGACGGTATTTTTCACTCACCGCAACATTGGCAATATATGCCTCACCTGCAACCTCATGAACACCGATATATCCCATCACCTTATCCCCTGCCTTTGCAACAAGGAAGTGTGCATTTTCATTATTAAGCTCTGCACGGATTGATTCCTCACTCCAAGGAGCAGAAAAGCATTCATTTTCAACAAGGGCAATTCCATTAACATCTGGCTCACTAAAGGGAGCTATCTTCATTATAATTAAATCCGACAGAATTTCAAGGTGATATTGAATTTCAGCCCCGCAAGCGGAATAAATTTCACTATTTCCTGCGTAAGGGTCAGCAATTCCGCCACCCAAAACAATAACCCTTGCTTCAGGGGCAACGCTTTTAATTGCCGCGGCGTGGCTTTCGGTCATACACACAAACAAATCGGTTTCTTCAATTATATAAGGTGTAAAGGCTCTGCTTCGGTGAGCCGAAATATCAGCGCCCAAATCCCCTGCCGCCTTAACTGCTTCGGAAGTTGCACAGTCCCCTGCAAAAGCGTAAATTCCACAGCTTGAGCAGGTCACGCCGTCAATATTTTTTTCACTTATTATCTTTTTAAATATACCCTCTGCCATAGGGCTTCGGCAGGTATTACCCGTACATACAAAAGTAATGTGCATATCAGTCACCCTTAGCCTCATACCAGGTTTTGCCGGAATGAGCGTCAGCAATAAGCTTAACCTTCATTGAACAGGCTTTTTCCATTTCTTCTGCAAGAAGCTTCTCTACTCTTTCGGCTTCATTATCAGGAGCTTCAACAATAATTTCATCGTGCACCTGCATAATAAGCCTTGATTTTAAGTTCTCGGCTTTTAATCGATTATAAACATTAACCATTGCTATTTTGATTATATCGGCGGCTGTGCCCTGAATGGGCATATTCCTTGCTACTCTTTCACCAAAGCCACGGGTATTGAAGTTTGAAGAAGATAATTCAGGCAAAGCCCTTCTTCTGCCGAAAAGGGTTGAAACATAGCCGTTTTCCTTTGCATTCTCTACAACTGACTGCATATAAGCATCAATTCCGCTGTAATGGTGGAGATAGCCTTTAATA
>JAFTWE010000027.1 GCA_017465465.1 Clostridia bacterium | reverse complement strand
TTCTGGTTTGAGTCAGGCTACACAAATGAAATTATTTTCAGAAACAATGTTATCATCAACTGCGACTATGCCAAAATGTGGCAAGGCGCGCCGACTATCCGTTACACCCCAAAGGTTATGGATGAAAATTCTGAAGAATTTGTTCACGGCAAGCTTACACTCACAAACAATATTTTTAAATCTCCCCGAGAGGGCAAGCATCTTATCTGGCTTGAATATCTGAAAGAAGCGGAAATTAAAAATAATATTTTTGATGCACCGTATTCGATAAAAACAAATTGCGTGGGCAAGGTAGAAGAGCAAAACAATATCACAAAATAGCAAAAGGAGGGTCTATGCCCTCCTTAATTTTGTCTTAATTTTTAAATTCATGCTCTTTAACATATTCAAGAAATGCGTACAGGCAGTTGGAAATCCATTTATTCTTATGATAAATGAGCTGTTTCCATATATCCGTTTCAAAATCACAGATATCAAGGTAAACAAGCTTTCCGCTTTGTACCTTTTTGTCTGTTGCAAAGCAAGGCAAAAACGAAATGCAGTCATCATTTTCTTCAAGGAGCTTTGTTATAATATCTGTTCTGCCCACTTCAAGAACGGGCTTAATATCAATAGACTTTTTGGCAAGAGTTTTATCAAAAATTCCTCTATAGCCCATACCCCTTTCCGTTAAAACAAAGGGGCTGTTTATAATATCTTCAACCGAAAGATTTTTCTTACCGGCAAAAGCTGAATTTTTATTTGCAACAAAATTCATCTGAATATGCTCTTCCTTGGCAATTACATAATCACTGCGGTAAACATGATTATCAAGCGTTATTATAGCGTCAGCCTCGTTACGGTCAAGCATACCAAACATATCTCCTGTGTCGGCATTGGTAAATTTCAGATTTATCCCCGGATAATGCTTGTGAAAATCAAAGTAGTTGGTCAAAAGCATATCCTCGCACACAGAGTCGGGTGAAACAAAGTTGATAAGCCCCTTAAGCTCCTTGGGAGATTCCATACTCTGCATAAATTCGTCCGTAAGGTTATTTACCTGTTGGGCGTATACAAGAAGCTCCTTGCCCCTGTCAGTTAAAGAAATTGTATGATTTATTCGTTCAAATAAAAGGCAATCAAGCTCGGTTTCAAGCTGTTTGATTTGAAATGAAATTGTTGACTGAGAATACCCGAGAACCTGCGCCGCCTTGGTGAAGCTGTTAAGCTCAGCCACCTGAACAAAGGATATTAAATTGCGAATTTCCATATTATCCTCCAATCGAATTTATCGATAATGTTTATCTAAACTATTTGTTTTATTTATTATGAAATGTATTGTATACTGTTTCTCGACAAAAAACAATACCCCTGGAGGAAATAAATATGTCAGAAGTTAAATTTTATTCAAGAAATCCTGTTCCTGTTGAAATGCACAAGGTTAAAATTGTGCAGAAGCTCTCTCTTCTCCCCGCAGAAGAAAGACTTCAGAAAATGAAGGACGCGGGCTTTAATACATTCCAGCTCCACAACGGCGATATTTTTATGGATATGCTCACAGACTCAGGCGTTAACGCAATGAGTGACAATATGCAATCCGCTATGTTCAGAGCTGACGATGCTTATGCAGGCAGTGAAACATTTTACCGTATGCGCGACAAGCTTGAAGAAATCACAGGTATTGCAAATCTCCTTCCTGCTCATCAGGGCAGAGCTTGTGAAAACATCATTGCTTCACGCTTTGTAACACCCGACAGCTGTGTTATTATGAACTACCATTTCACAACAGCAAAGGCTCATGTTACAAGACTTGGCGGCAGAGTTGAAGAGCTTGTTAAGGCTGAGGGTCTTGAGCCAAAGAGCGACCTTCCTTTTAAAGGCAACATTGACCTTGAAGCAGTTGAAAACTGCATTAAAAATGAAACTCCCGAAAATATTGCTTACATCCGCATTGAAGCAGGCACAAACCTTATCGGCGGTCAGCCAATTTCTTATGAAAATATGAAAGATGCTACTGACCTTGCTAAAAAGTACGGTATTCTCACCGTTCTTGACGCTTCTCTTCTTCAGGATAACCTCTACTTCATTAAGACCAGAGAAGAAGGTATGAAGGATAAATCACTTCGTGAAATCACAAGAATGATTTGCGACCTTTATGATATCGTTTACTTCTCAGGCAGAAAGTTCGGCTTTGGCCGCGGCGGCGGAATCCTTGTCAGAGATGAAGAGCTTTTCCATTCAATGGAAGACCTTATTCCTATGTTCGAAGGTTTCCTTACTTACGGCGGTATGTCAGTTAAGGAAATGGAAGCTCTTACAGTAGGCTTTGATGAAACAATGGACCTTGATATCATTTCACAGGGACCTCAGTTCATCAATTACTGCGTAAATGAGCTTGATAAAATGGGTATTCCCGTAATCACTCCCGGTGGCGGACTCGGCGCTCATATTAACGCAAGTGCTTTTGTTGACCACATTCCTCAGGAAGAATATCCTGCAGGTGCTCTCGTTTGCGCTCTTTACCTTTGCGGCGGTATCCGCGGTATGGAAAGAGGTACACTTTCAGAAGAAAGAAATGCTGACGGCAGCGAGCGTTTTGCATCAATGGAGCTTGTTCGTCTTGCTCTTCCAAGGCGTGTATTCACCCTTTCACAGGTTGAGTATGTAATTGACCGTGTTAAATGGGTTTATGACCACAGAAACCTTATCGGCGGACTTAAGTTTGTTCACGAACCCAAAACTCTCCGCTTCTTCACAGGTAAGCTTGAGCCTACTTCAAACTGGCCCGAAAAGCTTGTTGAAGCTTACAAGGCAGACTTCGGTGAAGACCAGTAATTTAAACTTGCCCACGGATACAAAATCCGTGGGTTTATTTTTTTGGTTTGCTATTGCAATGCTTTTTCTTTTTTGATAAACTTAAATCATCAGATTAAAGGAGTGCTGTTATGAAAACTGCAAACAAAATTTTATGCTTTTTACTTTCATTTGCAATCATTTTCGGCTGTATGGGAACATTATCTTATGCACAAAATTTCAAGAGATATTATTATATCGACTCTATCAACGGTGACGATGCCAACAGCGGAACAGACATCAACAATGCCGTTAAAACAATCGGCGGACTTAAGGATTTTGTGATTGAGGCAGGAACTCACTTCCTTTTCAGAAACGGCGGTGAATACGACTGCACCGTTACCCTCACCTGCAACGGCACAAAGGATAACCCCATTGTGATTTCATCTTACGGAGAGGGAGAAAAAGCAATCCTCAAAACAAATCAAAAAACTGATGTTTTGCGCCTTTTTGACTGCTCTTATGTGACTGTTTCCAATCTTCAGATTGACGCTCCAAACGGCGGCGGAATCTGGATTGACACACTCAATCAGACATCAGAGGGCATTGTGATTGACAATGTTTATTTCACCAATATGCAAAATTACAGAGTAAACAGCCGTGATAATTTTTCAGACGGCGCTTCAACAGCAAGAGCCGCTGTTATGGTTAAAGGCCTCCCCGCCCGCTCAAGATACGCTGTAAACAACCTTACAATTACTAATTGCGAGGTTTACAACTGCGCTAACGGATTTATGATTTGGGGCTCCTGGAACGACAGACAGGATTGGGCATGCAAAAATGAGGAAGATATTGACCCTGTTTATAATGAAGGCTTACTAATTAAAGGCTGTTACTTCCACGAAATGGACGCTGAGGCTGTTATTGTGGGTATGTGCGACGGTGCACTTGTTACTAACTGCCGCGCAATAAACTGCTGCCAAGGCCCCGGAACAGATGAAAACGGCAATATTCTTTATTTCACTGCGGCAATGTGGTTTTGGGGAAGTGTAAACAGCACAATTCAGTATTGTGAAATCGCTGGTCAGAAAAATGTAGGCGACGGTATGGCTGTGGACTTTGACTCCCACTCCAACAACTGCACTTATCAGTATATCTATTCTCACGATAATATGCGTTTCGTATGCAACTGCCCCAACTACAGCGGCCAGTTCAATAATACAATCCGCTATTGCCTTTCTGTTAACGATAACAAGGGCAGAAGCCGTCTTTCTGCAAACCCCGGTGAGCACGGGCTGAATTTCTACAATAATACTATTGTAAACTGCGCCGATTTCTATATGATTGATATGTATGATTCTGTAATCGCCAACAACATTATCATCCCCGACGAGGGTTATGTTGTGTGCTACGATATGGCAGACTACTTCAGAGACGGTAACCTTTTTGCAAGCAACTGCTATTACGGAACGAACAAGCCTCTTTGCGACACAATAAATTCAATTAACAGACTTCCCGGATTTGTCGGCGACGACTTAACAAATCCTGAAAGCTTTAAGCTTTCGGCTGATTCTCCGTTAATCGGCAGAGGTGTTGAGATTGAAGGCAATGACCTTACAACAGACTTTTTCGGCAACGAAATCACAAGCAATAACATCGGTTGCTTTGGCGGTGACGGCGAAGATGTGAAATATGAAAGAGAAAATATTTTTGAAAGAATTATAAACTTCTTCCACAGCCTTATTGAAAGAATAAAACACGAAATTGAAGGAATTAAAGAATATTAAAAATTGCCCTCTGCTCAAAAAGCAGAGGGCAATTATCATTTCATAAGCAAGGCTGATTTTTGTAACGCTTCAACAGAAAAAGACGGAATTCTGCCAAGACCGTCAGGACCGATATTCAGCAGATAATTAACTCCGAGGGAATTCAGGCGTTTTCTTCTCTCGGCGATTTCTTCGGGGGTTATCCAATTCTGGTCATAATATTTATATCCCCATGAAGAATTAAGAGTTCCTGCAGTTTCATAAAGTCCGTATGGTGAATATTTGAAACCGTCAAGGCTGTTAGGGTCATCATTTTCAGTAGGTTTAAATTCAGTAGGATATTCATTATCTCCCAACGAAACATAGTCATAAGCGCCGTTGCCAATTCTTGAATTTATAAGGCAGTCAGGCTGATACTCCTTAACAAGAGAGTTCAATTCAAGGCTCTGTTCCTTTGTGATTGTGTGAGGAACATCAAACCATATTAAGCACAAATCACCGTAATTTGTAAGAATTTCTTTAACCTGAGGCTTAATTTTTTCTTGGAAGCAAATTGAAAAATCCTTTTTGCTCCTGTCAGGAAAATCCCAGTTATTATCCCACGAGGTTCCCGAACAGCCTGCAAAGTTGGTGTAGCCGCCGCCGTGAGGGTGGCGCCAATCAAGCTCCTGGGAATAATAAAGACCGAATTTAAGCCCATATTTGTAGCAAGCCTCGCCAAGCTCAGCAACAACATCCCTGCCAAAAGGAGTGGCATCCACAATATTAAAGCTGTCTGCCTTTGATTTAAACATCGCAAAGCCGTCGTGATGCTTTGAAGTAAAGACGAAATATTTCATTCCGCAATCGCGGGCAAGTCGAATCCATTCATCGGCATTAAAATAAATCGGATTAAAAATATCAGCAAGCTTCGCATATTCAGCGTTTGGAATAGGCATATTGCTCTGAATCCATTCCGCATAATCAAGCACCCTGCGGCCGCGGTATTCACCGCCCAAAAGGGAATATAAGCCCCAGTGAGCCATCATACCAAACTCCGCCTGCTTAAACCATTCTCTGTTGTTCATATTCTCACCCAACTCATTTATTTATTTGAATTATAGCACACACCTAGGCATTTTGCAACAATACGCTTACTTTCAATAATTGCTTTTCAAGAACTAAACTGTTGACTTTTACTAACACTATATAGTATTATATCAAATAGTGAATTTTAAATTTTGGATATCAAAAATAAAATTAGCAGTCAAGGAGATTATACCTAATGAATGTTCAAAATGATATACTGGTATCGGTCGTTATACCTACTTACAAAAGAGAAGCCGAATGTCTTTCAAAGGCAATAAACTCGGTCTTTGCTCAAACTTATAAAAATACTGAAATAATCGTTGTTGATGATAGCCCTTCCACTTATGAAAAACGTAACGAAGTAAAAATTTACATAAGCTCACTTGCTGACAAAAATGTTATATATTTGCAAAATGAAAAAAATATCGGTGGCTCATTAACACGAAACAGGGGTATTGAAGCGTCTCATGGCAAGTACATAACTTTTCTTGATGATGACGATTGGTATACTCCTGAAAAAATTGAAACGCAGCTTAACTTTATGATTAAAAATGATTGCGATGCATCTCTTTCAAACACTATAATGTGCAAAAATGGAAATCCTGTTGAAGTGCGTGATTTTAAAGATATATCTGCATTCGATAAAAAATCTCTTTTGCATTATCATCTGTTACATCATCTAACAGGCACTTCAACATATATGTTTAAGGCAGATAAACTTCGCAAAATAGGAGGCTTTGATGATGCTCTTTGCGGTCAAGAATTTATCCTTATGCTTAAAGCGATTGAGGGAGATCTAAAAATTCGTTATATGGATGTTAATCATGTGTTTCACACAATCAGTTCAAAAGGTAGCATCTCTTTTAGTAAAAATAAAATCCAAGGTGAAAAGAACCTATACAAAATCAAGTGTCGCTACTTTCATGAACTATCTAAATCAGAAATCAGATATATTAAATTTCGCTATCATGCAATTATGGCAATCGCATACAAACGAAATTCAATGTATATACAAATGATTGGTGAAGGATTAACAGCAGTAGCTACTGCCCCCGGTGTTTTCTTAAACGAATGTTTTTCTCTTCTAAAGAACACATTGGAACAGAGAAAAAAGTAACTTAAAAATCGCAAGAGCCAAAACAGTTTTTACTGTTTTGGCTCTGTTTTATTTTTTAAAAATTTTTTGCGTTGAATATAATATTTAACGAATGTTGCAAAGTAAAACACTACCGCATTCGATTTTGCAAAATTTATAAGACCACTTGGTTCTTTTTCAAAAGGTACCCGTAAAAGTTCAGGACATTTATGTTTAATTAATGAAATATGAATCTTTGATTGCATTCTTTCCGCTCGATTTACTGCTGTCCATGTATAAATAATACTCCTTGAATTAAATATATTTACATACGGTTGACCTATTACATTGCGAAGCAAATGGGTTTGAGATGCCCAAACGCCAAGTCTATTCTCAATAGAAAACAAATCAAAAGAATTAACCATTTCTCCGGACTTTTTAACATCTTGTAGCCATAATTTCAAAAACCTTTTAGCTTCATTACTGTAATTATGCAATTTACAGCGAAAATATCCCGGTGTTGCAAGAAAAAGAGGTATATCACGATGAAGAGAACACTTACCAACCTGACCAATTATGTCGCCTTCAATTGTTGCACAGCCACTATAATGCTTGTTTACAGTAACTGACAAAACAAACGCATCCTGAGGATAACTATTTACACCAAGAATATTATCTATAGTAGACTTCATTTCTTCTGATATGGACTCTTTATATATCTGTTCATGTTTGGTTTTTGTTAACGCAGCAAGTGAAACAGGTATAGTCCAATCCTGATTATCTTTTTCAAATGAATCTTTCCATATTGTATATGAGCTGACATCATTACTCATATCATACAAGAAAGCATAAACAACACGGCTATCACGGCCAGAAGTCAGTGGGCAATAAACTTTGAATTTAGACAGATACATATTTGCTATTTTATCTATCATTGGCGCAGTAATTTCTGCAGCTTTTTCAGGAGAAATACTTTTTTGCTTTTTTGAGCAATTTTTAAAGCGCTTAGCTATTTGTTGTGAAACATCAATATAGTGGTTTGGGATAAGTTGTTTTATTTCTCTATAAGGTGTTACATCAAATGGCATTGCTTGATTAAGCGGACCGCTATTGCGTATTTTCTGCAGTTTTTTATCTGGTTTCAAATTATATGTATCAATGATTATCCGGGGGTTGCTACAGCAGACAATGTCCGTTAAACCGGTAGTATAAAAAACTGGAACGCTGCATGTTGCATCACCCATGCAATACACCCGTTCATCTTCACGATAAAAAATAATATATTTCCCACCAATATTCTTTTCATAGTCGACAGCTTGCTGAAAATCATCGACTTCTTTTAACATATTTTCAGCAAGATTGTCACTCTCACCAGTTATAACATTCACTGCATATCCGAAAATTATAATTTCTCGTCTATCTAATTCACTATGCTGCAAAGGGGTTCGGTCATCAACTAACAAATTCATTTCTCCGATGGAATATTTAGCTTCAAAAACTTTTTCAAAACTTCTTTCCATCTGCTTGCTACACAAGCAAAACGAAAAAATACTTTTATCAAACATAACACAATCCCCCTTTTTATCAAACGAACGGTTTTAGCGAATTCAGCAATTTGATGCTGTCATTCTTTATCAATAAGTTTTTCTCTCAGCATGGTTGAACTTGTCCCCTCGGTATGAGGTAAAAACACAACATCAACACCTATTGCTGAAAACTCTTCAACTATTTTATTATACATATCGCTTCCCTTCCAGTCACTACCATGAAACAATACATTAAAATTAAGCTTTTTGTATGCTTCCATCTTGTTCATTGACGACTGAGGGACAACTTCATCCACATATTTAATTGAAGAAACAATTTCCATTCTCTCTTCAAAAGGAATAATAGGCTTATGCTTTTTATATGATTCCACAACCTCATCAGTTGAAACACCAACAATAAGATAATCACACCTTGCTTTTGCATTTTTTAAAATATTAAGATGTCCTATATGAAACATATCAAATACGCCTGTTGTATAACCAATTATTTTTTCTTTCATAAAATTCACCCGCTTTTATTATCTTCTGTGGCTCTTTTTCTTAATTAGCAGATTCTTAAACAACTTCACTGTTGAAAACAATTTCTTTTTATGGAATATCACCGCAGTTAATCCGGTTGTAAGCAGAGCAATTATCACACAGATTATTCCCAGCAAAGCCCAGTCCAACCACGAACTCACGCCAATAAGTCCAATAAACTGTTTACCAATCACATATACCACAAACACATTTAAGGCAGTCCAAAGCATCATCAGCAACGGCTTGCTAACCGGGCGATGAAGTATGTTTTTACTTAGATAAAAAGCATATTGAAGTGTTCTAAATAAATTTGCGACTAAGGTTCCTATAGCAACACCTACAAGACCAAACCGGTGAGTTAAAACCACTGAAATAACAATATTCAATCCAGCCTCAACAAATGCTCCGTTTCTGGTTTGTTTGTAGTGTCCTGATGCCTGTACCACGGTAAGATACGGTTGACGTATGCACATAACCATCTGAGCAATTACTGCAACGCCTGCAAACAATGGTTCAATATAATTTATATCCGTAATGTCTTTTGTGTAAATTTTAACAAAAGGTACAATTAAAACCAAAGCAACAGAAAACACAACCGAAACAAATGCACACATAAAAAACTCGTATAGCTCCAAGTTTTTATATGCAGTTTTAACTTCTTTCTTAGCAAACATATTACCAAAAGCCGCTTCGAGGCTGTTAGTAAATATCGATAAGATTTTGTAAAGCCCATTAACCACCAAATAATAAACCGTATATACCGAAACAAGTTTAATATCGTTAAACAGAGTCAGAACAACTAAATCTGTCTTGTCGTGAACAATATTTGCTATAGAATGCCACATAACATCCCAGCGGCCCTTAAGTCCGGTCTTATCCGGTGGAACTTTTTTATCTATATTATACTTTTTTCTGACATATACAGAAAGCAATATGGGTACCATTACAAAAATAACAGCACTTCCGGCTTTAACAACAAAAATGTTTTGACCTGAAATTATCAACAAAACAGCTATTATTACATTTAGAACTGTCGCTATAGAAGAAAGGATGTTATAAACATATTGTCGTTGGTCAGCTACAAGTAGCATATGATATGTAATTCCGAAAAAATACTGTGAAACAGAACTTGCGCCTACAATTAAAACCAACAACCCAACTTCAGATGCGGGGATTTGAGTTGAAGCAATATAAGGATAAACAAAAGCCAGAACAGCTATATATGCAATGAGCACAATGCCAACTTTTCTCATATATCGTTCGGTTGCATTAACTATACCGCTGATTCCCTTTATATCATTGTCAGCAAGAACCTTGTATAAATTAAATCGGGTTGAGCCTGCAATTCCGATATGAAGTATGCTGATAAAACCAAGGAACTGTGTTATGGAAGAAACCACTCCGTTATAGTCAGAACCAAAAGAAACAAGAAGATATCTTGGCAAAATCAAGCCACAAGCAAAGGTGATTAACTGGTTCAAGCCCAAAACGGCAGTGTTTATCATCGCCTTTTGTCCTCTTGATTTCATACATATATCTCCTTATGATATAAATTAGTTTTAGATGCTGCACTTGATTTTTTCAAAATCACTGTCATCAATTTCCATCTCATATGAAAGCCACTTATCGCGTTCCTCTTTGGGAGGTAAATTCATATATTCTTTATAATAACGTTTTAAGTAAAAATCCCATTGTTCAGGAATAGGAACTTTGAAATCGCAATAAGGCTTCCATTTTGGTGCACCAAAAACTGTTTTTTCAAAAATATTTTTTACTCCGTAATGACCACAGGCATTCATAACATAGTTTGCTGAGTCATACGGATACTTAGCCATAATTTTATGGTACTGTCGTGTAAGTTCTTTTTTTGAAAAAGGAGAGCAAAAAATTTCAATAATACGAGCAATAAAAAGTTTCACCGCATTTGGATTTGAAATACATTCCCTCATTCTCTTATACCTAATAAATGTCTGCTGCCGTTTTGTTAGAATCTTGCATATTTTAAGCTGTTCATCTTTATTATCAGGTAAACCAATCAACGGGAACAAATCAATATGTAGTGTGTTTGATGATGTATTTGGCATTGCTACACGAGGAAAAAGGTTTGTATAATTTGCATTATTTTTTAAATCATCTATACGAAAACGATCGGATAGTTCTGCTTCTAGGCAATTGCGAGCTTTTTCAAGCATTGAAAAAGGAACAAGAATATCCATATCTGTATCCCAAGGAATGGGGCCCGAATGACGAATAGTGCCCAAAACACTACCACAACACATATAAAAAATTATGTCGTTGCGATTTAATATTTCTATAGTTTCTTTCAGCATTTCATTTTCAATTTTTTGAATTTGGGTAATGTTGATTTTCATAATATCTCCCCTATACAAGCAACATAATAATGTCAGTTAGGTTGTGCCTCATTAGATACACTTTAACTTTATTTTTAAATGATAAACCCGAGATATCCGCTTCTTTTAAAACCCTAACAGTAAAACTATTTTTTAAAATTTCAGTTATAGCTTTTTTTGCTTCTATTTTATCGTAACCACTTTTGTTTACACACGCGGCAATAGCATTAAAAATCAAATAACACATATAAATAGTTACTTGCTTTTGATAATTCTCATTTTCAATTTTGCAAATACCAGAATAAAGCTTACTGATTTTTTTCAATCGTTGTGGATTAAAAACTCTAACCATCGAAGACTCATATTGAACATAATGATAAGCGGCTATTTTAACAACAGACAATGATTTTGAATTCATAATGCTAAAAGCTGTTATGGCAACATCTTCGCCTATTGTTATCTCATCATCAATGTTTAGCATTGCTTTTTCCAAAACAGAATGTCGAAAAATTTTTGTAACAACGCCAGGAATCAATCCATAATTTACAAACCCGGAGTGAACTAACATTTTAGGAATAACTTTATCTTTTAGGTCTGCTTCATTATAAAAACCCTCTTCTATGCAAGGATACTGCCACTTGCTCTGTGTAACGAAGTCATAAATGAGACCACCTGCAACTATATCCGAATTATCTGTTCGAGCAACGCTCATAAGATCTAAATACATATTATCATCAATAAAGTCATCACAATCAACAAAACCAATATACTCACCTTTGGCAAGTGACAATCCGCTTTTTCTGGCAGCAACGAGGCCCGCATTTTCTTTATGTAATACAACTATTCTGCTATCAATCTCGGCGTAACGATTGCAAATTAAAAGAGAACTGTCCGTACTTCCATCATCAATAAGAATAAGTTCAAAGTCAGTGTATTGCTGAGATAATATACTGTCTATACATCTACACAAAAATTCTTCACCATTATATATTGGAACAATAATACTTAATTCAGGCATTTTTTCCCTCCTTTGGAATGTTTAGTGCAAAAAAGCACAAGCAAATACAACACCAAAGCTGCTGAAAATGATAGGCACTTAAAAACAAAAATCCTAATAAGCATACAGTAAGCGGAATATTTGTCGCCTTATCTGACTTTGCCATATTTTTATTCTTAACTGTTCTAAAGCAAATAAACAAATAGACAATCCACAAAGTACTTCCAACCAGTCCAAAGCGATACCAAAAATCAATATAGGTATTGTGAACAGCCTTAATATTTACCGGAAGAGCATTAAATCCTTCTCCCCAAAAACATACTTCCGGCTTACTTAAAATATAATTAAGATATTCTCTCCATAATTCAAGCCTTCCTGTTGTCAAATCCTCGGCCCCACCAGATGTTTCAAATCTTCCTAAAATGATTGATATTAAATCAAAATCAGTAAATCTTTGCACCGCAACAACAGCCACAATCATTCCGACAATTATAGCTATATTTCTTCCCACATACTTGCTTCGTCTAAAAAGATATATTACTGCTATAATTGACAATAACAGAATATAACTCTTACTAAAAGTCAAAAAACCAGTAACAACCAAGAATAGTAGCTCAATACCTTTTTTTAATGACATTTTTTCTGTTGTAAAAAGTAATATTGCAATTAAAATACAATTTATAACCGTAAAAAAATTGGGGTCATAGCTAAGTCCCGAATATCTTTCAATCATATTTGAGTCAACTGCGCCAGAGTCATTTACAAAATCCGAGTCGAATAATCTAGAAATTGAAGGCAACTGTTCCTTAAAAAAACCTATAATTGCAGAAACGATAAAACCATTTTTAAAATGGTTAATCATCGTTAAATAGTCACTTTGTTTTACTTCTTCACACACGAATATCAGCAGTGAAATTAGTATAGGGGGAATCATCGTTCCTAATTTTACATTACCAACAGAATAGTCTGCAAACATTAAGCAATATGCCAACAAAATAATAGTGTAAAAAGCAGAAGTATATATTTTCCCCTTTGTAACCGTCTTTAAAATGTATGCAACTGCCAAGAAAATACATACACTGTATTGGTTGTATGCAAATATATATGATAAAGGAAAAAAGAAAAATAAAATGCAAGTAGATGTATAAGAATCAAATAATAAAATAGATATACAAATTACAGCAACAGCTAACAGCACTGCAACAGAATTATTTAATATATGACCTACCAACAAAACCGCTAACAGAGCGAATAGTATAACGCATATTCTTTTTTTGCTTTCCATTATATCCACTCCGATATTAGTTTGTTTTTATCTTTTTCCATTGCAGAATTCTTTGTCATAATGGCTATGTCATAGCTGTGTAGCATCTTCTCCAAAATTACACAACTCTATAATTTTTGCAAATGATTCATTGTTATTTCCGTTATAACATTCAAGATTCTTTTTTGCATTTTTCACTTTTTTCTTGTCTTTCATAATCTCGATAAATTTTTCTCTGATTCCTTCTCCTGAATTTTCACAAACAAAATCTTCTATACCGTCTTTAAGCATTTCATACGAAGACAGGGTTTTGGTTGTAAACACCGGCACATGCAACGCCTTAGCTTCCAAATAAACCATAGGTGCTGCTTCGTGGAAAGACAAGCTTAAGTATAAATCCGCATTTTTCATATATGGATACGGATTTTTTTGATTGCCTATAAGAACAATACGATTTTCTAAACCTAATGATTTAACAGCTGCTTCAATATTTTCACGTTCAGGACCATCACCTGCTATAAACCATACAACATCATTATGCTCTTTTAAAACAGGAGCTAATGCTGTTATTCCTCTGACAATCCCCTTTTCCTTGCTCAATCTGCAAGCAGAAAAACAAACAAATTTTCCACTTGGATATTTAATTTCTTGCTCTTTTTTACTGTTTTCATAGATTTTACTGTAATTCAAAAAATTATAGCAATAATCCATTTTTTCACTCAAACTTGGATTTACTGTTTCAAAGGCATCCATAACAGACTTGGAAACACCAATTATCTTATCAATGTTTCTATAATACTTCTCATTAAAAACACTGCTGTTATTAAGCGTGTTGGCATCATAATGAATCCAAGTTGCCTTTACTTTAGATTTAACACATCTATCTAAGACTCTTGCATATCCTGATGTAATGACACTTTTACGTGTTTCGGCACGATAAGCAATTGCTAAATCGTAACCCATAAGCTTTGGTTGAATTTTTGTTGCAATATATATTGGCAAACGGTTATCAAACAATTTGCTCCACACGGAACCAAATATTCTGAATAAAAAATGAAATAGTTTCTTTTCCCTAAGTGCATCTTTAGGCAGCATACCCATAGCTAAAATCGGCCAAGATGGTTTTAAAACATTTACACGTGAATCTAATCGTTCTTTAAGCTCCCCTTTTGGATAATACGCAAAAATATCTACATCGTAATCCTCGCACAACACATTAGCCATATTTATCATAGAGGATTGGATTCCACCAACCTCAAAATATCTGTTTATAAAAAGTATGCGCTTTTTATTGCTACTCATATTTCCTCCAAGTTATTTAGTAATATCATCTAAATACTTTTTAGACATTTCTGATTCAGAAAAATGTTGTGCTGTTTCAATCGCATTTTTAGCAATTCTCTTTTTCTCTTCAATTGACAGATTAAGAATTTTTTGAAAAACCTCAGCAAGCTCATCAGCATTGCCCTCTTCGCACAGAAATCCATTTTCTCCGTCAACAATTACACCATCAATTCCACCATAACGCGAAGCAATAACAATACAACCTTGCAACATCGCCTCGATATAGACCAAGCCAAAAGTATCATGACTTATCATAACATATATACCGCTCTGTGCCATCCTCTTTTGCAGTTCATCTCGATCAATCTGTCCGGTAAAACAAATCTTATCATCTAATCCGCAATTTTTTGCTTGCTCTTTTAGTGGGGCCATCAGCGGACCGTCCCCCGCAACTATATACTCAAAATCAATATCTTTTAGCACCTTATCTGCCGCTTCAATAACGGAGTTAATATTTTTACACTCAATCAATCTTCCTGCAGTAATCAAACTCAATTTATCCCAATTAAAATTCTTCTCATCCACATCTATACTGTAAGATAGAAAACGATCAGGCAAGCCAGAATAACAGATAAAGGGTTCTCTTTTGAAATCAAGATGACCGGAGGCAATTTCTGCTGCAGTTTTAGACCTAAATCCGAAACGTCCGATTGAATCCATATAGTCATTTACTTTATATCTCTCGCAGAGAGCCTTTGTATGGTCAGAATGTAAAACTAAGGCACTCTTTGCATCATAATATTTAGCCAAATCGGAAACAAGTTTAACCTGAGGATTTGCCCAATGACCGGTAATTACATCAGGAACGAAATCTAATTCTTTAAGTTTAGATATAATCTTATTTTCTTGATTTTTAAACTGAATTCCAATATATTTGCCCTTCGGAATAATCTTTTGCATAGGCATATTTACTACTTTAACGCCTGTATCATCGAATTCAAATTTTTTAGTCCATATTGGATTTGGGGCAGCGGCAATACAATAATGTTCGGAAATAAACTTTTGCATATACTTTCCAATAGTATAATAGATTTTAGGAAAAGCAGAAGAATTTATTATCGCCACAACCCTGTGTCCTTGCTTAACCCACTCTCGTGCAAAATATGCAACAACTTTGGTAATATCAGGATTATTATCCTTTTCATACGGATACATATTTGTCAAAACAAGAATATTCAAAGCCACTACCTCCCATAAAAGCTTACAATTTATTCAATTCAAAATTTACGATTTCAATATTACTCCTTTTGGCCAAATCCAAAACCGAAGAATCCGAGAATACTTCATATTCTCTAACACGTTCATGCGTAACTTTTCCAAAGAATTCTCCGTCAGCAGAAACAGACGGATGAATTATTAACTCTGCCAAACTACTTTTTCCCCAGCTAATGTTATCAAACAGATATGCTAAATTCAACTTATCGTGTTCATTCATTCTAACCAAAAGTCCATCTGGAGATACAACCCCTTTTTGAGCAGAATTATGTTGCCAATTATTTAACATAATGCGTTTAAACGGATTTGTAAGCGTCCACTTCAAACTTTTATCAGATATTCCATTTGATGAAGGAACATAAATTCTCTGATGTGAACGCATTTTTTTTATTCCAAATTCTAATGATGTATCCCGAAAAAGCTCATAAAGTTTAGGATATACATGAACATTTTGGTGTGTATTCCAGTAATCGGGTTCTCCACAAATTTCAACATATCTTTTGTATTGAGCCTGCAATTCTATTCTTATTTGGTTATAATCATAGCTTTTGTTCTTACATGCTTGTCTGATTTTATCATAAGAAAGAAATTTCCCATCTTCATCAACCAATGTTCGAATTTTGTCAATCGGTGATAATGGAATCCCTGCAGTTAAATTATAGTGAATGCCTATCGAAAGGTCTGAAAATTTTTTCTTTAAGGCAGTTGCATTTTCACAGAAAGCCATATTAGTCATAACATTTGTTGATAAAACTACCTTTGATTTAATACAATCTTCAATAGCTATATTTACAGCTTCACACATGCCATAATCATCTGCAGTAATAATCAGTTTACTCATATTTTTCAACCTCGAAATATTCAATTGATTTTTTCCTCTTTCTTAAAGGCAGCGGTAATCTGACCTTCTGCAGTACCTTGGGTGCTTTCTTTAATGAAGAGAATTTTGATTGTAGCAAAAATCAGCTTTAAATCTTGAGAAAATGACATATTATTTACATACATCAAATCCATTTGCAATTTGTCATAGGGTTCAGTATTGTATCTGCCGTAAATCTGAGCAAGACCTGTTAACCCTGCTTTTACCTGCAAACGAAGTGCAAACTCAGGCAAATCCTCTTCATATTGAGCGGCTATTTCAGGGCGCTCAGGTCGAGGGCCTACAATGGTCATATCTCCCTTTAAAATATTAAAAAGCTGAGGGAGCTCATCGAGGCGACAGGCTCTTATAATTTTTCCTACAGGTGTTATTCGGTCATCATTATCCGTCGCCAATCTTGCAACTCCGTCACTTTCCGCATTAACACGCATGCTTCTGAACTTCAGAATTTTAAATTTCTTACCATTTTTAGTTAGTCTGACCTGTTTGTAAAAAGCCGGTCCTTTATCATAAAGTCTGATAGCGAGCGCCGTTATAATCATAACAGGACTGAGAACAATAATTCCGACAAGTGATATAACTATGTCCAATGCTCGTTTGATAAATGCATACTCCACATTTGGTTCGGCTCTTGACACCTGAAAAACAGGAACACTAAAAGAATCAAGATGCTTAGCACCTTGCATAACGATGTCTCCGATTGTCGGAACAGTATAGCAAGGAATACTCTCAGATAAACAGCATTCAAGAATATCATTTCGAAGATGCAAAGGAACTCCTGTAGTAATAACAAGACCACAATTTTCAAAAAATTGTTTCACATCGCTTAACTCATATTCTTTTTTTACTTCAATATAATTTGTAACTGTAAATGTTTTATCATTTTTAATAACATCCTGCAAACGTAATAAAGACAAATTGCCCGAATAAAAAACTACCGCTTTTTTAGGTTTATTCAGTCTGAAAAACAATTTGTTACCTATAACAGACCATACACAGCTCAGCAAAACCTGTAATATTAACATAACTAACAAAGGAACAGGCGTAAAAAGCGTAGAATTGGCAACTACAAAAACTATATAAAAAGCTACGCCCGCAACTAAAATTGCCAATGTCTGTGAATAAATAAGCATTGACACATCGTGAAATCCAAGGTCATAAGCTCTGTATGTACGCAAAGAGAAGCATAAAACAGCAGTATAGAGCGCAACAAAAATCATAAATCTTGTTTTGCCCACACCGTTCTGATTGTATTCAGTGTTATAAAAATATAAACAACCTACATATACTGCAATAATCAGCAGAATTTGAATGAACTTCCCTATTCTCAGTATTGAATTTTTTGTGTAACTGTTAAATCTACTTTTCACAATAATCCTTCTTTTGTCTTTAAACATCATTTACATTTTAATCGCATCGCAGGTTATTTTCACCGCTTCTTCATCCGGGCGGCAGGCAAGGTGCCACACGGGAATGTGGCTAACCAAAGCATCAAATGTGTTTAATGCTTTATCAAGGCAATTTTCGTCCCAATGGGGGAGGAAAATGTGTGGCAACAGCTTTTCAGCCGCTACATTGTCAAACCTTGTGATTCTATTTTCTTTCGCCTGACTTAAAACAATAATCCCCTTAATCGGAACATTTTCATTAAGACAATAATCAGACGAGCCTTTCCACGGCAAACCGCAAGCTACAAACTCACCGCCAACCTGACGGACGAGGGCTTTGTCACCGTTAATGATATCCGCATTAAGATAAGTATTCCAAAGCTCAGCCTGAGTCGTTTTACCAACACCTGAACTGCCCGTAAACAGTATTCCCTGCCCGTTAAAGCTCACAAGAGAAGCGTGAAGCAACAATACTTTGTATTCAGCAAATCTTGCGCAAACAGCCGCCAACGGCAAAGAAAAATCATTGTCACTTCTTGGAGCATAATATGCTTTGATTTCGCTCCAATCGCTGTTTGCACAAAGCACCTGCCCCATATCATTCTTCAGAAGATGTGGGCTTTCGATATATTGAACACCGTGACATTCCGGCATTTTCTCTGCAAAACTCACAGACATAACCGCTTTACCCGTATCATTTGAAATAAACTTATCTGCAAAATCGGTGCTGTCATTTTGCCAGTCTATAAGTAAATCTGCAATTTTTATCATTTTTATTTGCGCTTGAAGCAGTCAAACCATGCTTTGTAGTTGCCGGTTTCACCAACCAACCTTTGTAGTTCATCATAATAGTCTATGAAATTTGTGCCTGTTGTCTGAACACCAATCAGGTCGGTATAAAGCTCGCGACAGCCGTCAAAACCTTCGGTAAATGTAATAATAGCCGCACCGCCGACTTCAGATACACCGCCTGAAATTGCTATGTTTTCGCTCACACTTATAGTGATAAGCTTGCTTTCAGGTGCAATATAATTCTTTTTCATAATTATATGTCCTCCCTTTTGATTTTGTATAAATCCTGTAATCTCTTTGCCATAAGGCAAAAATCTTTATCAATTCTTTCAGGGTTACCGCTTTCTGCACAAAGAATTCCCGGGCACCGCTGGCAAAATTCTTTCCACTTGCACTCCTGACACTCGTCGGGACTTTTTATCTTTCGGAGCAATTCATCTAAGGAGTAAAAATCCCGAAGAAAATCACCCGAATACTGAACATAGGGATTACTTAATGAGGTGCAAAGCTGAAAATGTCCGTGCCAGGTAATAACAAGGTTTTTTCCTAAGCTTGCACACCAGGCGAAGGGGGTTTCAAGTGGCGGAAACTTGCTTTTTTCTAACATTTCAAGGCTTATTTCATCAGGAAAATCTGCAAAAGCAAACCTTGAAGCTTCCACCGAATTTATTGAGCCTCGTGATGACTTATGCACCGAAATCGTGTGCTGCATCGGCACTCCCTTTTCACGGGCAAATTTATAAATTTCCTGCAAATCACAGGCATTTTCTTTAACTATGGTTGAGGTCATTTTAAGAGGAACTCCTGCCTCTTTTAAAAGGTCAACCGCTTTGGAAAGCTTGGTAAAACCGTCAGGCGAATTACATACTTTTTTATAAGTTTCATCACTTGCACCGTAAACGGTCAGCTTCACCATATTGGGCATACCGTAAAGTCGGAATTTTGCCATCGCCTCATCATCAATCAGTGAGCCGTTTGAAAGAATATAAATCAAAAAGCCCATTTTATTAAGCTCTTCATAAATCTTCCAGAAATCAGGATGCGAAAGGGGCTCTCCTCCTGTTAAGGTCAAATGCAGAGTTCCTGCTTCCTTAGCCTGACGGGCAATATCAAGCCACTGCCCGGCGGTGAGCATTGAGCCTTGCTGCTGTGCCATTTCTTTATTAAGACGAACATAGCACATCACACAACTAAAATTGCAAAACGGCGTCAGCTCAAAGGTTGTGTAAAGAGGAATTTTGTTCCTTTTAGCCCATAAATCCATTTCGTTTAAAAAGTTATCTCCGAAATGCTGACAATCCATCATTGCAATGCACCTTGTTTTTTCAAGCCTTCAAGAAAGCTTTCAACATCAGCCACAGCCACAGAGCGTTCAACCTCGTAATTATCGGTCAAAATGTCTGCAAGAGCGTCAATCTCTGCTCCGTTTTCCAAGGCGGCCCATAAAAGTGCTCCGCTTTCGCTCAAGGCAATCATTCCGTGAATTTCAGAGGTACGGCTACCCACGGGAACAGCCATAATCTGATTGCCGATTTTTCTTACAATGAAACCGTCTTTAACTTTGTACATTTCGGTCTCTCCTTTAACAACGCATAAAAACCCTATTGTCAGACTGATTATATCACAATATTATTTTCAAATCAATAACAATATTGCTTATTTGTTCAATTAGAATAAAAAAGCAGATGTGCCTTTTTATTGACACATCTGCATAGCTTATTTTTCTATTAAGGTTAAATTGCCTTCTTCGTTAATTCTGTAAACCCTTTTGCAATATTGAAGCATGCTCGGTCTGTGAGTTGTGATAACACAGGTACGGTTTGGGTATGCCGTCATAATATTTGCAAGAACGGTTGCCTCGGTGTCCGCATCAAGAGCGCTTGTTGCTTCGTCCATAACAAGCACAGGTGCGTTTCTTAACAATGCTCTGGCGATTGAAATTCGCTGAATCTGACCTTCTGAGAAGTTAACTCCCCTTTCGCCTATTTCGGTATAAATTCCGTCACCGAGCTTTTCAACAAATCCCCACGCATCAGCGGTTTTAAGGGCTGTTATAATTTCATCATCGGTGGCATCAGGCTTGACAATTCTGAGATTATCTGCAATACAGCCTGAAAAAACTGCATTGTCCTGGGGAACATAGGAGCAAAATCTTCTTGTGCTGTCAGAAACCGTTATTTTTTCACCGTTTTTGGTAATCATTGACATTTCACCCGAATCAGGCTTAACAAGGCCTAAAATCAAACGAAGAATTGTTGTTTTGCCTTCACCTGATGGGCCGACAAGAGCGATTGTTTCACCGGGGTCTGCGTAAAAAGAAATATCTTTAACAACCGGTGAAGTTCCGTCTTTATAGGTATATGTAAGGTTATCACATCTGAGATAAAGACCGTCTTTATCGGCTGTTTCTCTCATAGACTCAGCCTTTTCACCGTCAGCATCATTTTCTGTGGGTAGGTCGCTCAGTTCCATAATCCTTCCCGCGGCTGTTGCGATTGAAATGGCATTGGGAATAAGCTTAACCAAAGCAGAAAAAGAAGATGACAGCTGACCTGAAAGCTGCAAAAACAAGGTCATTGTGCCGTAAGTTATTGCACCCTGCCACAGCTGCCATACACCCCAGCCGTAGCAAAGATAAGTTACTATAAGCCCGATAACAGACATACACAAAGACATCGCAATAGAAAATTTACCGTGGTCAAGCCTTATTTTTCTGTATAAATCAAGATTAACCTTAAGCTGACCTACATAATACTTTGTCATACCGAAGGCTTTGATTGTCTGAATATTCTGAATTGATTCTGAATAAAAAGACAAAATCTTTCCGTTGGTTTCACGGGCCTGCTCATTATATTTCCGCATCATTTTAGCCGAAAACTTTGAAGTAAGCAGAAGAAACGGAGAGCTCAGAAAAGCAAACACAGCCATTATGGGGTCATAATATAAAACTACTGCAAGGCAACCGATAAACTGCGCCGTTTTAGTAAACACACCTGGAATGTAAGAAACCACACTTCCCGCAATGGCAGAAACATCGCCTTCAATTCGGTTAAGCAATTCACCGGAATGATATTTGCTTATATCCTCCCAATGAGAAAAAACTATGTGTTCATAAATATCTTCTCTGATTTCATTGCTGATTTTTGTACCTACAACGGCGGCAATCCTTGAAATTGCCGAGCCTGTAAGCACCTGAAAAAGAGCAAGAGTAACGGCAAACGCCGCGCTGGAAACGATAGTGTCGGTATTATGAGAAACAACGGCATCAATCAGATATTTTGAAGCAACACCCGAGCCAAGACCCATACAGATGCTCACAACACCGAGAACAACATAAATCACCATCTGCAGGCGGTAGCGAGATACATAATGTAAAAGCCACTTCCACTCCGCACTGATAGAGCGAAGCAGATTAGCGTATTCACCCGGCTTTTTCATAATATCATCTCACTTTTTTATTATTTGGACTTTTTATCACCGTAGCCGTACTTTTTGGAATAACCGTATTTATAAGAATAACCGCCGCGGTAATATTTATAGTAACCGCCGTAGCCGCCGATTCCGCCTGCGGCAAAGTTAAGAATACAGCCAAGGAAGTTTGTTTCGGTTTCAAGCAACGAGCTGATACCTGAGCGGATATTTGACTGAATAACAGCGTCCTGCCTTACAACATAAATCACGGCTTCAACCGAGCCTGCAATAATTGTTGCGTCCGAAATCATTCCGCAAGGTGGGGTATCAACCAGAATAAGGTCATATATATCCCTGAGTGCGTTGAGAAACTCCTTAAGCTTAACTGTTCGCGAAATCTTCTGAACAGAATTGATAACAGGCTTGAAGCTCAGCAGGTCAAATTCAAGCTTATCAATATGCTCAATTTTAAAGAATTCATTATCATTGATAAGCTGTCTTTCAAATCTGCCCTCTGTGAGCATTTTTTGTACGCCGGAGTTTCTTAAATCGGCATCAATAACAAGGATATTCTTTTCTTCTGTTGCAAAAGATGCCGCCAAGTTAACGGTAACCACAGTTTTGCCCTCGTTTGGGGCGGTGCTGGTTATCATAACTGATTTTTCACCCTTTTCAAGAGCCACCTGAACAGAGCTTTTTAAAAGGCGCAATGATTCAAGAAATTCATTGCCGATAAGCGGGTTGGTCATAACAAGGTTTTTGCTGATTTCTCTGCGGTACTTTTTGAAAACAACCTGAGGTAATGCACCGATGCAATGCTGATTCAAAACATCTTTGATATCCTCTTTTGTGCGGATTGTTTTTCTCAAAATAGCATAAACCAAAATCCAGGCAAATCCAAGCACAACACCTATAAGTGCGGCATAAAAAACAGATGTCATCCAAGCCCCTGAGTTTGAGGGGGTTGTGGGAACAACAGGGTCATTAATCATAACAAGCTTTGTTCGTCCGATTATGTACTCTGCAACTGATGAATAGTTGTCGATAACAGAAAGAAGCGTATCATAAGTCAACTGAGGGTCAGAGCCCTTTGCAGTAAGGGTAATCATATTAGTGCCTTCAACAACAGAAGCTGTAACAGTTGCAGGCATACTTTTAACACCCAAATCATCACAAACCTGCTTGCGGAGAATGGAGTTGCTGATTATATGAGGAAAAACAGTTTCAAGCTGGTCGGCTGTTTCCCTGTCATAATAGAAAGAGTATGCCGATACACCGTTATCTCCCGAAAGCACTTTATTTTCGGTATGAACGGTGAAGGTTGCGGCGGCTGTATAAACAGGGCTGAAGCGAACATAGCTTCGATAAAACTGAAATCCGCCAAGAAGCACCGCCAAAGCAAGAGCAATCCAGCCAAACTTTTTTACGCCGCGCCATATATCGCTGAGCAAAATCCGAACCTCTACCGTTGATGTCATATTCTCTTTGTTTGAAGTGTTATTTGACATAATATCAATCCTATTCGTTGCGGTTTAAACTGTCTAAAGAGTCGGCAGAAAATCCTTCATCAAGCACATCAGTCAAAGGATTTGATTTACCGTATTTTGAATATCCGTAATAGTTGCCGTAACCGTAAGAGCCGCGCTCGTCAGAGCCCATTTGTCCAAATAATGTAAACGGCTTATAAACATTATTAAGTACACATCCCTCAAACTTTCCGCCGGCGTCAGAAATTGAAAGAATCGTATCATTGATATCTCTTACCGGAACACAGTCTGTTCTGACAACAAGAATAGTTGAATCAGAATAAGAAGAAAGCGTAATTGCATCAGCCGAAACAGAAGCAGGAGGCGTGTCGATAATAACAAAATCCATCTGTGCTTTTAAAGACGAAAGACAATCCTCAAAGTAATGTCCGTTAAAAAGCTCTGCTGAATTTGAATATGTCTTTTTGTTAAAAGCAATTAACAAATCGCTTTTTTTGTAACGGTAAAATCTGAAATTACCAAGACCAACCTTGCTTGCTAAAACATCTGTAAAATCGTTTGTGATTTCATCATTAAAATCGAAGATTTTATAAAGAGACGGCTTGTGAACATCAAGGTCTAAAAGTGCAACCTTGTAGCCACGGTTAGACAAAGCAAGAGCAAGGTTAGTCGCAACGGTAGATTTACCTTCATTTTCAGCCACACTTGTGACGGTGATAACCTTTTGGCCGTTGTGTTTATTCGCGTACTCAAGCTTAGTTGCAAGCTTCTGATAATCTTCAGTAAATTTAAGGCTTGAATAAGGGTCATTTATAAGAAGCGCCCTCTTTTTCTTTTGCATCATTTCTTTCACAGAAAGATGCGGCCGCTCGTGAGAAATTGTGCCCAAAAGCTTTGAATCAACCCTGGCAGAAAAGCCCTTTTCCTCCTTGACGGTTTCACGCAAAAGAGAAAGCAAAACTACCATAGCTGCCTCAAACACCATTGCAAGAAGAATAATATGCTTTCTGTATGTAATTACAGCAGAGTTTGCAGGCGACGAAGGCATCTTAGGCTCAGATATAATATTTATTACCGCGTCTGTAAAAACAGCGTCCGAAACCTTGGGGTAAACCTCAAGAATTGAAGTCAGCAAACGAAAAGCAAGCTCAGGCTCATCTGCTTTTACAGAAATATTGAGCATATTTGTTGAGCCGTTAACCGAGGTTGTAATGGTTCCGTCAAAGGAATCAAGGCCAAGATTTTCTGCGGCAAGCTTTTTCATTGAATTCTGCTTAAAAACATTTGTAAAAATATTTGCCATTTCAGCAGAGGCTGTGAGGTTGGTGTATGCGCCTGAAATGCCAACCTTTGAACGAACAACAAGCACGGCACTGCTGACATAAGAAGGAGTGTAAACGCTTTTTTCATAAACATGAATACCCATCCAGGCAATAATTGCCGCAAGAACAATCGCCCAGGAGCAACGGACAAGGTCTTTAATCAGGCTGTTCCATTCAAAGGTGAATGAAAGCCAGGTATTATTCTTTTTCAAATCTATCACTCCTCTACAACAACAGTAAGAATTGAGTGGCCCTCATATCCGTCATCTGTGGAAATGTAATAATGGACATTGTAGGTGCCCGGCTCTTCAGAATCAAAGTTTGTTGAAATAAGCAAATTATAGCTCTTCATCAGCACTCCGTTTACGGTAACTTCCTTAATGTATTCATCAAATACGGGTTTTTCGCCTTTCTTAATATAAATAAGGCTCTTTTCAAGCTGAATTTCAGGAGCCATGGTTTCATTACCCTCAACATGAACTGTAACATCAAGGTAAATTGAATCACCCATACTGTTAGTTACCTGCAATGAAACGGTAAACACACCTGCGGTATTTTCAACATAGTCGGTTGCAAGAATTGTAACCTTGTCGCTGATGTCGCCGTCAATGCAGTCGCGAGCGCCAACGGCTGAACGGATATCAAGAGCCTCTTCAACAGAATAAACCAATGCTCGCTTCATATAAAATTCGGGAGCGGTGTAGTCGGTGTAACGAACTGTTCGGCTCTGCTTTGTTACATGTCTGTCACTGTCAGCTACGGCATAAGTAACAGTGCATACACCGGGTTCAATAAACTTTGATACCGACTCAATCAGAATTTTATCAGTGATATCTCCGTCCTTACCGTCATAAGCGGTAACACCATGAAGAAGTGCTTCTTCTTTGTCTTTTACGCTGATTTCAATTTCCTCTGAAGCCATAGTGATTTCAGGGAGTGTTCTGTCGGTTGTGAATTCTGCAATCATAGTAAACAGAACAAATGCAACCAGCATCAATGTAAAGATTATAATTGTTATCTTTTGCAATAATTTAATCATATAGCATCACCCTAAACAAACACTTATACCAATATACAGTACATTATATCACATACAAATGTAAAACACAATGAAAAACAGCATTTTTCCGACAAATAATGAAATTAACTTTTATTCTGTTCAATTGTGTATAACTATAAATTTACCCGACTTTTTTTATTGAATATGTGAATTGATTTAATTCTAAAATGATGTTAAACTGAGCTGTAACTAATTTTCAGGAGGTTATGCTATGGAGGCTGTAGCTAATAATTTGGCAAGTGCAGACAAAAAATATGTTAAAACAAAAAATCTCATTTTGTACCTCATCGGCATCTTCTTTTACACAAATATGACAGGTATGGTAGGCTCTTACCGTAATGCATACCTTGTTAATGTTTTGCGCCTTGAAGAGGAGCAGACGGCTCTCTTTAATTCGCTGACAAGTGTTATCTGCTTTGTGTTGAACTTTTTTATAGTAATGTATATCGACGGCAGAAAAATGGGCAAAAGAGGCAAATTCAAGCCCCTTGCTTTGCTCACTGCAGTGCCAATGGGCATTTTGCTTGTGCTTTCTTTCTGGGCTCCTCCCGGCTTAGCAAGCTCCACCTTGTTTATTTATGTTGTAACAGTCGCCGTTCTTTGGGGTGTCGGCTGTAATTTCGGCAACTCAGTCAATATGATTTGCAATGTTATGCCCCCCAACAATAAAGAGCGTGACAGCATTATTTCTTTCAGAAGCATTTCTTCGGCAGTGGGCAACTCTGCGCCTCTTGTTATTGTTCTTGTAATCGGTCTTATCTGGAAAGATGAAGGCACTCAGTACATAATCGGCGCAAGCCTTTGCAGTGTTGTTGGTATTATCACCACCCTTATCGGTATGAGTGCAGTTGAAGAAAGGGTTAATTACACCACCGAAAGAAAAAATCCTCTCGTTGGCTTTGGCGATATACTCAAAAACAAATACGCCTGGGCAATCATTATTTCAGACACCCTCAAAAGCTTCAGAAACATTTCAAACTATATGGGTCCGTTCCTTGCCGCTGCCCTTCTCGGCTCAACATCAAAGTTCCTGCTTTTCGGTTTACCCACAGGTATCGGTACGGCGGTTGGTATGCTTGTAATTAACTTCTTACTTAAAAAGTTCAATGCAAAGGTTCTTTACATCGCCAGCGGAATTTACTCGGTTCTTGCTAACACAGCGGCGTTTGCAGTAGGCTATTTTTATTTCAAAAATCCAAGCACACTTCTCCAGATTATTTTCATTGTATTTCTTTTCCTTATCGGACTTCAGTTCGGTGCTTCAAACCTCCTGCCGTCAATGTTCCAGGCCGATGTTCTTGAAGACATCGAGGTTAAAACAGGTAAGCGCCTTGATGCTTCTCTTCCGTTTGTTATTTCAATCGGTACACTCATCAGCGGAACAATAGCCAGCACTCTTGCTCCCTTGGCCCTTTACGGTGAAAATTCTATTATTCAGTACATTCAGCCCACCGACCTTGACCCCAACCCCGAGCAGAGCCTGCAAACAAAAATTCTTATGCTGTTCTTCTACACCATTGTTCACGGACTTATGATGTTCCTGGCAGGTGTCCCCTTCTTCTTCTATAAACTCACAGGCCAGACCAAAGAAGAAGTTCACCAAAAAGCTCTTGCAATGAGAGAGCAGAATAAATAACGAAAGAGGGTTCATCACGAACCCTCTTTAAATTTGCTATTTTGTAATTCCTTTATATTCTGCTTTGACTTTTTCGTAGCTTTCAAGGTTGCCTATGTCGTAGCGTTTACCGGGCATTTCCATAGCGTGAACATCTGTCTGCGTACAAAGCCAGGCTATATAGCTTCCCGGTGCATCTGTTCCGCAACCGCTTTCAATGCCTTTTTGCACCAGCTTTGCATCAGCTTTTGTGTAATAATAAAACGGCGGACAGCACCAGTTTGTTGCAGGTGTGGGAGATTTCTCCGTCATATTAAGAATTTTATCTTCCTCGTCAACGGTCACAACTCCGCATTTTAATAATTTATTGTAATCCTGCTCGTAATAACGCATTACACAGGATGTTTTCTTTTTCTGCGTATATTTAACAAAATCTGTCAGGCTGAAATCAAGAACATTATCGCCTGCAATAACGAGCATATCGTCATCAATATTAAGGCTGTCAATGGCAAACTGAATATCCTTAACTGCACCGAGTCTGGTTTCATTGGTATAAGTCCCGTCATCCACAACGGTTATTTTTTGACTTTTGCTGTTTGCCCAGCTTTCAAAATGATGAGCGTATTTGTGATTTGAAATCACCACATATTCATCAACCAAGCCCGATGAGTGAATATCGTCAACCAACCAATCAAGAATGGTTTTGTCACCGACTTTTAAAAGGGGTTTCGGAAAATTCTCTGTCAAAGGGTAAAGCCTTGTTGCATAGCCTGCGGCGAGAATCATACATTTCATACTAAACACCTCATCACTTGAGATTTACACCGTCTGCACTTTCACAGATATGGGCTGAAAATTTGCCATTCAAATCAGGGAATTCACTCAGATATTTCTTGGTAACGGTTTCTACAATGCTTTCTTCATAAGCAGGGTCAATAAGAGCCATACAGCACCCCTTAAAGCCTGCTCCCGAAAAGCGGCCGCCGTAGATTCCGTCGGTCTGAGTCATAATTTCATATAATGCTTTAAGCTCAGGCGAGCCTGTTTCCCAGTTATAGATTGACGACCTTCCGCTTTCAAAAGAAAGCCTGCCGAATTCTTCTATATCGCCCTTGCGCCAGGCTTCTGCACCTTTCTGAACACGGTCAAACTCCGTAAACCAATGCTCCGCACGCTTGCGCCAGTTATCGGGAAGTCTGTCTTTATATTCAAGATAAACCTCTACGGGCACATCTCTGAGATTTGTTTCATCAAATTTGCCGTAATCCATGCCCGAATAAGCCTTCAGGGCATAGGCGGCGCTTCGGCACTCATCAACACGCATATTAAACGCAGAACCTGCAAGACTGCGCTCAAGCCCGCTGAAGAAAACGGCAATTTTATACGGCTTCATATCGGGATGCTGAGGGATAAGCTCATAGCTGTCATCCTGCAAATCCATATACAGCAAATTATTTTTCTTGCAATAAACCTCACAGGATTGGTCAAGCTTACCGCAGGAAACACCGACATATCTGTTTTCAGCTTCTTTAGAAATGGTTATAAGCTCATTGGGTGTCAAGGATATTCCGTTCATTGTGCAAAGAGCAGATAAAAATGTGATGATAACTGCAGCTGAAGATGAAAGTCCGCCAATAGGAAGCTCACCGTCAATCACCGCACAAAGGCCTCTGCGAAGAGGATAACGCTTATGAAGAGCAATCGTGGCACCTCTCAGGTGGTCTGCCCAGTCGTTTTGCTTAACCTTTGGTGTAACCTCAACATGCCACTGCGCTCTTTTCGGAAACTGCAAAGACTGAATTTCGATAACACCGTTTTCTTTCGGTCCATATACAATATTGATGCCTTTGTTGATGGCAAAGCCCGTTATTTTGCCCAACTGGTGGTCGCTGTGTGCACCGATAGGGCAAATTCGATAAGGGGTAAAAGCCGTATAGGCAGGCTCTTTTTTGTATATGCTTTCAAACATTTCTATTGCTTTTTTCATTGTTTCCTCCCGGAAATCACATAATATGTATTCAAAACAAAGGCGTTTGTTAAGCAGAAAATTTAAAACTTTCTCCAGACCATTTTATTAACAACACCCACATAGCTCTGAATAATCTTAACCACTTTTGTGGAAACATTTTCTTCAACATAATCAGGCACGGGAAGTCCGAAATCACCGCTGCAATTCATTTCAACAGCGGTATCCACAGCCTGAAGCAGGCCGTTCTCATCAATACCTGAAAGTATAAAGCAAGCCTTGTCCAATGCCTCAGGTCGCTCGGTAGAGGTGCGGATACAAACCGCAGGGAAAGGACGGCCTATACTTGCGAAGAAAGAGCTTTCTTCAGGCAAAGTTCCGCTGTCAGACACACAGCAAAAAGCGTTCATCTGCAAGCAGTTATAATCGTGGAAGCCAAGCGGCTCGTGCTGAATTACGCGTGAATCAAGCTGAAAGTCGCTTGCCGCAAGTCTGTTTTTACTTCTCGGATGGCAAGAGTACAAGATAGGCATATCATACTTTTCTGCCATCCTATTTATAGCGGTAAAAAGACTTAAGAAATTCTTTTCATTATCTATATTTTCTTCTCTGTGGGCAGAAAGCAAAATATATTTACCTTTTTCAAGTCCAAGGCGTGAGTGAACATCAGAAGAGTCGATATCAGCTAAATTGCTGTGAAGCACCTCTGCCATAGGAGAGCCCGTTACATAGGTGCGCTCCTTCGGAAGTCCGCATTCATGAAGATAACGACGGGCATGCTCACTGTATGCCAGATTTACATCTGAAATTATATCAACAATTCGACGGTTGGTTTCTTCAGGGAGGCATTCATCCTTGCAACGGTTGCCTGCTTCCATATGAAAAATCGGAATGTGCAATCTCTTTGCGGCAATAGCTGACAAGCAAGAATTGGTGTCACCCAGAATAAGAAGTGCATCCGGCTTAATCTGATTCATCAGCTTGTATGAGCAATTTATAATATTGCCGACAGTTGCACCAAGGTCATCGCCAACGGCATCCATATATACCTCAGGGTCGGCAAGCTTCAAATCTCTGAAAAAAATTCCGTTAAGGTTATAATCATAATTCTGACCGGTATGAGCCAATATGCAGTCAAAATATTTACGGCATTTGTTAATCACCGCAGAGAGGCGGATGATTTCAGGTCGTGTGCCCACAATTATGAGCAATTTTATTTTGCCGTTATCTTTAAATTTTATATCACTGTAGTCAAGTTTAATATCCATTACAAATCCCTTTCTTATTCAACTACCTCAAAAAATGTATCAGGATGATTTGGGTCAAACTGCTCATTTGCCCACATCACCGTAACAAGATTTTCGGTTTCAGAGAGATTGATAATATTGTGTGTATACCCCGGGAGCATATGAATTGCTTCAATTTTATCTCCGCTTACTTCAAAATTCAGGACCTCATCTGTTCCGATTTTACGCTCCTGAATAAGTCCGTGTCCGCTGACAACAATAAAAAACTCCCATTTAGTATGGTGCCAATGCTGACCTTTTGTAATTCCGGGTTTTGAAATATTTACAGAAAACTGTCCGCATTTTTCGGTTTTCAAAAGCTCTGTAAAGCTGCCTCTTGCATCCTCATTCATTTTAAGAGGAAATGATACTTTTTCTTTAGGAAGATAAGACAGATATGTGCTGTATAATTTTTTAGCAAAAGAATTATACGGAATTTCGGGCATAACAAGAGTGCTTGTCTGCTCTTTAAAGCTGTTAAGCAAATCCACAATTTCACCAAGTGTTACCTTATGAGTAATCGGTGCGGCGCAGAATTTTCCGCTTTCATCAAGAACTGTTTCAATGCCGTCAAATGTGCAATGATGCTCTTTTCCCTCAAGTGCATCAAGCATTTCAGCAACAAGGTCATCAATATAAAGAAGCTCAAGCTGAACATTTCTGTCACTTACGGTAATCGGCAAATCATTTGCGATGTTATTGCAAAAGGTTGCAACAGCGCTGTTATAATTTGGTCTGCACCATTTACCGAATAAGTTAGGAAAACGGTATACCAACACCCTTGCTCCTGTTTCTTCTGAATATTCAAAAACAAGGTCCTCCCCTGCTTTTTTGCTCCTTCCGTAATCGCTGTCATAACGGCCGATACAAGTTGCCTGTATAGAAGACGAAATCATCACGGGGCAAGTGTTGTTATACTTTTTAAGCGTATCGAGCAGTTTTGACGCAAAACCAAAATTCCCCTGCATAAATTCATCAGGATTCTGCGGACGGTTTACACCTGCAAAATTGAAAACAAAATCAGCTTTTTGGCAGTATTCATCCAACAATTCGGGAGCTGTGTCAATATCATATTCAAAAATTTCATCAATTACGATATCGGGACGGGTTTTATCCTTACCGTCGCGGATATTTTTGAGGCCGGCGCAAAAATTTTTACCTGCAAAGCCTTTGGCGCCTGTTACAAGTATGTTCATTATTTTGCCCCCTTGGCAAGCTCGTCCTGAATATAGGTAAGAGCGGCAATCTTTTCTTTTGTTTCCTGAACAGTAAGGAGCTGAGTATTATTGGAGTTAAACTCAGTTAATGTGTTGCGCTCAGTGTCACCCTGATTGAAATATTTATCATAGTTAAGACCGCGCTTATCACAAGGAACACGGTAGAAATCGCCCATATCAATGGCATTTGCACATTCTTCATTTGTGAGCAGAGTTTCATACATCTTTTCACCGTGGCGGATACCGATAATTTTAATATCTTCTTTTTTGCCGCCAAACAGCTCACAAACAGCCTCAGCCTGGGTCTGAATTGTGCAGGCAGGTGCCTTCTGAACAAGGATATCTCCTGCTTCACCGTGTTCAAACGCAAACAGAACAAGGTCAACAGCTTCATCAAGTGACATTATAAAGCGGGTCATAGAAGGTTCTGTGAGAGTTATGGCACTGCCGTTTCTTATCTGGTCAATCCACAAAGGAATAACCGAACCGCGAGAGCACATAACATTACCGTAACGGGTGCAACAAATTTTTGTATTTTTAGTGGTACGGGCTTTTGCAACCACTACCTTTTCCATCATAGCTTTGGATGTGCCCATAGCATTTACAGGGTATGCGGCCTTATCGGTAGAAAGACAAACAACATTTTTAACCCCTGCTTCAATAGCAGCGGTGAGTACATTTTCTGTTCCGAGAACATTGGTTTTAACAGCCTCAATCGGAAAGAATTCACAGGACGGAACCTGCTTGAGAGCAGCCGCGTGGAATATATAATCAACGCCGTACATTGCATTTTTCACCGATGCAATATCACGCACATCGCCGATGTAAAATTTGATTTTGTCAGCCACATCAGGCATCTTCACCTGAAATTCGTGGCGCATATCATCCTGCTTCTTTTCATCGCGGGAAAAAATGCGGATTTCCCCGATATCGGTACGAAGAAAGCGATTCAGCACAGCGTTACCGAATGACCCCGTACCACCTGTGATAAGCAATGTTTTGTTTGTAAAAAGTGACATAATTATGCCTCCGATTAGAATTTAACACTCTTACTTCAAGCTTTTTGCACCAATAAAATTCTATAAAAAGCCCATTCTTTTGAAATTATATCATAATGACAAAATTAAATCAATATTTGAAAATACACATTTTCTGAAGCAAAATCCAAATTAATCATATTTTTCTATATTCTCCTTGACAAACAGGTAGTGGAGGGGTAAAATGGAACGTGTTCAGTTGAACGCGTTCCATTTTAGTAAGGAGGGGTGTAATGGCTTCAACAGAAAAAAGCAAACAAGGCTCTACCAAGCTTCAGATTATCCGTGTGGCAACGAGAATGATTATGGAAAACGGATATTCAGGGGCTTCAATCAGAACAATAGCTAAAGAGGTCGACTTAAGCCCCGGTAATGTTATGTTCCACTTCCCTTCCAAAGAGCACATTCTTGCCGTGATGACAGATATACTGTGCAAATTCCAGTGGAAAATGATAGAGTCAGAAGCTAATGACGGTGTCAGCTCTGTTATGGCAATTTGTCTGGAGCTTATGTCAATGGCTGCAGCCTGCGAAGAAAACAGCGTGGCAAAGGAGTTTTTTATTGCGGCCTATCAAAGCCCGATGTGCCTTGAAATTATCCGCAGGAACGATGCACAAAGAGCAAAAAAGGTTTTTGCCGATTACTGTAATTGCTGGACAGGCGACCAATTCGCCGAAGCCGAAACCATTGTTTCAGGAATTGAATACGCAACTCTTATGACAACGGGAGATTCCGCCTCCCTTGAAATGAGAATTGCAGGAGCTTTGGACAGTATTATGTCAATTTACGGAATTCCCGAAGAAATAAGAAAAAGAAAAATTAACAAAGTGCTTGCAACGGATTACCGTACCATAAGCAATCGAATACTCAGAGAATTTATTGAGTATGTTGAAAATATCGACGAAACAGAATTAGAAACGCTTTTGGCAATTAAAAGGTAGAATTTAATTTCATTGCAGAAAGGGATAATGGCTATGAACGAAAAGATTAAAAAATTCCTTATCGGTGCAGGTGCTGTGATACTTGTTATTGTCTGCTGTGTATGGATGTTCGGCAGTAACCTTGAGCACATTGAAGACACTAACGGTGCTGACAACTACTCGCTGCAATCAATTACAGATGACAACATCATAAAAATGGACTTAGGAGCCTTAAATCTTAAGGAGTCCACCGGCAGCATTTCAAACACCACAACCTATTCTTCAAATAAATTTACCGGTGTTTCCGAAATATACGGTGAAAACATCATCGGTAACCGTTTAGAAATTACAATCAATCACGCTCGTGTTGATTCAGGAAATTTCAAAATTGTTTTACTTGAGGACGACAAAATTGTTCACGAATTCAAGCTCAATGAGCTGACTCAGACCTATGTTCTCGAAAACCCGTCAGGCTATATTTCACTGAGAATTGCAGGCGAAAGTGCTGACTTCATGTTTGATTATTATATAATTTAAGGAGGCAATCAAATGAAAACTAAAATTTTAAGCGTTATTCTTGCAGTTGTGATGGTGATTTCCACTTTCCCGCTTGCATTTGCCGCTGAGGCGGAAACAGTCATTCTTTACACAAACGATGTTCACTGTGCCATTGATGATTATGCAATTCTTGCCGCATACAAGGCTCAGCTTGAAGCAGAAGGAAAAACTGTTATCGCTGTTGATGCAGGTGATGCCATTCAGGGCGAGGTTATCGGCACACTAACTCAAGGCGAAGCAATAGTGGATATTATGAATTCCGTTGGCTACGACTACGCAGTTCCCGGCAATCACGAATATGACTATGGTATGGAAACCTTCCTTGACATTGCCGAAACCAAGGCAGAGTATGAATATATCAGCTCAAACTTCTATGATTTGTCGAGCATAAGCGGTGTGTTTAAGCCTTATGCAATCAAGGATATCGGAGATTATCAGATTGCCTTTGTCGGCATCACAACTCCCGAAACCGTCAGCAAAGCAAATCCCGAATATTTCAAGGATGAAAACGGAAACATTATTTACGGCTTCCCCACTTATGATATGGAAGACGGCGTGCTTTATGAAAATGTTCAGAAAAGTGTTGATAACGCAATAGCTGATGGTGCTGATATTGTTGTTGCTGTTGGTCACCTCGGTATTCTTGAAACCACTGACGGTTGGAAATCAACAGATGTTATTGCCAACACAAACGGCATTGACTGTTTCATTGATGCCCATTCACACGAAACAATTGAAAGTGCAACATACAAAAACAAAGATAACGAGGATGTTGCACTCTCTTCAACAGGCACAAAATTTGCCAACTTCGGCCAGCTCACAATCAAGGAGGACGGCACGCCAACCTTTGAGCTTATAAATCCTGATGAAGTTAATGTTGATACAATGTCTGATGATGCAAAGGAAGCTTACAACATCGTTAAAGCTAAAATCGACGGTTACGATGAACAAATTGCTTATCTTTATGAAATAATAGGCACATCCGAGGCAGAGCTTATTGCTTATGATGATGACGGAAGTTGGGCTGTACGCAAAAGAGAAACCAACGCAGGCAACTTTGTAGCTGATGCTTACCGTGCAGTAACAGGTGCAGATGTTGCTTTGAGCAACGGCGGCGGAATAAGAAACGAAATTCCCGTTGGTGATGTTACAAGAAAAATGCTTATGGATATGAACCCCTGGAACAACAAAATGTGCGTTCTTGAAATCACAGGTCAGCAGCTTATTGATATCCTTGAGCACGGCGCACGCTCATGCCCCGATTCTTTGGGTGGTTTCTTCCAGGTTTCAGGTGTAACCTTTGAAATCAACACATGGACAGAAAGCCCTGTTGTTACCGATATAAACGGCAATTTTATCAGCATTGATGAAACAATGGAGCGCCGTGTTGCCAATGTTCTTGTAGGTGGAAAACCCGTTGACCTTGACGCAAAATATACCATTGCAGGCACGGAGTATGTGCTCACAAGCGGCGGTGACGGATTGACAATGCTTGAAGATGCAAGAGTTGTTCAGCAGGAAGGTCTCCTTTGTGATTCCGAAATGCTTATAAAGTATTTTACTGAAAATTTGAACGGAAAAATTACAGCAGAGCAATACGGCAACCCTGACGGTGACGGCAGAATAAAGATTAACGCTACCCACACATCACACACATTCCCCGATGGCGCAAACTGTATCTGTGGTGCAAAAAGAGCCGATTACAGCGGATACAACAACGCTTATGACCGATATGTTGAGATTTCAAGCAACAATGACCTTAATGATGACGCTATTGAATATATAAGAGAAAAACACGAATATATAATTCAGGAGCACCTTGACGGTCGTTGGCTCAGAAACAACTATTCGGAAGAAGAACAGTACATTCTCGACGCACTTGAAGAAGAATTCAACGATATGTGTGATGCTCTTGAAGAGGGAATTGCAGACGGAACATACATCGAACCGGACTACACAGAAATTGAAGCTATGATTGCCGACTTCAAAGCGAAGGATGTTGACGGAAAATATGAAGATTTGATTATCATAATTGAGGCAGAACTTGAAGCAGTGAAAGCAACAAATCCATCCTCGGCGTATGAAGTTGCCGACAGCCTTGATGCAATTGAAGAAAAAATCGATTTAGCAGAAAACTGTGAGCATCTTTGCCATAAAGACGGCTTCCCGGGCTTCATCTGGAAGATTGTTTGCTTTATTTTCAGAATTCTTGATATTCAGCAGTATTGTGACTGCGGAAGCTTACATTATTGATTAAAACTAAAAGCACCCTTGCCGGGTGCTTTTATTATGCCTTATTTAATCTGAGCGTAGGTTTTCTCTGTTTCACAGCTTCGGTATTCGTGCTTTTCATAATAGCCTATGAGCTTGCCGCTGTCATCACGCAAGGCTACCATATAAACATCTTTGTTTTCTTCATCATTTCGCGAAGTAAAAACCTTGTTATTCTCTTTACTTTCTTTAAACCATTCAACCACTTTGTCTATCTTTTCATTTGAATCTGCATTGTGGCAAAGCTTAATGCTTTTTCCGGTTAAATCTATGTGATATCTTTCAACCGATGCAGGATTCATATAGACCACAATATGCTCTGAATCACATATTACAACAGGTGCAGAATCGCTATCGATTAAGCTTTTAAAAAATTGTGAAACTTCCATATTATTTCAACTTCTTTCCGTCAGAAAAAGTATTGCCAACCTTTTCTCCAAGCTTTATGTAAGAATGGTGAACAGGGTCATAGGTAATCGCTTCAAGCTTTGCAGGGTCAATCTGTCCGTCAGCACCCAAAACTGATTCATCAGCGCTGACATTAACAATTTCACCAATGCAAATGCCGTCTTCGTTGAACTTTAACAGATTACATTCAATAGCCATAGGAAATTCATTGATAATAGGCGCATTTACAAAGGCAGATTTAAGTGTTGTAAGCCCTGCTTTTTTCATTTTGTCCGGTTCGTTATTACCTGAAACTATACCAACATAATCAGCCTCAACAATATGCTTGGCATCAGCAATGCTCACTGTGAAAGCCTTGCTTTCAAGAATATTTTTTGTTGTTTTATGGCCCTCAGAAATGCACACCATAATCTGATTGTCATCATAAATCCCGCCCCAGGCCGCATTCATACAGCAAGCCTCACCGTTTTTATCATAAGCCGCAACAATAAATACAGGCATTGGATATGCCCAGGTTTTTTTACCAAAATCTTTACGCATAAAATTACCTCACTTTCTTTATGCTTTAATTATACCACCTGAAGGTCTTTTTTCAATCCCTTTTTGTCAACTTGAATTAACAGCTGAAGAGTGATATAATAAGGTGCAAGTTTTTGTTTGGGAGTATGTTATGAAAAAAGAAACTTCTTTAGTGTTTACAGGTGATATAGGCTTTGACAGATATATGCTCGGTCAATGGAACGACGATGAGCTTTTGTCAAAGGAAGTGCTTGACTTTTTGCATTCAGCTGACCATGTGATTGCCAATGTAGAAGGTCCCGTTGCCGAAATCCCCGCAAACACCACCAAAGACGGTGTTCAGCAGTTATTGCACACAATCGACCCCGCCGCAGTAAAGGTGCTTAATAATATGCACGCTGATATATGGAATATCTGCAACAATCATATTATGGATGCCAAAGAATACGGAATTGAAAGCACTCTTAAAATTGCAAAAGAAAACGGTGTTCAGACAATCGGCGCGGGAATGAACATTAACGAAGCAAGAAAGCCTGTCATTCTCAACGAAGCAGGCGGAATAGGTATGTTTGGTGTGGGGTATCAAAGAGCTTGCCGCAAGGCAGACACCGACAAGCCCGGTTGCTTCAGCTGGAGTGACCTTGATGAAATTGAAAAGCTGATTAAAGATATTAAATCAAAGTGCCGTTGGTGCGTTGTGGTTGCTCACGCAGGCGAAGAATTCACTCCCCTGCCTTCACCTTATACAAGAGAAAGATTTCATAAATTTCTTGAAATGGGCGCAGACGTGGTTATCAATCACCATCCACATGTTCCGATGAATTATGAAACCGTCGGAGATAAAATGATTTTTTATTCCCTCGGCAATTTTATATTTGACACCGATTATCAGCGCTCTCAGTTCAACACTGAGCTTGGTCTGCTTATAAAGCTCAATTTCACCGAAAACAGCTTCACCTACGAGCCGATAGGACTTGAAATCGACAGAGAAAAAGAGCATGTTATTAAAGCGGAACTTCCGAGAATCTTTGTTGATGTGCAAGAGGATGAATACAAGCTCCTCTCCCCGCTTTCTGCTAAAGTTTTAGTTGCCGCAACCAAAAGGCAGATGACATACCTGAATCCCCGGAGATTTAAGAATGCCACCGAAGAAGAATGGGCAGAGCATTTTGCAGAGCCGCTGAGAACGGGCAGAGTTCCCGGTGAGACACTGGATTTTTATATCATTTGCCCCCTTGCAAAAGAAGCCGACAAAGAAGAATGGAAAAAAAGTAAGCTTGAGCAAGTAAAAGACTATATGCTCGAACAGCTATAAAAACAACCTGACTTCCCAATCAGAGAAGTCAGGTTAATTTATTTAGTTTTATCTTCCCACTCAGCCTGTTTAAATCCCACAAGTACAAATTCGTCACCTATAAGAATGGGACGCTTGACTAACATTCCGTCAGTAGAGAGAAGAATCAGTTGTTCTTCATCGCTCATTGTCGGGATTTTATTTTTCAAATCCATAGACTTATACAAAAGTCCACTTGTGTTAAAGAATTTTTTAATAGGAAGACCGCTTTTCTGATGCCACTCTTTCAATTCATCAAATTGAGGATTTTCCGCTTTTATATCGCGAAGCTCGTATGGAATATCATTTTCTTCAAGCCATTTCTTTGCCTTTTGGCAAGTGGTACATTTTGGATAACATATAAATTTAAGCATAAGCCGCACCTCCGATATTTTTTATTATACATTAAATTTTATCCGAGGTAAATAGGTTTTAAGCTTTTACTTTTCTCAAAAATGAAACCATAACACAAGCCGCAGAAATCAATGCTGTCACGGTAGCTATTGTACTCATAAGGTTAAGCATTTTCGAAACAGATACAGCCGTTTTCATCACTTTTAATTCATTCATTTTCATTGCCTCCCGTCAATAAAACTGCATGGGCAACACCGGGAATTGTTTCACCCAAAAGGGTTGTTGTTTGCGAAAGTAAAGCTCCTGTTGCCACAAAGAGAACCTTTTTGAGAATTCCGTTTTCAATCTCGTTTAATATTTTAGAGCAAAGCACAACAGCACTGCAGCCGCAACCTGACCCACCCGAATTAACATCCTGCTCATCAAGGTTATATATCATAAGCCCGCAATCATTATGCACGCAAGAAACATCAATATTGTGTTCTTTTTGCAAAAGCTCCTTTAAAAGCCGTGAGCCAACGGCCCCCAAATCTCCCGTTAAAATCAAATCATAATCAGAAGGCTTGGTGCCTGTCCCCTGCAAAAACCTCGCTATGGTGTCACAAGCAGCAGGGGTAAATGTCAAGAGAAAACCATAAAATTTTTCAAAATCACGAAACCCTTGATTTTACTGGGTTTTCGGCACTTCATTTATGGGTGCAGCTATGGGGTGGTTGCAATTAAAGGAAGACTATAACGGGTATTTTATAGACATTTTTAATAAAAGTGTCGGTTTTTATGAATTTGAGTTAACAGGGGTAAATTTACAATTTTTATAAAATATACCCCCTTAACTGCCCTTTAACGCAAAAAATCGGCGTGCAGATTTTACTCCGCACGCTATACTTTATTGGAACTTCTTTATTCTTCTGTAAAATGTGGATACACTGATATTCAGCAGATTAGTTGCTTCTTCAAGTGTAATCTTCTTACTTTCGTACTTGCGCCATACTTCGTAAAGCTTTGTGTCATCAACACTGATTGACTTTCTGCCTTGATACTTGCCTTCTTTCTTTGCCTTGCTTATACCGTCAGTCTGGAGCTTTCTTAAACGCTCGGATTCTCGTCTGAATAAGCGGTAAAGCAAATCATAACAAGTCTTACGGTTGCTGTCATTAATTATAAAGCCATCATATTCAATATTGAATCCTGCACAGATTCCGTCAAGCAGCTTCTTATGGACATCATAAGACCTTTTTAACTTTGATATTTCGTTATCAAGATTAACTGTATCAGAAAAGCTTTGCAAATATGGCTTTCTTACATATAAGCGGTCACCAATATACTTTGTGTCAGTTCTTATTAACCATTCAAGCTGATTAAGGTATTGCATATCGCAATCTTCAAGCAGCTTCCAAAGCTCCTGTCTGTTAGAAGCCGGTGCTCTTTCTGAAATGAAGGTAGGAACAGCATTCTTTCGTATGTATTCCTCTTTTCTCAAATCCAAATCAATGCCGGGAATACCCTGAAACAGAGAAGTATCTAAAAGGTCAATGACAGAATAATTCGGTCTGAATCTGTATTCAAACTCTTCGTTCTTCCATATCTTATATTCAATTTCCGACACCACATACTCTATACCCAGGTCATCCTTAAGGCATATAAGAGCATCAACCTCATAACAGTTCATTTTTTCACCTCTTAATCAGATTTTCAAAAGATGCTTCGATAATTTTCTCAAATCTGTTTTTTATCATATGCTTGTAAAATTCTTTTTGTAAGTCAGTAATAAACATAACATCATTATCAATAAATTCGTTTATTTTTTCGATGGAAATACGCTTATATACATTTACCAATGCTTTGTTACACTCTTCAAATTCGAGGCTGTGAATAACATCATAATATGAGCTTTTCTTGCCTTGGAGCTTGATTTGTGATGTAGGAAATGTAAATATTCGTTTGTCGGTTTCTTCCTGTGAACCCATAATCTCTTTCATTTCATCCTCATCAGTCATTGCAGGAAATAATGATGAGCCGTTATCAAAAATAGGAGCAAGAGTGTATTTGTTGTCCTTCTTCAAAAAGCCCCAGTTGGCACCGTGACGGTCAAAGTTGCCGAGAAGGGCATCAACAATAAACAATTGCCAAAATGCCTCTATGGTTTCATCAACATTTGTAAGCTTTGAATTATCACGGAGCATTTTCATAATATCCGTATAAGAATACTGATATCTTTCCTTATCCTGATCTAAAGTGCTCTCACCTACATCATTAAAAGGAACAAACTGATAACCGTCTTCTATAAAGTTTTTACAGGCAACAACCTGCTCACCCTTATATGTGCCGAGATAGGTTTCCTGTACCTTAAAACCGAGAAGCTCGAAAATGTGAGAGCCGATATACTCTGATATATGATTATTTCTTTTGCCGAACTCCGTTTGCTTCTGAAATTTAATCATATATTCACTGCCGCTGATAATCAGTCCTATTTTCTTTTCGCTTCCGCCAAAATATGTATTACTCACTTCGTAGTTTGAAAAATCCATTTTAACAACTCCTTGTTTTATAGTATAAATTATAAAGATTGCTTTGTCAATAGGGTATATTGTCGCATTTTGATAAATATTATTATCACAAATATTAAATATACCCTATTGATAATATTATGCAGATTTCTTATCTGCCTCTTCAACGATTTCCTTATTCATTTCAATATAATTAACTACATTTTCATAAGCGTCGTTGAATTTGAATTTAATAGTGATATTTCCACCCTCGTGAACAAGAATTTCATCAATCAGCTCAACAACCATAGGTCTGTTGAGCGACTCAATATTGCCGTACTGTTTAAAGTGTGAGATAAACTCATTTTCACTATTGAGACCTTGAGCATATTCCTCTGCAGTTTTGGTCAGGCTTTTGATTGTACTGTCAATTGACTCGATTTTCTCGGTAAGGTTGGCTTTTAACTGCATATATTCCTCTCTTGTGATAACTCCCTGCTTCCAGTCAGGGTACAAATCAAGGGACATTTTTATGCACTTCTCACGCTCGGCAGATTGAGTTTTAATCATCTTCTGCAGGTGTGTTGACTCCTTTTTCCGTTTACTGCTCTGATTTATTATCTCAAGAATTTCATCAAATTCAATAGCAGTATCAATCATTTTCTGCAAGGTTACAAGCACCGCAGTTTCAAGCTTATCAATACGGATAGTATGATTGGTGCAGGCATCCTTACTCATTTTCCTTGATGTCATACATCTGTAATAGCGGTAAGTGCCGTAGGAATGGTTGTTGGTTTTCTTGTTCATAATACGGTGGCAATCTGCACAGCGCACAAGTCCCGAAAACAAATCAACCTCTTTTTTGACAGGTGAAGAACGGATATTCTTCCTGAAAAGCGACTGTGCCTTATTGAAAGTATCCTTATCAATAATCGCTTCGTGAGTGTTCTCTACAATAATCCACTCGTCCTTCGGTATAGCTCGGCATTGCTTGATTTTGTAGCTGATTGTCGTGTTTTTGCCCTGCACCATATTACCGATATACATTTCGTTCTGCAGAATTCTCCGCACGGAACTGTCGTGCCACAAGCCGTCATTACTCTTTCCCATAGGGTGACGGTAGTTAAGTCCTTTCAGCTTTTTGTGCATTGACGGGTTTGGTATGCCCTCGTCATTAAGGGCTTTTGCAATACCGATAATGCTTTGTCCTGCAATGAATCTTTCAAAAATCATTCTTATAACGGGTGCAGTTTCTTCATCGATAATAAGCTGATGATGGTCATTCGGGTCTTTCAAATATCCGTAAGTTGGGAAAGAGCCGATAAATTTGCCTTGTGCTCTGTTTACATTAAGCGTACCACGCACATTGACAGAAGTTGTTGCCGCAAGGCTTTCATTTATAACATTGGTAACACCAACGGAAATACACTGTGTAGCCGCATTCATACTGTTTGAAGCGGTATCAATTCCGTTGTTGAGAGCGATGAAACGCACTTTTAAGCGTACGAAAACATTATCAAGATAATTGCCGGCATCGGTGTAATTTCGTCCGAAACGGGACAAATCCTTTACAACAACGCAATTGACCACACCCGCATAAATATCTTCCATCATACGGACAAAGCCGGGTCGGTCAAAGTTTGTACCGCTCCAACCGTCATCCACATAAAAATCGTGAGCCTCAATATCGGGATGAAGCTTAAGGTATTCCTTTAAAATTTCACGCTGTGATGTGATGGAATAGCTTTCTGATTTATCTCCGTCCTCACGGGACAGACGAATATAAAGAGCAGCCTTCCAGGTTTTAAGTTCCCTCTGAGGCTGCTCTAAATAATCCTTATATTTTGAATACATTAGTATAACCTCCACTTGTTTATCTATATAAACAAAGCGGAAGCACCACAAATCTTACAAATGAATTGTAGCATACTTCCGCTCGTATTTCAATAAAAATTTTAATTTAGCCTTTGGTAAATATTTCAGCAGGAGCACAGAGCACTGCTAAGAGCTCCTGAAAAATCTTTGCCGCCGCTATATGCTACTTTTACGATAACGTCTCCGACCTTAAAGAGATAAGGATTTTTTACCTGACCGGTAAAGTTCTCTATTCTCTCCATAACACTTTTGCTTTTATCTACAGTAATATCTCTTAAATCAGTCAGAGTGTTCTTATCGCAAAGAGCTATCTCCGCATCCTTGCAGAGATCAAGCTGGGATTTTGTGAGCATTAAGTTATCACTTCCTCTCGTTAATAATTATTGTCATATTTATTGAATTTAATCCAAGTTTTACCTTGTTTGATTTTTTATCGTATTCTGTTTTCAATTCTCTGCCTGCGTTCTTCTTGCACAAGCCTTAAGAATTTTCTGTTAGAAAAATATTTAGTACCGAAATACATATCAAGATATTCGTGCGATGTCATTTCTCGCTCATACTCCTTCTCTTCAGAGTTATTAGTTTCATTACTTTCAATAATTCTGCAAAGCTCCTCAGGATGCATACATATCACCTCCCGTCATAATCTTTTTCTTTGTCCCTTTGTCTTTCGGGGAAATACCATTCACGAATAAGTTGCTTTTCCGTTTCAAGCTTCTCCTCAAGCGCGGGACTGTCTTTTATAATTCTTTTTGCAAGCTTCAGCTTTTCACGAAGCTCACCAATTTCAGCCGTTAAAAAATCCCGACGGGCAACAAGTTCTTCCTTGTCCGTCGGGTCTTTGCATCTTCTTATTTGATTGTAAATTTTGTTACGCTGAGTTTTCAGCTCCTCCATACGGATTTCAGTTCTTGAAATAAAGTTATCAACCTCGGCAAAGTCATAAAGTTTTTCATCAATGGCAAGCTCAATTTGCTTATGCATAAACTCAATCCTCGGTGCAGAATATTTCATCTTCGGTGAAAACGGATGTGGATTACAGTTGTTCTTTTCGGCTATTGCTCCCACAAACAAGAGAGCAAGAAAGAAAAGTGATATAACAGGTGCACCGAGTACGGCACCGCCCAAAATTATCTTTGTAAAGTCAGAAACAGTTCTGTTAAAAGTTTCAGGGTGTCGGTAATGCTCCGCTGATTCCTTGAACTCATAACCTCTGTAATTGAAAACAAAGATTTGATTTTTAAGATAGTTATTTGCACAGGTATAGTTATAAAAATTTTCATCCACCTCATAAAGGCTCTGATGGTTAATCCTATCCCAAAGACTTTCATAAGAGTATTTATCACCAAGGTTTGAAAGCTTAACTCCGTACTTGTCGGTACGGTAACCAATCTTTCCGTCATCAAACCAATAACCCTTCTGACTCATAATTCTGAAAAACTGTTTTATACTTCTGCTTCTCGGAATAGCGTAATCAATATCTTCACGCATATAATCATATTTTGTTTTGATACCTTTCTGCTTTGCTTTGTAAACATTGTAGGGTATGCGTTTGCCTTTAGGATTTTTAATAACGGATAATCCGTGCTCAAGACAGATTTCATCACTCGTCTTTCTGAACAGTCGGTACATCGCTCTGTCTTCATTCATCTTTCTTCCGTCGGTCATTGAAACAGAATTGATGACTATGTGACAGTGAACACAGTTAGCATTAAGGTGGGTGGCAACAACCATCTCATAATTTTCTCCCCACATCTTACTTGCAACCTTCATTGCAACCTGCTGTGCTTCTTCGGGTGAAACTTCACCGGGTTTAAAAGAAATATATGCGTGATAGGCAACAATGCCTCCCGTCTTTCCATACATTTCTTTTGTATCAATCATCTGCTGTGCAGCAATGTCAGGGTCACAGTTAATACCGTCAACAAGAAGCCGTTGTTCACTTTCCAGATTTGTTTTATCCTTGTCAGCGGCATAGTGCAGTGAAGAAACAAGGTCAGAATATTTTGATAAATCAGTTTTACTTTTGTTTGCGGCATAAGTTACAACCTGATGAATGTTATTTTTTATAGGCCATATTCTTGTAACTGCCATTAAACAAATCTCCCTTTACCCGGTTTAAAATATTTTGCGATGTCAGCTTCAAGAGAACGCACCTCAGATAAAACCTCTCTGCATTCAGCACGGTCAATGAAACCGATTGCATTCGCTTTAGCAGTAAGCTGATTAAGATTAGTACCGACTCTTCGAAGCTCAATAATAAATTGTTTGTAATCAACAGGCGGAGCTTCAACAAGCCTTGTACCTAAAATCATAGCTCTGATAATTTTGCTTCGATCAGTTTTCATAACCTTACAAAATTTGTTTAACACTTCATTTTCTTCTTCACTGAGGTATACATGAAAATCAATTTCACGTTTACGTTTTGACATATGAATTCTCCTTTCTTTGATTTTTTGTGTTAGGGTGTGGTGGTAAAAACGCTCTGTTTTTACGGATTTGCGGATACAAATCCAATGCTTGCTAAACTTCGGACGAAAATCCAAAAAGTATAAGAAAGCGTTGGTTTGTCCTCGTTTAATTACCTGCCGCATAAGAAAAGGCGAGCTGTTCAGGCTCGCTTTCTTCAGTGGTTATTATCTCACCGGGACCAAAGGGTAAGTCTTCATCAACAGATAATTCATCCTCATCGGGCGGTAAGCTTTTGTTAAAGGCGTCCTTTGAAATACAGATAACTCTCTTGGGAGTGCCGAACACTCTGACATTTCTTGTGCATTCTCCCTTCGAACAGATGCTTATGCCTTCATTCTTCAGAGCTTTGATTAACGCCTTCTGTGTTAATGGGAAATGCTCACCGACATCGTAACAGGATTTTATGACTGCCGCATAAGCTGCATCAGATTCAAAATAAAAGTTTTCATCGTCATAATAACCGACAAGGTTTCTCGGCATATCAATAGGTCTTATCATACGCTCAACAAGATTTACTTTACCCACATCAATCAGACAGCGAAGCTTACGGATAAATATTTCCGTTGGCTGTTCAGTTTCCGTGAGTGCCTGCTGTGACACTGCGAGTCGTAATAAAATTTCGTCAATCTCATTTAACATTTGAGTTTTTGTTTCTGCATTGATACCTTCATAGTACAAAAGAGTTTCACAGTAAAGCTCAAAACCGATTCTTAAATTTGCAAGGTCGTCACATAATCTCGGTCTGATATGAAAATTCATTTCATCAGCTTTGGATTTGTAAAACCTTCTGTTAGAAAGAAAACCTCTCTTAAGTTTTTCTAAAAGCTCATTCACTCCGTTTTCTTTGTCAAGAAATTTTGCCTTCATCATTTCAGTTGCAAGAAAAGTAAAGTGTGATAAGGTTCCTTCCTCCGCTTCCCTCTGATACTTTGTAAGCTCGTTAAGGTTAATGTCACCGGGCTTCAGCTCAAGAGAAAGGAATCTTGCAACACCGCTTTCACCAACATTGGGAAGATACTCTGCAGTCATTATCACATTGCACTGCGGTCTTTTTGCTGCTCTCTGTCTTCCGCTTTTATCAAGAGCACCTCTTGCTTCTCTGTTACAGATACCACGGATAAGAGCCTGAGTGGTTGCATCCTGTGCCGATTGTTCTCTGCCTGAGCCGGGATGATAATCGTCAATGATAACTGCACAGTCCTTAAGTGTGAAGCAATAGTTCAATATACTCTTTGGTGTATCACGGAAGTTCATCGGGATATTATCTTCATTGAACCTGCCGAAAAGGGAATTGATTAAAAGTGACAGTGTTGTTTTCATAGAACCTGTTTTGCCGTAAAGCATAATTACAGTTTTCGTTTCTTTACCCGCCTTCGCCATAAAGGTACCGAGTATGCTGACCAATGTGTAAGCGAGCATAGGGAACATAATCTCCTTCGGTGCAACAGAGTAAGGTAAGACTTTCATAAGGTTCATTGTCTCAGTTACATCAGCATCAGTTTTAAATGAATAACCCTTTGTCTTTTCCGTCAGCTCGACCTCTGCGTTGATGTTACCGGGCATGCAGAACTGCCAGCCCTTTGAGGTTTCCCACCAGCCTGTTGTGCCGTAAATAGTTTTTACCTCTGCATATTTTGCCGTTGACTGAATTGCCTGACGGAGATTGTCACGGTTGCCATAGCCTGATTCGATAACGCAGTTAATACCCCAATGCTCCTGCGCCCAATCGAGCTGCGCGAAGTTTTTCAGGGGAACTGTGATTTTGCAAAGGTCTTTTCCCTTATCATCTGTACCGACAATAGAAAGGAATCTTTCATTCTCGGCTCCGTTGGTGCAGGTAATGTCCTCGGTTATCCTCGCAAGAAAATTGCTGAGCTTGATGTTTACCGGTTTGCCATTTATCGTCTTTTCTATATACAGTGAGTTGTTATATGCAAAGAACGGATCTGAATAGTATAAATAGTTTTCCAAATTTTTACCTCTTTCTTGTAATGATTTTCCGAACATCCGTACAGACCTTGAAACTGCCCTATAACATAAAGGCTTTTATGTTCGGTTTGTATCCGTACAATGTGCCACAGTGTTCGTAAAAAATACGAACGCCGCAAGGCAGTAGCACAGGGCTTCATAGCAATTTGTTCGTTTGTTCGGGTTTAAAATTTTTGTTGTAAAATGTTTGCCAATTGTGTGTGGATGTTTTAAAATGCAATAACATAAAAGTATATTACCTCTGTCTTTCCGCCATTTTTGAGCCTTTATTTTGGTGGCTTCAGGGCATCATAAACATCCACCCGAGACCTTTTTGCAGACATATATTCTGCATTTCTCTGTCGCTGTTTCTTCTTTGCACAGTCGGGACAGAACTTCTGATTCCTGCCCGTTCGCTCTGTTTTACTGCCGCATAAAGCACAAACAACCGTTTCGGCAGGTGTCTGACCCGTAACGCTTTTCATAAGGGCTTTATCACTCGGCAGCACACAGGCGAGAAAATATCTGCAGATAATATGGCTCGGTGTTATTAGCTGCGGACAGGTGTGAGTGTTACCGTCATCAAGAAGCAGACAGTTGCCCTGATAACAGTTACAGCATCGGCTTTTAATCATTGTCTTGATTTCTGCGAACTGCTTAAGGGTAAGGTTGATTGTTTGCATAAGGGGTACCTCCTTTCTTAGAATTTTTAGTTGTACTGCGAAAAAATGTGACGCAGTATTCATATATCCAAATTCACGGTTTTGGGCATAAAAAAAGCACCCGTCAAAAATATGACGAGTGCTATGTATCTGACTGTAATTTAAAAATCTTACCGACTGAAACTCTAAAATTAGACCGACCGAAACTCTAAAATTAGACCGATTGAAAATAAAAAATCTGACCGATTGGACTTGCATAATTTGACCGAATGGGTTATACTATATGACAAGAGGTGATTATCTGTGAACAGGAATGAATATAAACCACGCATTATTGATAAGAAAATTAAAGAATATTTGTCAGTTTTCGGCGCTGTATGTGTTGAAGGTCCGAAATGGTGCGGAAAAACATGGTCTTCTTCATATCACAGTAAAAGTGAAATTATGATTGGCGACCCCGACGGAAACTTTCAGAACAGACATCTTGCAGAAATGTCGCCTTCTCTTGTTCTTGAAGGTGAAACGCCCCGACTTATTGATGAGTGGCAGGAGGTTCCTCCTCTTTGGGATGCAGTTCGTCATAAGGTTGATCAGAAAAGTGAAAAAGGTCAGTTCATTCTTACCGGTTCAGCAACGCCCAATCACAAAGGTATTATGCATAGCGGTGCCGGACGTATTGCAAGACTCAGAATGAGACCAATGTCACTGTATGAATCAGGCAATTCTTCAGGAAAGGTTTCACTTGAAGACTTATGTAAAGGAAACCTTACACCTGCAATGACAGGCGAGGTTGACCTTCATAAAATCACTGAATTTATTTACAGAGGCGGATGGCCCGGAAATACAGATATACCCATTGATAAAGCAGGGCTTTTACCAAATGAATATCTCAAAGCGGTAATAGAAGATGATGTATATCGTATTGACGGAATCAAACGAGATGTTTCAAAAATGAACTTATTGTTGAAATCTCTTGCAAGAAATGAAAGCACAACTGTAACCAATAAAACATTAAAAGCAGATGTTAAAGCAATCGATGATGAAGATATAGATACCGACACTATTTCAGTTTATCTTGACATTTTCACAAGGCTGTTCCTTCTTGATAATCAGCCTCCTTTTGCATCAAACATTCGCTCATCGGTCCGTCTTAAGCAAGCCGAAAAAAGACATTTTGTAGACCCTTCTCTTGCTTGTGCCTTGCTAAAAGCAACACCCGACAGACTTATAAATGATTTAGAAACTCTCGGATTTTTGTTTGAGGCTCTCTGTGAAAGAGACTTGCGCATTTATGCAGATTCCTTTGATGCAAAGCTTTACCACTATCAGGATTATAACAACAGGGAGATTGATGCGGTAATTGAGCTCTCCGACGGCAAATGGTGTGCTTTTGAAATCAAGCTTGGTGCAAATCAGATTGACAAAGCAGCTGAAAGTCTTCTTAATCTTAAAAAATCAATTGAGGAAGAAGGCGGTATTGCACCTTCTGTTTTGTGCGTAATCTGCGGTTTATCAAATGCAGCATATATCCGTGATGACGGCGTTTTTGTTGTTCCGATTACTGCATTAAAAGATTAATAAACAATATTTAACGTTAGGGAACAAATTGCACTTATTTATAGTCAGTTTGTTCCCTGATTTTTTTGTAATTTGTCGAGTATATAAAGTTAGTAGTGGGGTAAAAATTACCTGATGTAAACCTCCCAAGTGGCTAAAATAACCACTTGGGAAAAATGATTTCACAACCTCAAGTGATACAAAGTATCACTTGGAAAATGCAACGTGCTAACTGAGCAAAACGTTCAGTTAGCAAAAAAATGTGTCGCAGTATTTATATTTCGAAATCTTGTATTTTGTTATCCGCTGATATATAATAATCACAGTAATTTTCAGGAGGTGAAGCTATGACCGGTGTAAGATATAAAATTCCCATGCTGTCCGCAAAAGCAATTCTTGCCTACGCAAAGCCTGTTGGCGAGGATATATACTCTTTTAATCTCAACAAAGCGGAAACTGCAAGTGTATTATTAAATCACGGCGATACATATCAGGATGATAATGCCATTTTCTATCAGCTGATGTCTATGCTTCACAGAGACGGTTATTCACCCAAAGATGATGAGCTGATAATCGAGGAGTTGTACGATGCAATTATCTATCTTGACTTTGCAGGTATCTTTGACAGAAGTGCAAAGTATCCTAAAAACGCATTAAGACAGAAAAAGGCGGAATCAATGTTCCGCCCCGAAGGTATTACTCTTGACCTTGGCGGCGGTCAGCATAAATATCTTGCCTTTGAGCGTTCTGCTTCTATGAGCAGAAATGCAAAGCTCTCCTTTGTCCGTGCTGACCTTTATGATGAAATCACACGCAGAATAACTCTTAATTTAAAAATTGATGTTTGTGAGCTTTCAAAACTCTATGCATATAACGGACTTCTCTTTTCTTCGGGTATCAGAGTTGAGCCTGATGATAAATTCTTCCTTGAAAATGTTGCTATTGTACCTAACCCGAAGCATATTACAAATGATGTTTCTTATGTAACTGTTAAAGATGTTACAGGCGAAGGCAGTACAAGAAAATATGAAAGAACAGAATGCACAGGTGATATTGAAACAACCCGTTTTGACGGTATGGGACTGATTTCGCCTGAGTTTGCCCGTGAAATTGATAGTAAAATAGGCAGTAAAAAAGAACATACCTCTTTTCAGATTCGTATGCCGTATATCAAGGGTATGGTACACAAGACAGATTTCAAAGCCTTGTTCAAAGAAGCGGGCGTTGAAACAATAACCGATATATGGGGAAGGAAGCACAAGGTTGACAGCCTTTGTATGATACTTACAGAAAGTCAATTCAAAGGCTACAAGTGGCTGAAGCAGTATAACATTTCCTGGAGTACTTATGTACAGCTCTGCCGTGCTTATGAGCACACCATATACATCACAAATGTAAGCAAGACAGAAGCTGAGGATACAACCGAACTTAACTATCAATTCCTTAATACTGTCAAAATGCTTTCCTCTGAATTCAGACCCGATGATTTACCCTTGGGTTGGGAGCATTCTCCCGCAAAGGATGAAAGAATGTGGCTGACAAAGCCAACCGAACAGAGATACTATGACCTTCGTAGTGATAATGATGCCCGTATAAGGTATTTTACCGATAAGGCAGATGAATGGACCTTCGGAAGAAAAAGCCGAAGCTATCATCTTGCAGAGCTGTTGAGAAAAAAATCCAAAGTTTATCAATGAGCCGTATTTTGTCCGTCATCTTGACGATGCGGCAGAGAGCTTACTTAAAGATTATTCCATAGGTCGCTTACTTGTTGACGGTGACAACCGTTTCTTTGCGGCTGATATTATGGAATTGTTCTATGAGCTTATCAGAAATAACGGCGGAAGACCTGACATTTACTCAGACATAAGAAATGAATTTCTTGATACGAATGAGTTTTACGCTCCCGGAGCTGTATATTCTCAGCAGGATATCTATGCTCTTCTTCGTAATCCCCATATTGCACGAAATGAAGAAGCACTTGTAAAACCTTTAAAGGAGGTAGACACTTACAGAGAAAAGTACCTTTCAGGTCTTACTGATGTAATCATGGTAAACTCTGTTTCGCTTCTTGCCGAAAGACTTGGCGGTGCAGATTTTGACGGTGATATGATTAAAACAGTAGCAGAGCCGAAGCTTACAGCTTGTATTGCAAGCAATTACAGTGAGGGGGATTTCTCACTCGGCGGTAATCTTCCTCTTTTAAGCATACCATCCGCAGAGCCGATTATTGCCGATGCAAATGATTGGTACAAACGCTTTGAAACAATACGAAATACCTTTTCATCCCGTGTCGGTCAGATTTCAAATGCGGCACTTGACCGTAGTATAATCGCCTATGACGAAAACACCGATGATGAAAAGAAGGAACAGTACCGAAAGGAAACGGAAGTTCTTGAAATACTTACAGGTCTTGAGATAGACTCAGCTAAAAGCGGTATAAAGCCCGATCTGACAGAATATCTTGAAACCAATAAAGCTGAAAGAACATCATTCCTTAAATACAAGGCTCTTATTGAAAAAGCTGAAGGCAAGCGCCGTTGGTATGAGCCTACCTTTGATGAACGCTTCAAGAAATTCTTTGAAGGTCAGAATTGGGATGAGGTCAGCTCTAACCTTGAAAAGCTTCCGTATTTTGCAAGAGAGTTGAAAAAGAATACACCAAGGGCAGAATGTCATCAGGCTGATGCGAGTGAGCTTTTCACATTTGCAAAGCCCCGTTGGGAGAAAAAGCTTGACCCGAAGATTCTTGATTATGTTGGCAGAGTAATCTCTGATTATGAAGAGTGTCTTAAAAGAATAAGGGCAAGGCGACACGCCGCAAGTAAGATAAAAGCAAAGCACAATGACATTAACCGTATTCTGTATATGCAGAACAAGGAAAACGATTACGAAGCAGACGAGCTTGCCGCAGTATTCATCAACCTGCCCGAAGAACGAGCAAATGAGATATATTTTGCGATAAGAAATGAGAATTGGCACTTTATGAAAGAGGAAGAAAGATACGCCTTTCTCATAAAGCATCTGCCCGAAGAAGAGTACAGAGAATATTATGACATCTTTGCAGATTTCCGTTTCGGCGGGTACAAATTGTTGCCTGACATCATTACCGAGACCCGTAACTACAACATATCTGCAAACGCTTCTGCTATGCAGTATCCTAACGATTCCGAGGAGCTGACCTTGATGGTAAAAGTCTATCTCAGAAATCCTGTAGGCAATTACCGTGAAACTGTTTCAAAGGAAGCGGCGAGGATAATTGAGACTCACGTTATCTCTTTCAATGCTTCGGTAAAGTATATTGTGGCTCTCGGTAAGCGTGATTTTCTTTATGATGCTTATTACAGGCACATAACAAGATTTGCAAGGAAGGGAGATAAAATATATGACTAACGAATGGCTTGAATTCAAGGCATATACAGACACTCCCGTTTTCCTTGCGGATAGCAAGCAATCAACTGCTTTCATAGGCAGATTTACAGTAAGAATGATTAAGCAGAACAAAGGCTTCAGTCGTATATTTACCGTTCTTGCAAGAGGTTATCTTTTTCATAATGCTGACGGTACACTTCGCACCGATGACCCTTACACAAGAATAGAAGAAACACGACGTTTCTTATGTGCTTGGTGCAGTCTGCCTTATGAAGCAGTAGCAAACAAGGCATTAGCATTTCACACATCATTCCCTGAACTTCACAGCGAGTTTCCTGATATTGTTAATGAAAACGGTGCAGGCTGGTATTACAGATACTTACATTCTCTTTCCGGTTACATTAAGAAGAACAAAGATAATGTTACAAAGAAGCTTCACTGCTTTGCCGAAAAGAAGACCTTAAAATCTATTGAAAGCACTTGGGCTAACAAGCTGATACAGTTTCAGTATTCGATTTATAACAACCGATCATCAGCTGATTTTCCTTTGCTTTTTGACACAGCTATTGCTGATGCACTTGTTCTCGGTCCGTTGCGTACTGAAGCGGTTGTACTGCCCGATGAAACACTCCAAAAAATCAAGGCTTACGGTGTAAACGCGAAAACAGAAAGGCTAATGATTACTCTTGCCGAATACTATATCGCAAACAAAGAGCCCGACTCCGACTGGGTGATTATACCGGGGACTAACATCTCTGCTTATCTCGGTTCTGCAACTTATTTTGAAGCATACGAAGGCAAAATACCCGAAGGGTATATGGAGAAAAAGCCTGAAATGGGCGGTGTGTCTGCGGTGAAAATTAGGACATAACGGAAAAGCTCCCTGAATCGGTTTAGTGCCGAAACAGGGAGCTTTGATGTTTTTATTTATATGTATAAACTGAAATTCCCTTCCTTTTATGTTCACTTGTCCTATGCATACGTTCAACGATTTCTTTCTTATCTGCTGGAATAACGCCGCCGGAAAGATATGTGTCAAGCTCGGCATATGTTACTCCCATTTCTGTTTCATCGGTCTGTCCGTCAAAGAGTGCCGCAGATGGGGCTTTTTCTATAACGCACTTCGGAGCATCAAGATAACGCAAAAATTCATATATCTCGGTAACGGTAAGATCTGCAATGGGATTAAAATCGTAAGCACCATCGCCCCACTTGGTAAAGTAACCTACATAAGCTTCGCTTTTATTGCCCGTGCCGGCAACCAGTCGGTTTTCCGCTGCGGCAACCGCATACAAGGTGAGCATACGAAGTCTCGGTGCTATATTGGAAAGTGCCGCCGCATTTAAGGTAGCAACGCCGTCAAGGGCTTTGAGCTCGGCTTCTTTTACAGGCGTCAGATCAACAGTTCGGGTTTCAATATTATATTTTTCGGCAACCACCTTGGCATCGGCAGCATCTTCATCATAGTTTCTTTTAGAAGTACACGGCAAGATAATACCCTCCGTGTTATCACAAGCCGCTTTACAGAGAATACCGACCAAAGCGGAATCCTTGCCTCCACTGTTGCCGTAAACAATTCCTTTTGCTCCGCTCTCAGCAAGAATGGACTTTATAAATTCGACTCTCTTTTTAAATTCAACCTTATAATCACGCATGGAATAAACCTCTTTTCAGTAAAGCTCCGGGCGTCTGTCACGGAACACAGGTATGCTGCCGCGAATATCAGAAAGAATCTTCATATCACAGGCTGCGGATATGATTTCTTCACTTTCCCCGGCAATTGCAAGCGTTTTTCCAAAAGGTTCGATAATGGCGGAATTGCCGCCATATACAGTTTTACCGGCTGTTCCGCAGGAATTGCAGCATACCACAAACATCTGATTTTCAATAGCTCTGGCAGTGGTAAGCGTGCGCAGATGAAAGATGCGTTCCTTTGGCCACTGAGACACTACAAACAGCATATCAAGTCCTTGCAAAGCAAGGTTACGGGTCAGCTCGGGAAAACGCACATCGTAGCAGATGATAACACCGCACCTTACACCGTCGAGAGTAAAGCGACATAGGTGGTCGCCACAAGTATAGTAGTCATCTTCTCCCATAGGCGTAAACAGATGCGTCTTATCATATTCAGCAATGCACTCGCCGTCTCGGTCAAAGACCATAGCAGTATTGAACACTTTCCCATCCCAAACATTTGATACCGAGCCTGCTACGATATTGACACCGTACTGCTTTGCCAGAGCGCCGATATGAGATTTTACTTCATCCCCGTCCTTACAGGATAACTCGGCAAGGTTTTCTTTCGGGAAAAATCCGGTATTCCACGTTTCCGGCAATACCAATACGTCGGGGTTATCATTCATCGCATTGCAAATTAACTGTTCTGCGTGTGCAAAGTTCTCCTCCGGACAACCGAGCTTCATATTCATTTGCAAACACGAAATTTTCATACCAATTACTCCTTTATAAGTAGCTTGCAGAGTCTGTTTGCCGCTTCCTTGGTTTCTTCGGGTTTTCCGAACGTGGAGAAACGGAAATAGCCTTTTCCGCACTCACCAAAGCCATCACCGGGAATACCTACGACTTGAATTTCTTTGAGCAGATAATCAAAGAACTCCCAACCGCTCATACCGTGAGGGCATTTCATCCAGATATAGGGCGAGTTCTTGCCGCCTGTGTACCAAATACCTGCAGCATTCAATGCCTCCATAAAGTAGGAGGCGTTTTCCTTATATGCGCGAAGATTATCGTGGATCTGCTGTTGTCCCTCCGGCGTAAATACCGCCAAGGCACCTTTTTGAAGGATATAGGAAACACCGTTTGTTCTGGTCTCACGGTTACGCGACCACATTTCATTCAGGTTCATACCGCCGCGCACAAGATTACGAGGAACAACGGTATAGCCAAGACGCGTGCCGGTAAATCCCGCTGTTTTGGAAAGTGAGCAGATTTCGATAGCGCACTTGTCGGCACCGTCCAGCTCATAGATGCTGTGTGGAATGTTCTCCTCCTCAATGAAGATCTCATACGCCGCATCAAACAGGATAACGGCACCGATCTCATTAGCAAAGTCCACCCAAGCCTGCAGCTGATTACGGTTAAACACAGCACCGGTAGGATTATTCGGTGAGCAGATATAGAGGATGTCCGCTTCTGCTTCTTCGTTCGGTTCGGGTAAAAAACCGTTTTCTTCGCCGGACGCTAAGTGAATAATTTTTCTTCCTGCAAGGATATTGGTATCCACATATTCGGGATATGCCGGTTCAATTACCATAACGGTATTATCCTGATCGAACAGTTCCAGTATATCGCCTAAGTCGTCGCAGGCACCACTTGAAACGAAGATCTCGTTTTCGGTAACGGTCGTACCCATTTTCTTATAATAGCCCTCAATGGCACGGCGCAGAGAAGCATCACCGATTTCGGGCATATAACCGTGAAATGTGGCGGCGTTTGCCTGATCGTCAACAGCTTTGTGCAAAGCTTTGATAACTGCATCACACAGCGGCAGGGATACATCTCCAACACCCATTCGCAGCACTTTTTTTTCGGGGTTAGCCGCCAGATATTCGTTTGTCTTACGGTAAATCGTGTTGAATAAATAGGTGTCTTTCAGTTCCTTATATCTCGTGTTTGGTTTTAACATATCTCTGTTTCTCCTTCATATATTGTCTCTGCCGGACCGGTCATTTGAACGGTGTTATCCGATGCAATTTGAATTTTCAGTATTCCTCCGTCAAGCACTACGGAAACAGTCTCATCATAGTGGCAATGCTTTGCGGCAATCGCTGCCATGACAGAGGCACAGGCACCGGTTCCACACGCCATCGTAACACCGCTACCGCGTTCCCATACCCGCATACGCAGTTTATCGGCTCCCAGCACTTCCACGAACTCCACATTCACACCGTCAGGAAAATCGGGATGATGCTCGATCTTGGGACCAAGAGTTGTGAGGGGTGCTGTTTCAATATCATCTACAAAAATGACCGCATGGGGATTGCCGACTGATACGGGAATAAGCGATACTGTTTCACCATCGACCGTGAGATTCATCGGCTTTTCTGCTTTTGCTTGCCCCATATCCACGGTAACAGTTTTAACTTTGCCGCCTACGACCTGCAGTGTCAGGTATTTAACGCCCGATAATGTTTCAATGCTGAGAAACTTTTTATCGGTGTAGCCCTTGTCGTAAACGAATTTTCCAACACAGCGGATGCCGTTACCGCACATTTTGGCTTCACTTCCGTCCGCATTGAAGATCCGCATCTTAAAATCGGCAATGTTCGATTTTGAAATATAGATCATCCCATCCGAGCCTGCGCCGAAATGCCGCTCGGATAGTTTCCCGGAAAGCTCTGCAATGTTCTCGGGCACTTCTCCGTACACATACAGATAGTCATTTCCGAGTCCGTGCATTTTTGTAAATTTCATTTGATTCACCTCATTTTGCATCAATCGTAGAGATACCGAGCGTAACCTCCTCCAGCACATCAAGAAGCATTCTCACGGTATCCAGAGAGGTCAGCATCGTAATATTATTCTGTGCTGCACATTGACGAATAGCGATACCATCTCCAAAGTGCTTTCCCGAAAGAATGGCGCGGGTGTTGATAACATAACTGACATAGCCGGCACGGATGGAATCCAGAACCTCTTCGCTACCTTCGCTGGGCTTATGGCGGATACGGGTTCGGATACCGTTTGCCTTCAGAAATTCGCCTGTCAGCGTGGTGGCTTCAATATTAAAGCCCATATTGTAGAAACGGCGGACAAGCGGCAGCGTTTCCTCTTTATCCTCATCGGCAACGCTGACAACGACCGTTCCGTAGTTGCGAAGCGTAAGTCCCGAGGCTACCATCGCCTTGTAAGCGGCTCTGTGTAGTTTTTCGTCGTAGCCGATCGCCTCACCCGTAGACTTCATTTCGGGCGAGAGATAAGCATCCATACCACGAAGCTTGGAGAAGGAGAATGCGGGAGCCTTTACATAATAGCGTTCCTTTTCCTTCGGATAGATGTCAAAGATTCCTTGCTCTGCGAGAGACATACCGAGGTTGCAGCGAGTCGCAATATCCGCAAGACTGTATCCGGTGGCTTTCGACAGGAACGGTACGGTTCTCGAAGAACGCGGATTAACTTCGATGATATAAACGTCATCGTGTTCATCCACAATAAACTGAATGTTGAACAGACCGATAATGCCGATGCCGAGCCCAAGTTTTTCGGTATAGTCAAGAATGGTCTTTTTCACCTTATCCGAAAGGCTGTAGGACGGGTACACACTGATAGAGTCGCCGGAATGTACGCCGGTTCGCTCCACAAGCTCCATAATACCGGGGACAAATACGCGCTTGCCGTCACAGATGGCATCCACCTCAACCTCTTTACCACGAATGTACTTATCCACCAAAACCGGCTTATCCTCGTCAATTTCTACGGCAGTCTTCAGGTAGTTACGGAGTGCTTCTTCCTTGGCGACGATCTGCATAGCTCTGCCACCGAGCACAAAGCTGGGACGGACAAGCACGGGATAACCGATTTCTTCAGCTGCCTGAATGCCGGCTTCGATACTGGTTACTGCCTGACCTTTCGGCTGCGGAATGTTCAAGGAAATGAGCAGTTTTTCAAAGGCATCACGGTTTTCCGCGCGCTCAATAGCATCGCAGTCGGTGCCGATGATTTTCACTCCACGGTCTCTGAGAGGTTCTGCCAGATTGATAGCAGTCTGACCGCCCAGGGTTGCAATAACACCCTCCGGCTGTTCCATCTCGATGATGTTCATAACATCT
>JAFTWE010000007.1 GCA_017465465.1 Clostridia bacterium | reverse complement strand
TACATATCAAAAGCATAAATTCTTTTAATCTTTAAAACTCGGCGTCTTTGACGTCTGTTTTGTTATGCCTTTTTTCACCGTCTTACATTTCACAACATTTTTTGATTTTTACTATTGACTTTTAATAGTTAGTCTTTTATATAAATATATTATAAATCTCGCAAATAAAAATGTCAACAATGCTGTGTTGGAGGTGAAAAATAATTCTATTATATAGTGAAAATGGATTGACAAAGGGTGGTAAAAAATATATAATAAAGTTTGTTAAAAAATTGCACAAGTGTGTTAAATTATTTTCTAGGAGGATAAAACAATGGGTTATACTATTGGACAGAAGATTATTAAAAACCATCTTCTTTCAGGTAATATGACTGTCGGCAGTGAAGTTGGTCTTCGCATTGACCAGACTCTTACTCAGGACGCTACCGGCACAATGGCTTACCTTGAATTTGAAGCTATGGGTATTGACAGAGTTAAAACAGAGCTTTCAGTTGCTTATATTGACCACAACACTTTGCAGACAGGCTTTGAAAATGCAGACGACCATCGCTTTATCGGCAGCGTTGCAAAGAAGAGAGGTCTTCGTTTTTCACGCCCCGGTAACGGTATTTGCCATCAGGTTCATCTTGAGCGCTTCGGTATCCCCGGCAAGACTCTCATCGGCTCTGACAGCCACACTCCCACAGGCGGCGGTATCGGTATGCTTGCTATGGGTGCAGGCGGTCTTGATGTTGCAGTTGCAATGGGCGGAGGTGCTTATTACATAACAATGCCCAAGATGGTAAGAGTTAACCTCAAAGGTCAGCTTCAGCCTTGGGTTGCCGCTAAGGATATTATCCTTGAAGTGCTTCGCATTATGTCTGTTAAAGGCGGCGTAGGCAAAATTGTTGAATACGGCGGAGAGGGCGTTAAGACACTTTCTGTTCCCGAAAGAGCAACAATTACAAACATGGGCGCTGAATTGGGTGCTACAACCTCAATTTTCCCATCAGATGAAATTACAAAGGCTTTCCTTAAAGCTCAGGGCAGAGAAAAAGACTGGGTTGAGCTCAAGGCTGACGAGGATGCAGTTTATGACGAGGTTATTGAAATTGACCTTTCCACTCTTGCTCCCCTTGCCGCTATGCCTCACATGCCCGATAATGTTAAGGAAGTTGAAGCAATCGGCAAAATCAAGGTTGACCAGGTTTGCATCGGCTCATGCACAAACTCATCACTTCTTGATATGCTTAAGGTTGCCGCTATTCTTAAGGGCAAAACAGTTCATCCTGACGTAAGCCTTTCAATCGCTCCCGGCTCAAAGCAGGTTCTCAATATGCTTTCACGCTGTGGCGCTCTTGCTGATATCATTGACGCAGGCGCAAGAATTCTTGAGTCTGCTTGCGGTCCTTGCATCGGTATGGGTCAGTCACCCAACTCAGAGGGTATTTCTCTGAGAACATTCAACAGAAACTTTGAGGGCCGTTCAGGTACTGCTGATGCAGGCATCTACCTTGTAAGCCCCGAAACAGCCGCCGCTTCTGCTCTTACAGGTGTTCTCACCGACCCGAGAGAGCTTGGCGCAGCCGCTGAAATTGAAATGCCTGATGAATTTATCATCAATGACAATATGATTACAATGCCCGCTTCAGTTGAAGAAGCTGACAGCGTTGAGGTTATTTACGGACCAAACATCAAGCCCTTCCCCACAACAAAGCCTCTTCCCGAAGAGATTACCGCTAAAGCAGTGCTTAAGGTTGGCGATAACATCACAACTGACCACATTATGCCTGCAGGCGCTAAGATTCTCCCCTACCGTTCAAATATTCCTTACCTTTCAAACTTCTGCTTCAAGCAGTGTGACGAAAAGTTTGCAGAGCATTGTAAGGAAGCCGGCGAAGGCATTATCATCGGCGGCAGTAACTACGGCCAGGGCTCATCCCGTGAGCACGCCGCTCTTGTTCCTCTTTATCTTGGAATCAAGGCTGTTATCACAAAGAGCTTTGCAAGAATTCACTGTGCAAACCTTGTTAATGCAGGTATTATCCCCTTCACATTCAAAAACAGTGAGGACTATGATAAAATCAGCGTAAACGACGAGCTTTGCCTCCCCCGAATCAGAGATGTGATTTCAAACGGCAAAACTGCTGTTCTTAAAAATAAAACAACAGGCGAAGAATACGAGCTTGATTATCAGCTTTCAGAGCGTCAGGTTCAGATTATTCTTGCAGGCGGTCTTCTTGACTACACTCGTGAAAATTCATAAAGGAGAATTACAATGACTGAAGCACAGATTAAAAATGCAGTAGAAAAATTTGAAGCTCTTGTAAGAGAGCAGAGCGACCGCTCTGACTCAATCAAGGCTCAGGGCGATTTCGTTGATTACGAAAAGCTTGATAAAATTATCATCGGCGTTTGCGGCGGTGACGGCATCGGCCCGATTATTACAAAAGAGAGCGCAAGAGTGCTTGAATATATGCTCGCTGACAAGGTTGAAGCAGGTAAGGTTGAGTTTAAGGTAATTGACGGTCTTACCATTGAAAACCGCGTTGCAGCTAACAAGGCTATTCCTGACGATGTTATGGCTGAGCTTAAAGCTTGCCACGTTATCCTTAAGGGACCGACAACTACTCCTCAGGCAGGCGACCCATGGCCAAACATTGAAAGCGCAAACGTTGCTATGAGAAAGGCTCTTGACCTTTTTGCTAACCTTCGTCCCGTTAAAGTTCCTGAAGAAGGCATTGACTGGACTTTCTTCCGTGAAAACACTGAGGGTGCTTATGCAGTAGGCTCAAAGGGTGTTAATGTTACAGATGACCTTGCAGTTGACTTTGTTGTTACCACAACTGAGGGCTGTGAAAGAATTGCAAAGCTCGCTTATGACTATGCAAGAAGAAACAAGAAAGAAAGAGTTTCTATCATCACAAAGGCAAACATCATTAAGACAACTGACGGTAAATTCCTCAACCTTTGCAAAAACATCGGTAAGGATTACCCTGAAATCATCACAGACGAGTGGTATATTGATATCACCACAGCAAAGCTTATCGACAAAAAGCGCCGCACAGATTTCAAGGTGTTCATTCTCCCCAATCTTTACGGCGATATCATCACAGACGAAGCTGCTGAATTCCAGGGCGGCGTAGGCACAGCAGGCAGTGCAAACATCGGCAAGAAATATGCTATGTTTGAAGCTATCCACGGCTCAGCCCCAAGAATGATGAGAGAAGGCAGAGGTCAGTATGCTGACCCATGCTCAATGCTTCGTGCATCAGTTATGCTCCTTTCACACATCGGTGAGCAGGAGAAGGCTGACCTTCTTGAAAGAGCTCTTGACATTTGTATGTATGAAGAGAAGAAGTATCAGATTACAGGACGCGACAACGGCTGCACCTGCAGTGAGTTTGGCGACTATGTAATGGACACAGTTCGCAAGCTTTGCGAATAATAAAAAATCAGGCAGACAGATTTTGACTGTTGCCGAATTAAGGAAGGTAACTTATGCCAAACAAACCTGAAAATATTTCGATGTCAGTTATTAAAAGACTGCCTCGCTATTACCGATTTTTGGGCAACCTTAAAAAGAACGGTGTTGTGAGAATTTCTTCAAAAGAGCTTTCATCGAAAATGGGCTTCACGGCATCTCAAATCAGGCAGGACCTTAACTGCTTCGGCGGATTCGGTCAGCAGGGTTACGGTTACAATGTGGAGCAGTTATATAACGAAATAGGCACTATCCTCGGCGTAAACAACGGTAACAAAGCAATTATCATCGGTATGGGTAATCTTGGCAAGGCTATGGCTTCTCATATGAAATTTGCAAAAAGCGGATTTAACATCATCGGCCTTTTTGACAGCGACAAGTCTTTGTCAGGTGAAAATGTAAACGGTATGGAAATCCGACACATGAGCTCTCTTAGTGAATTTTGCAATGAGCACTCCCCTAAGGTTGCTGTGCTGTGTATTCCTGAAACAGCGGCAGAAGGAATTGTAAGTGAGCTTGTGAGCCTGGGTGTTAATAATTTCTGGAATTTCAGCCACTATGATGTAGCGGCGAACTTCCCCGGTACGGTAAGCGAAAATGTTCACCTCAACGACAGCCTTATGACCCTTAACTATCAGATGATGAATAAAGCTGAATAATTTAAAGCAGTCGCTTCGGCGGCTGTTTTTTTATTGATTGAATTGTTAAAATTTTGTCATTATGCTGTAATTTTGATATCTTTTTTCGGCGATTTTCAGTATTGGAATTATTGAAAAGATAAAATCTTTGTGGTATCATAAAAATGGATTATATCCATTGACACACAACAAAAAGGGGGAATTTTATGATTGAATTTATTCAAAATAATTTTTGGATTGTGTGGATGATTGCCGCAGGAGGATTTCTTGTGATTGAAGCACTGACCGCAGGGCTTGTTTCAATATGGTTTGTTCCCGGGGCAATAATTGCCGCCATACTTTCCGTGTGGGTCAAAAACTTTTACATTCAGCTTACAGTTTTTCTTGTTGTTTCGGCAATTACAATGTTTTTGTGTAAGAAATTTTTCAAAAAATCAAAATCAGAAAAGCTGGCAGAAACCAACGACCTTTTAATAGGCAAAACCGCAACAGCAAAAACTGACATCAACGACACCGACGGCAGAGTTATTGTTGGTGATGTTTATTGGAACGCTGTTTGTGACGGTGAAATCAAAGAGGGCGAATATGTTACCGTTACCGCAGTTAACGGCAATACCCTCACAGTAACAAAACGATAAGGAGATATAATATGGAACTTGCAATTATTTTAGGTATTATTTTTGTTATTCTTTTAATTCTGGTTGTTACCAATATCAAAATTGTTCCTCAGGCAAAGGCTTATGTTGTTGAACGCCTGGGAGCATATCACTCAACCTGGAGCACAGGTCTTCACGTTAAAATTCCGATTATTGACCGCGTGGCAAAAATCGTATCACTAAAAGAGGCTGTTGTGGACTTCCCTCCCCAGCCGGTTATTACAAAAGATAATGTTACAATGCAGATTGATACAGTTGTTTTCTTCCGCATTGTTGACCCAAAGCTTTACACCTACGGCGTTGAAAGACCGATGATGGCTATTGAAAACCTCACAGCCACCACTCTTCGTAACATCATTGGTGATATGGAGCTTGACTCAACACTTACCTCCCGTGACACAATCAACAGTCAGATTACTAATGTGCTTGATGTGGCAACTGATGCCTGGGGCATTAAAATTAACCGCGTTGAGCTCAAAAACATTATGCCGCCCAAAGAAATTCAGGATTCTATGGAAAAGCAGATGAAGGCTGAGCGTGAACGCCGCGAAAAGATTCTTCAGGCAGAGGGTGAAAAGAAATCTGCTGTTCTCGTTGCAGAGGGTGAAAAGGAATCTGCCATTCTTCGTGCTGAGGCTGAAAAAGAATCTGCAATTCTCAGAGCTGAAGCTGTTAAAGAAGCTAAAATCAAAGAAGCTGAGGGTGAAGCTGAAGCTATTCTCAAAATTCAGAAAGCAACTGCTGACGGTATTGAGATGATTAACAACGCAAAGCCCGGTGACGGAGTTATTAAAATCAAGGCTCTTGAGGCCTTTGAAGCCGCCGCAGACGGTCAGGCAACAAAGATTATTATTCCGTCAGAAATTCAGTCCATTGCAGGTCTGATTGGCTCAATTAAAGAGGTATAACAACAAAATGCCCGTACTGCACGGGCATTTTAAATAAGGAGCGATAACGGTGAAAAAAATCATTGCATTTACCTTAAGCATTTGTATGCTTTTCTCTTTTGTAACATTCGGCGCATTTGCAACAGAAGATGAAAAGCTAAGATTTGGTGATGACGGCAAATTCACAATTCTTCAGATAACCGATACTCAGGATGACCACTGCATAGCAGACGGACTTGTTGAATTTATTGAAAAATCAATAGAAGCAACAAATCCCGATTTGATTGTAATAACAGGCGACCTTGTTGAAGATTCACGAGCAGGAGATGTTTCTGACAGTGAGATTTTCAAAGAGGGTGTAACCGTTGACGGCGACTATGAGGCAACCCTTGAAAACACTAAAAAGGCTGTTGAGCAGATATTCGCTCCCCTTGAAAAATCGGGAATCCCCTATGCAGTAACTCAGGGAAACAACGATTACAAAAGCAATGTTACAAACGAGGATTGGCTTAAGATTTATGCTGATTATCCGGGCTGTATAGCCTTTGATATGTCTGATGATGCTGAGGGTAAAATAGATTTTTATCTGCCCGTGCTTTCGTCATCATCTGATGAGCCTGCATTCGGTATTTGGATGCTTGATAACGGCAAAAGCTTTTCTCAAGAGCAGCTTGATTGGTTCACTTCATACAACACAAACGGCGTGCCGTCGGTTGTATTTGAGCATATTCCCGTTGATGATATGGGCAACCTCTATGAGGAGTGCAGTATATTTGATGAAGGCGTAATTATAGACGGCGGCAAATCATACCGCCTCAGAGGTGATATAGCATCAGGCCACGCTGAGGGAGTTATAAAGCCCGGTGCCACAACCCCGGAATTTGCCGCATGGAAAAAGCAGAATGTTGTGGGTGCTTTCTTCGGGCATTGGCACACAAGCGGATTTACCGGCGTGTGGGATTCAATAACCCTCGGTATGACTTATGGCTGTCAGTTTTCAAAGGCAGGACCTTACGGTGTACGCACCGTAACACTTGATGAAACAAGCGGAACCATCGAAACACAGCTGTACGAATACATTGACGGCGAATTTGTTATTCAGGTTGACGAGCCTTATACACAGTATGACAACGAAATTGAAGAGGCTTTTGCAGGCTTTATTAACTTTTTCAGAAACCTTTTCAATGCGATTACATATCTGCTTAAATTCTGATAAAAGCTGAAAGTAACAGCTAAGTGTTCATAACGGGCACTTGGCTGTTTTTTTTGCACAATAATATCACTAAATCTTTTTAAAAGTCGTTTTCTTGTTGCATTTATGCAGTTTTATGATAAAATAAGAGGCAGAGGTGATTTTATGGAAAAATATGCAAGATTCAGATATCAGCCGTGCAAGCCATTGGGTGAAGACGGCAGATGCGTTACTGCAAGCGTTAAACACACACAGCTTTCAAGAAAAGCCGCAACAGAAGGTATTGTTCTTCTTAAAAACAACAACAATGCCCTCCCCCTCAAAAGAGGAGAAAGCGTTGCTCTCTTCGGCAAGGCTACTATTGAATACATAAAAGGCGGCGGCGGAAGCGGCGATGTTCACACTCCGTATATCCGCAATATATATGACGGCTTCAAGCTCAAAGAAAACGACGGCAAGGTTAAGGTTTATCTTCCTCTTGTTGAGTTTTATAAGGATTATGTTGAGCGTGAAAGCGTAAACGTCTTAACTCAGGAGCAGATTGACGCCCGTTGGGACATTGTTAATAATATGGAATTCTGCACCAAGCGCGATGATATGACTTATGACACCTTTGCCGCTATGCATGTTAAAGAGGCAGAAGTTCCTGATGAGCTTATTGTAAGCGCTTCAAAAGAGGCTGACACCGCGGTTATTACCTTAAGCCGCTTTTCTGCCGAAGGTGTTGACCGCAGACCTCAGGGCGGTGACTACTACCTTTCTGACTTAGAAAAAAATCTTATTAACAGAGCCTGTGAGCTTTTTAAAAAGGTTATTATTGTTATCAACTCAGGCGCTACTATTGACTGCGAATATTTTGCAGAAAATGACAAGGTGCAGGCAGTTGTATTCGGCTGGCAAGGCGGTATGGAGGGCGGAACAGCTATTGCTGACATTCTTTGCGGTGATGTTAACCCCTCAGGTAAAATGGCAGATACCATTGCTAAAAGCTATGACTGCTACCCTTGCAAAGATGATTTCTGGGAATGCTTTGACCATGTTGATTATTCTGACGATATTTTCGTTGGCTACCGCTATTTTGAAACTCTCGCAAAAGAAAGTGTACGCTATCCCTTCGGCTTCGGTCTTTCTTACACTAAGTTTGAAATAAGCGGTAAGGCCTGCCTCGAAAGCGAAGGCAAAATTGTTGCTGTTGCAACAGTTAAAAACATCGGTGATGTTGCAGGCAAAGAGGTTGTTCAGCTTTATTACAGCGCACCTCAGGGCAAATTGGGCAAGCCTGCAAGAGAGCTTGCGGCATACAAAAAGACTTCACTCCTCGCCCCCGGTGAAAGTGAAACAGTTGCCCTCACCTTTGATGTGAACGATATGGCAAGCTTTGACGACCTTGGTAAGGTTGCAAAATCTGCTTATGTGCTTGAAAAGGGCAATTATGAATTTTATCTTGGCACAAGCGTTAGAGATAATGAAAAGCTCAGCTTTGAATATGAAGTAAAAGAAGACACCGTTACCCTTCAGCTTGAGAGCCGTTGCAAGCCCTTTAAGCTTAAAAAGCGTATGCTGGCAGACGGCAGCTATGAAGAGCTTCCAACAGGTGAAGAAAGCTATTACTACGGCAAAAATGAGCCGACAGGTGCAGTTAAGCCTGAAAAAGAGGTTAAATTTGACCTTGTTGGTGAAGAAATAACTATGGATGAGTTTGTTGCTCAGTTTACAATGGATGAGCTTATGGACTTTGTGGGAGGTCACGGACCCACAGGCGTTGCAAACACAGGCTGTTTCGGCGGACTCGAGAGATTAAGCGTTCCGCCTGTTCCAACAGCAGACGGTCCTGCAGGTCTTCGTCTTGAGCCCTGCACAGGAATCCCCACCACAGCGTGGCCCTGCGCTACACTCCTTGCCTGCACATGGAACCCTGAGCTTATTTATGAGGTTGGTGCCGCAGGCGGAGCTGAGGTAAGAGAAAATAACCTGGGCATCTGGCTCACCCCTGCCCTTAACATTCACAGAGACCCTCTTTGCGGAAGAAACTTTGAATATTACTCAGAAGACCCGTTGGTAGCAGGCAAATGCGCCGCCGCGGCAACAAGAGGTATTCAGTCACAAAAGGTTGCGGTTTCAATGAAGCATTTTGCTTGCAACAACAAAGAAGCAAACCGCTTTGCAAGTGATTCAAGACTTTCTGAAAGAGCGCTTCGTGAAATTTATCTCAAGGGCTTTGAAATCTGCGTTAAAGAGGGTGACCCGTGGACAGTTATGTCATCATACAACCTCATTAACGGTCAGCATACCTCAGAAAGCTATGAGCTTCTCACCTGCATTCTTCGCGATGAATGGGGCTTCAAGGGTATGGTAACAACTGACTGGGGTGTTAAGAATGACCCTGTTAAGGAGGTTAAGGCAGGAAACGATATGAAGATGCACTGCGGATACCCCGAAGACCTTAAAGCAGGCCTTGAAAAAGGCGACATCACAAGAGCTGACCTTGAGCTTTGCGTTAAGAGAATTCTTGATATGTTTACAAAGTTGGTGTAAAAATGGAAAGACCTTATATTATCTGCCACATGGTGCAGTCTGTTGACGGCAAGGTTACGGGAGATTTTCTTTACTCTCCCAGATGCAAAAGTGCCACCGAAGTATATTGCGAAATCAACCGTGAATACAGCCACAACGGCTTTATCTGCGGTCGGGTTACAATGGAAAGCAGTTTTACAGGGGGCTTCAGACCCGATTTGAGCCAATACCCTGCCATTGAAAGCAATGAGGATTTTACCGAAGTTGAGCTTTCGGAATTTTATGCAGTTTCATTTGACCCTAAAGGTAAGGTCGGCTGGAGTGACCCTTTTATTGACGACGAAGACCCCGGCTATGATATGGCTCAGGTGATTGAGGTTGTTTCAAATAAGGTTGACAGAAGATATCTCGGCTATCTGAAAAGCTTAGGAATCCCCTATATTTTTGCAGGCGATGATGAAATTGATGTTCCCCTTGCCCTTTCAAAGCTCAAAAGCCTTGGCATTGACACCCTTTTGCTTGAGGGCGGAAGCGTGATTAACGGTTATTTTCAAAGAGCTGACTGTATTGACGAATTGAGCCTTGTGGTTGCTCCCGTTGTTTCACAGGGTGACGGAAAGCCTCTGTTTGACAACGCTTGTATTTCTGATTTCAGCTTAAAAGAAACCGTAATTTATGATGACTGTGTTTTGTGGTTGAATTATGAAAAACTTAAATAAAGCATAAAAATACCTGTGAGTTTAAAAGCTCACAGGTATTAGTTTTATTTAAACATATTTGCCATTACTTCAAAAATCAATGAAAAAAGTCCGATTATTTTACCGAAAACAGAAGCGTCTTTAAGGTAGAATTTATATGTATTATCCCCTGATTTTTTGTTGCTGACATCAAGGTTTTCAATGCTTCCGTCACCGCCTATTGAACCAACGGAGAGAATAACATTTTTTTCGGTATCACCCTGAAAACCGATTTTAAAATTGGTTATGGTTGAATTAAAGTTTTCATCTGCTTTAAACGCGGTATGTGTGCCGCCGTTTGGTGAATACCAGTAGCAGAAGCAATCGTGGAAAAAGTTGTGTCCGTTATCGGTTGTTCTGAATCCGATAGCAAACTGGTCGCTGTAGCAATAATCAAACCAGTTGTTACTGCTTTCTACAAGGAAGCCGCAGGAGTTCCCGAAATCGGTGTAATCGGAATAATAAAGCGGATGAATGTTTCGTAGAATGTTACCTGAGGACTTAACATGAACGCCTGTAAATACATTGCCGATACGGATGTTTGTAAGGGTGTTATCAAAGCCTTCGAGCACAATGCCTGTGGAATCAGTTCCGCCTGTGCCGATAATATTAAGGCCTGTGATATCGGCATCTGATGAGCCGCTGTTAGCACCGTGTTTGATAGTAAGACCTACAACAGTATGCTTGATTGAAACATTGCGAACTGCAGTTTCACGGCCTCCGTTGATTGAAATTCCGTTGGCTACACCGTTTCCGTCGATGATTCCGCCGTCAAAGGAATAGTTACTGCCGTTGGTGTGGGTGTCATTGGCAGGGTTTTTACCGCCGAGCTGAATAATTGCTTCGCCCTTTGTCCAATCCCCTGTTGCTTTTATAACGGCAAAGTCGGCAAGCTTCAATGATACGCTTTTGGTAGGCTCAGCCGGGGTGTAAATGGGGTGGCTTACAAGGTATTCACCGTCAGGGAAAAATATTGTACGGTTGGGGTTAGCATCAATAACCGCCTGAATTTCATCGGCTGTATCTTCCCCTGAATCAACCGCAACAAAGTCGGTGATAAGTAAATATCCAGTTTCGTTATCCTCTGCCCATACACCAACAACTGCACAGGAAAAGGTTAAAACCAAGGCTAAAAATACACTTAATATTTTTTTCACAAAAACACCAGCTTTCAAATTGTTGGGTTCATAATATCACATTAAATATAAAAAATCAACCGACCTGAAAATCAAGTCGGTTGAGGTTTAATGGATATGTATTTTTCCGCGGGCGCTGACTTTGCCTTCGGGCTGAATTTCACCTGCTTTGGTAAGTGAAATCTTTGTAAGATACGGTCCCACCAATTCATAAACAAGAACTGAGAAAAGAACAATATTTGCAACCATTGCACCCTCTTCACCGATTGTCTGAGCCTTAATAGCCATACCCAGAGCAACACCTGCCTGAGGGAACAAGGTAATTCCGAGATACTTGACAATATTGGGGTCACATTTAACGAGCCTTGAGCTTGCCGATGCACCGAAATATTTACCGATACAACGGAAGATTATATAAACCACACCGATTAAAACAATTACGCCGTCTTTGAAGATTGAAAGCTCAAGCTCTGCACCGCTTATAACAAAGAAAAGGACAAAAAGCGGAGCAGTCCAACGGTCGATTCTGTCCATAAGCTCTTCTGAAAAATCACACACATTGCAAAATACAGTGCTGAGCATCATACAAACAAGAAGTGATGAAAAAGCAATATGCACTCCGCCGATTTCAAACTGAAGCATAGAAAGTGCAACTGTTAAAAGCACAAAGGTAACGGACATTGCAAGGCGCTTTGAGCGAGAGTGGAAAAACCTTTCAAAAAAGCTGAATAAGAAGCCCATTACTGCGCCGAGAGCAATTGAAAGCACAACCTCAAGCACAGGCTCAAGAATAACAGAAATAACATCAAGATGCCCGTCCATAAGAGCCTTTGCCACACCGAAAGACACAGCAAAAAGCACAAGACCAACTGCATCATCAAGTGCAACTATGGGAAGAAGAATGCTTGTAACAGGGCCTTTTGCTTTATACTGACGGACAACCATCAATGTTGCCGCAGGAGCAGTTGCAGAGGCTACCGCACCGAGAATGATTGCTGACGGAAGCGGAAGCTTATCGGGAATTATAAAATGAAGCCCGATTAAAGCGGCATCTACAACAAGGGTGGTGAAAACCGCCTGAGCAATGCCGATAATTGTTGCCTGCTTACCGATTTGCTTAAGCTGAGTAAGGCGGAACTCATTACCGATTGAAAAGGCAATAAATCCGAGAGCAACATCACAGATAATTCCGTAGGATTCGATATCCTCCATACTTGTAAATCCAAGCCCGCCAAAGCCTAAACGACCTAAGAGATACGGGCCGACGAGAATACCTGCAACAAGATAAGCTGTTACCGCAGGGAGCTTGAGCACCTTTGCAAGGCGGGAAAGCATAAGCCCCGCAAACAAGGCGACGGACAAGCATAATAAAGTTTGCATAAAACCACCTCAAAAACCGTTATAAAGGCTGATATCTGCCAAAAACAGACATCAGCCGAAACCGACAGATATACTACCACTCACAAGGAACAAAGTCAAGGAGTTTTCGACAAAAAGCGAAACTTAATTATACTATGCAAACAGGTTTTATATGTTCGACACAAGCTGGCTATTGCGAACACCCTACAGTATCAATGGTGGTGCTTTGCAAGGAATGGCACTTATTAACATTTCAATAAGGCATAAAGCCCAAATTTCAATTACAATCCCTCAGTCTTTTTGCTGCGCAAAAATCCAGCTCCCTTTACACAAGGGAGCCGAAAAAGCTGATAATCTACTGCAAAAAACACAGTTTATCCCCTACTTTTTATTTGTAAGCTCGTCGATTTTTTGCTGATATTCACTTACAGTTGCACCGAATGTTGTATTCCAATCTGTTTTCAAAAGTTCAATTATTTCTTGGTAAGCTGAAATGGCTTTTTCATATTTATGTTCAATTTCATAAATATGTGCAATGGCTATAAGGGAATCTGTGTATCGGGGTTTCGGTTGAAGTGAAAATGATTTTCGATAGCACGATATCGCATTTTCATAATTACAATCATCTGCCTCAAAATCTGCAACTATCGCCCAAGTGTACCAACTGTTATTGAATTTTTGAATCATATTTTCTAACAGCGTTTTGAGTTCTTCTGCTTTACCTTCTCTGCGAAGTATCATTGCGTCAAAGACAAACACCAATTCTTCCTTTTCTTGCTCTCTGATTGTTTCTATAAACTTTCTTGCTTCATCTGTCCTACCGTCTGCCACAAGTGCAGGAATTAAATATCGGTAAGCTCTTAAATCATTCGGATAAGATTCAAGGTGTTCGTAATAAAACTCTATAAGCTCGTGACGGTTACGGTAGTTCCAATCTGTATGGGGTGAACCGTAGGCATCACGAAGAATATTGTTCATACTTTTACTTGTGTCACCAAGTTTCAACGCTCTTTTTGCATACTCAACTGCACGCAAATTAGAAGATTTCGCTCTATGGAAATAAAGCCAAGCAAACAGTTTGACCGCACTGACATTATTTCTGTCCTTACTGATTTGCTTTTCAAGAAAGTCAGATGCATTTTGAAATTCCGTATCAGTAAGAAACTGCTTTTCAATGAGCATATTCTCAATTCTCTTATATCGGGATTCTTCGGTAAACTCAAACAGTTCATCAATGCTTACACCAAAATACACCGATATTTGAGGCAATAACGATATATCGGGCATTGTGGTTTCATTTTCCCAACGGGATACCGCCTGATAGCTGACACCCAATACATTTGCAAGAGTTTCTTGGGTTATGCCTTTATTTAATCTTAATTGTTTAATTTTTTTGCCGAGTTCCATATTATCTCTCCGTACTTTTCAATTTCGGTACCGTATCTATATTATACAGTCCGCAAAAAGTCAATGCAATAAACAATAATTTGATATAAACTAAACTGAAATGAGAAAACCGAGCACTTTGCGGGTGCTCGGTTGCTTATTATAAGTTATAATACTTGTCGTATTCTGCGGGGTGGGGAATTGCGGCCAATTCGCGGCATTCTGCACGCTTTGCTTTGATGAAGTTATTGATAAGCTCTTCGGGGAATACACCGCCTGCTGTGAGGTAATCGTGGTCTTTTTCAAGGGCATCGAGAGCCTCGGGAAGTGATGTAGGAAGACCCTGAAGCTTTGCTTTTTCTTCTTCGGGAAGATGGAAAAGGTTAACATCGTATGGACCCCATCCGTTTTCGTGGGGGTCAATCTGATTTTTGATACCGTCAAGACCTGCCATAAGAATAGCCGCATAGCAGAAATACGGGTTACAGGTTGCATCAGGGTTACGAAGCTCAAAGCGGCGCTTGTCCGGTGCTTTGGCATAGGCAGGAATACGGATAACTGCGCTACGGTTTGAGGTTGCATAGCCAACGGTAACAGGTGCTTCAAAGCTGGGAACAAGGCGTTTGAAGGAGTTGGTGCTGGGGTTAGTCAATGCACAAAGAGAATGAATATGCTTAAGAAGACCGCCCATAAACCAATGAGCCTCTTTGCTCAGGTGTGCATAGCCGTTATCGTCTGAGAATACAGGTTCACCGTCTTTAAGAAGGAGCATGTGAACATGCATACCGCTGCCTGCTTCACCCCAGATTGGCTTTGGCATAAATGTGGCAGATTTGCCGTATTTGAGGGCTGTGTTATGAATGATATATTTAATCATCATTGAAGCGTCTGCCATTTCTGACATTTTGCCGAGCTGAGGCTCAATTTCAAACTGGCCTGAGGCGGCAACCTCGGGATGATGATAGTTAATTTCAATGCCTGCATCACGCATGTGCATACACATTTCACTTCTGCATTCATAAGCTACATCAAAGGGCTTTGCAATATGATAATTCTTCTGTTTGGGAACAACAACACCCTTTTCTGATGTTGCGCTGTTCCAATATGACTGCTGAGCATCTACGAATGCGCTGATGCTGTCAGGCTGAATCTCCCAGCCCACCTGGTCAAAAAGATAAAACTCAAACTCAGGAAGAATAAGCATTGTGTCGGCAACGCCGCTGTCTTTCATATATTTTTCTGCGGCAAGAACAATGTTACGGGGATATTGGGCAAGAGGGCGGTTTTCAGGAGAGTCGATAATCATTGCATTACCTGTCATTGACAATGTAGGAATTGAGCAGAACGGGTCAATAACTGCGGTGTCAGGGTCGGGAATAAACACCATATCGCTTTTTTCAACAACTGCATAACCGTAGTTTGAAGCATCAAAGCCGATACCGCTTTTCATTGTATCTTCTGAAAAATTGCAGGCAGGGATTGTAACATGACGGTACTGACCGTTGATATCAACCATTTTGAAGTCAACCATTTCAATGCCGTGCTCTTCAATCATTGCAAGAATGTCTTTTACACTTTTACTCATAAATCAAACCCCTATCGTTTTAATTTGATATTATCATACAACAAACGAGCAAAAATGACAAGTGGGTTGAATAATTTTGTGAAGCAAGGTAATAAAGGAAAAGCCGAAGCGATGCAATCACTCCGACTTCAACTTAATTATACTCAATATCGTATTCCACAATCTGCAATAATTTTCTTTCGGCTGTGTAAATGAGCGTTATACAGTGATACTCCCCCGCTTCTTTCGGCAAAGTGTTAAATTCATCCGTATAAGAATTATAAATCATAGCGTAATCGCAGGTTTTTAAATTCGCTATGGGCGTGGATAAACCTATAAGTTTATTGGGAACCTCTGAGAGCCATTTCGGGTCATTTTTAATCTGACTTTCAAATGCTAACGCATTTTCTTCGTCAAACTCAATATCACTGGTGGTATAAAGATAACTACCCGATACTCCCTCCTGAGTTCCGCCTGTCCAGTCCTGAGTGGTAATATTTTTGTGCTCAGGAATATCTATATTTACCATTTCCTCAACATAGGTTATTACCGCTTCATCATTGGAAATTACATCTTCAAAAATAAAACCAAAGCACCCATACACGCATAGCATTATTGTTAAAATTATTCCTATTATAACATTTTTGAGATATACATATCCTTTTGACTTCAAAATAAAGCCAAATACGATTGACGCAACAGGAATTGGGGTGAACAGAAAAAATACCCACATATAGTCAAAGCTCATCAGGTTACTTGATTCCTGAAAAGCAGACTGAACATACAGCGCAAAAAACGGAGAAACAAGAGATGCTATCAGCAATAAATTTGCGGTTATCCTCAACTTATTTGGAGCTATTTTAATTACTTTTTTCTGATTAAAATGATTTAATCTGTTATAAAAAAACGAATTTTCTTTCAAAAGGTTTTTATTAAGGAGAAAGCCTTGTCCTCCCACCGTCATCACAATATGATTATCTGTCAAACTCATATTTTCAATATCGTTAAAATAAAATTTGAAATCACGGACTTTTTCACCGTTACGTTTTATTTCAACCGTAAAATAATTATCATAAACTTTGTATTTATAAGTGGAAGAGCTCAGCCTTTCAGTAATACCCTTCCAGTTTTTTTGTGAAACAGAAATCATTTTAAGATTGAATGTTACAAAGCAGATTAAAAATCCGACAAGAAACCATCCTATCACAGCAAAATCAACGGAATTACATGACACTACGATTAATAAAACAAAAAATACAATTATTAAAATAAGTTTGCGAATGAGTTTATTTCTCTCTGCTTTGCTAATTTTAACAACCTCTTCTTTTTCAAAAGAAAAAGTATACTCCTCTTTGGGTTGCTCAACAGGTTGGGTCTTTTCATCAACACCTAATATATCGTCTACTGAAACCCCGAAAATCTCTTTTAATCTTATCAAATTATCTATTGTGGGAACAGTCTGGTCGTTTTCCCAAAGACTGATAGTTTGTCTGCTTACAAGAAGCTTTTTGCCAAGCTCTTCTTGGGAAAGCCCGAGTTCTTTTCTGTAAAACTGAATTTTTTCGCCAACTGACATAATAACCCTCCTTTGCATTTATTATATCATAAACGATAAAATATTAAAGCATTTATCTCTTGATTTTGTCAAGCGGCACTTGCCAAAAGACTTTTGAGTGGATTTCGGTTTGATTTTGAACAAGAAACAGAAGATATTTTTAATAAAAATGTATATTTTTTCAAAAAAGTGTGGAAATGTTGTTAAAAAGATGATATCATATATCTACCTTTAAACAATAAACGGAGGTTGTTTACAATGAAAGAAGCAATTATCAAGTCAGTTGCGGCGATTGTTTGTGTTGTTATCGTTTGCCTGACAGTGTCATCAGCAGTCGGCACTTACAATGAGGCTGCATTAAAGGCCGCTGAGCTTATCGGTTCAGCTTCACAGAGCAGCGGAAATGTTGTTGACAATGTTGTAGATGCTGTTACACCTGACGCAGGCGCAAGCGATGCAGTTACTCCTGATGCAGGCACAGACGCAGAAGCAGTTACACCTGACGCAGGCGCAGATGCTACAACACCTGACGCAGGCACAGACGCTCCCGCAGCAAACAATCAGCAGTCAGCAGCTCTTACTAAGGCTGATGTTGTTAAGCTTTTCAACGCTGAAACAGCTAAGGCTGCAAAGGGTTCTTACAAATTAACAAGAACAGGTAAGTTTGTTAAGAACATCGATGTTGGTGCTATCACAGGCGCTCTTAACTCAATCATCAAGGGTGTTGACGAAAACTCTGACGTTAACTCAGTTGTTGGCGGTTTCCTCGGCATTAAGAAAGACCCAATCACAGGCACAGTTACCAACGGCAAACTTGCTGAGGATATTGATGCTAAATATATGATTAAGGGTATGACTCTTACAGAGGCTGATGTTACTAACTTCAGCGTTAACGGCAACAAGTACACAATTGAAGTTAAGGCTACAACTAACCCCACAGCTAACAGCGCTATGGGCCGTGCTACTAACGACTACATCACATTCCCTGAAGTTAACAAGAGCATTTCTAACGAGGTTGGTAATGCAGTTAAGGTTGTTGAAAGCGAATCAACTGCTAACTACAAGAAGATTGTTTTCACAGCAACAATCGTTGACGGCAAGATGACAAATCTTGAGTATTCATACTCATTTGATGCAACTCTTAAAATTAAGCTTGCTATCCCAAGTGCAACAGGCACAGGCGAAGCTGCTATCACAGGCAAATATACAAACATTAAATATTGATTTGTATAAAAATTTGGGCACCATCGTAAGATGGTGCCTATTTGCATAATTAAATACTTAAATGCTGTTTGCAAACAAATATGTATCAATACCACTCTTGTAAAAAAACCGTATTATGATATAATGATATCGGTGAGAATAATGAAAGACAAAAGAAAATCATATAAAGTGAAACTTATTTCGAAAAAATCCATAATCACTCTTGTTGGAAGTTTGATAATCTGCTTAATGTTTTTGTTTTCATACTTTATGACCGTGCCCATTGAAAAGGAAAGTTGTAAAACTGTGACAACCGCTTATGAATACAGCAAAATGGTTCAAGGAAAATATCTGTCTTCTAAGGGTTTACATATTTATTGCTCAGATTCAAAATCGTATTATATTGGTGAATTTTATTTAGGTAATGGATTAACAGAAAACATAGAATCAATTGAAAAAGGCGCAGATTTAACAATGACAGTCAGCAAAGCTGATGGTGAAATCGTTGAAATTTCAACTGCCAATGAGGTTTTACTATCGTATTCAGACTATACTGAAAAAGTAGAAAGAGAGAGAAAAATTGTTTTATCCACTTTCTTCTTATCATTGGTTCTCCCTATCGTCTGCATTGTAAACATATATAAACAAAAGAACAGATACAATAGCTAAACCTCCGACCGTAAAGTCAATAAGGCACCATCTTACGATGGTGCCTATTTTTGTTGTTTTATGTCAGGGCATTAAGATTGAATATGAACTCAATGTCATCCTGAATCAGTTTTACAATTACATTTACAAGGTTTCTAAGAAAATCTAAAACCGCCGTGAAGAAATCAGTTTTTTCTTTGTTGTAATCCTCGTCTGTTCCTTCGAGAACAGTAAGGCTTTCGTTGTTAACATTCACCATATACTGAGGATATTTTTCACTCTCAACAGTCAGGTCATAGCGCATAATTTCAACCGACGGGTCTTGCAGCGGGTAGAAATAATTATGATGCAAATCTTTGACGAACCAGGTTGTATCGGGGAAAAGGCAGGTTGAAGCGTCAATCTTTTTATCAGGTGAAACATATTTCATATTTTCATCGGAAACAGATGCAATATAATCTTCGCTAAGCACCTTGCCATAATCTGCCGCTGTTGCACCGAAGGACTGCCTGTAAACGCTTGTGTCACCGTCACCCTGAGTTGCAGAGCCTTCGTATAACGGGAATTCGGGGAAATTATATTTTACAAAAATGTTGAAGTTTATTCCTGCTTCTTTCATCTCAAGCATTGTGTCAACAACATTTACCTGAACGGTGTAATAATACTCATCTGCTTTTGCAATAAAGCCGGCGTATTCAGCCCTCACCTCTTCGGTGTCGAACACAAAATCTCTCGCCTGTTCATAAAGCTCGGGTGTTACCATTGCCCAGTATGAAAGCCAACCACCAAAGGTGTTGCGAAGGAGCAGTGGGAACAGGTCTGCTTTAAAATTATTGATAAAAGACATCAGTGCATCGCCGGTTAAGCCAAGCAGCCTTGCCTGATACAGAATTTCAAATAAGGCAGTTGCTAAATCTGCACAATTCTCGTCACCGATAAGCCCCTGCTCATTTATGTAAAAATCAAGAAATGAATTGAAGGATTCATTTTCAATTTTAATCTGACCTGAAAACAAAGCACTCATAAAGTCGATGCCCATAATTGATGATGAATAATAGGAAATATCAGAAACATAAGTTTTTGCGTGGTCCTTATAAAGCTCAAGGTATGTTGCAACAACATTTGCGCCGTAGCATCTGCCGATAAGCTGAACCTTATCCTTGCCTGTTAACTCAAGAACGGTGTCGATATGCGCTTTAAGCTCGTGAGCAGTTTCTATTGGGGATTTACGCCAATCATACCAGAAGCGGCAATCCCACACACCGTAGCCCGAGGATTTGCCCTCAAGGTGAGCTGTTTCGGTGTGAAATTTAGTGTAGCTTCCGTTGGTAACATCGCCGTTGGGGTCAAGAATCAAATCCTTGAAAATCGGCGACCAGGAAGCATTGAACTCCTCTGCATAGGCTGAATAATCGTTAATAATCATACCTTTGGCAAGCTCTTCAAGGCAAGGAACAAAGGTTTCTTTAACGATACCGACAATATCCGCTTTTAAGGGATACACTTCTTCACCCTGCGCATTATAAATCGGATTTGTATGAGCTCCCACTATATAAATGGTTGGGTATTCCTCCGGCTCAGTTGCAAAAGCAGGTATAACACAAGAAAACGCCATAAGCAAGCATAAGACAACTGATATTATCTTTTTTCATTTAATTTATCCTCCGTTTTTATTACTATCATACCTTAATATTTTACGCCAATTAACAGTGCAGGTCAAGGATATATTGGAAGATATGACAAAATTCAAAAAATTGACTTGCATTATTAGAAAAAATTCTCAAAACCGCGTGTTTCAAGACTTTTTATTAAGTTACACCGATTTGGATATCTAATCTTTTTTTACAATAATTTTTTCTTCCACAGGGGTGTCAAACTGTATTGTATAAACTCCGTCGTTAACCGTTATTTTGCCGCTGGTTTTTACAGTATACTTTTCGTTTTCAGGCATACAAACTATAACAACAGGTTTTCGGGCAGTAGATTTTATTTCAAATTCTAAAGTGCCATCAATGAGTGTTTTATTTTTTATAACCGATAAAAAACCGCTTGTTACGGTATACGGCTTGTAATATGAAGAAAACCACATCAAAACCGGAGTAGACAAGCCTGAAAATTGATGAAACCCTGCGCCTCTGCCGTTGGTAATCATAAAATGCTCGTAACAGTTATATGTATATGCTGTTTCGTTTTCCCATAAATCCAGCGCAGTTTCGGCTATACTTTGTGCAAATTCCGCTTCCCCGTGGTCAAGACAGGATTTCCAAAGAATCCATTGGTGAGGCATCCATACAGAGCCATTCCAATAACCGTTTTCACTGTAATAAGGTGCACGGGTATCAACAACGCTTATTCCTATCGGCGTTACCATACCGTCTTTTACATTGTCTATAATTCTTTGTGACCTTTCATCACTGCTTATACCTGCTATATAAGGCGTAACGCCGTCCATGCCCATATTGGCATTCATATAATCGATTTTTAAAACGGTTCCGTCATCTTTTACATAACCGTAATATCCGCTTTGTTCATCCCACGCGTATGCTTCTATCGCATCTGAATAGAAAGCAATGTCTTCATCCAGCTCTAAAGTATCATACAACAAAATTTCTGCAAGATTTTTAAGAATCTTTCCGAACAAAACCGTCATTGCTGTGTTGATAACGGGGCATATCTCACTTTCAAGGTTATTATCGTGAACATACTTTTGTGCCGGATAATCATCCCAGCCGCCCGAATTATAAAATATATTCCAAAGGCTAATCATACCTGTCTTTTTAGCGACAGGACTTTTCCTCATATCTGCAAAAAATCTGTATTGCTTATATATCAACGGGTAGAATTCCTTGAGAAACTCAACATTTGATGTTTTTTCAAATATTGCCGCATACAAAAGAATTTGGGTAGGAAGCGGTGTACCGTGAAAAATATAGGGTGAATGAACATCACCTACAGGGGTAAGATATGCATTCAGGCAATCTTTTGCCCTGTCGGTATCCAACTCTAAAAGACCCAATCCGATAAATCCGGAATCCCATGTGTAAAGTGAATCCCAGTTCCTCCCCGGCGTGTTGTGAAGGATATATCCGCGTCTTGAATATATAGGCCACACCACATTTGTAAGCGTAACTGCACTCATAATTTTTTGAGAGATTCGGTACTTTTCGCCCTTTGAATTACAGACGGGTTCGGCAATAGTGTGTTCTGAACAGAAGTCTTTACCCTTTGGTGCGATAATTGTAATGGTAACCGTCTTTTTTGAGTTAGGCTCTACAAATACGGGGCGCACAAATAAATCTACATACTGTTCTCCCCCGTCACCCAGCCCGGTTGACACATGATTATGTATAGACGACACAAGTAATTGCCCCACATCATTGGTATAAAGATTTCTTAATATGTAGTTTTCGGTATCCAATTTTACGATATATTCTTTATCTCCAAAAAGAATTTTCAATCCGTCATCGGTTTTTTCACACATTGGAGAAAAATAACGGTCATAATTTGAAAATTCGACATGACCTATTACAAATCCGTCAAAATCAACGGTGCAATCCAAAGGATAAACATCAAACCCAAAGTATTTGCCGCTTTGAACATCAACCGTATACACGGAAATTTCTTCTGTGAAAGGCAGTTCTATCTCATACAGATGTTCACCGAGCTTTAATTGAATTTTGCCTCCGCCTTTATAGCGTACTCCGATTTTTTGAAACAAAGTTTCATCGAAATTATAACTTACACAGTCTCCTCTTTTGCCAAAAAAGCGAGAACTGATAAAGCTTCCGCCCACAAAACCGCTTGCACGCGACTCGCCAAGATAAAGCCCGTCCGATGCTATTTTCTGAGATATTTTTATATCGGAATAATCAAGTGCATCAATCCATAATCCGTTTATAGCATTGGCCTCATTTGGAAAGATGGGATTGTGATACTGTGTGCAACCCTTCATACTCATAACTGCATTTAAGGAAAGGCTCTCGCCTCTTTGAGTATTGTTTACGAAGTCGCATCGGACCGTCATTACATTGTTTTCCGATTTGAAATCAGCGTCAATGTAAACTCTGTCCTTCCACTCTAATTCATATCGATATAAAAATCTTGTCAGCTTTTTTGAGGCACCCATCATTTTTACTCCGCTGTCTGCCATACCTCTTGCTGACATAACGCTTCTGCGAAAATATCCGGGGAATAAATTCAGGTCAAACCTCAAGCCCTTCTTTTTGTCGGCAATATGAGCTGCGCCTAAATATGTTTTATTATACGGTCCCCATTCGGGAAGATTTAAACTGTAGTTTTTTTCCATATCTGATACCTGCTTCAAGAAAGTGGAGTTTTATAATCTAACAAAAGTATACCATAGGATTATTATTTATGCAATAAAGCTAAAACAAAGCCTCTTTGAACTTTTAAATAAAAAAGAAAAAGTCTCAAAACCGCATGGTTTCAAGACTTTTGTGGTAAGTTATATCGATTTGGATATCTGAGCAAATTATTCAGGGAAAGCTGTTTTATACGGAACACCAACATACTTTTTCTTTAGTTCTTCAAAATTTCGGACATACTTTTCAATGCGCTTTTCATTTCCTTCTACAATCAATGTCGGTTTTCGTTTGCCCACAACACCCGCCGCAGGAACTAATTCCATTGAAGAATTGTATAATTCACTGTCAATTATTGGTTTGAGCGCAAACCCTTGCAGATGAGGGAAATTGGAAACAATCCAAGCAACTTGTTCGGTGGTGAGCATATTTGCCGGAAAATCAAATTGTTTTATATTTGGCATACCGCCAAGAAAAGAAAAATCATTTTCTATGATTGATTTTCCACAGAACATAAAGTTTTCAATATTTGTATGTGCAAGTGGCATTAAGCTATCAATCACCATTTTGTCCCAAATTGCATTTCCGATTCGGAACTCTTTCAATGCAGGAGCGGTATCAATTCCTGATATAGATGATAATCGTGTGAAATCTTCAATGCATAAACCTGTCAAAGAAGTATTTTTACTCATATCCCACAACGAAGTAATGCGTTGATTAAAAAAGAAATAAACATATTCAAGCTGCTCAAGAGTACCGAGCAAAGACCAATCTTCAACAAACTTGTTTTTGAAAAAGCGAATTGCTTTCAACTGCCCACCGTATGTTTTAATAAAATACTCAAAAGTGTCTTGGTGTAATCCTGAAACGGTTACAACATCTGTATCAGGGTAATCTTTTAATTTATCAATATCTTCAATGGTGATAGTTCCCCCGCTGATGTCCATTTTTTCATTGCGAAGCCATAGACAAGTGTGGGTTTCTGTTTCAAAATCATAATCAAAGCTACCATCAACAAAAGATTTAAATGAGAAATTCATTTTCTTTCCCCTTCCAAAATGGCTTTGACAGCATCAAGAAGTTTAGAAAATGTGCTGTCTTTTTCCAAGTAATGATAGGAGCTGTTACAATATCGTTTTCCGTTATGAAAAATATCTCCCTTGACGGTATTAAAGAAATGTTCTGTGCCGTTATATATGAGTTTTATACTATAATCCTCATCAAAGAGTCGAGCCTTAAAATCAAAAGACATCAAACAAACATCAGCAGGTAAGATATTATAAATCATAGACATCATTACTTTGCGCTTGGTTTCTTTGCACTTTTTAAACATCTAACACTTCACCTGCCTTCTTTCTGATTTAGTCTACCATAAAACCGTAAGAAAGTAAAGTGAAGAGTGAAGAGGTAAAAAAAATCCTCGGAACAATGCGGAGGGTTACTAAGGACAGTTTATAAAAACGGTCAATAATAACCACCGTGCATTGCAGAAGGAAAAGAAATAACCAAGAGAGAGTAAAATCTTTCTTGGTTTTCTTTTTTATTGATATTTGCACATTAGACAAATCCTTCTTTAATTTATACAATGAAAGTACAAAATTTAAAGGAGGACTTTTTATGTCAAACCAAAACAAATTCCAATATCGTCAGGTTGGTGATTATTTAATTCCGAATCTCATCTTATCATCCGAAGAAGCAAAAGTTCGTCTCGGTAAATGGGGTATGCTTCATAAGGATTATATGCTGAAGAACAAGAAAGTCACAGTAACCATTATGACGGCAGAGGGCAGATTTTGGCAGTACCTTGCCGAAATCGATAGGCAGGCAAGTGAAATGTTTGATACCCTTGTTGAACAGATGAAAGAAAAAGAAGGGATTACCGAACAACTAAAAGCAGAAAATCAGATGTTGTGGGTGCAGAAAATGAGCAATATTCAAAACAGAGCAACAAAAATTATAAATGCGGAATTGATTTACACCTGATATACCAAAAAGTAAAAGCGACGGTACGGATTCTTACCTGTACTGTCGCTATACTTTTATCTGTTTAATTTAATATTTTTAATTTATTTATCTCTTTTTTCAGGCAGTTCATGTTTAAATCTTCCCACAGTGGTACAATGTGACCGCCCTTAAGTCTCATTGAAGCCTCAAGCATTGCACCATAATAAGCAACTCTGAAGTCCGTATATTTCGATAATTGATACTTCTGTTTGTATGTTTCATATAGCCCATATGCATCGCCCCACATATTACGAAGCTGAAACAAATCATATTCTCTGTCAGCCCACATACTGTTGCAAGGATCAATGAAAGCTGTAAGCTTCAGCGTTTTAGGGTCAGCCATTATATTCATAATATTTAGGTCACTGTGGATAAGTACAGGTCCAGTTGTTTCTTCGGGCAGTTTATTAAAAATCTCAGTCGCTTCATAAAGAAGCTGTAGCTTTTTCTTACTAAATTTGTCCTCTCCACATAGTCTTGTAAGCTTTCTCAACCATGGCTCTTGAAGTTCTTTCTTATAATACCCATACCAACTGTCATAAACAGGATTTGTGAGTGTGCCGAATTTTTCTCCATTTACGCTATGCCACTCAAGCATACCGTCAATAACATCATTTGCAAAAAGTTGTTTTTGCTTTTTACTCTTAAATAAAAATTGCGGATTTAATACATTCTTTCCTTCAACAAATGTCATAGCCAATATTGCCGTTTTTTCATCCTCATAGGAAAAAACAACTTTTGGCATTTTAACGCTTGTGTTTTCAGAGAGAAGATTAAGCTGCTGAGCCTCTGCAAATTGGGAGTCCTGAATTCTGTAAGCCTTAACGGCAATGGTTTCACCATCGGAAAGCTTTGCTTTATAAACTCTGCCGAAGCTGCCGCCACCGATAAATTTGAGTTTAGTGACCTTCTTGCCGGTATTATCAAAAACAATTTGCGGTAGGATTGGCAACAAATGCTTATCACTGTTATCAAGAACTTTCATTTTGAACCTCACTTATCAGTATGGATACTTTTACTGATACTCACTTTATATATTCTCGTTTCTAAGTGTATCAACTGTGTTTTCCTTGTTCACCTTTTTGATTGAATATACCATACTCAGTACAACAATTATAAATACACTTGTAATAGCTATAATGAATTTGTCCCACGGAACATAAAATGACATTTCGTAACCACTGTCTGATGCTACAAGATATACCAGATATGTCATTCCCAATGAAACCGGAAGCGAGAACATAAGACTCTTTACACCATAAAGGATAGATTCAAATGTCATCATTTTTCTCATACCCTTGCTTGTAAGGCCAACGGATTTGAGCGTTGCAAATTCCCGTCTTCTGAGTGAAATGTTGGTTGAAATTGTATTAAAGACATTAGCTGCAGCTATCAAAGAAATGAGAACGATAAATCCGTATGCCAAAACCTTTGCGATGGTAACAAGTGCTCGTATGCTTTCAATTTCCGCTGCGTAATCGACTACGCTGACATGATTGGTGTCGCCGCCGATATCCCTAACCAGTCGGCTCAAGTCATTTGCAACCTTGCTGTGGTCTTCACAGAGAATAAAAGCGTGTGTTTGCTGATACTCATCAAGCATTATGCTTTCTTTTACAGATTCCGGGTAAATAAGGTTTGTATTGTGCCCTGCGAAATATGGCTTTTCATCAAGAACTGAACCGATTGAAATGTTGATATAACTTACAGCTTTTTCTTCCGGCAGATAACGTTTTGTTGATTCATCAAATTCTTCACCCTCGTCACGAACGATATCATACACATAATGGGTTTTACCGTCTTTTTCTATAGTTTCATCCAAATAATAATATTTATTACCGTTTTCCTCAAAAGAAGGAAGAATTTGGGTTATCTCAATAGTTGAAGAGAGATTATCGGTGTTAAGGAAAGGTACTATATAAACCTTTTCTTTATTGTTATTCTGATAAATATAAGTACCAATATCATAAACAAGGGCTTTTGGATTTTCTTTGTCAAAGTATCCTTCTTCACTGAGTCCTTCCGCTTTAAGAAGTCTTCGGAAAGCTTCATCATCAATGAAGTTATATCTGAACATTCCGTAATACTGATTCTGAGTTTCGTCCGAATATCTCTCAACTTCTTTATACATCATATCAAGATATTCTTCAGAAATATATTTTTTATCAATGTTATATTCTGTGCTCATTTGTTGAGAAATGGTAAATTCATCAATACCCTCAACAGTTTTTAAGCCTTCACACAGTTTGTTTCTGAAATCATCTGTTTCATATAAAGGATTAAAGTCATCGTCGTAATTAAAAATGTTTACGGCAACATCATAGTTCATATCCTGACTTTGAGCTTCAACAATATCGGTAAAGTATGTCGAAAGCGAAGAAGCGGAAATAAAAAGTACAACGGACACAAAAAGTGAAAAAACAGTAGTACGATATTTCCTTTTGTTTCTTTTGAAGTTCTTTGAAGATAGTGTTGCTTCAAAGCCAAAAAGCTTCTTGGTAAGCGGTGACACTTTAACACTGCGATGTTTTACCTTAATCTCATTTGACTGTCTGACAGATTCAATGGGGTTAATTTTTATTGCTTTTTTCGCAGGAATATATGCTGAAATGATTACTGTCACAAAGCTTATTATACTTGCGGCAATTATTGCAAGCGGTGAGAATACAAACCGCATTCTAAGGTCTGTCAACTCGGCAAGTACGGTTGAAATTGAATCACTTAAGAAGTGGAAGGTTATCGCAATACCTAAACAACCGGAAATAAGACCTATAGGAATGCCGATAATACAAAGCACTGTTGCTTCGTAAAGAACAGATTTTCTTATCTGCTTTTTAGTGGCACCTATACTTTTAAGAATGCCGAATTGCTTTGTTCTCTCGCTTACGGAAATTGAAAACGAATTATAAATAAGCGAAACTGAACCGAAAACGATAAGTCCGATTAGAATAGCAAGCAATCCAAACACCAATACAGGAAAAGCGGAATCAAAGCTATTGAAACTATACATAAGTAGGTCATTATTTATAGTGCTGTCAACCTTTAATGAAGTAATTATATTTGTATTGAATTTTCCGTATTCCGAAGGCTTTTCAAGAATTGTGTAAATACTCTGAGTATTGGTATTGCCCGTCTCATTTATTGTGAATGCAGTATAACCGGGTGCTGAATAGGGCTCAATAGTGGTTTGTTCCGGTCTCACACAAAAGCCTACAATTGTATATGTTTTCTCTTTTGTATTAATGAGTTGTTCTGATAATTCTTCACCTTCAGCTTTTCTTAAAGGAACTTGTTGTGTTAACTTCTGCCACGAGTCACCGACAATTTCTTGGCGTTCCTCATCGGTGATGTTTATAAGCTCCGTCCACTGCCTTTCTCCGACCTGAAGCGTAATTTTTTGACCAAGTTTAAGTTGTACGCCACCATTTGAATAAAGATGGTCAGAAATAACAATTTCATTACTGTTTTGAGGCAGTCTGCCTTCTGTCAAATGTATCGGCATTACATCTGTAAAATCAGTTGGAATACCTGCGATATACAGATATGGCTTATATTCATTTGATGAGCCGATTTCGGCATAGCCAATATCCTGAATAAAGGTATATTTTTCTACTCTTTCGTCCTCAGTGATTTTTGAAATATCACCATATTCAACATCATAAAAACCTACGTGATATTTGCCGTTATACATTTCGGCATAGTTTATGAGGTAATCCTGAACGGTTACAAAAGCCTCTATTGTGGCAGTAAACATTGCGACGGAAAGGATAATGCCGATTATTGTAACAAGAGTTCTTGTTTTGTTCTCTTTAAGTGAGCGTTTGGTAAACTGTTTAAAGATATTCATTGCGGTCACCTCACTTAACGAGAAGTCTGTCACTCGCAATTTTACCGTCGTTTATGGTGATAATTCTGTCAGCCTGCAAAGCAATCGAATCATCGTGAGTGATAACGATAAGTGTCTGACCGTATTTTTTGTTAGAGAGTTTAAGAAGTTCAACGATTTCGTGGCTGTTTTTCGAGTCAAGGTTACCCGTCGGCTCGTCGGCAAGCATAACGGCAGGATTGTTAATAAGTGCTCTACCGATAGAAACTCTCTGTTGCTGACCACCTGAAAGCTCGTTGGGAAGATGCTTTTCTCTTCCGGTGAGAGAAAGAAGGTCAATAAGCTCACGAAGGTAATTTTTGTCTACCTTTTTGCCGTCCATAAGTACGGGTAACGAAATGTTTTCCGTTACATTGAGAACAGGGATGAGGTTATAAAATTGATAAATAAGACCTACCTGCCTGCGGCGGAATATAGCGAGCTGGTCTTCGTTTTGTGCGTAAACGTCCTGCCCGTCGAGGTAAACCTTGCCGCTTGTGGGCTTATCAACACCGCCGAGGATATGCAGAAGTGTACTTTTTCCCGAGCCTGACGGACCGATGATAGCCACAAACTGACCTTTAGGTACGCTGAAGCTTACATTATCGAGAGCTTTAACCTGATTTTCGCCCTCGCCGTAAATTTTTGAAAGGTTTTCAATTTTTAAAATATCCATATTGAATTGCTCCTTTTCTTTTTTATTGTAGCTTCATTGTACCAATCAAAAATTACACTTCGGTGACTCTATTATTACAAAAACGTCACACAACCTGCTTGTAAAATCTTATTGTAAATTTCGCACCGCCGTGCTGACCATTTTCAGCTTTTATTGTTCCGTTGTGACCCGAAATAATCATATTTGCGAGGTTAAGACCGACTCCGAAGCTTTCTTTTGATGAATTTTCACCCTTATAAAAGCGTTCAAAAATATGAGGCAGGTCGTTTTCGTTTATGCCGATACCCGTATCGGTGATGACAATTTCCGTAAAAATCGGAGTGTCTTCTGCAACTACGGTTATCTCTCCGTTTTCGGGAGTGTGCTCCGTGCAGTTTTTCAATATATTTCCGAAAGCCTCAAGGCACCAAGAGGGGTCACAGTCAAGACAAACATTATCAGTGTTTATAATAAGCTTCTGATTTTTAATATCCATCGGTATCATCAGTGGTTCTGCAGATTTTTTTATAAGAGAAGTGAGGTCTGTCGGTTTCTTTTCGAACTGTACGGTTCCTGCATCGAGCTTTGAAATTTTTAGAAGAACAGAAACAAGGTGTTCTGTTTTTGTGATAAGCGAAGAAAGTTCTCTTAAAAGCTCATCCCTTCTTTCCGATGAGATATCGGGAGACTCTATAAGAGACAAAATAAGATTTATGCTTGTAAGCGGTGTTCTTAATTGGTGAGAAATATCGGCAATGGAATCGGCAAGAAAGGTGCGTTCTTTTTCAAGAATATCCTTTTGGTCACGAAGACGCACAAGCATTTTCTGCACCTCGCTTTCAAGTATCGAAAGCTCACCTTCGCCGTAGGACTTGATATTAATTTGCTCGTTACCGTGAAGAATTTTATCAATACTTTCTTCGAGTGCGTTAATTCTTTTATAACGCTTTCTTGTAAAAACAATGAAGCCGATTATCAAAAATGCACTGACGGCGAAAACACAAACAGCCGTAGCGACCGAGTAAAAAGCCGCGATAAAGCATAATAACAGTGAGGGTATCACTGTTATTGTCAGGAATTTTCTGATTTCGGGATTGTTGGAAAAATTCATTTTATTCACCTAACTTATATCCTAAACCTCTGACTGTGAGAATGATTTCAGGGTTTTGAATATCGTCTTCAATTTTTTCTCGGAGTCTTTTTATATACACAGTCAAAGTGTTGTCGTTGACAAAGTCACCTGCGATATCCCATATCTCCGAAAGGAGCTTGTTTCTTGTAAGCGTTACACCGGGATTGTTAAGAAAAACAAGAAAAAGTCTGTACTCCAAAGCTGAAAGAAAAACATCCTTGCCGTTTTTTGTGACAATTCCCTTGTCCATATCAACACTTACATTTCCGAAAGTCAGCACACTCTGGCTTTTACCCGTTCTGCGTAGAACAGATTTAATGCGGGATATAAGCTCTCTCGGACGGTACGGCTTTTCAATGTAATCGTCTGCACCGATGTCAAGCCCTGTAACAACGCTGAATTCATCGGCTGAAGCGGTAAGGAAGATAACGGGACAATCGGTTATGCTTTTTATTCTCTTGCAAAGAGCAAAACCGTTTCCGTCAGGCAGAAGGACATCGAGCAAAACAAGGTCAAATTGCTTCGTTTCCAATTGATTTTCGGCTTCCTTACAGTTAAGAGCACTACAAGCTTCAAAGCCTTCCTGACGAAGAAGCTCACTTAAATTTTTGACGATAGTTGCATCGTCTTCTATAATAAGAATTTTAATCATCAAATCACTCTTTTCAGTGGTTATATGATAATTATATATAAAAAAAGAGAGTAAATCAATATTTGTGACGGATGAGTAATAAAAAGGGATGTCTCTTTCACGGTTTTTGTATGTAGTTTATTCTGTGCTATTGATTAATTTATCAAATAAGAGTATAATTTAATACAACGCTGTCAAAGCGATGTTGTTTTTGGCAGGTAATATGAATTTCAACCTCCCTGCCGTTATGGTGGGGAGGTTTACAATTTAAAGAAATCAGGTAATATGAGTGTCAATTAATCACGAAACAGAAAAATACAACTTAATAAATGCTCCTTTAAACAAAGTGCAAAAATGTGCAGTTAAATTGATGCAAAATGATTTAAGATTGTTCTCTACACTTTTATATAACCAAGAAATAGTTACGCCTAGTTATTACATAGCCTTAATGCCTTATACGGGGTTGATAGTTGACGGGATTGAGGATTGGGTAAATGCCTATAACAATTCTTCAAAGCATAAATTAAGACTTCCTACATTTACAGATGAAGAAAAAAAGTACTATGAAGAAATGCGAAACTCTATCAAACTTTTTGAAAGAGGGTATAGGGATTTAGATGAAATTCTTTATGAGAAATATGAGCAAAGTGAAATGTATTTTTCTTCTCTTTGCAAGCCTATAGCAAAACGATTGCATTTATATGATATTTATGGGGTGTTTTACTGTAATTCACTTTCTTGTGATAATACTATTTTAAATCAAGTTGTTACTCCATTTTTTGCATATGGTAAAACCGATGGTGAAACTATCAAAAAAATGGCTACTATAGGCGGAGAATACACAGCATGTTTTAATGCTTTGGAACCATATAAAATCAAATCAGATTATATTTTTTCCACAAAAGATTACGGTGGTTTTGTGAAATCTCCATTTGGGAATAAATACGATTATAAATTTTTGCTTTTTACAATACTGTGTCAAATAAACTTTATAGTTTATTCCGTTGACAAATTAATTGTTGATGAAACATCCACAAAATTGAGATTTGCATATATTTTATATTATTATTTACTTGCAATCTTACCTGATATAAAAGAAAACTTAAATATCAGCATTATTATGGATGACAAGTATCATTCAGATGTATTTAGAAATGCTATGGCTCACTACAAATTAGGCGTTGCTTTAAAAGAAAAAGATATTATTGATAGCGACCCGATGTTTGGCTTAACCCAAGAGCTCTTTTCGGAAGATTATTATACTGTAAAAAGCAATATAATATCAGAACTTGACAAAGCAAGTAAACAAATTCAAAGTATAATTAACCTGAAAATTTAAAAAGGAGGTTTTATTTGTGGATAAGATGATATATGATATTTTTCATTTGGGTAGTGTTGCTTCTATTAATAAGTTGCAATACGAATTAGATGAAGCTATGATTCTAGGCTCCACTAAAAAGTTGTATTCCGTTCTTAAGTTTTTAGATAAAAACGGTTCAGCAGTAGTCTACGGCTTGGATATTGAAACAAATAATCTTTTTGCATTATCACCAGGACAATTAGAGTTATATAAAACAACTATGTATAATCACGAAGCAAGACTAGTCAAAGGAAACTCGGACAAGGTATTAAATTATAAGACTGAAAGTTTGTCTTATGTATGTAAAGATTTTGAAAAAATATTTGAGCAAGAGAATGTTAAGTCTTTTTCCTCGAAAATGTTTATATTAAATATTGATTGCAATTTTGAATGGTTTAGTTTTTTATATAACAAACAGGGAGGAACACTTGTAGTTGCAATTTCTGAAACAGAGATGGTTGAACACTTAGCAAAAACTCCGCTTTATAATGATATAAATTTCACCATTTTTTTATCAGATGATCATTTAAATTATAACGGGAATATTGTTAAAGTTGAGAAAACAGATAATATATACATTTTGTATATTCATCCATATTCTATGGAAATAATGCAATCTACTCAATGCAACAAAACAACTTTCAACAATATACGCAACCCATTTTCAGTAATGGATTTTATAGTTAATCATTCAGACAGTGATGTTAAAGGATTTGTTTACCCTGATTCCGATGAAAAATATATTCATAATTATATTGTTGCGGGGGTTATTAAAAATATCAATATTAATATTGAAGATTGCGTTATTGGTAATGTTAGGATAGGAAAAACATTTGAAGTATCACAAGAATTTGAGCAATCAATTGAAGAATTAGCAATTGATAATACTACAGTTATATGGGTTAATATGAAGGCAGATTCACTATATAATGCTTTTTGCGAAGGTAAAAAAATACTTGTTGCAGCAACTGAGTTTTTATCATTTATGGTTAAAAATGACATGTATGCTGATTGGTTTGGAAGTGTTACATTAAACAATAATTTTTGGGACGTAAGAAGTCATTATCCTAAAATAGGATTGAGTAATTTATTTTACATAGAAAACTGCATTATCGGAGAATCCATAACCCTTACAGATGAAAATATGTTAGTGCCTACATCAATAGAGTTAGATGAAAATTCTGAATACTTATTTGATTATGACTGGGTGGAAAAGTTCTTTATTAATTTGCAAATAAAAAATAAAAAAGTACTTCGTCTACAATACGCAATGAAATGGATTGTTCAAGCGTGGCATTCGAGTGATGAATATGATAAAGTAATATATTGCTCTATGGCACTTGAATTTATAGTTAATGGCGAAAAAGGAAAAAACATTTTTGATGAATATGCTTTCAAAGCAGGAAGGGAAAAACTAACAAAGACAGAAAGAAAGCAAGTTATTAAAGGTGTAACAGAAAAAATTATAGTAGAAGACATCAAAAGTTTTTCAGAAGATAATATGAAAGCTCTTAATGAGAGTGTTGTTAAAATGATAAACAATAAGTTAACAGAACCTAGTTTTTGCTCAAAACTAGACACACTCATCAGCAGATTAAGTATACCCGTATCTGCAGATGAAATAGAATTTCTACATAACACAAGAAGAATTAGAAATGAACTTATTCATGGTTTAAATATGGCAAGCATTTCTACTCTTGAATCAAAAAAACTTTGTGGTATTACTTCACGCATATTAATGTATAAATTAATTGATGAATTGGGAAAGGATGTTTAACCGTGAATGTTTTAGAATGTTCTTTGAGACTAGGTAGGCTTTTACGAAAAACAAAGGAAGGAAAAAATCTAATTTGTTTGCAAAATAGTATTTTTGAAAAATATAAAGATAATAGTGACTATAGTGAGTATGAAAGATTTGCCGAAAAAAACTCTTCACGGTATTATTTTTACTCTTGGGATATGTCGTACAAAACCTTTATAAATGTACTTACAGATTACACAATCGAACATCGAGAACTGTTTATACCGACAGCTAATTTGATATCAAAAGACAAAGAAATTGCTGATTTGGCGAAAACAGCAATAAAATTTGGAAATATATTTGAGCAACTTGTTGCTATTATTATATCTGGTGGTGACTTTGAAGATGTTGTTCCAACTTCATGGAAATTCAAAATTAAAAATGCAATTTCGGATGTTCAAATTGCGGTTGAAAGAACTATGTTAATCAAAACAATAGCATTATTTTATAACAGTAAAAATGATTTGTTAAATTCAGAAGCAACAAAAAAATATTTGACACTAAGAGAAAATGAAAATCTTCTCCCTTTTTCTAAAAAAGCTTTTGAAATAATCGAAGACGCAACGGATGTAACTCATGAAGAGAAAATTTTGTTTGAAAAAATGTATTTAATAACAGAAGCCGTGAAAAAAGGTGTTTTTTATGGTTTTTGGGACATGATAAATGAAATATCTATGGATGAGATAATTTCAGGACAAGAATTAACAAATGCATCTTTAAAAGAAATCACATTTTCACATAAAAACAATTATTCTTCTTTTTTAGGTAGAGGTTGGTTGTATAAGATACAATTGGAAGAAAAATATATTTATTTTATGGCACATGAGAAATCAGTGCATTTTGGGCAAGAAAATAATGAAACAACGGTTTCTGGAATTATATATCCTGATGATGACAGAATGTTGTTTGAAAAAGATAAATGATACTGTTACTTATTGAAATAAACTGTTGTAAAGATAATTTTTTTATATTGCTGTGCGAATACTTTACTAATTAACAATTGCATATACAGATAAACTGAACTCTTTTTCACCAACACGAACTTTTATTTGCCGAAACCTATTGACAAGCATATATTAGTTCTGTATACTTAAGACACAATTTAATACAAATAACTTTGTATCGCGTAAGCGGAGCAATTTATATTGACTACCCAAGCACCGTATGAAGATAAGAACAGAGGCAATCTGTACTTATTTCATCCGGTGTTTTTTGTTCCCCTTGCGTGATACCGACGATAAAAGTCCTTACCTCTGTTCATTGGAGGTGAGGACTTTTTTGCTTTTATGCACCTTGAAAATTTAATGACCGTCTGAAAGTGATACGACTTTGCGATGATACGAGCAAGGCAACGCTGCGGTGAGATTCCCGGGCAGGAACTATTTCAGGTGAAACGGCAAGAATTTTGTAGAAAATTATTGACAAAAGAACAAATGTTCTGTATAATAGTAAATTGGTAAATAATGTATTTACCTCACAACTAAATATCAAACTGAAACACATATTTATTAGTGCCTATAGTGAGCCGGAAATCACTGTACTGACCTGAAAAGTATCTGTCCGAATACTTGGTTGGGAAACATACGGACAATCAGTGCTTAAATTTTAAGCCGTTACATAGTTTCAGTACAAACTGTGCGAGAGGATGAAATGTCCTCCCGCTATTTGTGCTGTCTATGTGACGGCTTTTTTGTTTGTAAAAAAATTTTCCTGAAAATCAGGAACAGATTTATGTGGCTTATTCCCATTACTTATAGAGACAGTTTCTTTATATAATAACTGCCCCCACAAAAGCATCTCGGTATAAAGAATACTATAGCCACACTTACATAGCGAAGCTCGTCTGCGGAATATACCGCAACTAAAGTTTGTCGCTCCCTTGATAAGCGAGAAATTTTAGTTTTTGAGCCTCGCAGAGCCCACTGACATCTTTGCAAGGAGAAGCCTTGAAAGTGTCATAGTGGGTTACGCACTTTCGAAGAAAGTCAGCGGAACAAATAAGGCAGTAATGCAGAAAGGAGGTAAAACCTATGTCAAAGAAAAATTATAGTGTAGCAAGAGTTGTCACTCATACACAAAGCACAATCGGTAAATGTGAAAGGCACAACGAGAGAAAGAATGAGTCTTACGCAAATATGAATGTTGATACGGCTAGGTGCGATATGAATGTGCATTTTAAGAGCTGTGGTGAACTGACCTACAACGAACAACTTCATAAGCTAATAGCCGAAAAGAGAGTCTGTATGCGAGGGCTTAAAGCTGATGCGAAGGTCTTTGATGAAGTTATATTCGATGTCAACACGGACTACTTTGAAACTCACGGCGGTTATGAATATGCAAAAGATTTCTATGAGGAAGCATACAGATTTGCAGTTGCCTTGTACGGTGAACAGAATATCATCTCTGCAGTTATGCACGCAGATGAACTGAATGTAGCTCTCACAGAACAGTACGGAAAACCTGTGTATCACTATCATATGCACCTTGTAGCTCTGCCTGTTGTTGAGAAACAGATTCTGTGGACAAAGCGGTGTAAGGACAAATCACTTGTGGGTACTGTCAAAGAAACAGTCAATCAGATAAGCCACTCAAAGAAATGGAAGTCACCGCAGGCAGTTGATGAAAACGGCAATGTTGTATTCAACGAAAAGGGAAAGCCAGTGTTGATTCCCTCATACAGTATCTTGCAGGACGATTTCTTCAACCATATGCAAAGAGCCGGTTTTAATGATTTCATCCGTGGTGAGAAAGGCAGTACGGCTGAGCATCTGTCTTGTCTGCAATATGAGATACAACAAGATAAGAAACGCCTTGAAGAAATCAAAAGTCAGGTCGAAAAGGAAACTCTTCATTATGAGGATGTTCATACGGTACACAAAACCTTTATGGAAATTGAGCATATGGGTAAAAAGAGTATTACAGGCAAGGTCACTCTTTCAAGTGAAGACTTCAATGACCTGAGTACAATGGCAAAACAATCGGTTGCTGCCCGAAGCAAGATTTTCGACCTTGAAAGAGAAAACGGAAAACTGAAGGACAGAAATTATGAGCTTCTATCACGGCTCAACCGTCTTGAAAGACAATTCCGTGAACTGCAGGAAATTTGTGCACCATATCTTGAAGCGCTGAAACTTGTGCCTGAAAAGGTAAAAAACTTCTTCACGGAAATATTCAAAACCAGCCGAGAAGAAAAAATCAACAACAAAAATATTAATAGTAAAGAGAGGTAATTAAATGACAAAAGAAGATAAATTTATCAACACTCTGTTTGAGAAAGCAGATGAAACAAAACCTACAATCACAGAAATCGTGAAAATGCCAATGAGTAGTATTGTGCCGAATTTCAAAAATCCTTACAAATGCCGAGAGGAAGATATGAAGCCATTGGAAGAAAGCATCCGTGAAAACGGTATTATACAGCCTCTTATGGTGCGAAAAGATGATAAGGCTGATGTGTTCGAAATCGTTTCAGGACACAGAAGATACCTTGCAGCAACAAGGTTAGAAATGACAGAGGTGCCGGTGGTAGTTCTGTCTATCAGTAAGGAAGAAGCAGATATTATTCTCGTTGACAGCAACCTGCACCGAGAGCATATTCTACCCTCGGAAAAAGCGTTCGCATACAAGATGAAAATGGATGCCCTTAAAAAGCAAGGCAAACGCACAGATTTAACTTCGGACCCGGTGGGCCTAAAGTTAAATTCTGCAGAAAAAATCTCACAGGACAGCGAAGACAGTGCAACACAAATCAAAAGGTATATCCGTTTGACAAACCTTGAAAAATCTATTCTTAACCTTGTGGATGAAGGCAGAATTGCAATGCGACCTGCAGTTGAAATCTCATATCTTACTCCCGAAGAACAGATGATGATTTTTGAAACCTATGAGAGTGATGAGGTAACTCCCTCACTTGCACAGGCACAGAAAATGCGTAAGCTCTCGGAACAGAATCAGCTCAATGCTGATACGGTGTTATCTATTATGACTACACCTAAACCTAATCAGGCAGAGGCTATAAAAATACCTGAAGAGCGTATAAACAAGTTCTTCGGTAAAAACTATACCAAACAGCAGAAAGAGGAGCATATCATAAAAGCTTTGGAATATTACAACAAATATCTGCAGCGACAGAGAAACAGGGATGCGAGGTGATGCGGATGAAGAAACTTTCAATAGCCCCTAACTTTGTTTCAAGAAAAGGTTCGGGCAGAATAAATGATGACATCCCCGTTGATTTTATGGAATATGTAATTCCTCAGTCTGACGAAATAAAGCAAACGGAAGAACTGCACATCGTTCCTGATGAAATTAAAGTTTCCGAACAGATTCACGGCATTGTTTATGATGTAACTGGCGTGTTTAACGGCAAGATAAATAAATCTCTGTTACAGCAATTTAAAGAAATTATACTGTCGGAACAGCTCGCATAAAACCACACATTTGAAAAATGGCAGTCGGGCATTGTACAATGGCAACACCTAATGCAATGCTCGGCTTCCGGAAAGGAGTTATAATTATGGCAAAGAAAGCCGAGAAAAATATTAATGAAAAATTAACAGCATTATACTGTCGCTTATCTGTTGATGATATAAAAGACAAAGATAAGGATAAAGAAAACAACAAGGATTCAGAATCCAACAGCATTACTAATCAAAAGCGTATTCTCTCAGACTATGCTAAAAAGCACGGATACAAGAATACAATGTTCTTTGTTGATGACGGTATCTCAGGAACAACCTTTGACAGACCTGACTTTCAGCGTATGGAACGAATGATAGAAACAGGTGAAATCGGAACTGTTATTGTAAAGGATTTATCCCGTTTCGGTCGTGAGCATATACTGTTTGACCACTATACCCAGGTGCTTTATCCGTCTTTAGGTGTAAACTTCATATCTATTCAGGAGAATGTTGAAACTATAAGCGGTAAGGGTACTGAGATGATGCCGTTTCATAATTTATTTAATGAATGGTATGCTTCTCAGACTAGCAAGAAAGTACGTCAGGTTTGGAAATCAAAGTCCGATAACGGAGAACGAGTTTCGCCAACAGTTGCTTTTGGTTATAAAAAGGATACCGAAAATCCAAAACAATGGGTAATTGATGAACCTGCCGCAAAAGTAGTCAAATATATTTACCAATTGGCTCTTGAGGGGTTAGGTGTCAGAAAAATTGCTCGCAGGCTTGAAAGTGAGGGAATCCTGACTCCAACTGCATATTACAATTCAATAGGCAGGAAAACAGGAAATCCGATGACCACTTCATATCGTTGGTCTGATAACAGTATTGAGAAAATACTGAATAATTTGCAATACACCGGTTGTACAGTTAACTTTAAATCAAGTACTATCAGTTACAAGGTTCACAAAAGAGTATCTTTTTCAGAGGATGATTGGGTTGTTATTCCTAATACTCAGGAACCAATTATTGATATGGACACATGGAAAAGAGTTCAGGAAATAAAAAAACACCGTCGCAGAAATACTGCAACGGGCAGAGAAAGTATATTTTCAGGCTTGGTGTATTGTGGAGATTGTGGTTCTAAATTATATTTTTGTGCAGCTAAAAGCATAAATGAAAATCAAGAGTTCTTTCGTTGTTCTGCTTACAAGGAAAACAGAGGTAGTTGCACTATTCACTATATCAGAAATGTAGTGTTAGAGAAAATGGTGCTCAAAACTATACGAGAAGCGGCAGAATATATTGTAGAATATGAGCCTGTGTTTCTGTACTTGTTCGCAAAGCAACACAGGTTGAACATCGCAAATAATCTCAAAGAGGCAAAGTATGAGCTTGAGAAAAACAAGAAACGTATTCAGGAGTTGGACAAGCTCATTGAAGCTGTTTTTGAACAGTATGTGCTTGGGTCGTTGCCCGATGAACGATATAACCGAATGCTCACTAATTATGAAAAGGAGCAGAAAGACTTAATAGAAAATGTTGCATACAACGAAAATCTCATCAATACTGCACAGCAAGAAAATATTGATGTCAGAAAATTTCTTGCGAATATCCGTAAGTGTACCGATTTGAAGGAGTTAACACCTGCTCTCGTAAATACGCTGATTGATAAAATCGAGATTTTTGACAGAGTAAAAGATGAAAACGGAAAAAAACACGTTCCTATAAAAATTCACTTTGTAGGTGTTGGTGTTATGCAGTTCCCAGATGCTGATATGATATTAAAAGCAAAAGAAGAATTGAGGACAACTGCTTATAAAGCCTCTTAAAAATGAAAACACGGTGTAGCCGTAACTGACTACACCGTATATTTCACTTAAACTGTCCTTAGCCACCCGTGGCCAAGTCCGAGGAATTTTTTGGTACGAGTGTTGATAACGGATTCAATTTAAAATAATAATCAACCGACAGTCAAACACATATTCTTACTTGTATCAGAGGATTTTATAGTTTCTTCAATAAATAAAATACAGATTGTGAGGAAACGATATGTCAAATATTATTGAAGATTTATACTACGGCAACCTTGAGCCACAAGAAGTTAATTCGGAATTAACACCTAAACTCAAGAAGAAACTAAGTAACCTTGCCGAAAAAGAAGAACAACTTACCGCAAGATTAAACAGTGATGATAAAGAATTATTTCAAAACTATGTCAGTGCCTATATTGAATTTTCAACAACAAGCAACGCTGACAGCTTTATATCAGGCTTCGGGTTCGGCGCAAGATTTACATACGATACATTTGTTAAGAATATGAAAGGATAATGCAATTATGAAAAACATTACATACAGACAAGTCAATGAATATATGATACCCAATCTCACACTCCCACCTGAAGAAGCAAATATCACCCTCGGTAAATGGGGTATGCTACATAAGGATTACCTGCTTGAACACAAGAAAGTGCTATTTGCAACCCTGCTTGCTGAAGGTAAACTTTATCAGCACTGTGCTGAGATAGAAAATCAGGCACAGCAAATGTTTGATACACTTGTTGAGCAGATGAAAGAATTAGAAGACATAACTGAACGACTGAAAGAGGAAAATCAGATGGAATGGGTATGCCGTGTGCAGAATGTTGAAGCAAGGGCAAGAGAGATAGTGATCAATACTATAGCGCATAGATAGAAATAAAATTGGCGGCAGAAACTTGTTTTGTCGCCAATTTTATGTTTTACTGTTTGGTTTAATAATATCTTTTAGCATAAATTTTTATTGTTATGTTGAAAGGAATATGTGCTTATAGGAATAATTTTTCAAAAATATATTAAATTTGCAATATTTTTGTTGCAATTGAATATAATATAATGTATAATCATATTTGAAGAAAGGAGAATTATCATGAGTGAATTTCAAAATTTCTTGAAACAGAATTTGTCTAAAATTAAAATCGACAATACAGAAGAAGTATATATTCCTGAATATGACATAGTGCAAGAGGTTACACAATTACTGACAGGTGTCAGGAAAGAACTTGGCATCTCACAAAAAGAGCTATCAGAAAAAACCAATATTCCACAAGCAAGTATTAGCAAGTTTGAAAATGGACGTAATGTTCCTAGCCTTCAAATTTTACAAAGACTAGCAGACGGATTAGGGAAAAGGTTAATCGTTGATTTTGTAGAACCTGAGGAGGAAAATTGATATGGCAGTTCATTTTGAACACTTAGATATTCGATGCTTTAGAGGTCTTAAAGAAGTGGAAGTATCTAGGCTTCGTGATGTAAATATTATTGCCGGAGATAACAATTCGGGTAAAACAAGTTTTATGGAAGCTCTTTGTCTTTTTCGCAAGCCTAATGATTTTTATAATGTCTTAAAGGTGGCACGTATGCGAGATGCTTCCCCCTTTTTATCCTCTGCAGTATATGAAAATTTTATAAATCTTTTTCCGAAAAATGAGATGTACATTGGAATGCATGCCATTGGAAATATGGGTGAATCTCATTTGGAAATTCACGGAGAGGAACAAAAAGAATTATTAAACATTGAGATGCTCTCACCATATGTTCGTAATAAATATTCTAATCATAATAAGCCTGATTTCGCACAAGAAACATTAATGTTCCATGGTGAGATGCATGGCTGGGATAAAAGTGGTTCTTTTCATGATAATATACATTTGCATCCTTTTGTAAAAGCATATGAAATGTCTTTTCGCAACAAAAGATTACCGGATAGTATTAATATTGTTTATTTATCTCCGTTAGCACATATGCAGGGAAATACTTTTAACAAAATCGTTAAAAATCCTGATTATAAGTATATATGTTTGAAATTGTTACAATTATTTGACTCTAATATTACAGATTTGCTTTATTTAAAAAACGAAAACACTTCTAGGGCTATTGAGTACTTAGAACACAAAGAATTAGGTGTTATGCCATTATCCACATATGGTGATGGTATTAAGAAAGTGCTGTCTTTAGCTAATGGTATTGCATCTGCTGCAGGTGGCATACTGTTGATCGATGAAATTGAAACATCAATTAACTATAAGTATTATAGCGAAATATTTAGTTTTATCATCTTGGCATCACAACAGTTTGATGTTCAAGTTTTTATTACCACTCATAATTCTGAAGTTATAGATGGTTTGCTAGGAACGCGAGTATATGATGAAAATAATGATTATGACCCGATTAGTGTGATAACATTCCGTAAAGACCCTGAAACTTCAATGGTGCACACACGTAGCCTTTCTGGAAAAGAAGTCTATGAGGACCGCAAACGTTTTGGATTTGAGGTGCGCTTATGACAAGGATTTTATTATGTGAAGGAGAAACAGATTTAATTTTAATCAGTTATTACCTGGAAAAAACAAAAGGCTGGAAATATACTGGCAACCCTAAAGGGTTAAGACTCAATTTTACAGAGCAAGACAACAAAGCTGCTTGTAATTATAGGAACGATAGTGGTGATGAGTTATTGATATGTGCTGTTGGAGGCAAAGATAACTTTGGTAATTTCTTTAACGAAAATCTGAATAAACCTATTATGCGTTCTACAGCAGGAGAAACAGATTATAGAATTGCCTTGGTAACAGACCGTGATGATATAACTATTCAGGATATTGAACTTTCGATTTCTGAACAACTTTCACCTATTGTTGATAATATCGAGAATAATGTTTGGAAAACAAATAAAATAAATGCCGACTTAGGAGCTAAAGTAACAATCGAGTTTTTATTACTTGTAATTCCTAAAGAGAATACAGGTGCTTTGGAAACGATGCTCATGGAAGCATTATCCGAAGATGAATATGATGCTAATATTATTCAGAAATGCGGTAATTTTATAACGGACATAAAGCTGGATGCTGACCGTTACATACACGAGAATAGATTGCAACTTAAAGCTCAGTTGGGTGTGGCTTTCTCTATATTTAATCCCGAAAAGACCTTTTCTCTTTTCAAAGAAAGATTGGTATCAGTTAAATGGGAAGATTCTCCGATATTAGGCAAGTGTTTTGAAAAATTAATTGAAATATAATTGTTGTTTGCACAATTTGTTGTTAATTATTAGCGTTTACAATTACACGAATAACAAGGAGCACATAAATGATAAAAAGATTTATAAAAAGAATACGAGCAACAGAATGTGATGACAAACATGTTGAAGAACCTCAGCTTATTATAACCGATGTGCAAAATTGGATAAAAAAAGAAAATCCATATCAGTATATAACAGAACAGGATAAGCGTATATTACCGAGTATAGGAACAACCATTAATTCGATTGTTCGTAGAGGAAAAGAAGATGATGCAACGCATATGTTTGACCGTCTAATAGAAAAAAATACACTTAAAGATGACATCGTTGTATATAGAGGAGTAACAAATCAAGATTATGAACGTGATTTAGCTCAAAAGCGTGGATTGGGTGATAGTTATTTATATTATGATGGTTACATTTTTTGTTCATTGAATGCAGACACGCATTATTGGAATCGCCAAATTAGAATGATTATTTCTGTTTCGGCTGGTAGCAATTACTTGTTTACTGGAAAATATAGCAATACTGCTGAAAGCAACGAAATTATTCTTAACAGAAACAGTGTATTACAAATCGAAAAAGAGGCAGATTTCGGAAATAGACACTATATGTGGGTAAAACTAATCAATTCTATTTAATATGAAATAATGTAAAAAAAATAATTTTAAGGAAGTATAACGATGAATTTTAAAATATCTACGGATTCTGTTAAGGCAATAAAGCAATATGTTTCATATGTAGAAAGCAAAAATGGAGATATAACTAGACACCAAGCCTTAGTTTTATCGCATAAAGAAGGATATCCTAGTTTAACATATATTGGTATAACCGAGAAGGATTGTTATACTGTTATCATTGAAAATTTGCCTAATAAGTTTTCAACAAACAGTTTTAACAGTAACGAGTATAAGTTTGAATATCATTCAACCAATACTTTAGTTATAAAGAATATTAAAGATCTTTCCGGAAATCATACAGAAATAGATATAACATACCTAGGTTAGAAATCCAAAAAATAGCACGCAAACTTTTTCCACTATGCTTGCGTGCTATTTTTTATTCGGATTTTTGCTTTTTTATTTGTATTTTTTCTTGTAACGGTGGGTTGTGTAGGGATGGGTGTGTTTTCTTTAATTCTATTGGTTAGTCTGCTGATTTCAGGAAATTTGTTTGCACCTATTTCAATGTTTTTTGAAGCTTGAATTCTGCCTTCAAGGACTTGAATCTTTTTATATAATTCTTCATCGCTTGATAGACAATCATTTTTTATATCTTGAAAATCAGTGTATATTTTATGCTGAAGAGAGTTGGGCGTTGCTAATTCATGTTCTTTTGTCACAATTGTACCGGTAATAGGTTTAGCTTCGTACTTCGAATAATATTTTATTTTTTTATTCTTTGGCTTATGCTTATACCTTCTGAGTTCAATATCAACATCTCTTTTAAGTTTTTCCGCATCAAAGGCTTTATCACTAGAAAAGGTAAGGTCATCTACATAAACGGAAAAGATACACCCATATTTATCTGCGATTTTTTTAATATTGGAAAACATTTCCTCATATGCATAAAAAGCTATTATTTGACTTGTAGGACATCCTGTCGGTATTCCATTGTTAAAGGTTACGATGTTTGTGAGTATTTCTGCAACATCTGAAGATGTACACATTTTGTTCTTGAAAAAGCTGTATACATTTTCTCTAGTACAATTATCGTAAAATTTCTCAATGTCCATAGTTAATACATATGATGATTTACAATGATATTTACCGTTATCAATGTAACTTTTACCCTTTGTCCCAGAAATAAGCCACTCAGGATGCTCAATACTTTGTAAAAGATATAATATTCTGCGTTGTATCTGCTTTAAGGTTTTTTGCGGAGCGGTAATCTTTCGTTTTTCCGTAGAGTTCTTTTTGTCAATTTCAAAATTACTGTACTTAATAATGCTCTGTACTAATTTTAAATCGCCCTGTTCAATTGTCAGTAAATGTTCTAATCTTTTTTTGCTGTTACACTTAAATAAAGCACATTGGTTAATCGGGTAAGATTTATTTTTCATTAGACCCCTCATCAAAAGACATTTTTTCAATAAGTCGTATCATCATCTTCCCGATAAAGCTATCGCCTTTACCTTGTGTTTCAGCCTCTTCATATGTTTCTACGATAAGAATCAATGAAGATAGCTTTATTTGAAAAATATCGGCATATTTTTGAAGCAATTCCAAGTTAGGCTGTTTTTTCTCATTCTCTATTTCAGAAAGATAGCTTGGAGAAATACCTAATTTTTCACAAAAATCAGAAGCCTTATAACCATATATGCTCCTTAATCTTTTTAAACTTTTACCTATCATTAGATATTCCTCCTATAAAAAGCACGAAAGTGCGATAAATCAAAAAATTAGATGGGCTTTCCGACTGCTTACCAACAGATTACTTTCGAAAAATCTCAATGATTACCTGAATGATTTGAAGTAACATCAAAACTGCTTCAAGAAATTTAAAGCAATACTTGAATATCATAATCTTCAGTGTTTTGCGAGTAGATTTTTCAGAAATTTCTGAATGGTTCGGTGCTTCCTGAATGAACAACGATTTTTTATTCGCCATAATGGCCTCCTTCTCGAAGTCGTATAGATTTTAGTTTTAATAATGACTTCGTCCCAGAGAAAGAGTTGGTGCATACAGGAAACCCATCTAATCCGTTTTGTCGGCTTGCCCGGTCCCAGGGCAAGCCGAGGGTGCAGTACATCGTAAGGTCAATACGTGTACCGCCCCGCTAATTAGAACACCGCTAGGATGTTCCACGAGTAATAAAACTCCAAATTAGGGGACATTGACCAGCAGAAGTTATCTGCAATCGTTGTAGTATTATATTAACACATAAACTTTGTCATGTCAAGATGTATTTTCGCAAATAGCGAATTTATTTTTAGGGTTGTATAAGCGTATCAGTAATTATATTATATTGACTTTCTTGGTACAGAAGAGTATAATTATATAAAATTATTGAAAGGTAGGTGGACAAAATGATGATGAATCTTAATCTTGTGACTAGGAGTGCCGTTTTGTCCGTTTGCGATTGATGTAAAATATCTATCTAAACTTACAGGCATCTCCGTATAATTTCGGAGGTGCCTTAATTTTTTTGTCGGAGGTATGCAATATGAAATTTTAGTTATCCGTCATGGTGAATCAGAGGCAGATTTGCTTGATGTGCATGAAGGCAGAGCTGATTTTGCTTTAACTGAACGAGGACATAAACAAGCTGAAGCTATGGCAGATTACGTTGCCAACAACTACAATATCTCTAAAATATATGCAAGCACTTTAACAAGAGCAAGACAAACAGCCGGGCATTTATCAGAAAAGACAGGCATATCCATTATTTTTGATGAAAACTTGATGGAATTTAATAACGAACTCCTTGCAGGTTTACCAAGAGCAGTTGTAAGAGAAAAGTATCCTGAAATTCCTGATTTGCCGATTGATAAAGCTGTTTACGAACAAGAGTCTCAGGTTGAATTCAGACAGAGAGCCGAAAATGCATTTTCAAGAGTTATTAGTGAAGCTCAGGCAGATGAAACTATTGCTATTGTATCTCACGGTGGAATGATAAATCAGTTGTATCGTTCACTGTTTGAGATGCCTGTTGACTGTAAGTTTTTCTTCAATACCGCTGACATAGGTATTCATGTTTGGAATTTAACTGACACAGAAAGACGAGTTGTAAAAGCTAATTTTGATGAACATACAAAAGGAATATAAAAAATCATGATTACACTTACCGAATACTTAAACAATCCTTGCGGTACTCTTTCTATTCCGTATTGGAAAGCAAAAAATATCGTAATACCACCTGATATGAAAATTCTGCACGATAAAGATTTTTCTGTTGATACTTTATTAAATTATACAGATGAAAAGTATTTTCGCTTATTTCACAATCTCAATGGAATACCGAAAATCACAAATGATGATTTTGAGATTGTAACCGCTACACGAAAAGATATTAAAGAAATTGTGCAAATAATAAACAATTCATATACGGACATATCTGTAAACAAAGAGCTTATCAAAGGTTGTACCAAAACACCTGTTTACAAGGAAGAACTATGGATAATGGTTAAAGAAAAAGCAATGGGCATATATGCTGGTTGTGGCATAGCTGATTTTGATGCAGAAGCAAAAGAACTTATTCTTGAATGGATACAGGTCTTACCACAATACAGAGGCAAGAATATCGGAAAGCTGATAGTAACGGAACTGTTATGCAGAATGAAAGATATTGCAGATTTTGCAACTGTATCGGGCAAAGTTGATAATATGACCAATCCCGAAGCACTATATAGAAAATGTGGATTCGCCGGTGATGATGTGTGGCATATTTTGCATAGGAAATGAGGCCTATATATGAACTACAAAGCAATATTCTTTGACCGTGACGGAACTTTGACATATTTTACTGCTGAAAAAGAAGCGTGGCGTGATAAGACAATTAGCGAGTGGAGTGGCAAACCATTTGAATTGTCTTATGAAAAGATGATGGATTTATTCCACCTTGCAAGTGAAGGCAGGAAACCTTGGTACAAAACACTTGATGATGAACGTGAGTTTTTCAAGAGATATTATTATCATTTGATTGTTGTCGAGGGTGTTACAGAGGATGTTGAAAACAAAGCCGAATTACTTCTGAATGAACTTTGGTGTAACGGTGACAGAGCATTATTTTCTGAAACGGTAGATGTGCTTGAATATTTAAAAAATCACGGGTATAAAATGGGCGTTATCAGCGATACTTCACCGTCACTTGAATTCACATTACAGCAACTCGGTGTAGCAAAGTATTTTACATCATTTACTGCAAGCTCTTTAGTCGGTGCAGGAAAACCAAGTCCGATTATTTTCAATGCTGCACTTGAAGCACAAGGAGTAACTGCATCTGAAAGTATATTTATTGACGATTGTAAAGAAGAAGCCGATGGTGCAAGAGAGCAAGGTTTCACTGCATTTTATCTTGACAGAAGCGGTGAAAACAATGATGAATGGACAATACACAATTTGAAACAGCTAATCGATTTTGTTGAGGAATAATTATGAAAAACAATAGTTTGAATTGGACATTTGATACAGTTGCTGATACTTACGAAAAACTTCGTCCCGGATATGTTGATGAGTTGTATCAGACTATTTTTGAATATAAACCAATTGATGATACAAGCCGTGTTGTAGAGGTTGGTATCGGTGGCGGTCAGGCAACATTACCTTTCTTAAAAACAGGTTGCAAGCTTACTGCGGTTGATTACGGCGAGAACTTTTGTGAAATCTGTCGTGAGAAATTCAAAGAGTATCCGAACTTTTCTGCAATTTCGGGAAAGTTTGAAGATATTGATTTGGGCGGTGAATATGACCTTATTTATTCTGCTTCTGCCTTTCATTGGATACCCGAAGAAATCGGCTATAAAAAGGTTTATGATATGCTGAAAAACGGTGGTGTTTTTGCCCGATTCGCCAATCATCCTTATCGTGATAAAGAAAAGCCTGAACTGTCGGCAGAAATGGACAGAATCTATGCGGATTACTATTATAAATACTACAACAAAGAACCTAAACCACCTATTGAATATACAGAACAACAAGCGCACGATAGAGCTTTGATTGCAGAGAAATATGGTTTTACAGATATTCAGTATAAGCTGTTTTATCGCACACGCACATTTACTGCAAAAGAATATATAACGCTTCTCGGTACATATTCGGACCATATCGCTATTGAAGAAACTATCAGAAACAAATTCTTTTCAAAGATAGAAGAAGCAATCAACCGACACGGTGGAGAAATTACTATTTACGATACAATAGATTTACAGTTAGCTAGGAAATGAGGAGTCTAAATGGTTATTGAACTTGCTTTAGCAAAAGATAAACAGAAAATCGCAAAATTGGACAATCACATACCTTCTCATTGTCTAGGTGAGTGTATACATAATGGGCAAGTTTATGTTTTGAAAGATGATTCAATCAAAAACGGTGGATTTAATCATAGAATCAAAGACCCTGTTGTAGGTGTTCTTCGATATAGTTTGTTCTGGCAGACCATTCCCTTTCTTGATTTGCTTTTTATTGACGAAAATTATCGTAATAATGGCTATGGAACACAAATGATAAACCGTTGGGAAAGCACAATGAAAATTATGGGATACAAATATGTTATGACAAGCACTCAGGCTGATGAAGATGCATGGTGTTTCTATGAAAAGCTTGGTTATAAAAAGGTTGGCTCTTTTCTTCCTCCGGAACAAGAAACCAATGAATGGATTTACTCTAAAAAGCTTTAATTGAAAAAAGGATTTGATACTATGAAATTAGTTATAATATTCGGTAATCTGGCCGTTGGTAAAATGACTGTCGGGCAAGAACTTGCAAAAATTACCGACCTTAAATTATTCCATAATCATATGACTATAGAACCTGTAATAGAAATATTCGGATATTATGAGGGGAAAACAGTCAATAGATTACGACAGGTTTTCTTTGAAGAGTTTTCTAAGAGCAACAATTACGGAATGATATTCACTTATGTATGGGCGCTTGACCATAAAGGTGATTGGGACTACATAAAATATGTTTCTGATTTATTCAAAGAGCAAGGTGCAGAAGTTTATTATGTTGAACTTGTTGCTTCTCAGGAAATCAGGTTAGAGCGAAACTCAACTGAAAACAGACTCAACAATAAACCGTCAAAGCGTAACCTTGATTTTGCAAGAAAGGATTTGCTTGATACCGACAAAAAATATCGTACAGAAAGTTATGATGGTGAAATAACATTCCCCAATTATATCAAAATTGATAACTCAAACTTGGCACCGGATGTTGTTGCTAAAATGATAAAAGATAGGTTTAATTTATAACAGGGTGTAATATGACAAAGTTTAATTGCTTTTTACAAAATGCAGAAATGCTTAATCACAAATTTAATATTATTCCTTTGCTTTATGGCTCGTTAGGATTAGAGGTTTTAACAAATTCTTCCTTAAATGCAGATGATATTGATATCCTTATTCCACAGGTGTTTGTAACTGGTGACAAGTGGAAAGAGTTTAAATTATTTTTGGAAAGTCACGGATATGCATTAATTGATGAACACGAACACACATTTCGTAAAGATAGTGTTGATTATTCCTATGCTTCCGTTGAAGGTTTGAAAGAGTTTGCGGGTATTGATATTTGCGATATTGAAATTCGGAATATATCAGAAACTAAGTTTATGCTTTTATCGTTAGAACAGTATTTGAATGTTTATCAAAAATCTTCATTAGATGGTTATAGGATGAATGTGAAAGAAAAGCAGGATAATCAAAAAATTGAGTTTATAAAGAAGAAACTGTAGGGAGTTTATTATGAAATTTACATTGTCACAAAATGGGATTAGTTCACTTAGCATCGCAATAGAACATTTTAAAAAGTTTTATTATTCTGAATCTACAAAGCGTTCAAGTGAGATTGATGAAGAAATAAAAATTTCCTTAGTTTTTTTAGAAAACGCAATGGAGTTGCTTCTCAAATCAGTTTTGATTACTATTGACGAAACTTCAATTTATAGATGTCCAGAATCAAAACGTATACAAAAGGCAAAATCTCTTGTTAATAAAGAAAACACATTGGCTGAAATATTATTAAAATCAGGTAATTTTAAAACAATTGATTATCATGAAGTTGTAGATAAATATATAGAATTAACCGGAGAAACATCCAAAAAATTCGAACATATATTAAAGCAATTATCATATGTTAGAAATTCAATAACGCATTTTGGACTTGACATTACGAGTTATGATGAAATAGTTTTGTTGTTTTTTAATACATTTGATGTTATTTATAATTATTTGTACGATAAACTATCATCTCTTGATGATATTGGAGGATATTTTACATCTGACGAAATGATTGTTAACACTATTCATGGAAGTAAATTCTTGTTTTCTGAAGACTTTATTTACAACAATATAATAGACTTATTGGATGAAATATTGGTAGATAATAATGAATACATTTTTAAGTTGAGAGCGAATAATGACAATACAAAGATATCTCTATTCTCAAATCTTTTAGTAGAAACAATAGAAGATAAAAACTTTAAAAAAATGTTGGATTTCCATAACATTAGAATGAGTGCGAGCAAAGAAGATGTTTTAAATCATAACTATGAATTTAATTTAGATTTTTCTGAAAATATATCAATTGAGGTGTTGGCAAGGTACTCTCCATTTTACAATGCCACAGTTTTTATGAATGATGGGGCAGAGATTATGTTTATTGTCTTGCATAATGAGAGTGTATTTTACTTATACAAGGAAGATGTTACTTATCCAGAATTAGATGAGCGAGAAGACGATGATCAGTGGATTATTGATGAGCGAAATAATCTTTGTGAAAAATACAATTTATCTAAGCGCAATTTAATAAAAGCTTTTGAAAATTATATTAAAAAACAAACTGAGATGAGTTAAACTTTTTTATATAAAAATGGCCTTATTTTAGATATGTAATACCCCGTGGTGTCGGTGAAAACCGACACCATCTTTTCTTTTTTGAAAAAGTTCTTGACGAGTAAACAAATGTTCTATATAATAATAAATTGGTAAATAATGTATTTGCCCTACAACTGAATACAATCTGAAACACATATTTTTTACTTATTGGCTTTATGCCAACACATATTATCTGACCGAAAAAGTATAGTCCGATACTCGGTCAGTAACATACGGATAATCAGTGCTTAAAGTTTAAGCCGTTACATAGTTTCAGTACAAACTGTGCGAGAGGATGAAATGTCCTCCCGCTATTTGTGCTGTCTATGTGACGGCTTTTTTGTTTTCTGAAAAGTATCAGGAACAAATTTATGTGGCTTATTCCCTTTGCTTTTAGAGGCAGTTTCTTTATATAGTAACTGCCCCCACAAAAGGAACTCGGTATAAAGGATACTACAGCCACCCTTACATAGCGAAGCTTGTCTGCGGAGTAATCCGCAACTAAAGTTTGTCGCTCCCTTGATAAGCGAGAAACTTTAGTTTATGAGCCTCGCAGAGCCCACTGACATCTTTGCACGGTGAAGGCGTGAAAGTGTCATAGTGGGTTACGCACTTTCGAAGAAAGCGGACGTGTTATAAGAACCTGACTTCGTCAGAACCTTGTTACTCGCAATGCTCGTAATAAGAACCTGCCTACGGCAGAACCTTGGCGGCGTGGCTTCGCCACTGGCTAATGTGGGATTACGAGCTTTTGAAGAAAGTCAGCGGAACAAATAAAGCAGTAATGCAGAAAGGAGGAAAAACCTATGTCAAAGAAAAATTACAGTGTAGCAAGAGTTGTAACTCATACACAAAGCACAATCGGCAAATGTGAAAGGCACAACGAGAGAAAAAATGAAAGCTATGCAAATATGAATGTTGATACGGCTCGGTGTGATATGAATGTGCATTTCAAAGGTTGCGGTGAACTGACCTACAACGAACAACTGAACAAGCTCATAGCCGAAAAGAAAGTCTGTATGCGAGGTCTGAAAGCTGATGCCAAAGTCTTTGATGAAGTCATATTCGATGTCAACACAGACTACTTTGAAACACATGGCGGTTATGAATATGCGAAAGAGTTTTATGCAGAAGCTTACAGATTTGCAGTAGCCTTGTACGGTGAACAGAATATCATATCTGCCGTAATGCACGCTGATGAATTGAATGTAGCTTTCACGGAGCAGTATGGAAAACCTGTGTATCACTATCATATGCACCTCGTTGCTCTGCCTGTTGTTGAAAAACAGATTCTGTGGACAAAGCGGTGCAAGGATAAATCACTTGTAGGTACGGTGAAAGAAACAGTCAATCAGATAAGCCATTCAAAGAAGTGGAAGTCACCTCAGGCTGTTAATGAAAACGGCAATCCCGTGCTCAACGAAAAAGGAAAACCTGTGCTGATTCCGTCTTACAGTATCCTGCAGGATGATTTCTTCAATCATATGCAAAACGCCGGATTCAATGATTTTATCCGTGGGGAAAAAGGTAGTACGGCTGAGCATCTGTCTTGTTTGCAATATGAAATACAGCAGGATAAAAAACGCCTTGAAGAAATCAAAGAACGATTACAAACGGAAGAAATCAGATATGATGAAATTCAGACCGTGCATAAAACATTCAACGAGATTGACAGTATGGGCAAGAAAACGCTTACGGGTAAAGTAACAATTTCAAGTGAAGATTTCAATGACCTGAGTAATATGGCAAAGCAGTCAGTTACGGCAAGGAGTAAGATATACGACCTTGAACAAGAAAACAAAAGGCTACAAAGCAAGGTATGGGATTTGCAAAGCAGTATAAACAGACTTAGTAAGAGACTTCGTGAACTTGAACAAATCTGTGCACCGTATCTTGAAGCACTAAAAGCTATGCCTGAAAAAGTAAAAGCATTTATCTCGGATGTGCTGAAAACTGTCCGAAAAGAGAAACCTAACAAAAATATAGAATTCAAAAAAGAGAGGTAATTAAATGAATATTGAAGATAATTTTATTAACACCCTGTTTGAACAAACAGAAGAAACCAAATCCGCAGTTACAGAAATCGTAAATATGCCTGTAGGAAAAATTGTTCCTAATTTTAAGAATCCGTACAAGTGCCGTGAGGAGGATATGAAGCCGTTGGAAGACAGTATCCTTGAAAACGGCATTATACAGCCTCTTATGGTGCGAAAGGATGATAAGGCAGATGTGTATGAAATCATATCAGGACACAGAAGATACCTTGCAGCAACAAGACTTGAAATGACAGAGGTTCCAGTTGTTGTGTTGGACATAAGCAAAGAGGAAGCAGATATCATTCTCGTTGACAGCAATCTGCACCGTGAGCATATTCTTCCCTCGGAAAAAGCCTTTGCATACAAGATGAAAATGGATGCCATTAAAAGACAGGGCAAACGCACTGATTTAACTTCGGACCAAGTCGGACCGAAGTTATCTGCGGATGAAATCTCTGACACTGACAGTGCATCTCAGGTGAAAAGATATATCCGTCTTACCAACCTGATTCCAAGGATCCTTGCAATGGTG
>JAFTWE010000026.1 GCA_017465465.1 Clostridia bacterium | reverse complement strand
TTTCGGTGATATGGACGGAGACGGTCAGGTTAATACAAACGACCTTAACAACTTCGGCGCATATATTACAAAGAACACAACACTTACAGATGCACAGAAGAAAGCAATGAACCTTGATAATGATGCAAGAAAGCGTCTTAACACAAATGACTTGTTAAGACTTCAGTCAGCAGTAAGTAGTGGTGCAATTATTAACCAGGTTAACCCTGCCCAGTAACTTTGAAAATAGCCACCCGCTGATTATGCGGGTGGCAACCAAGGCTTTATTCCATTGAAAAAATGGTTAAAGATAAAATTTTAGGAGGAAATTTTATGTTAAAGAAAGTATTATGTGTAGTTCTTTCACTTGTACTTGCATTAGGTGCCGTTTCTGTAGCAGCATTTGCAGCAACAGCAGATGACCTTGCAGCTGCAGTTGCAACACTTCCTGATGATTACAATGCTCAGTTCTACAACGACAAAACCGTTGCAGCTATTAAAGCTGCAAAAGATGCTGCAGCTGCAGCATCCTCAGAGGCTGAAATTGAAGCAGCCATTGCTCTTTGTGACGAAGCTTATGCTCTCGTTACAGAAACAGCTCTCGACGCTTGGGATGCAGAATATTTTGTAAACCGTGAAGAGTCTAAGGCTGTTGTTAATTACAATGTTAGTGCTGATACATCAAAAGTTAAGCCCGGCGAATCATTTGATGTTACTGTTTCAATTCAGTCAAACTTTGTAATTGGTTCAGGCCGTTTCTCACTTGCTTATGACAGCACAGTTCTTGAAGTAACTAATGTTGCTCATCCTGCAGAGATGGAAACAACAATCATTTACAACAACCCATCTAATGACTTTATGGATCCGAATAACTCTGACCTTGTTCCTATGGAATGGTTGTATGATGACAATGGCGTAGCTGCTATTGATAAATATGACCTTTTCTCAATGGCTATTACTTGTAACACAGCAGGTGCTGTTACAGGTGAGACAGAAGTATGGTTCCCACAGGATGCTGCTGACGAGCTCTTCACTGTTACTTTCACAGTTAAGGAAGATGCAGCAGACGGCGTTGCAAGAGTATTTGTAGACGATACATTAGACTGCAAGTATTTCGAATATGAAACCGACGAGTATTTCCTTGAAGACCTTATTAACTTCCAGAGAGGTAACCATAAGCATGTTCGTCCTGAAACTTTGGTTACAAGCTATGAAGGCGCTCTCTTAGACAATGGTGCTGCTGCTTTCGATATGCAGGCAGGTTATGACCAGACAATCGTTTATGGCGCAGGCAACGGTGCTGCTACATATACTTCAACTGACGTTTATGGCGGTCAGGAAGTAGCTGTTAACGGTGTTGCTGTTGATGTTGAAATCGCTTCAACAAAGCCCGCTGATTACACAAAGCTTGATGCAGCAGTAGGTGAAGCAGCTAACTACTCAGCAAATGACTGGACTGCAGATTCATACAAAGCTCTTACTGATGCTGTTGAAGCAGCAAACAATTGCTCAAGAGACCTTACAGAAGAAGAGCAGGCAACAATCGATGCTCTTGAAGCTGACATTTACACTGCTATCGACGGTCTTGTAAGACAGCAGGCAGAAGGTTGCCCCATCGTTTCAATCACAGCTAACGGCGAAATCAAATACTTGCAGTATGCAAATCTTAGCGTTGTAGTTAAGGATGCTCCTGCTTGGAAAATCCGTTTTGTTGACTCTGATGGTAACACAGTAACAGTTGCTAATGATTGTAATCTTGTAAATTCAATTACTGCTAACGAAGATGGAACTGAAACATGGAATATTAAGGTTCCTACATATAAGCTTTCAGAGCAGTATTCTGTTTATGTAAGATACGAAGAAACAGGTTGGAATCCTATTGCTTATGTATATGATATGGAAGCTGTTGATCCAGATACTATTGACGGACGATTCATTTCATATGATATCGTAGATGACTATGAAGGCGCTATTTATCAGGGTGTTAATACAATTACTGTAGTAACAGGTGTTGATGTTAATAAGGTTCAGTTTATGGAAAAAGGCAATACTTGGACTTATACAGCAGCAACAGCTTCTTATGTTGATGCAGACGGTGTTCGTACATGGACTATTAAGATGAATTTCCCATCACTTGGTGACCATTCATTTGATATCAGAACACGTACAGTTAAGACAACATTTGCTTCAACAGGCGAAACAATGGATGTTACTGTATTCTCTAAATAATATAGAAATCTTTAACCATTAAAGCTAATATGGCTGTCCCGTGAGAGCGGGGCAGCCTTTAGTTTTTTTCTAAAACATATTGACAGGGCTACTCTAATGTGTTAGACTATAGATGCGCTCTAACGCATTAGAGGAAGGAGTAGTTAGTATGGATACACCAAAAGTGTTCGAAAGTGAATATCGTTTTTGCTTAATTTTATGGGAGAATGAGCCAATCAAAAGCAGTGAGTTGGTGAAGCTTTGTAAAGAGCAGTTGGGGTGGAAGCCTACCACCACATACACCGTTATTAAGCGTTTATCTGAACGAGGTGTGTTGAAAAACGAAAATACAATTGTTTCGTCTTTAGTTTCTAAAGATGAGGTTCAGGCTTCGGAAATCAATGAAATGGTGGAAAAAACATTTGAAGGCTCTTTGCCTGCATTTGTTGCAGCTTTTACAAGGCATCAGAAAATCTCCGAAAAGGAAATTGATGAAGTTCAGAGAATGATTGACCGATACAGGAAAGGAGAGCTGTAATGGAAGGTATATTCTTGAAAATCTTTAATATGAGCGTGTCCGCTTGTTGGCTTATTTTGGCAATTCTTCTTTTGAGAATTGTATTGAAAAAAGCGCCTAAATGGATAAGCTGTGTTCTTTGGGGAATTGCCGGTTTACGCCTTATTATGCCGTTTTCCGTTGAGAGTATATTCAGCCTTGTTCCGAGTACCCAAACATTACCACAGGAATTATTAAGATATGAAGGCACACAATTACAAGAGTCTGCTCACCTTGATGTGATTTCAAACCCTATTTTTTCTGACGAAATATCGGTAGAGTTAGAGCGAACTGTTGATAGGGTACAATTGAGCATGGTTAATATGACTTTTATTTGGCTAATAGGAATTGTCGTTCTTTTCCTTTACACTTTAATCAGCTTCTTAAGATTAAAACGAAAAATCGGAACAGCGGTTTTGCTCAGCGATAATACCTATCAGAGTGAGGCTGTGGTGTCACCATTCGTTCTAGGCATAATTAAGCCGAAAATCTATCTGCCTTTTGATATAAATGAACAGGATATGGAGCACGTTATCGCACACGAAAAGGCGCATATCCGCCGAAAGGACCATTGGTGGAAGCCTCTCGGTTTTGCAATTCTTGCCTTGCATTGGTTTAATCCTCTGGTGTGGCTCGGGTATGTGCTTCTTTGCCGTGATATTGAGCTTGCCTGTGACGAAAAGGTGATAAAAGAGCTGAATAATGAACAGCGTGCAGATTACTCACAGGCTTTGCTTGCCTGCAGTGTAAACAGACGGATGATTGCCGCTTGCCCTCTTGCTTTTGGTGAAGTGAGTGTAAAAGACCGTGTAAAATCTGTTCTCAATTACAAAAAGCCTGCATTTTGGATTATCATAGTTGCCGTTGTTGTAAGTATAATCGTTTCTGCTTGTTTTTTAACCAATCCGAGGACATCAATCGACGAAAAGCTGTCGGTGTTTATCGATATGAAGATTGCAGAATACAATTATCTTGAAGGATATACCGATGAAAACTTTGTTGTAACTCACCATAAGGTATTAGGAGTCGATAAATCTCTAAACGAAACAACTGTTTATATGTGGGTAATGTATAATGAATACAGCTGTGAAAATGGAGAAATCATCACAAAAACCAGTTCATACAGTCCAACTGTAATTACTGCCAAAAGAACAGGGGAACATGGGCATTACGAGCTGGTGGAATATTGGGAGCCGCGAGACGGTTCACTTTTTGCTGATGATGTTAAAGAAAAATTTCCGTGGTATCTTCAGAGCAAAGCATTGAATTCTATGAGATACTTTTATGAGCAGAATGAAATCTGTGAAAATGCTGCTAAAGAATATTTTAGTTCAGAAATAAATTCAGCTAACAGTTCCGTTATAGATGCTACTGTTTTTGATATTGACGGTGACGGAAAAAATGAACACTGTGTTCTTACCTACGGACCCACCTCAGGACTCTACACCGTTGTCTTTACGGCCACAGAGGTAGGTGAGGCTGAGGCTGAGTATATAAATACTTTCATTGTACATTATACTGCCGGCACTGAATTCTATGAGTCTTCTGATGGAAAATTGAAAATTAAGTTCGGAAACAATATTTATGAAAACGGAGCATTGGCAAGAACGGAAGATGTATTTTTCGATGTAATTATCAAAGATAACAATATAGTTCTCAAAAACGGTAATGAAATAATTGAATATTGTGGTGAACAGGGGATTCATCCAAGTGAATCCTTGAAAAAACTCAATGCAATAAACAATGCCGTCAAAGAAGCCATAATAGAAGAAAATTCAGGCAAATATGCAATCGATGAAAACAGACCGGAAAAATATCCTCTTGCAAAGAATTTTGCGAAATGTCATATTATGAACACAATCAGAGATGAAGAGAAAAATACCCTTACTGTTTATGCCTTCACCTTATATGAGGAATACACCATTGAATCGGGCAAGGTTGTCAACATTGGCGGAGGCGCATCTCCCGTTGAGGTTGTGCTTGAGATTGAAAGTGAAACAAGCTATAAGCTCAGAAGCTACCGTGAAATCAATAAGCCCGAAAAAATTGAAGATTATATGCCCGAAGACCATTATGAATTTGATGACGGTGAAATAATGGAAAACCTGGCGCAATCTGTAAAGATAGAGGCATATTCATACTACGGTTATAAAGAAGGATACGAAAGTAGTATTCAAGAAAACACAGAAGTGGGGATATCAAATCTTTTGGTCACTCATGAAGAAATTAAACAGATGTTTTCGTCTTTTGAAGACCTTGGTACGGAGAAACACGTCTTCACTTTTTATACAGGTTTCAAACGCAGAGTTTATCATAACGGCAGCTTTTATTATTACTGCGGTTATGAAAACGAAAAAGATAAGGTGTTCGCTTTTTTTAAGGGTTATGAATCTCAACCCGTTTATATTCTGGATTTCAATAATACATTTACTGAATATAAAAACAGGTTCGGAAAAAGCAGTGATATGTATGACGAATATTACAGTATGATTTTGAAAATAGACAGGTAACAAAAAATCCCCACATCGGGGATTTTTTTATTTTTTTGAATTTTCCTATTGACAGTTGAGTTGGAATGGTATATAATGTTACAACTATTATAATGGAATTTAATGTCTATATGGTGTTTTTTGTGCTGTTATTTCGCACAAAAATACCGACAAAATCCGATTTATCCACCATAAATCATGGACGAAATTAAAAGAACGGAGTGGTTATTAGAATGGTGATTTATTCCCCCGAGGCCAGAGGCAAAAGAACTCGTCAGAGCTTCAGCAAAATCAAAGAGGCTATGGATATGCCTAATCTCATTGAGATTCAGAAGGATTCATATCAGTGGTTTCTTGACACAGGCCTGAAAGAAGTTTTCAGAGATATCGCAGATATCACTGACTACACAGGCAACTGGGTGTTGAAGTTTATTGACTACCGTATGGACGATAAGCCCAAGTACACCGTAAGAGAGTGCAAAGAGCGTGATGCTACTTATGCTGCTCCTATGCGCGTAAGAGCAAGACTCCGTAATAAAGAGACCGGCGTGGTTAAAGAAAGTGAAGTCTTTATGGGTGACTTCCCGATTATGACCGAAAGCGGTACCTTTATTATCAATGGTGCAGAGCGTGTTATTGTTTCACAGTTAGTTCGTTCTCCCGGCGTATATTATGATATGACTCACGATAAGACCGGTATTGAGCTTTATACCAACACAGTTATCCCCAACCGCGGTGCATGGCTTGAGTATGAAACCGATATCAACGACCTTTTCTATGTTCGTATCGATAAAAACAGAAAAATCTTCATAACCACTTTCATCAGAGCTCTCGGACTCAGCTCTGATGAGGATATCCGTGACTTCTTTGGCTATGACCCAAGAATTGAAGCAACACTTGAAAAGGATGAAACCAAGAACACTGAAGAAGCAATTATGGAAGTGTTCAAAAAGCTTCGTCCCGGTGAGCCTACAACTCTTGAAACCGCCAAGACTTATATCGATAACCTTTTCTTCGACCCTTACCGTTATGACATTTCAAGAGTCGGAAGATACAAATACAATAAAAAGCTTTCAATGTCAGACCGTCTTGTTGGCTGCACTCTTGCTCAGCCTATCGCAAACGAATTGACAGGTGAAGTTGTTGCCGAAGCAGGTGAGGTTATCACCAAAGAAAAGGCTTATGCCATTGAGCAGGCAGGCGCTATGGTAGCTTATGTTACTGTTGGTGATAAAGAAATCAAGGTTGTTTCCAACGGTATGGTTGAAATTGGTGAATATCTTCCCCAGTTTACAGTTGACCAGCTCGAATCAATCGGCATCAATGAAAAGGTTTCTTTCAAGGCTCTTAGTGAAATCCTTGAATCCTGCGAGGATGATGACGCTATTTTTGAAGCTCTCAGAACTCGTTGTGATGACCTTATTCCAAAGCACATCACAGTTGATGACATTTTTGCATCAATTAACTATATCAACAGCATTGCTTTCGGTATCGGCAGAACTGACGATATCGACCATTTGGGTAACCGCCGTATCCGTTCAGTAGGTGAGCTCCTTCAGAACCAGTTCAGAATCGGTATTGCCCGTATGGAAAGAGTTGTTCGTGAAAGAATGACACTTCAGGCTCAGGAGGATGAAGACAAAATCACTCCTCAGTCACTTATCAATATCCGTCCTGTTCTTATGGCTATCCGTGAGTTCTTCGGTTCATCACCCCTTTCTCAGTTTATGGACCAGATTAACCCTCTTGCAGAGCTTACTCATAAGCGCCGTCTTTCAGCCCTCGGCCCCGGCGGTCTTTCTCGTGACCGTGCAGGCTTCGAAGTTCGTGACGTTCACTACAGCCACTATGGCCGTATGTGCCCCATTGAAACCCCTGAAGGACCGAACATCGGACTTATTTCTTACCTTGCAACATTTGCAAAAATTAACAAATACGGCTTTGTAGAAGCTCCTTACCGTAAGGTTGTAGACGGCAAGGTTCTTGACGAAGTTCGCTATATGACCGCTGACGAAGAGGATGAATTCATCGTTGCTCAGGCTAACGAGCCTCTTAACGATGACGGCACATTCAAAAATAAGCGTGTTATGGCTCGTTACCGTGACGAATATCACGAGATGGATAACAACCGCGTTCACTATATGGACGTTTCACCTAAGATGGTTGTATCTGTTGCTACAGCTATGATTCCTTTCCTTGAAAACGACGACGCTAACCGTGCTCTTATGGGTGCTAACATGCAGCGTCAGGCAGTTCCGCTTCTCACAAGCGATGCTCCTTTTGTAGGAACAGGTATGGAATACAAGGCAGCAGTTGACTCAGGTGTTGTTGTTTGTGCAAAGCGTGCAGGTACAGTTATTCACGTTAATGCAGATTTTATTGAAATCCAGGCTGACGAAGACGGTCAGATTGATAAATATACTCTTATCAAATTTATGCGCTCCAACCAGAGCTCATGCGTAAACCAGAAGCCTATCGTTTCTCTTGGTCAGCATGTTGATGCTAAAGAGGTTATCGCTGACGGTCCTGCTACCGACCACGGTGAAATCAGCCTTGGTAAGAACGCTCTTATCGGCTTTATGACCTGGGAAGGTTATAACTACGAGGACGCCGTTCTTATTAACGAAAAGCTCGTAAGAGACGATGTTTATACATCAATTCATATTGAAGACCACGACATCGAGGCAAGAGATACAAAGCTCGGACCTGAGGAAATCACCCGTGATATCCCCAATGTTGGTGACGATGCTCTCAGAGACCTTGATGAAAGAGGTATTATCCGCGTAGGTGCAGAGGTTCGCTCAGGTGATATCCTTGTTGGTAAGGTTACTCCTAAGGGTGAAACCGAGCTTACTCCCGAAGAGCGTTTGCTTCGTGCAATCTTCGGTGAAAAGGCAAAAGAAGTAAGAGACACTTCTCTTCGTGTTCCCCACGGTGAATACGGTATTGTTGTTAATGTTGAAGTATTTACAAAAGAAAACAGTGACGAGTTGAGCCCAGGCGTTAACAAGGTTGTTCGCTGCTACATTGCTCAGAAGCGTAAGCTTTCTGTTGGTGACAAGATGGCCGGCCGTCACGGTAACAAGGGCGTTGTTTCAAGAATTCTTCCTCAGGAAGATATGCCTTTCCTTGAGGACGGCACACCTCTTGATATCGTTCTTAACCCGTTGGGCGTTCCTTCCCGAATGAACATCGGTCAGGTTCTTGAGGTTCACCTCGGCTTTGCCGCAAGACATTTGGGTTGGAGAGTTATGACTCCCGTATTTGACGGCGCTCACGAGGAAGATATTCAGTATCTTCTTACAAAGTCATGCTTCTTCAGGAAGGGTGACGAGTTCATTAACTCAATTGTTGATGAATATGAAAAATCAAAAACCGATAAGGGCGAAGGCTTCGTAACAGACGAGCTTGTTGATTATGTTGCTGAAAGAGCAACTGATGAAAAGTACGCTCAGGTTATTGAAGATGCCCGTATCGCAAGAGACGGTAAGTCAGTTCTTATCGACGGCAGAACAGGCAGAAAGTTTGACAACCGCGTAACAGTCGGTGTTATGTACTATCTTAAGCTTCATCACCTTGTTGACGATAAAATCCATGCCCGTTCAACAGGTCCTTACTCACTTGTTACTCAGCAGCCCTTGGGCGGTAAAGCTCAGTTCGGCGGTCAGCGTTTCGGTGAAATGGAAGTTTGGGCACTTGAAGCTTACGGTGCAGCTTACACTCTTCAGGAAATCCTTACTGTTAAGTCAGACGACGTTGTCGGTCGTGTTAAAACCTATGAAGCAATCGTTAAGGGCAACAATGTACCTCAACCCGGTATTCCCGAATCCTTCAAGGTTCTTGTTAAAGAGCTTCAGTCACTCGGTCTTGATGTCAGAGTTTATGACGCAGACGAGCAGGAGATTGACCTTCGTCAGAATTTTGACGATGAGCTTGGTTTCTCTCAGGTTACTGATGACAAAGCCTTCTCAAATGTAAACGATGCTGAATCAGCAGAGGGCTACAGCCTTGAGGATGAAGAGGGCAATCCTATTGAAGAAGAAGAGCCGGAAGAGTTTTCAGATGAAATGTTCTCTATGGAAGAGGCATTTGACGCTGACGAATTTTACGGCGACGATGAATAAGCCCAAAAGGCACTGACACAAATTACTTCACTAAAGAAAAGGGGCAGTTACATTGGAAAATAACACCTTTGAATCAATAAAAATCGGGCTTGCTTCACCTGAACAGATTCGCGAATGGTCATACGGCGAAGTTACCAAGCCTGAAACAATAAACTATCGTACCCTTAAGCCCGAAAAGGAAGGTCTTTTCTGTGAGCGTATTTTCGGACCTACAAAGGACTGGGAATGTCACTGCGGAAAGTATAAGAGAGTTCGCCATAAGGGTATTGTGTGCGACCGTTGCGGTGTTGAAGTTACAAAAGCAAAGGTCCGCCGTGAAAGAATGGGTCACATTGAGCTTGCAGCTCCTGTTTCCCACATCTGGTATTTTAAGGGAATTCCGTCAAGAATCGGTTTGATTCTTGATGTTACTCCCAGAAACCTTGAAAAGGTTCTCTACTTTGCATCATACATCGTTGTTGACCCGGGCGATACACCGCTTGAGAAGAAACAGATTCTTGATGAAAAGACTTATGCTGAGTACCGTGAAAGATATGAGGACGACTTCAAAGCAGGTATGGGTGCTGAGGCAGTTAAAGACCTTCTTGCTGATGTTGACCTTGATGCACTTGCAGCAGAGCTTCGTGAGGAGCTTAACAGCAACTCAGGCCAGAAGAGAGCTAAGGCTCTTAAGCGCCTTGAGGTTGTTGAAGCATTCCGTCAGTCAGGCAACAAGCCTGAATGGATGATTCTTGATGTTGTACCCGTTATTCCTCCCGAAATCAGACCTATGGTTCAGTTGGACGGCGGACGCTTTGCAACATCAGACCTTAATGACCTTTACAGACGCGTTATCAACAGAAATAACCGTCTTAAGAAGCTTCTTGAATTAGGCGCTCCCGAAATCATTGTACGCAATGAAAAGAGAATGCTTCAGGAAGCAGTAGATGCTCTTATTGACAACGGCCGCCGCGGACGTCCCGTTACAGGCCCCAACAACAGAGCGCTCAAATCACTTTCAGATATGCTTAAGGGTAAGCAGGGCCGCTTCCGTCAGAACCTTCTCGGTAAGCGTGTTGACTACTCAGGCCGTTCAGTTATCGTTGTTGGCCCCGAGCTTAAGCTTTATCAGTGCGGTCTTCCTAAGGAAATGGCTCTTGAGCTCTTCAAGCCCTTCGTTATGAAGCGCCTTGTTCAGACAGAGCTTGCAGGCAATGTTAAGTCAGCCCGTAAGATGGTTGAAAAAGCTAACACAGCCGCTGTTTGGGATGCACTTGAAATCGTAATCAAAGACCATCCTGTTATGCTTAACCGTGCTCCTACACTTCACAGACTCGGTATTCAGGCATTTGAACCCGTTCTTGTTGAGGGTAGAGCAATTAAGCTTCATCCTCTTGTATGTACAGCTTTCAACGCCGACTTCGACGGTGACCAGATGGCTGTTCACGTTCCTCTTTCAGCAGAGGCTCAGGCAGAAGCCCGTTTCCTTATGCTTGCGGCTAACAACTTGCTCAAGCCCTCAGACGGACGTCCTGTTGCAGTTCCTACTCAGGATATGATTCTCGGTTCTTACTACCTTACTCTTGAAAAGGCAGGGGAGCCCGGCGAAGGAATGGTATTCCGCGATGTTGAAGAAGCTCAGATGGCTTATGATGAGGGTTATATCACTCTCCACTCATCAATCAAAATCCGTATGAGCAAGGAAATCAACGGCGAAACCGTTACCAGAATCGTTCCTACAACTCTCGGTCGTGTAATCTTCAACGCTCCCATTCCTCAGGACTTGGGCTATGTTGACAGAACAGACCCCGAAAACGCATTTAAGCTTGAGATTGACTTCCTCGTTAAGAAGGTCAACCTCGGTAAAATCATTGACAAGTGTATCCGCAAGCACGGTACAGCCGTAGCTGCTGAAATGCTTGATAAAATCAAGGCTCAGGGTTATAACTACTCAACCAGAAGCGGTATCACCGTTGCTGTTTGTGATGCTACCATTCCTCCTCAGAAGGCTGAGCTTCTTGCACAGGCTGAAAGCAAAATCGACAAGGTTTCAAGAAACTACTCCAGAGGTCTTATCACAGAGGCAGAGCGTTCTGACCGTGTTATCGAAATCTGGGAAGATTGCACAAAGAAGGTTGCCGATGAGCTTAAAGCTAACTTTGACAGATACAACCCCATCAATATGATGCTTGACTCCGGTGCCCGTGGTAATGACTCACAGCTTCGTCAGCTTGCAGGTATGCGCGGACTTATCGCTAACACAGCAGGTAAGACAATCGAAGTTCCCATCAAGGCTAACTACCGTGAAGGCTTGAATATTCTTGAATACTTCATTTCTTCCCGTGGTGCCCGTAAGGGTCTTGCCGATACAGCTCTTCGTACTGCTGACTCAGGTTACCTTACCCGCCGTCTTGTTGACGTTTCACAGGAATGCATCATTTATAAAGAAGACTGCGGTTGTGAAGACGGTATTGATGTTTATGACATCTACCACGGCAACCGTAAGATTGTTGACCTTAAGGAAAGACTTCAGGGCCGTTTCCTCCTCAACGATTTTGTTGATGAAGAAACAGGCGAGCTTATCCAGTCTAAGGACGTTATGATGAGCGATGCTGACGCTGAAAGAGTTGCCGATAAAGTTAAGGCAGACTTCCAGAAGAAGCTTGATGCAGGTAAGTTCCCCGAAACAGAAGTTCCAAGCATCAAAATCCGTTCACTCCTTACCTGTAAGGCAGACCACGGTGTATGTATCAAGTGCTACGGTTCAAACCTTGCAACAGGTAACCCTGTTACAGTTGGTGAAGCAGTTGGTATCATCGCTGCTCAGTCAATCGGTGAACCCGGTACACAGCTCACAATGAGAACATTCCATACCGGTGGTGCTAAGGACGCAGGCGACATCACACAGGGTCTTCCCAGAATTGAAGAATTGTTTGAAGCAAGAAAGCCCAAGTCACTTGCAATTCTTGCTGAAATCGACGGTACAGTTTCAATTAAAGAAATTAAGAAGAGCCGTCATATCGTAATCACTGATGACGAAGGCGAAGAAAAGGCTTACCTTATTCCTTACGGCTTCCGTGAGCTTGTTGAAGAGGGTGACAAGGTTACCAAGGGTCAGGCTTTGACCGACGGTGCTCCAAGCCCACACGACATTCTTGCAATCAGAGGCGTTGACGCCGTTCATGATTACCTTATCCGTGAAGTTCAGAGAACTTACCGTACACAGGGCGTTGATATCAACGATAAGCATATCGAAGTTATCGTTCGTCAGATGATGAGAAAGGTTAAGATTACCGACCCCGGCGATTCAGACCTTCTTCCCGGTATTCAGGTTGAAAAATCTGAGCTTTACGCAATCAACGATGCTATTAAAGCCAAGGCAGAAGCAGAGGGCACAGAGCCTATCTACGCTGTTGGCGAGCCCACATTGATGGGTATCACAAAAGCATCTCTTGCAACAGAGTCATTCCTTTCAGCCGCATCATTCCAGGAAACAACAAGAGTTCTTACAGATGCAGCCATCAAAGGCAAGACCGACCCGCTTATGGGACTTAAAGAAAACGTTATTATCGGTAAGCTCTTACCTTCAGGTACAGGTATGCGCTGCTATTCAGAGGTTGAGGTTAAGTCCGCTGCAGCTCCTGCAGAAGCAGCAGATGTTGAAGAATTTATTTAATTTTTATTGACATTATTTAAATTTTCTCTTGACATTTGTTAATTAAGCGTGTAAAATACTAAATTGTGTGTTAAGCAAAACAGCTTTACTGCTCAAAAAGGGCAGTAGAGCGTTTTGCCTTGACTAATATAATTTTGAAGAAAGGAGATGTTTGTGTTTGCCAACCTTTAATCAGCTTGTACGCAATGGCAGAGAAACACTTGAAAAGAAGGCTAAGGCACCCGCACTTTTGAAAGGTCTTAACTCTAAGAAGAATGTTATGACTAACCAGAATTCACCTCAGAAGCGTGGCGTTTGCACAGCAGTTAAGACAGCTACTCCCAAGAAGCCTAACTCAGCTCTTCGTAAAATCGCAAGAGTTCGTCTTACAAACGGAATCGAAGTTACTTCTTACATTCCCGGCGTAGGTCACAACCTTCAGGAGCATAGCGTTGTTCTTATCCGCGGCGGCCGTGTTAAGGACCTTCCCGGTGTGCGTTACCATATCGTTCGCGGTACACTCGATACCCAGGGCGTTAACGGTAGAATGCAGTCCCGTTCAAAGTACGGCGCAAAGCGCCCGAAGGCTGCCAAAAAATAATCTTATTCATTAAGATTGCAATTTCTAAAGACAGAATCTTCTTGCAGGCTGCATAAAATTAAGTTTTTATGTAACAATGTGAGATGTGTATATATATATTATATGCCTCTCCATTGGCGCCACGGGGTTTTGTCACTCGAGTACCTATGATATCATTATTATGAAGGAGGGAAGCGAAGTGCCAAGAAGAGGCCAGATTGCAAAACGTGATGTTTTGCCAGATCCGCTTTACAATTCAAAGTTGGTAACAAGACTTATCAACAGTGTTATGTATGATGGTAAGAAAGGCGTAGCTCAGAAGATTGTTTACGATGCTTTCGACATCATCAAAGAAAAAACAGGCAAAGAACCTCTCGAGGTTTTTGATGCCGCTATGGAAAACGTTATGCCCGTACTTGAAGTTAAAGCTCGCCGTGTAGGTGGTGCTACTTACCAGGTACCAATGGAAGTTCGTCCTGAAAGAAGACAGACACTCGGTCTTAGATGGATAACTCTCTATGCTCGTCAGCGTTCAGAAAGAACAATGAAAGAGCGTCTTGCTAACGAAATAATGGATGCAGTTAACTCAACAGGTTCAGCATTCAAAAAGCGCGAAGATACTCACAAGATGGCAGAAGCAAACAAAGCTTTTGCTCATTTCAGATGGTAATAAGCGCTGTCAGACAAATCAAATCGTTCTATTGTTTTATGTGTCACATTTAGTGACAACGGAGGTTTATAAATGCCAAGACAGGTATCACTTGAATTAACAAGAAATATTGGAATCATGGCACATATCGACGCCGGTAAAACAACAACCACAGAGCGTATTCTTTTCTACACAGGTATCAACCACAAAATCGGTGAAACTCATGACGGTTCTGCAACAATGGACTGGATGGAGCAGGAGCAGGAGAGAGGTATTACAATTACTTCTGCTGCTACAACTTGCTTCTGGAAGAATCACCGCGTTAACATCATTGATACCCCGGGTCACGTTGACTTTACTGTAGAAGTTGAGCGTTCTCTTCGTGTACTTGACGGTTCTGTAACTGTTCTTTGCGCAAAGGGTGGTGTTGAGCCACAGTCTGAAACTGTTTGGCGTCAGGCTGATAAATACCGTGTTCCCCGTATGGTTTACGTTAATAAGATGGACATCTTAGGTGCAGACTTCTACAGAGTTCTCGCTATGATGAAAGACCGTCTTAAATGTAACGCTGTTCCGATTCAGCTTCCCATCGGCGCTGAGTCAGAATTTAAAGGAATCATCGACCTCGTTGAAATGAAAGCTGAGGTTTATTACGATGATAAGGGCCTTGACGTTCGCGTTGAGGAAATTCCCGCAGATATGATGGACCTTGCTCAGGAATATCATGACAAGCTTATCGAAGCTGTTGCTGAGCAGGATGAAGAGCTTATGGAGAAATTCTTCGAGGGTGAAGAGCTCACTATTGAAGAAGTTAAATCCTGTATCCGTAAAGCAACAATCGCCAATGAAATGGTTCCTGTTGTTTGCGGTACATCTTACAGAAATAAGGGCGTTCAGCTCCTTCTTGATGCTGTTATCGATTATATGCCCGCTCCGACAGATGTTGAAGCTATCAAGGGTGTAAATCCTGACACAGAAGAAGAAGAAGTTCGTGTTTCATCTGATGATGAGCCTTTCGCAGCTCTTGCATTCAAAATTGCTACTGACCCCTATGTTGGTAAGCTCTGCTTCTTCAGAGTTTACTCAGGTATAGTAAATGCAGGCCAGACTGTTTATAACTCTGTTAAGGGTAATAACGAGCGTATGGGCCGTATTCTTCAGATGCACGCTAACTCAAGACAGGATATCGAATGCTGTTATTCAGGCGATATCGCTGCTGCAGTTGGTCTTAAGAACACAACAACAGGTGACACACTTTGCGATGCAAAGCACCCCGTAATTCTTGAATCTATGGAATTCCCGGAGCCTGTTATCCGTGTTGCAGTTGAGCCTAAGACTAAAGCAGGTCAGGAAAAGATGGGTATTGCTCTTGCAAAGCTTGCAGAAGAAGACCCAACATTCCGTTGCTATACAGACGAAGAAACAGGTCAGACAATCATCGCCGGTATGGGTGAGCTTCACCTTGAAATCATCGTAGACAGAATGCTTCGTGAGTTCAAAGTTGAAGCTAATGTAGGTCAGCCTCAGGTTGCTTACAGAGAAACAATCACTGCTCCTGCAGATGTTGACTGCAAATATTCTCGTCAGTCCGGTGGTCGTGGTCAGTACGGTCATGTTAAGATTAAGGTTGAACCCAACCCCGAAAAAGGCTTCGAGTTTGTTAACTCAATCGTCGGCGGTGTTATTCCTAAGGAATACATCCCTGCTGTTGAAGCAGGTGTTAAGGGCGCAATGCAGACAGGTGTTCTCGCAGGCTACCCTGTAGTTGACGTTAAAGTTACTCTTTACGATGGTTCTTACCATGAAGTTGACTCTTCAGAAATGGCATTTAAGATTGCCGGTTCAATGGCATTCAAGGATGCAATGAAGAAAGCAGCTCCTGCTCTTATGGAGCCTATCATGAAGGTAGCTATCATTGTTCCTGACGAATATCTCGGTGATGTTATGGGTGATGTAAACTCACGCCGCGGTATGATTCAGGGTACTGAAACCAGAATTGGTGCAGTTCAGGTTAACTCCACAATCCCTCTTGCAAATATGTTCGGTTATGCAACAGCTCTCCGTTCAAAGACTCAGGGTCGTGGTCAGTACGCTATGGAACCCAGTCATTACACTGCTGTTCCTAAGTCAATTTCTGATGATATTATCTCTAGCCGCGCTAAAGACTAATATTTTTCAAAAAAGACTTGCTTTTTTATAATAAAATTGTTAAAATAGCCTTGTGCTATACGCATAAGTTATTATGTTATTTATGTTAGGAGGAAAAATCCAATGGCAAAAGAAAAATTTAACCGTAGTAAGCCACATGTAAACATTGGTACAATCGGTCACGTTGACCATGGTAAGACAACACTTACAGCTGCTATCACAAAGACTCTCGCATCAAAGGGCCAGGCTGATTTCATTGATTATGCAAACATCGATAAGGCTCCCGAAGAAAGAGAGCGTGGTATCACAATTAACACATCACACGTTGAGTATGAGACAGACACTCGTCACTACGCTCACGTTGACTGCCCCGGCCATGCTGACTATATTAAGAACATGATTACAGGTGCTGCTCAGATGGACGGCGCTATCCTTGTTATCGCTTCAACAGATGGTCCTATGGCTCAGACAAAAGAACATCTTCTTCTTGCTCGTCAGGTAGGCGTTCCTTACATCATCGTATTCATGAACAAGGTTGACCAGGTTGACGACGAAGAGCTTCTTGAACTCGTTGAAATGGAAATCCGTGAGACTCTTGATGAGTATGAATTCCCAGGCGATGATACACCTATCATCAAGGGTTCAGCTCTTAAGGCTCTTGAAGCAGCTTCAGCTGATGACCCCGCTTGCGCTTGCATTTGGGAACTCATGGACGCTGTAGACAGCTACATTCCTACTCCTGACCGTAAGGCAGACCTTCCCTTCATCATGCCCGTTGAAGATGTATTCACAATCACTGGTCGTGGTACTGTTGCAACTGGTAGAGTTGAGCGTGGTCAGCTTAAGACAGGTGAAGAAATCGAAATCGTTGGTCTTTCAGAAGAGAAGAGAAAGACTGTTGTTACAGGTATCGAAATGTTCCGTAAGCTCCTCGACTATGCAGAAGCTGGTGACAACATCGGTGCTCTCCTTCGTGGTATTCAGCGTTCAGAGATTGAACGTGGTCAGGTTCTTTGCAAACCCGGCTCAATCAATCCTCACACAAAGTTCTCAGGTCAGGTTTACGTTTTGAGCAAGGATGAAGGCGGTCGTCATACTCCTTTCTTCAACAACTACCGTCCTCAGTTCTACTTCCGTACAACTGACGTTACAGGCGTTATCACTCTTCCTGAAGGAACAGAGATGTGCATGCCCGGTGACAACGTTGTTATGAACGTTGAACTCATCACTCCTATCGCAATCGAAGAAGGTCTTCGTTTCGCTATCCGTGAAGGCGGCCGTACAGTTGGTTCAGGCGTTGTTACTGCAATTGCTGAATAATTTAACTGTATAACAAACAATTTAACGGCAATCCGAAAGGGTTGCCGTTTTTTGTGTAATTGACAAATTATATATCTTGTTATATAATAGAGCAAATACTTTTGAGGAGATGTTTAAAATGGCTAAAAAGTCAGGCTTTATAGCTGAATTTAAAAAGTTTATTATGCGCGGTAATGTTATCGACCTTGCTGTCGGTGTTATCGTTGGCGGTGCTTTCCAGGCAATCGTTAAATCTCTTGTTGATGATGTCGTAATGCCCGTTATCAGCCTTATTACCAAAGGTTTGGATTTTACCGGTATGTTTGTTGCTCTTAACGGTGAAAAGTATGCAACTCTTGCTGATGCTCAGGCTGCAGGTGCCGCTGTTCTTACATACGGCAACTTCATCAGCGCAGTAATCAATTTCTTCATTATGGCTTTTGTTATCTTCTGCCTTGTTAAGGGTATCAATGTTATCAGCGAAAAGACAAGAAAAAAAGAAGAAGAAGCTCCCGCAGAGCCCACCACAAAAACTTGCCCCTATTGTCAGTCTGAAATCAGCATTAAAGCAACAAAGTGCCCCTGCTGTACTTCTGATTTAGCAGAATAATTTAGTTTCGGAGTTTTATTTATGAACGGAGAAGTAACCTTTAGAAGAGCTGTTGTCGGCGGCTTTAACCGTGACGATGTTATGGAATACATCAGCGGTATGGCCACTGTTAACGGTGAGCAGCAAAAGCTTCGCATCGCTTTGAGAGAATCCGAGGCTAAAATTAAAGAGCTTGAGGCTGAGCTTGAAGCTAAGAATAACGACCTTGCCCAAGTTACTGATACAAGTGACGAGCAGGAAAAGCTCAATGAAGCATTAAAAGAATCTGAAGCAACTGTTGAAAAGCTTAAAGCTGAGCTTGAAAGCAAAAATGAACAGCTCGCTCAGGCTGAAAAAGAGATTGAAGCTCTCAGAGGCCGTTTGGGGGAGTCTGATGAATTAAAGCAGAAGCTCCAGCAGTATGAAAGCAAAACTGCAAGCTTTGATGACACTGCCGATAAGCTTATGCGCGAGTCTATGGCTTATGCTGACAGATATGTTGCCAGCGCAAATCTTATGGCTGGCAATATCCGTAAAGAAACCCTTACTAAAGTAAAAGATGCTGATGCAAGAGTTAATGAAATGCTTGCAAAAGCCGCTGTGTTTTCAAAAGAATGTGAAAGCTTTGAAAATACACTGAATTTTTTTAAAACCCAGTTAGAAGAAATTCAGAAAACCTTTGCAGAATAAAAATTAAGGACTGTTTCACTCAGTGAAGCAGTCCTTTTGCTATTTATTAAGTTCATCTAAAATCGAAGCATCAAGCCTTTGCAGGGTGATGTTCTTCCAGGAATTGTGTGCTTCTTTAAGAAACTGAGGGGAGTCGGTGTCGATTGCATAAGCACCGTAGCTCATTACGCAATACATTTCAACCTCTTTGTCAACATTGCTTATAATGTACGGCACACCTTTTTGTGAAAGAGCGTCAATCAGCTCCTTGCTTGCATCTTTTGCTTCAATCACAATACCGCCAAGGCTGTAATCAGTCATAAGCCTTAAAACGCTTTCAACAGAGCTCTCCGCCGTGTCTGCAGGCTCAAAATCAAAATAAACCTTAACAGGAGTATCTGTGCCTGAAATGAGTGAATAGCGGTTACTGTCAATTCCTGTGATAATTACCCGTTTTGATACATCATATTCAGCCACAAGGCGGTTAAACTCGCTGAGTGAGGTTAATTGCCTGAGTCTGAAATTTATGTTGATATCCTTATAATTTTCTTCACTCATAAGCTTGAAAATCTCTTCTGCTTTAAGAGTGGAGTCAGTTATGTCAGTATAATCATCATCAATAACCGGCGTACCGTCGGGAGTGAAGCACAAATCCACCGTAACAGTGTCTGCACCGAGGCGGACGGCTTCTTTAATGCCTGCAAGGGAATGAGCGTTGCCGTCAACCGAAACAGAGTCGGTTATAACATTAAGCTCTGCATAAAGCTCAAGGTTGCTTTCGGTGTACTGCTCAATCAGCTTGTTTTGCTGAGATTTGGTTATTGCAGGAATAATCAAAACCAACACAACCGCAACCAGGCAAACAACCGCGGCGGCAATCACCGCGCTTTTTTTGTTTTTCAAATCAAGACCTCCTGCAAGCGGCCTTTGTAATTTCAATAAGCTGTGGCATTTTTGACTCAACATCTTTAATGAGCTTGATTTGTGCCCTTGTTCTCACAAGGTTATGCTTATCAAAGCTTGTTTTGAAGTAAACATCACCGTCAAGATAGTCGGTCAAAAAGCGCATTGCAACCTCTTGAGTGAGAAGAATCACAGAGAAGGGGAGAAGCTCAATTTCTTTTGGGAAGAGTTTTCCGTCTGTTCCGTCAAGGAAACCTTTAACATAAGCCTCAAATGCTTCAACATTAAGTCCGATGTTTTCCTCGTCATCCTCTTCGCCAAAGGTGGCGCTTGTTCTGATGCCGTCACCAAAGTCATAAAGTGAAGAGCCGGGCATAATTGTGTCAAGGTCAATTACGCAGATTGCCTTTTTAGTGTCACCGTCAAAAAGAACATTGTTGATTTTTGTGTCATTATGTGTCACTCTGACGGGAAGCTCGCCGCTTTTGAGCAAGGATGTTACAACGCTTGTGTTATGCTTGCGGTCTTTGAAGAAATTAATTTCTTCCTGAACCTCATCGAGCCTGCCTGCCTTGTTTTCTTCCACGGCTTTCATCAGGTTGTCATAGCGGGTTGGAGTGTGATGAAAATTCGGGATAGTTTCAAAAAGCTCATTTCCCGGGAAATCGCCCAAGAGATACTGGAATTTGCCGAAAGCTCTTGCGGCTTCATATATTTCGTCAAGTGAACAGCCTGAGGAGATAGTATAGCTGTTGTCAAGGTAAACATAGCTTCTCCAGCATTCACCGTCTTCGTCAATGTAAAACGGCTTTCCGTCAACCGTTTTTAAAAATCTCAAAGTCTGCCTGTCAGCGTTGCCGCCTTCGGCTTCAATGGATTTTTTAAGATATTCGGTAACAGAAACAATGTTATCCATAAGATTGTCAGGGTTTTTAAATACATTTGTGTTAATCTTCTGAATAACATATTTTTTCTCGCCAAAGTCCGCAACAAGAGTGGTGTTGATAAGACCCTCATTGATTGGCTGAATTTCTATAAGCTTTCCCTCAAAAGGGAATTGGGATAATATGGTTGAAATATCATTTTCCATAAAATTACCTCAATAAAATTTTATTAAGAAACAGTTTTGAGATAAACTGCACCTCAATAATTATACAATTCATTTCCTGATATGTCAATGAAAATCAAAGGCATTTTATGGTAAATGTCATATTTCTTTTTTAGTATTGAAAAGTGGAATTATTTGTGCTATAATCTCCCCATATAATGTGATTTATAAAGGATGGTATATATTATGGAAAATAAAGGCTTATCAGCAAAGAGAATCACCGCACTCTTGTGCGTGCTGGTTTTTTCTATGAGCTTGGTTCTCACAGGCTGCCAGATTGGCTCTTCTGACGAAGGCAAAACAACCACCACAACCACAACAGCGGCTCAGGCTCTTGAATATATTGAACCTGAAGATGTTGAGGTTCAGTGCCCCAAGTGCGGCTCAACCAATGTGGATGACGCTTGGCGCGAGGGTGAAGAGTATGACGAGCATTACATCTGCTATGACTGTGATTATGAATGGTATGTTGTAAACGGCGTTGCTTATGAAATTAAAGACAACGGTCAGAGCGCAACTGTTCCTAATTATACATACAGACCGGGCTATGTTCATAACTCAAGCTCATCAAACAGCTCATCAGGCAACAAGGGCAACAGCTCTAATTCCAATAAAACCACCACAACCACCACTACAACCAAATCAGGTACAAACCTTACTATGGATGATGTTGAAGAGCTTGCAGATTATATCTCATCAGGCAAGTGGCTCAATGAAATCAACTGGTATATTGATGAAGAAGGTAACATCACCACTGAGGGCGATAAGGGTGTTCTCGGCTTTGGCTACAGCACTAAAGACAAGTGCTTCTACGCCACAGGTAACGCCTGGCAGAGAGATTACGGCTACAACGAGCTTTATGACAAAACCTCTCAGTTTATAGCAATCAGCTATGACACAATCAATGTTTACTTCACATATAAGAATAAGGAATGGATGGTTCAGTTCTGGAAGGGTCAGTACGGTATGGTTCTCATCGGCGCTGAAATCGGTGTATATAACCGTACTCTTGCCGCAGGTGCTAATGATACAGGTCTTAATCACTATAACGCAGTTAAAGACAGTGAAAGACTTCCAATCAGCCTTACTCTTTATCAGAATGACAAGGTTCTTTTCTCAAGACCTCAGAAGCTTAACTGGTGGCAGACAGGCTTCGTTCCCGGTCAGCTTGGCGTAACAGCAGGTGTGCTTGTTGGCTCAACCTACACTAACGACCTTTCAGTTACAACCTCAATCACTCTTGATAATGCAGAAATGACTCAGGCTTTCATCGGCGGTCTTGAGGCTGTTACAAGAATTTATAACAATGTTGACGCTATGAATGCTAACGACACAAGCGCAGGCTATCGTTCATTCTCTTTCAAACCCGGTGACGGTGTTACTCCCGGCACATATTCAGTAAGCGGCAACACAGTTAAGCTCACATGGCAGTAAGAGGTAGAATTTTATGAAAAAATTAGTTTCAGTAATTCTTGCTTTTGCAATGCTGTTATCCCTTGCGGCTTGCTCAGGCGGCGGTCAGAGCCTTACCCCCGAGCAGGTTGACCAAAAGGTTGAAGCAGGTGAAATCGGAACAATTCAGGCTTTCTACAGCGTCAGAAACAAAGCTGACGGAACAGGCGACTTCTATGTTCAGTTTAACTCTGCACTTGAAACCGTGTTTGACTTTTATTCCGCTGACGGAACATTAGTTGAGTTTGACGGCGATGCAGTTGTTTATGACAAAGCAGGCAATGTTGTTCCGAGAAGCGAGCTTGAATACGGTCAGGGCCTTATAATTGCCTTCAACGGTGAAGCAGAGGATACCGACCCGCCCACAATCAAAGCTTACAAAATCACATTGGCATAAAAATACAGGCACTCTCAATCGAGAGTGCCCTTTTCATATCTGTTGTTATTTTGTAATTGATTCAATTTCAATCGGGGCAGAGGAGGATATAATAAATCCACAGCTGAATGTTCCGCCTTTTGTTATTCTGCCTTCATTTTTTGTGGTTACGGTTAAAACCTTCGATTCGTTCTTAACTGAGCAGTCCCAATCCTTTTCAACCATTACGCTGTCACTCAGGTTGACCTTTGCCGAGGTGTTGTAAACGGTTTTTGAAGAATTGTTTTTAACGGTGAAATCAATCTGATACATATATTTGCCGTTTGCATCCTGCCACGAGTTTGAAATTCCGGCAATGTAATAAACTCCGCTTTCAATAGTCAGGAATGCCGCGTTGTCGCTTTTGCCTGAATTTACAAAATCCACATTTAGCTGTGGGTCAGCTTCTGTGGGCTGTGAGGTGGTTTCTTCTTCAGATTCGGTGCTTTGCTCGGTTGTGTCGGCGGATGTGCTTGGCTCCGTTGTTTTTTCTTCACTTGGCTGCTGCAAGTCCGACGGGTCAATGCCAATGTGCTGAATAATCAGTATAGAGTCCTTTGAATTTATCTCGCCGTTGTTGTCAACATCAGCGGCTTTCATCTGCTCTTCGTTTAATTCTTCTTTACCTGAAAAATATTCAGATAAAAGCAACGCGTCAGCCGAGTCAACCTTACCGTCAAGGTTAATGTCACCCAAAAGGTCGTTGTTTTTGTCTGAAAAAGAAAGACCGCTTGTAAATAAACACACAATAACGATAATTGCCGATATGATTGTTATTGATATAAGGTACAGTATGAACGGTTGCCGTGAGCCGGGCTCAAATTTCAAAATCGGTTTTGGAGTTTCTTTTTCCATACAATACCTCCTTTCATACTCCTGTATTATATCAAATATGGGATAGTAATTGCAAGTGCTGGCTTAAATTTAGCATTTTGACGAAAAAGTTAATAGAATTTTTCAAGAATTCAAATTATTTTTATGTAAAATGCTTGAAAACAGCAATTATAGGTGATATAATAACCCTATCGTCGGGTTCCGGCGTAGGTAAAGCCGCTTATGCGGCGAAGGAGGAAACATCATTGAAAACTTATAATGCTAATGACATTCGCAATATCGTTATTGCAGGACACGGCTCAAGAGGTAAAACAACTCTTGCTGAGGCTATGCTTTATTGGGCAGGCCTTACAGACCGTATGGGCAGAGTAGCCGACGGTAACACAGTTCTCGACTTTGACGCAGAGGAAAAGCGCCGTAAAACTTCAGTTTCAAGTGCAGTTGCTCCTATTGAATGGAAAGATTGCAAAATCAATATAATCGACACTCCCGGTCTTTTTGACTTTGCAGGCGGTATGAGCGAAGGTATCCGCGCCGCTGAATGTGCACTTATCGTTACATCTGCAGGCTCAGGCTATGATGTTGGTGCAGAGAAGGCATACAAAGCCGCTAAGAAGAGAGGCATCGCAAGAATGTTTGCCGTTACTCGCTGTGACGGTGAAAATGCCGACTTCTACAAAACATTTGAGGCAATTAAGGCAGAGCATAAGAGCTCAGTTTGCCCCGTTGTTGTACCTTATGTTGTTGACGGTAAGGTTAAGAGCTATGTTAACCTCGCCGCAAGAAAGGCTTATGAATATAAAGACGGCAAGCCCACAGAGGTTCCTATGCCTGAAGATGCAAGAATTTCTGAGATGCTCGATATTCTCACAGAAACAGTTGCAACCTCTGATGAAGACTTGATGGATAAATTCTTTGAGGGTGAAACCTTTACCCGTAAAGAAATCGCAGGCGCACTTAATAAGGGCGTTAGCGAAGGTAATGTATATCCTGTATACGCTTGTGCAGGTTACACAGGTGACGCAGTTGATATGCTCCTTGATGAAATCGCATTCTCAGCTCCTATCGCAGGTGAAAAAGCAGGCGAGGGTGATGTTGAATGTGACGAAAACGGCGCTCTTGCAGCTATCTGCTTCAAGACTGTTGCTGACCCGTTTGTTGGTAAGATGTCATTTATGAAGGTTGTTAGAGGTAAAATCAAAGCTGATACAGCCGCTTACAATGTTCGCACAGGCGAAACTGAAAGAATGGGTAAAATCATCACAGTCCGCGGCGGCAAGCAGGAGGATACAACCTGCATCCCCGCAGGTGACATCGGCGTTGTAACCAAGCTTTCAGGCTTCAAAACTGGAGACACAATGTGTGACCCCAAAAATGTTGTTGAGCTTGACGGCGTTGACTTCCCGACACCTTGCCTTTCAATGGCAGTTAAGGTTCGCAAAAAGGGCGAAGAAGAAAAGGTTGTTGCAGGTATTCACCGTCTTGTTGAAGAAGACCCCACAATCAAATTTGAAATCAATAATGAAACCCGTGAGCAGGTTCTTTACGGAATGGGCGAACAGCATCTTGATATCATCGCTTCCAAGCTTAAGGCTAAGTTCGGCGTTGAGGTTGATTTAACAATCCCGAGAGTTGCTTACAGAGAAGCTATCCGTAAAACAGTTCAGGTTCAGGGCAGACATAAGAAGCAGTCCGGCGGTCACGGTCAGTTCGGTGATGTTTGGATTCGTTTTGAACCCCATGACGGCGACGAGCTTATCTTTGAATCAGAAGTAGTCGGCGGCTCAGTTCCGAAGAACTTCTTCCCCGCAGTTGAAAAAGGTCTTCGTGATTGTATGAAGAAGGGTGTTATGGCAGGCTATCCGATGGTTGGCTTGAAGGCTGTTCTTTATGACGGTTCTTACCATCCTGTTGACTCCTCTGAAATGGCATTTAAAACAGCCGCTTCATTGGCATTCAAAAACGGTATTCCTCAGGCAAGCCCCGTTATCCTTGAACCCGTAGGAACTCTTAAGGCTTATATGCCCGAAGATAACCTTGGTGACATTATGGGTGATGTTACAAAGCGCCGCGGCCGTGTTCTTGGTATGGGCCCTGCAGAAGAGCGCAAGATGCAGGAGCTTGTAGCAGAAGTTCCAATGGCAGAAATGGGCGATTTCGCAACTGTTCTTCGTTCTGTAACAGCAGGCAGAGGCTACTTCTTCCTTGAATTTGCAAGATATGAAGATGCACCTATGAATGTTGCAGAAAAGGTTATTGCAGACGCAAAGGTTGACGAAGAAGACTAATACATATATAATTTAAGCGGTGTCGGGAACGGCACCGCTTTAGTGCGAAATGGGGGATAGTGGTGGAAATTACAATTATCAACCGCAGTAAGTTAAGTTTGGCAGTAACGATAAATGGTGAAGAAGTGTTGCTTGACTCAAAGCAGGAAATAAAGGTTGAATTAGCTGATTCCATTGATACCGTTACGGTATCTGAGCCTAAAAGGAGCTTTTGGCATAATGTGGGTAATTTTGCCGTAGGGTCTGTGTTTGGTTTGCTTGATTTGGCAGGTGAGGCTTTGTCAATGCGAAAAAGTATGAGGCTTTCCACAAAATTCGAACTTCATGATTTAACTCAGAGCAACACTGTTATATTAGGTAATCCCTATTTGGATTTTGTTTCTTGCTCAATGATTTTTAATGAAAAGACTATTGACGGCGAGCTTGAAATAACTGAAACCGAGCTTGAAACGAGAATTAAAGAATACTATCTGGATTTAATTTCTCCGCTTTTTATTCCTCAGCTTTTGCTGATTTTATTTGCAGTAATAATGGCTGTAAAGGGTATATGGATTGTACCGGGTATAATATTGCTTGTTGAATTGCTTATTTTTGTTGTTTATAAAAAGCATCTGATTTCAAACAAGAAAACTAAAGAAGATTTGAAGAGAATAATTAAACCGTAGTTTGACTTTGATAATGAGAAATAGTATAATTCCCTTTTGGTGATAGTTATGAAACTCGTTTATCCCAAGTATTATAAAGATTTTAAGTGTATTGCTTCCCGATGTGAAGATACCTGTTGTGCAGGGTGGGAGATTGTGGTTGACCCTGTTTCAGCCTCATTTTACAAAACTGTTTCCGGTGAAATCGGTGATAAGCTTCGCCGTGAAATGAAAACCGATTCAGACGGCGACATTATTTTCTCTCTCAATAACGGCAGATGCCCTTTTCTCAACGGCCGCAATCTTTGTGATATTTATTCTGCATTGGGTGAAAATGCCCTGTGCCACACCTGCACAATGTTCCCTCGCTTTGTTGAGGATTACGGCGGCACCTGTGAAACAGGCTTGGGTCTTGCTTGCCCGGAAGCCGCAAGAATGATCGTAAATTATTCAGGGGACAGGGAGCTGATTTTTGAATTTACCGATGAAATGCCGTTACCCAATGACATTGACCCTGAAGATTATTTTAATCTGCTTGCACTCAGAAAAAAGCTCTTTGCTGTTATTGACGACGGCGGCTTGTCTTTTGAAAACCGACTGCTGAAAATCCTTTCTTTAGCAGGGGAGAATAACGCGACTTTACCGAGCGTTGAGCAGTGCGTTAAAATGCTCTCAAAGCTTGATATTCTCACACCACGCTGGAAAAAGCTGCTTTCATCTGCACCGAAAGAAAAGGATTTTTCACAGAATATTAAAGAAATGTCAAATATTGCATGGTATTATATTTACCGCTACTTTTTAAGAAGTGTTTTTGACGGTGAAACTCTTTCAAAGGCTCGCCTTTGCGTGCTGGCGTGTGTGGTTATTAACGCTTATTCAAACGAAGAAAATATTGCCGATATTGCTCACCTTTTTTCAAAAGAGGTCGAGTATTCGGCTGACAATATAAATAATATATTAAAGGACTTAAGAAATGAAACTTTTTGAAGACATAAGCTATTCAGAAGATAAAGCACAAATCCTCGACTTCTACCTACCTGAAAGTGATGAAAATTACGATATTGTGCTAATCTCACTTCACGGCGGCAGCTGGTCAATGGGCGATAAATCAGAATATTCCCGTGAAACTGAGGAATTTGCCAAAAGGCTCAATGTTCCCACGGTTAATATGAATTACCGTATGACTCCCGCACTTCTGCCCGAAATGATGGAGGATGTTGAGCTTGCGATGAGCTTTATCACCGACTATGCAAAGCAATTCGGTTGCAATTTTAAAAAGTGTATTCTTCGCGGCTTTTCTGCAGGGGCTCATATCGTTATGAGCTATGCATATCAGGAGAAAGATTCTTCACCTCTTCCGATTACTTTTTTAATCGGGGAGTCAGCGCCTGCCGATTTGTCAACTCCTCTCGGCGGCCCAGCTCAGGCGTTTATTTGCAGAGGGCTTTCAAACATCGTGGGCAAAAAAATTACCCGCAACAACTGGTCAGAGCATATTGAAGAAATGAAAGCTCTTTCGCCGATATATCATTTAACCCCCGATGCTCCGCCTACACTTCTTCTCCACGGAACAGAGGACTATATGGTTGGCTATATGATAGCTGAAAGTATGTATTCTGCCCTTAAAGATAAAGATGTTCCCTGTGACCTTGTGACCTTCAATGGTCTTGAGCATCAGCTTAAGGGCTGCAGTGAAGAAATGGTTGAGGAATATTTTGTTAAAGTTAACAGTTTTTTCTCAAAATTTTCTAAAACATAAAAATCGCATTGTCTATTGACCGCCAAGGTTTTATAAAATATAATTATATTGATATTGAAAAAAGGAGTTTTTTCTATGGATAAATATTTAATTATAAACGCTGATGATTTCGGTATGTGTCATTCAGCCAATCAGGCTGTTGCAGATTTGTTTAAATCAGGCGGAATTACATCAGCAACAATTATGGCTCCCTGTGCATGGGCTTATGAAGCAGTAAATTTTGCAAAAGCTAACCCTCAGTTTGCAGTAGGTGTTCATCTCACCACAACAAGTGAATGGGGCGAATACCGTTGGCGTCCTCTCACAGGCGGCAAGAGCCTTCTTGACAGTGAAGGCTTTATGCACCACGAAAGTGACGAGTTCGAAAAAGCAGCCGACCTTGAAGAAACAGCCGCAGAAATAACCGCTCAGGTTGAGCATCTTAAAAACCTCGGTCTTAACCCCTCTCACCTTGATAACCACATGGGCTCTCTTTACGGCATTGAAACAGGCAGGGTAGAAATGGCAAAGCTTGCTATTGAAACCGCCGCAAAATACGGCCTTCCTTTCCGCTTCCCGATGCAGTTTACAGACGCTCAGTTTGATAATGATATGCTTGCTATCCATATCGACAAAGAAATGGTTCAGCAGTTTATCGGCGGATTTGCTCAGATGGGACAGGCTCTCGGCGTAGCAATGCCTGATTTCCTTCTTCCAGGTGACTGGGCAGGCCCCCAGAGAGAAAGCTATGAAAACTACCGTGAATATATCTATGAGCTTTACCGCACCTTTGAGCCCGGTGTAACCGAAACATACATTCACCCCGCTTATGAAAGCGACGAGCTTAAGGGCATTGCAGGTGCATGGGAAAGAAGAGTATGGGAATATAAGCTTTTCTCAGACCCCAAAACAAAGCAGCATATTGACTCACTCGGCATCAAGCTCATCAACTACCGCGACCTCGCAGAAATGAGAAAGTAATATATTTGATTAATTAAATCCTCACTTTTTAGTGGGGATTTTTTTGTTCAAATTTTGTTAAAAAATTGTGTATTATCTATTGCATTTTTGAGCATAAGGGTATATAATTGTTACAACTATAATTGGAGTTTTATAGGTATAGGAGGAATGATTTTTAATGAAAACATTCGTAAAAATCCTTTCGATGCTTGTAGCGGTTATCATGCTCATAAGTGTCGGTGTCGTTGGTATGACTGCTTATGCAGAGCCTACCGACGTTCTCGGCAATTATGACTTTAGCGTTGTAGATAACCCTTATGAGAACATCAAGTGGGTTAAAGAAGATGGTTCAATTAATGAGGAACTTCATGCGTTTAAGTCTTCGACTCATGCGCATACTGTACGAAGCGACGCTGACATTGAACTTAATGATACCATCTGGTACCATTATATGAAAGGCTATGAAGTGCTTTGTCTTACCGACCACGGTACTGTTAACGGACCCGATATTGAAACCAACGGTGTTGTTACAGGTGCTGATGGTGCCAACGGCGCAAAGTGCGGTTGGACCGAAGACCAGTCAAGATGTACCCTTTACGGTTATCAGTCTTTCGTTCACGGTAATATCGATGAAATCACCACAAGTGACTATTATGATATTATTGCCGGTGTGTCGCGCTATGACAGACCTCAGTCTCTTGTTGACGAAGGCAGAGGTATGTTTAACCTGCCGCTTGGTAACGAGGCTAATGCTGTGTCAGGTAACAAGTGTCATGTCAATATTTATAATGTTTCACAGTTCCATGGTGCAACCAGAACTGAGTCCTGGCCTTATGATACAGTTTATACTTCTTGGAAAAATGGTGCTGTTTCACGTATTAATCACGTAGGTGAGTGGACTGACGGTAACAGCGACCCAAGTGTTTATGACGCTGCTTGGGTTCAGCAATATGTTGATATTTTTACAGAATGCTGTCCCAATAGAGAAGGTTATGAGAATGACTCAAAATGGTTGCATGAAAATGTAACAGGTCAGATTGTTAAAAAAGGTGTTATCGGTATGGAGCTTGTTAACACCTCAGATAACCGTACACGAAATGACCGTTTTTATGTTTATGATGCAAGTCTTAAGCTTCTTGCACCTCTTGGTATCAATATGTACGGCTTCTGCGAAGATGACTCTCATGAAGAATCTGACATAGATAAGAATGCTCAGTTCTTCCTTGTTAATGACGGTACAGCCTGGTCAGAGGAAGATGAAAAATTTACTACTAAACAAGGTTGGGTTACTGCTGATAACGCAACACCTTGGTATGGTTATACAGGTGACATTATCAGAAGTATGACTAACGGTGAATTCTATTGTAGCTCTGTAAACTCCAAAAACTCCTACGAACTTGGTGACGGTTTCAATGCAACAGGTGATTATCCGTCTATAAATTATTTTAATATTGATGATGCGGAATCAGACCAGATTACACTCAGAGTAAATAATGCATCTCGAGTTCGTCTTGTTGCTGACGGTAACATTATTGACACCAAGAATATTTCTGAAAGTTCTGAATATACGGAGATTGTTTTCGACCTTAACGCTTATGAAGATAAGATTAACAGCTATGTTCGAATCTATATGACCGGTAAGGGCGGTATTACATACCTTCAGCCTATCCTTCTTGAAAAAGAAGACAGAGTTCAGTCTTTTGTTCAATTTATTCTTCCTTCAACCGATACTACTCTTGCTGTTTATGATTCAACAGGCAAAGAAATTACTACAAAATATACTGATAATGTCTATGTTCTTGAACCCGGTAATTACAAATATACCGCTTCTCGCAAGGGATATTTAACTAAAGAAAATGTGGAGTTCCAGGTTACTAAAGCAGAATATGATGCAGGAACCGAGAAGATAATTACTGTTACGCTCGATAAGGATGAAAATGCGAGAGAAATTTTCTTCTATGCTCCCGAAACAATTTATCTTGATCCGTCTGACAATAAGACATTTAAGTATTATGTTGACAGATTAAATGAACCTTATGGTACTTTAAGTACTTCTCCAAATAAAACAGAGGGTAATGTTTATTTTAATTGTAACAATGCCTCTAATATTAAAATCACCGGCTCATATAAAGAAGGTGATGCTGAAGTTTATTACACACTCCGTAAGGACGAGGCCGCAAATAGTATTTTAGCAACTCAGATAACTTCAGGATATCTTTCGACTTCAATTCCAGTAGGAAGCTATGTTCTCATTGAATGGAAGGCAACTTACACATATGACAACAAAGAGTATACTGCATATACATATTCTTATGTTTATCCGTCTCCAAACGGTGTTACCTCTACCCTTTCTGCAGGTGCGAGAAATACAGTAGACTCTAATTTGAACTCGCCTATAGTTGTAACTTCTTCTGTTTTTGCTTATGGTTTGCACAAAATTGAAAGCTCTCAGACAGTAGGCTATGAATATTCACCATACTATAAAGAAACTGTTATATCCGACAGTGACCCACGAGTATCCGGCGGTAGTGGATATTATTGGGCGGAAGGTAAATGGGAAGGTAGTTCAGAAACTGTTACCGCGTCTTCACCGGATTTGGGTTATATCTATGCTGATAGAAGCCGTATTAACAATTTCAAAGAGGTTCCGCTTTTTAGAATAGGTTTTGATATTAATGTCGCTGATGATGCTGATGAAAATCCAAGTGATAGTGGTAAATATCCATATTTCTCTTGTTATTTTGGCGACACAGGAACTGTTTTAGCTTCAATGTCTAATGAAAGACTTGATGAATATAATGGATATCGCGCTGCTTCGTATGACAACAGCGCCGGTGTAGCTCTTGATTATAGCATGTCCATGGCGGATGAAACTCGATATGTACTTCATGGTGAAGCCAGAGGTGCAAAAGAAATTGGTTTGCCTAAATATATTGTTGCACCAAGAACTGTTGCAGAAGTGTTCATTACAGTGGTTAATGTAAATAAAGATTCACTTCGTACACTTTACAACACCGCTGTGAGCAACGCTTACCAGCGAGATTGGTTTACATCAGATGCAGAATATGAATCTTACATCAAAAATGTTACTGAAGCAGCTAAGGTTTTGGGTAATCCGGCTGCAACACCTGATGATATTTTAACTGCTGAAAAGAACTTAGGTAATGCTGATAAGGGTGTTCAGCTTGGAACCGGTACTGCACAGGTTAAGCATTACTGGGTTTATGGTGATAAAACCGGTGAAATTTTATCAGAACAGCCATATCAGTATACTATGAGTGATGTTTTAGTTGCTAATAAAACTGATTTTGATGGTTATGATTATGCTAGAATATATGATCGTAAAGTTGACGGTACGCTTGTTACCAAAAATGAAAATTTGAATTATACAGGTACCGCTGAATATGAATCAGTTACTGCAGCAGCAGAGAATTATGAGTGGATTTTCTATTACACTCCGGAGTCATATAATATTTCTTATTATACCGGTACTGAGAACTTCACTCCAATTAGCACCTCCGGCTTGAAAGCGAACTATGGCCAAGAATTTACAATTGCAACCAACTCACCAACAAGAACCGGTTATACATTTGATGGTTGGTATCTTGATGTTGATCCAACTCAATCGGTATATTCTTCCGGTGAAGTAATTACTTATAACTATTTACAGCACGGACAGCTTATAGCAAAATGGGTTCCTCTTGGATACACCGTTAGCTTTGATTTGGCGGGCGGTGCATGGCAGGACGGTGACGAACCTACAGATGATGAAAAGGATGTAACCTATGATGAAGTTTATCAGTTGCCCACAGGTGTTCCTGTAAAAACAGGTTACAACTTCCTTGGCTGGAAAGTAAATGGCGGTGACACCTACACTGCAGGTAGCCAGTTTACTTGGGACTGGGCTGCAAATGGTACATTGGTAGCTCAGTGGTCAAACGCTGAATATCAGATTACTTATGAGCCTAATCCGGAAGGCAACGAAGGCGCAACAGTAAGCCCCACATCTGACAAGGTTCATTATGATATGCCTTATGGTACACTTGCAGTTCCTCAGAGAACGGGTTATTCTCACCAGTGGTATACCAATAAGAATTTCCAAGATAATGCGTTGGTAACAACTGAAACAATAGTTAAAATAGCAACTAATCATACGCTATATGCTAAATGGACACCAATCGATTATTCAATCACATATAACCTTGTGAACGGTTATGTTGAAGGTGTCAATCCTACATCATATAACATTAAATCAGACTCTATAGCCCTTATTAATCCAAAAAGAACAGGTTATGAGTTTATTGGTTGGTCGGGAACAGATATTGATGTAACCGGATATGCGATGAAGGTAACTATACCGACGGGAGAGTATGGCAACAGAGAATACACTGCTCATTGGAAAGTTATTGACTATACAATTACCTATGATCTTGATATTGACGAGTCGTCAGCTAGTAAGGAGGTATACAACCCCAATCCAACCAGCTTCACTTATGCGGACGATATCACTATCAAACCCGCGTCACGTGCAGGTTATGAGTTTAAAGGCTGGACCGGTGGCGATTTTGTAGATTGTCAGACTATCTACATTGAAGCGGGCAGAGAGGGTTATGCTGATAATCTGACCTTTAAAGCAAAATGGGAGCTCCAAGAATACTCTATTTCTTATGATTGTGGTGTTGACGGTGTTCTGGGCGAGAATGCTCCTGTTACATATACTATTGAAAATAGTGTAAAAATCAGCAATCCTACCAGAACCGGTTATACTTTCTATGGTTGGGAGAGCGATTCTTTCGACGGTGTTAAAACCGACTACACTATTGAAAAGGGTACTTATGGTAATATATCTTTGAGTGCTGTTTGGGTGTCTGATGAAAATGAAGTATACTACGAACTCAACGGTGCAGACCCGAGCACAAACAATTACGGTAACCCGAGTAAATATGAGTCAGGTACTAATACTATTACGCTTAAAGAACCCAAAAAGACCGGCTATACATTTGTAAGTTGGGATAAGTACACAGCATCGGATAAGAAAACAGTTAACCAGAAAATAGGTACCATTGAAAGCACCGATACAGGTACAATATTCTTTACTGCCAGGTGGTCAGCCAATAAATTTACCATTACTTATGATCTCAAAGGCGGACACTATGAAACAGAGGTAACCAACAATAAGTCAGAGTATACTTTTGAAACAGAGTCATTTACTCTTACAAATCCAATCAAGGAAGGTTATGTCTTTGCCGGTTGGTCAGGTACTGACCTCGGTGTTAAGACTAAGTCGGTTACCATCGAAAGTGGTTCAATTGGTGAGCGTTCTTATACGGCAAACTGGAATGTGGCAACATACACAATTTCTTATGATTTTGACGGAGGAACACCGACCGGCTCTTGTATAACAACCTATAACTTTGAAACAACAGATAAAGTCATAGAATCACCTTCAAGATTAGGCTATACATTCGCAGGTTGGACTCAGCACTTCCAGAACTTTACCTGGAAACAGGGAAAACTTGATGATAGTGGATACCTTGTAGCTGTTCCAAATTACTATTTGTCAAGCCCGATTCTTGTTCGCTCAGGTTATACATACACAATGAATGCAAGCGGTACTTTGAGCGATATCACTGCTTTCTTGTTTGACGAAAACAGAGTGTTTAAAAAGAGCATTAATGTTGGACAGCAGCAAATATTTGAAATTCCTACAGACGATTTAAATGGTGATAAGTATTTTGTTTATTTCGTTGTAACAGGTGATTTTGTTCAGCCTGCATATCGCGACACTATTTCAATTTTAGCAGTTGATAATAGTGATGAAAACTCATTGCGCGGCGATAATATGCAGATGAAAGTTTCTGTTCCGCAAGGAAGCACAGGTAACTTCAAGCTGACTGCACATTGGGATATTGAAACCTATAATCTTACCTATGATTTAGCTGGTGGATATTTCAACCAGTATGATGAAGAAGGTAAAATCCTTGGTCCGAATGATGAAGGTTATATAGTTGATTATAATCCCAATCCTTCAACTTATACTGTTAATACAAATGATATTCCTTTAGAAAATCCTGTGAGAACAGGCTACAACTTCTTAGGTTGGGAATTTAATAACAACACAAATTCGAATGTTATTATTAAACAAGGCTCAACCGGAAACCGTGAGTATAAAGCGTTGTGGACAAAGTCTTTGTACAGCATCAAGTATGATCTTGGTGGCGGTAGTGTTGTCGGCAATAATCCCGAAAGCTACGCTTTTGACACAGAAACCTTTAGACTTATTAATCCAACCAGAACCGGATATTCGTTTAATGGTTGGACCGGTACCGGAATCAATGGTGCTTCGGATGTGGTTGAAATTGTTGAAGGTTCAACAGGTGATAGAATTTACACTGCAACATGGACTCCAGAAACATACAATATTACCTATGTTTTAGGTGGTGGTGTTAATGCAACAGTAAACCCCAATACCTACACCTACGAAACCGAAACATTTACTCTTGCTCATCCTACAAAGGTTGGTGCTACTTTCAGTGGTTGGGAAGGAACTGGACTTGAAAGTGAGACTTTAAACGTAACAATTCATAAGGGCTCAACAGATGACAGAGTTTATACAGCCAAATGGAGTGTATCTAAATACACGATTAGCTACAACCTTGCTGGCGGAACACAAGAAACCAACCCTCCGATGTATACTGTTGATACTGAGTCTTTCACTTTGGCAACTCCAACAAGAACAGGATATAAATTCTCTGGCTGGACAGGAACCGGTCTTGAGGAGCCGACTGTACTTGTTACAATAGCTAAGGGCTCAACAGGTAATAGAAACTATACTGCAACTTGGTCTCCGATTACTTACAATATTAACTATTACTTAGATGGAGGTAAAGTTGGTATTGCTAACCCCGGAACGTATACAATTGAAAGTGCAACTTTCACTCTTAATAACCCCGTGAAAGCAGGCTACATTTTTGATGGATGGTCGGGTACTGATATTAAGGATGAAGATGGTCCTACTCAGACAGTTACCGTATACAAGGGCTCAATAGGTAACAGAAACTATACGGCACACTGGACACTTCAAGAATATACAATTAACTATAATCTTAACGGTGCAAAAGAGGAAGACAACCTTAATCGAACAAGCTACAACTACAATACACCTACCTTCACTCTTAATGAGCCAACAAGAACAGGTTACACATTTGAGGCATGGTCAGGTACAGGTATTACAGGAACAGGTCTTGCTAAAGTTGTTACAATTCCGACAGGCTCAACAGGTAACAGAACTTATACAGCAAACTGGAAGCTTACGGAATATACTATCACTTATAATCTTGGTAGTGAAAATAATGGCGCTTATGTTCCAATTAAAAATCCTGACACCTATAACTATCTTTCATCTCCAATTACTCTTAATAACCCTGTAAGACCGGGATATGACTTTAAGGGTTGGGTAACTTCGGAAGAAGAAGGAGAAGAACCACAGCTCACCGTAACAATTCCCACCAACTCAACCGATAATAAATACTTCAAGGCTGTCTGGGAAGAGGGTAACTACACAATCACTTATGATTTAGGTGAAGGTAGCTGGCCCGAAAATTACACACCTGTAGAAGGATACACTTACGCAACAGATAGTTTCACAATTCCCCAACCCGTTAAGGAAGGTTACACCTTTGCTGGTTGGTCAGGTACAGGCATCAGCGGTACTGTTAAGGAACTCACAATCTACAAGAACTCTACAGGTGACAGAAGCTACACAGCTCATTGGGCTGAAGGTGAGAATGTTATTACCTATAACCTTAACGGCGGTGTTCTTGCTGATGAAAACCCAACAAGCTATGTAACAGGCTCAGGCGAAATCATTCTTAACAATCCGACCAAGAGCGGTTACCGCTTCACAGGCTGGACAGGAAGCAATGGCACTGACCCCCAAATTGGTGTTGTTATTAATACAACAAACGGCGGTGCATTGAGCTTTGTTGCTAACTGGAAAGCAATAACCTACAAAATCAGCTATGTTTTAGGCGGCGGTGAAGTTGTTGGTGAACAGAATCCGATTAATTATACCGTTGAATCTGATAACATCACCCTCAATAATCCTGTAAGAACAGGTTATACCTTCAAGGGTTGGCAAGGTACAGAACTTGACGGTACACAGCCAACAGTTACAATCGCTAAGGGTTCAACAGGTAACAGAGCTTACACAGCAATTTGGGAAGAAACCGTTTATAAAATTACTTATAATTACGGTGAAGGCTCAGTTGAATTTGCTAACCCCACAACCTATACATTCACAACACCTACATTCACTATCAACAACCCGACTTTGGCAGGTTATACCTTCACAGGTTGGACTGGTAGTAATGGTGACACAGCTCAGATGACTGTTTCAGTCACAAAGGGCTCAACAGGTGATAAGGAATTCACAGCAAATTACTCAATTAACACCTATGCTCTTAAGTTCCTTGGTGTTGACGGAGCAACCTTTACAGCGCCTGCTTATGAGTACGATGTAACTAAGTCAATCACCATTCCTAACCCAACAAAGATTGGTTACATCTTCAACGGCTGGTCAGGCACAGGTATCCTCGGTATGCAGAAGGATGTTGTTATCCCTGTTGGTTCAACAGGTAACAGAACTTACACTGCAAACTTCACACCGGTTGATTACACAATTGATTATGACCTTGCAGGTGGCCGTGTATCAGGTATTAACCCAACAGGTTACACAGTTGAAACTGCTGACCTTTCAATCCTTAATCCAGGACGTGCAGGCTTCTCGTTTGACGGTTGGACATTGAGCATTGTAGATTTCATCTGGTATGATGGCACAATTGATGCAAACGGTAATGTTGTTGACGGTGCAGGTCACTACTCAATGCCTGTTTCACTTAGGGCAGGTACAACATACACCTATGATAGCTCAATTAAGCTTGCAATATTCGGCACAGACGGAAAGTTTGTTGCTCTTGCAAACTCAGGCTCTTACACTGCTGATGTTGATTGCCTTTGCTCAGTTGTTGTAGCAGGTGAGGCAACAGAAGCTGAGCTTGCTTCGGTAGCTCTCACAGTTGACGGAAAGGTTTCAACAGTAGCAATTCCTCACGGCAATATGGGTAGCTTAAAGCTTGTAGCAAACTGGACTTCTGAGAAGTTTACAATTACCTACTATCTCAACGGCGGAACTCTTGCTGTTGAAAACCCAAAAGAGTACACTGCAGAAACAGAAAGCTTTAAGCTTAACAACCCAACCAGAACGGGTTACATCTTCACAGGTTGGACAGGAACAGGTCTTTCTAACACAACCGTTGATGTTGAGATTCCGATAGGTTCAACAGGTAACAGAATTTACACCGCAAACTGGAGAATTGAGAAGTATTATCTTACAATCAATCTTGACGGCGGTACATTCACACAGGATGTTCCTGAATACTTTACAGTAGATACAGCAACATTCTCATTACCAATCCCTGTTAAATCAGGCTATACTTTCACAGGTTGGGCTGATGAAAATGGTAATGTTCAACCTACAGTTACCATCCAAAAAGGCTCAACAGGTGCAAGAAGCTACACAGCTCAGTGGGTTGAAAACACATCGGGAACACATAAGTTCTACTTCTATGGTTTCAATAATCAGCTTCTTGAAACACAGGAAGTTGAGGTTGGAGAAAAGGTTACAGGAATTGACCCGCAGATAGTAATTGGATATGAGTTTGCAGGTTGGTCAGTTGATATTACTTCTGCAGATGTTATCAACAGCACAGATGATTTCCATGTATATTCAACTTACAAGGTTGGTCCTGATGTTTACGATATTACTGTTAATGGCGTGACTACTCAGTATACTCAGTATGCAACAGTTAAAGTTTCTGCTGATGCAACTTCATCTGACGGAAAGTCGTTCCTTTATTGGGCAGTTGCAGACGAAAATGGTAATGCAACAGAAGAGATTGTAAGCTACTACCGTTCATTCAGCTTCAAGGCTCATGCAAAAACAAGCATTGTTGCAGTTTATGGTGATGAGCTAAATTCAGACAAAGTTGCAATCCGTATTACAAAGGCTGAATATAATGCTCAGCACAATTGGATTTCATTCTATGCAGAAAGAAGTGTAGATTCATCTTACACGCTTCTTCAGCACGGTATTATGTTTACCGATAAGGAAGATGTTGTAAACGGCGATGGTACATTTGAACTTGGCAAAGCCAATGTATATGCAAGTACTGCGAGTAGCACAAACCGTTCAGGTGTTTACACTCTTTCAATCGGCGGCCTTCATTACAATGATGCACCTGATTACGCAGGTTGCGAAAAGCTTTATGCTCGCGCTTATGTAAAATATGTTGATGCCGACGGTAATATCAAAACTGTTTACAGTGATGTTGTTGAGTATGCAAACGCAAAATCTAATATCAAATAAAGGAGGATAATATGGAATACATTAAACCTGAAATAAAGTTCAAAAAATTCTATACTGAATCCTTTCTTGCTGATGAAGATATCATAAGCGGCACTGCAGACAGTGAAGGCGACCTCGAACATGAATTCACCGGTACAGGGGACGACTTCTTCGGATTCGATGCTTCAAGCGGTGTTGAAGCTTGGTTTAACCTTTAATTTCTAATTGCAAGCGGCAGCCTTGTTAACTCAGGGCTGCCGTATTGTAAAGAAAGGAGTATGTATGGAAGAGCAACAACGCACGGAATTACGAAATATGGTCAGCATATTCGTAGGTCTGATGTTTGTCAGAGTATATGAATACTTTTTAAGTGACATCGGTCGTCCGACTCTTTCTTTTATTTCTTATGCGGCAGGAATACTGCTTGTTTTGCTGTTTAACCGCAAGCATTGCTGGTCACTCAGTGATTTTGGTATTCAGGGTGTCATTAACCACTCTTTCTGGGAGGTTATTTTCCCTGCTCTTATCTGGGTAGGCTCTTTGGCAATAATCATTGTTCCTGAATACCTTATATGCACCCTTGGCGGGGCAGAGGAGTCATATTTTGACCTCATTTGCTTCAATCGCCATGTTGATTTGGTGCTTTCAAAGTCAGATAACACAATCCTCGTTTCCTGGACTATAATGGGTGCGCTGATTTGCGCATTCAGAGCGCTGTTCCTTGAGATTTATTTCAGAGGCTTCACCTTTGGCGTGTTGAGAAAGAAAACAGGTTTTTATGCGTGCAATGCAATTCAGGCTGTGTTTTATACAATGTTTTTCTTCGTTGGCCCTGTAAGGTCACTTCTTTACAGTGAAGATAAGGGTAAAACAGTTGTTTTGTTTTTACTTTTCTTTGTGGCACAGTTTCTGTTTGCTTTCCGTCAGGGCTATCTTCGCCTTGTCTGCGGAACAATCTGGCCTTGCGTGCTTACAACCTTCCTGTTCAATTTCTTCACCTATAATGTTGTAATTATAGGACTTGGAGGAACGGAGTTTGTAAACTACGCAGATTACATCCGTTGGATTCTTATTCAGGGAATCTGCCTTTTGGGAACACTTGCTTACTGCAAAAAGATGAAAAAGAAATTCCCTCCACCCAAGCCTAATCAGGCTGAATTGGAGGAAATGAAAGCTCTTGAAGCCCTTGAAGCTCAGCAAGAGGAAATATAAAAAAACAGCGGAGAGTCTGAACTCTCCGCTTTCTTTATGCTCTGATTAAATTTCTGGAATAACAACTTCGATTTCTTTGCCAAGTGCTGATGACTTAACAATGTGGTCGATAATTGCCTGGTTGTAAAGAATCTCTTTTGAAGGAACAGGAGCCTCGCCGCCCTCAGCAATAGCATCGAGGAATGAGCGAACCTTCTTGTAGAAAAGACCCTTGTCGTTCTTCGGAGCTTCAATTTCGGGAATGACAGTCTCAACTCTTTCGCCTGCAACATCGTGATAGATTGTCATCGGGCCGCCTGTTGAGCCGTTCCAGCATTCTGTTGAAGGAATGCGAAGAGCACCCTTTGTACCGAAGATGATTGTATCACCGGGGGTGTCTGGATGCATAGCCCATGCAATACGGAAGTCGAGGATGATACCGCCTTCAAGGCGAACAAATGCTGCTGCAAAGTCTTCAACATTAAATCTTGCGGCATCAGCAGGGGTGTTATACATTGGGTTGGGGCCGAAGAAAGCTGAAGTATAACCGCTTACTGTAAGGGGCTTCGGATAGCCGATAGCGTTGAGCACCATATCAAGTGAGTAGCAGCCGATGTCGCCCATAGCACCGATACCTGCAGTTTTTTCTTCAATAAATGTGCTGTTGGGGATACCGCGTCTGCGGCCGCCGCCTGTCTGAATGTAATAGATGTCGCCAAGCTCACCTGACTGAACAATCTTCTTAATCATCTTCATATTTTCGTCGCCGCGTGGCTGGAAGCCGATAGAAAGCACTTTGCCGCTTGCCTTTTCAGCTTTCATAATTTCAACAGCTTCTTCTGTTGTAACACACATTGGCTTTTCAAGAAGAACGTTAACACCCTTGTTAAGAGCGTAAATAGTACATTCAGCGTGAGTTTTGTTATATGTGCAAACACTTACTGCGTCAAGCTCTTCGTTGTCAAGCAACTCTTTGTGGCTCGGGTAGCAGTTAGCGCCTGTAACGCCGTATTTATTCAAAAATTTCTCAGCCTTGCCGGCAATAAGGTCTGCGGCTGCAACGATTTCGCAATCTTCCATCTGAAGATAGCTCTCGATGTGAGATTCGGCAATCCAGCCTGTGCCGATAATACCGATTTTAAACTTTCTGTCGCTAACTTTCTTTTCTTCTTCAACGGTCTGTGTAAACTGATTGAGAACTGCGTCTGACATTTTAAATTCCTCCGATTAGTTATTTATTGTTTTAATGTAATCAATGCTCATTTTGATGCTCTCAAGGGGAGTCTTGCCCATTGAGGGGCTGTCCTGCTCAACAACAACCCAGCCTGTGCCTGCCTTTTTGCAAGCTTCAAGAATAGCGGGCATATCCTGAACACCGTAACCAACAGGTCTGAAAGCAAAATCTTCGCCTTCCTCCTCGTCGCTCTGTGCGCCGTCATCAATGCCGATAAGAGCGTACATTTTAGCGGGCTTATCCTTGCCGCTCATAACAAAGTCCTTAAGGTGAACTACAGGAGCTCTGCCTGAATATTTAACAACATAATCTGCGGGGTTTTCACCGCCAACATTTACCCAGCAGGTGTCAAGCTCAGTCTGAAGCTCGTCAGCAGAAAGGGTGGAATAAAGAAGGTCAAGGCCGTAAACACCGTCAACCTTTTTAAATTCAAAGTCGTGGTTATGATAAAGCATTGTGATGCCGTATTTTTTAGCAATACCTGCAAACTTGCGGATACCTTCAACTGTTTCATCAAAAAGCTCTGCACCGGGGCGGCGCTCTTCAACAGCATAGGGGATAGCTATGTATTTAACACCGATTGTTGCATAATCACCGATAACCTTTTCGGGGTCGGCGGCAAGCTCATCATAGCTTACGTGGGCAGAAATCGGAACAAGACCGTTTTCTTCGCAAATTGCCTTAACCTTTTCAGGTGCATTGTCATAAAGGCCTGCAAATTCAACGCCGTCATAGCCCATTTCTTTAACTTTTTTGATTGTTCCTTCAAAATCTTCAGCCATATTATCTCTTACTGAATATAACTGAACAGCAACAGGAAAACTCATTTTAAATACCTCCAATAGGGAAATTGGTTTACAACCTCTATAATTCTAACATTTTACAAATGCAAATACAATAGTTATTTGTGAAATTATACCATTTTTTTATTGTATAAACAGAAAAAATATGATACAATTATCCCATCGAGAATTAAGGAGAAAAACTATGCAACAAATTTCAGTTTTATCTTATAAAGTAACCGATTCTACCGAAAATCCTCTTGAGTGGCAGATGCAGGCTCAGATTATGGCAGAAACCGTTATGGATACTCTGCCTGATTGCGTCGGTATTCAGCAGGCGGGGGAGGGTCTGGCTGTGTTTGCTCAGGCTCATTTGGGTGAATTATATTCCTATGTTGAGGGCAATGTTCATAACCCGATTTTTTATAATCATTTTGAACTCACGCTTCTTGAAAGCGGAAGCTTCTGGTATTCTGACACACCGGGCGAGCTGTCAAAATTTGAAGCCGCAAGCGTTTATTCCTCTTGCTCCTGGGCAGCCTTTGAGCGCAAGGAATGCGGAACACGCTTTATGATGCTCAACACCGCCTTTGACAAAAATCCTCTTGTCAAAGCTCAGAGCATTCCGATGCTTATGAATGTTGCTTCAAAATATTATGTTCCCGTGGTTTGCACAGGCGAGTTCAATATGATAAAGGGTGCAGTCAATTACCGCACACTCACCGCAGGCGTTTTGAGAGATGTGAGCGTAATTGCCGAAAAAACGCAGGAAACCCCTGCCGCCTTTGAAAAGATAATTCCGGATGTTGTATATAACTATATCCCTGAATTTCCCAAATTTAATATGTGCGGAAACATCCTTTCAAATTACCTCGTTGAGCCCCTTGAATACGGCCATTGCTATCAGGGTATGCTTTACGGTGAGCAACAGCCAAACGGTGTTATAGCTAAATTGAATCTTCTCAGAAGATAACAAAACAGCGAAGAGTTTTTCTCTTCGCTGTTTTCATCTGTTATTCAATTATTGAAAGCTCATAACCAAATCGTAGATAAATCTGACGATAGGAGTGATGTTGATATAGAAGCCTGTTGGCTGCTCAAACATATCGCCTTCAACGCCTGATGTGATGCCCTTAACATATTCGGGAAGGAAATCCTTGGTGTCGGCTGTGAGATAGAAGCTGCTTGTGTCAAGGCTTACTGCCTTAAAGCCGAGGAGAACATCACCGTCATAATAAAATTCTGCTTTGGTGCCGAATCTTTCAACATAAACATCGCCGTAGCCTTTGATGTTTCTTTCACCTGCGTAGGTGAGAGTGAGGCTGTCAAAATATTCGCCTGTGAGGTAATCAAGGAGCTTGTCAACACCTGTTGCAAGAAGCTTAACATCAGAGGTCTGAATGTCAAAAAATTCGTTAAGGCTGACATAGCAACGAAGACCGGGGATGTAAACGATGTTTTCCTCACCGAAAATTGCTCTCACATTAAGACCTGCAACCTTTGCTGTTGCGGCAAGCTTCATATCTGAAAGGATGCTGCCGTCGTTCTGAACCTTGAACATTACATTCAAATCAGAAACTTCAACAAAGTCGTTTTCTGCAATGCTGTCATCAAGCTTTACGCTGATTGTTTTTGTTTCTTCAATTTGGTTAATTAAAGCCTCAGTTCTTGTGGTTGCTTCTTCAGCAGAAATGTTTATGCAAAAGCAAGCAGTTGCAAGAATAACGCTTAAAATAACGCATATTACTTTTTTCATTTTTTCACCACCTATAGCTACATTTTAGCATTGCAGTCAGCTTTAGTCAACAGACGAATCAATAAAAATGTCGAAAAAAAGAGAACGGATTGCTCCGTTCTCTGCTTTTGTTTTTAATTAAGAATTAAAGGCTCTCAACGATTGCTTTTGTATCTCTTGCAATCATAAGCTCTTCGTCTGTGCAAACAACATAAACCTTAACAGCTGAATCAGGTGTTGAAATTTCGCCCTCTTTGCCTCTCTTAAGAGTGTCGTTGAGGTCGTAGTTAATCTTAACACCCATAAATGCGAGCTTATCGCAAACACGGTCTCTGTACTGAGGATTGTTTTCGCCGATACCGCCTGTAAATACAATAGCGTCAAGTCCGCCCATAGCAGCAGCGTAACCGCCGATGTATTTTGTGAGCTGGTGGCAAAGCATTGATTCAACGAGCTTAGCTCTTTCATCGCCGTCTTTTGCTCTTGCTTCAATTTCTCTGTTGTCGCTTGTGCCGCAAACGCCGAGCATACCTGACTTCTTGTTCATTACCTTGTCCATATCGTCAGCGCTGAGGCCTTCTTTTTTCATAATAATGGGAACAATAGCGGGGTCAATTGAGCCGCAGCGTGTGCCCATCATAATGCCTTCAAGGGGAGTAACGCCCATTGTGGTGTCAAAGCACTTGCCGTCAACAATAGCTGAAATTGATGAGCCGTTGCCGAGGTGGCAGGTAACAACCTTGCTGTGCTCAGGGTTGCCGAGAAGCTCAGTTGCTTTTGCGCTGACAAAGCGGTGTGATGTGCCGTGGAAGCCGTAACGGCGAATGCCGTAATTTTCATAATATTCATAGGGGAGAGCGTACATATAAGCGTAGTCAGGCATTGTCTGGTGGAAGCCTGTGTCAAAAACAGCAACCTGAGGAACATCCTTCATAATTGCCTGGCAAGCCTTGATGCCTGTAAGGTTTGCAGGGTTGTGAAGGGGACCCCATTCAAAGCAAGCCTCAATAGCCTTTTCAACCTCTTCGTTAACAAGAACAGAAGTGCTGAAGTATTCAGCGCCGTGAACAACACGGTGGCCGACAGCGTCAATTTCATCCATAGATGCGATAACGCCGTTTTCTTTGCTTGTAAGGGCGTTGATTACAACCTGAATAGCTGTTGCGTGGTCAGGCATATCACAGGGAAGGCTCTTAACATTTTTGCTTTCATCTGCAGGAACCTTGTGTGTGAAAGTGCTCTTGTCACCAATCTGTTCGCAGTTACCTTTTGCAAGTACGGTTTCATTCTCCATATCAATAAGCTGATATTTAAGAGAAGAGCTACCTGCGTTAATAACGAGAATTTTCATTACAATTCCTCCTAAATTTTAATCAAATTTGACTTGTATATTGTCCCTAACTGTTATATTATATATGTATAGAAAAATTTTTTCAATAGGTTTTTGAACTTTTTGGAGGTAAAAATGAAAATCGCAGGAATTGTTGCAGAATATAACCCTTTTCACAACGGACATAAATATCATATAGAAAAAACAAAGGAAGTAACAGGTGCTGACGCAGTCGTTGCCGTAATGAGCGGTAACTTTGTTCAGCGCGGTGAAACGGCTATTCTTTCAAAGTGGGCAAGGGCAAAAGCCGCAGTTCAGAACGGTGTTGACCTTGTGGTTGAAATTCCCACTCTTTGGAGCATTGCAAGAGCTCAGAGCTTTGCTCAGGGTGCAGTGGGTGTGCTCAAGGGCTTGGGCTGTGTTGATGCCATAAGCTTTGGCAGTGAATGCGGTGACATCGAAAAGCTGGAGGAAACTGCCGAGGCAATAAGCGACCCGTTTGTAATTGAGCGAATGAAAAAGAATCTTGAAATCGGTATGAGCTATGCAGGCGCAAGAGCCGAGGCCGTTAGAACTTATCACGGAGATGACTTTTTTTCAATTTTAAATGAGCCTAATAATACCTTGGGCATCGAATATATCATTGCAAATAACGAGTTAGAGCCGAGAGCTGAAATGGTAACTGTTGCAAGAAAGGGCGTTGCCCACGACAGTATTATCAGAAGTGAAAATTTTGCAAGTGCGTCTGATATCCGCAATATGATGCTTGAGGGTGACAGCTGGTACAGATATGTTCCTCAGAATATGGTGGATATTTATAAAAAAGAGGTTGAAGCTCAGACAGGCCCCACACCTTATTCAAAGCTTGAGTTCAGTATTCTTTGTTGTATGCGCCAGTTGAGGGTTGAAGATATTGCTGAATCTCCCGATGTGAGTGAAGGTATAGAAAACAGAATTCACGATGCCGCTTTGAAAGCAAAAAGCCTTGAAGAGCTGTTTTCACTTGCAAAAACAAGGCGTTATTCCCACGCAAGAATCAGAAGAATTGTTCTTGCTTCTTTCCTTGGCTTCACTAAGGAGCAGTGTGAGGGCTTGCCCCCCTATGTTAAGGTTCTTGCAATGACCGAAAAGGGCAAGGAAATTCTCAAAAAAGCCAAAGAAACCGCTACACTTCCAATAATTACAAAAGCTTCTGATGTTGAAACTCTTGACGAAAGAGCAAAAGAGGTGTATTCTATTGAAGGAATGTGTACCGATGTTTATTCATTGGCAACACCTGTAATCTTCCCTTGCGGCAGGGAGCAGACAACCCCTGTTATTGTGGAGGAATAAATTAAATATACTTACTGCCACCGGGTAGTGAATGTTAAGCATTCGTTAGTGTATCATTAGGTCTTAGAAGATACACAGCGGATGCTTTTTTTGGAGGTAAAAATGTTAAAGATATTTTCAAAAAAGGATTTGGCTTTGTGGATTACGTCTTTGTTTGTGATAGCCGTTTCATTCTTTGTGTTTGACAGGTCAAACTATATGACCCTCGCCGCGTCCTTAATCGGTGTAACATCCCTTATTTTCTGCGCCAAGGGCAACCCAATCGGTCAGGTGCTGATGATAATTTTCAGCATTCTTTATGGCATAATTTCTTATTCTTTTTCATATTACGGCGAAATGATAACCTACCTTGGTATGACCTTGCCTATGGCTGTGTTTTCACTTGTTTCATGGCTTCGCAATCCTTATAAAGGCAACAAATCAGAGGTTAAGGTAAACAGCATTACCAAAAAAGAAGTTGCCTTTATGCTGGTGCTTACAGCCGCTGTTACCGTTGCATTTTATTTTATTCTCAGATTTTTTAACACCGCTAATCTTATCCCCAGCACAATTTCCGTAACCACCAGCTTTGCAGCGGCATATCTCACCTTCAGGCGAAGTCCGTATTATGCCCTCACTTATGCCGCAAATGATGTTGTGCTCATAGTCCTGTGGATAATGGCAACCATTCAGAATATCAGCTATCTTTCGGTTATTATCTGCTTTGTTATGTTCTTAATAAACGATTTATACGGTTTTATAAGCTGGCAAAAAATGAAAAAGCGACAAAACTATTGTCAATAAAAGAAATAAGTGGTACAATCAGCTTGTATCACTTTTCTTTTTGGAGGTAATTTTATGAGCAAAGAACTCCCTCGCACTTATGTCCCTTTTAAGGATTGGAAAGAAAAATCTAAACAGATTGAATATACCGAAGAAACACCTCTTCTTGCACCTGACGGAACCCTCCTTGCCAAAGGTTGGGCAAGGAAAAATGTTTTTACATATAACCGTGATTATGTTAAAACAGGCATAATGAGCCGCAAGGAATGGGATTTTTATAATATCTGTGACGGTGAATTTCAGGTGCTTGTCAGCTTTGCCAATATCAATGTGGGCGGTTATGTGGGCGCAAAGCTTGTTAACCTCAAAACAGGGGAGGTAGTGGTGGACTCTATCGCTTATTTCCTTGGTGCCAACAAGCATGTTCCCCCTGCAAAGGGTGATGTTCCCAACCGTTATAAAGACAAAGTCGGCAAAACCGAATTTGATTTTAACACCAAAGAAACCGAAAGAACTCTTTGGTATAAAGGCTCATATAAGGGCAAACCTGTTGAAGTAACCGTTCAGATGGATATCCCTCAGGGGCTTGAAAATATCACCACAGTTTTTCCTTTTGATGAAGACCCGACCAAGTATTTTATGACCACCAAGCAGATGTGTATGCCTTGTGAGGGCAGGTTTGTTTGGGGCGATTATGTATATGAATTTTCAAAGCCTGCTGCATTCTGCACTATGGACTGGGGCAGAGTAAACACCGTTCATAAAATGGTGTGGTACTGGGGCAGCGGCAATCAGTATATAAAAGACGAAAACGGCAAGGAGCATCTTTTTGGCTTTGAAATCACCTGGGCAATCGGCAACGAAAGCAATGCCACCGAAACCTGCATTTTTTACGACGGCAAGGTGCATAAAATCGGCGCAGTTGATGTTGAAAAATTCCCTAAAGGCAGATTCCTTGAAGAGTGGAAATTTATTTCAGAAGACGGCAGATTTAATATGACAATGACACCGACCCTTGATAACCATTCAGATGTTGATTTTAAAGTCGGCAGAATGAATTGCCACCAGATTTTCGGCAACTGGCACGGCTATGTTACCCTCGATGACGGCACAAAGCTCGAAATCAAAGACCTTTTCACCTTCTGCGAATACGTGGAAAACCGTTGGTGATTATGTATGGTTAGAGTAATCAAAGAAAATGAATTAAATGAGCTTTTAGAGCTTTATTTGCATTTGCACGAAAAAGATATTCCTGAAAACAACGAACATCTTGCGAAAACTTGGAAAGCAATAATTGAAGATAAAAATCATCATATAATTGTAAAAGATGTAAACGGCAAGATTGTTTCTTCTTGCGTTTGTGTAATAATTCCTAACCTAACACGAAATGTAAGACCGTACGCGTTTGTTGAAAATGTTGTAACTCACAAAGATTACCGTGGTAAGGGTTATGCTACTCAATGCCTTGAATATGCAAAGAAAATTGCCATAAAAGAGAATTGCTACAAAATGATGTTGCTCACAGGCTCTAAAGAAGAATCAACTCTTGATTTTTATAAAAAAGCAGGATATAACAATTCAGACAAAACAGCGTTTATCCAATGGATAGATTAGTACCGGAAAACGAAGGCGGAAAAGGTGAAAAACAAACGCTGTAGGGCAGGGCTATAAGGTGCGGCGATTTCGACGCACGAAAAATGCAAAGCCAACGGAACACCGTAGGGTCAATTCACGAATTGACCTTATAATTTCTCAGCTCTATTACCACATTTTTGTTATAAAATCAAGACTTGTATTTTTCTTTGAAATGATGTATTAAATATATGAAAAATATATGGAGGTGCATTATGAAAAATTCAATCTGCGGTGCTGACTGTAACAATTGTTTTATGAAGGAGAATTGCGGCGGATGTGCTCAAAAATCCAAAAACTGCTTTATCGCTCAATACATAAATGTGGGCTCAATGGAGAAATTCCTTGAGTTTAAGCAAACTCTTATAGATGAATTCAATGCCCTGAATATTCCCGGTATGCCGGAAGTTGAAGACTTAAATATACTTGAGGGAAGCTTTGTAAATCTTGAATACACACTTCCAAGCGGAGAGTCAGTTAAATTCCTTGATGACAATTCAATGTATCTCGGCAATCAGCTTGAATGTGAGTTTGATAGTGATTATTGTTTTGGTATTATTTCCTCTATGGATTTTCTGCTTGTGTGCAGATACGGAGAAAACGGAGCAAATCCGGAACTGCTTATGTATAAGAAGAGATGAATCGTAGGGGCGCCCATCGGGCGTCCGAAATCAAATCGAGAGAAGTTAAAAACTTCTCTCTTGCGAAACTTTTTATAGATTATCTTTTATATAAGACGTATAATCATTCTCAAGGTCGAGAATGTCAATACTATGACCGCCGTTTCGGTGTTCGGGAGGCGGGGGAGTCATATAATCACCGTAAATATTCGTGAGAATCTCATCATACATCTTAGGGATTGGTAGTATATGCCCTTCGTAAGTGTAAGGGATAGCTTCATCAAAATGTTTTGGAAGAAAACGAGGCTTTTTGAAAGGAAAACCCCAATAGTAATCACAGTGATTATATTGGTTAAGAGGTTTGAAAACAAACTTCCTAATTGTTTTACAGATTTTTCTTCTTAAAGACAACGGAATTTTAAACAGGATTTTTATTTTCAAAGGAACGTTGGTTTGATTTTTGTAAAAAGCATCCTGTAACAACAGGTCTGAAATTATAATAGCCTTGTTGATTTTTTCAATATCTCTTTGATTGTCAGGTATGCCTATTATGGGGAAAATGTCAACCCACACACCCTGATGAAAACCGATGTTGTTATAGCTTGTTTCTATCATTGTGGTGTTGTTGTAGCGAACTTTTGAATAAGCTCTGTACCATAAATCTGTGTCAGTGGATTGGAAAAAGAAATCTTTTCTCAAGGCTGATTGGGCAACCGAAGAAAATTTCCAGTATTCTTCAATTGGCATAATAATATCAACATCGTCGTCCCAAGGAATAAATCCGTTATGGCGGACTGCCCCCAACATTGTTCCTGAACTTAAAAAATATTTTATATTATTCTCTTTGCAGACTCTGTCAATTTCTAAAAGAATTTCTAATTCTTTCTTTTGAAGTTCATTCATATCAACACCTCTGATACTGGTGGCTATTTATTTTTTGAAATTTCTTTTTTGATGCCTGAGGTTGAAACCCCTTGAGTGTATGGCAAGTATTCAATCGAAACCCCTATTTCGTTGAACTGCTTTTCTGTTAAGGTATATCTCTCGCTTCCTTTCCAGTCGTCACCGGAAAACAGAACGTCAAAATGAAACTTTTCCCAAGCAAGCAGCTTGTCGTTAGTTTCTTCAATATTGACAAGAAAAGCATCGTCAACACACTTCAAAGCCTTAACCATTCTCAAACGGTTTTCTTCGCTGATAACAGGGGACGTGTGCTTAACATCTGTAACATAAGAATCGTCACAAACACCTACAATCAAAGTGTCACAAAATTGCTTACATCTTTCAAAAAGGTTGAGATGCCCCACGTGAATCAAATCAAAAACGCCGCAAGTGTAACCGATTTTGTATTTTTTCATACGCGTTCCTCACATCAAAAAATTCACTTAAATTATATCATATATTTCATATTCGTCAACAATATTTTTGTCAAGGTGGTTGACAGTTTTTCTGTTTTAAACTAAAATATCTATTGTGGGTAGGTTGGGCAGTTGCGCACCTATTCAGGTGTGAGGAAAGTCCGTGCTTCACAGAGCAGGATAACGGCTAACGGCCGCCGAGGGTAACCTTAGGGACAGTGCAACAGAGATATACCGCCGCTTTATGCGGTAAGGGTGGAAAGGCGAGGTAAGAGCTCACCGGTCGGCGGGGAACCGCGCAGACCCTGTAAACCCTATCCGAAGCAACACCGACCGAAACTATCGCTTGCTCGGCGCGTTTCAACGGGTGGCGTGAGCTTTGTGGCAACGCAAAGCCAAGACAGATAATTGCCTTAAATGACAGAACACGGCTTACAGACCTGCCCACACATTTAATCACCTTTTGCATATAATGTAACGAGGTGATAATATGCTTGAAGGTTTATGGTACGGAATAGCGGCCGCGTTTATATTTATCGGTGTGGTTGCCACTTCGTGCTTTATAATTTTGCAGGTTTTTAAAATAGGTAATGATGCCAACTGTGTTGTGGTAATTTCTTCTGGTATGGATGATGACGATGTAGGCTCGCTTCTTTACAGCGTTCATCTTCGCTTTGCGCTTATGGGGGATTGCCGTAAAAACAGAATTGTTATTGTTGACAACGGAATGACCGAAAAGCAAAAAATTCTGTGCCATAACATTATGAATGATTTTGATAATATGGAGCTTTGCGCTCCCGATGATTTGCTTAAAAGAATTATCGGAAAGGAACAGTAAATGGACGAACAACTTGTAGAAATCAGCGGCGTTGTTGATGAAATTACATACCGCAACGAAGAAAACGGTTTTACCGTTATTGATTTTTACACAGATGAAGAATATTTCACCGTTGTGGGTGTTTTGCCTGAGGTAACAGAGGGTGAAAGTCTCAGACTCAGAGGCGAATGGAGCTATCACTCAACCTTCGGCAGGCAGTTCAAAGCTAAGCTTTGTGAACGAAGTATGCCTTCTTCCTCTGCTGATTTGCTTCGTTATTTAAGTGCAGGTGCCGTCAAGGGTATCGGCCCTGCAACCGCAAAAAAAATTATTGACCGTTTCGGTGAATCAGCCTTTGATGTGCTTGAAAATGAGCCGGAACGGCTTGCTGAAATTAAGGGCATTTCTCTTAATAAAGCCAAGGATATATCGAAAATTTTCAATGAGCAGTTTGCTGTTAGGCAGGTTATGATTAGCCTTGAGCGCTTCGGAATGACACCCAATGAATGTCTTGAGGCTTTCAGGCTCTACGGCGCAAATGCCGTTGATTTGATTACGGTCAATCCGTATATTCTCTGCGGTGAGGGTATCGGTATCGGCTTTGAGCGTGCAGATGCCATTGCCTGCTCCTTGCCTCAGCCGCCTGACAGCGATTTCAGAATTGCCGCAGGCATTGTTCATGTTGTGCGCCATAACCTCAATAACGGCCACACCTGCGTGCCCAGAGCAAGGCTTCTTGCCCCAAGCTCAGGCCTTCTTGAAACTAATGAAGACACTATCGACATTGCCGTAGACGCTCTTATTGAAAGCGGCAAGCTCATCAGTGAAACAATTAACGGCAAGGAATTTTTATTTCTGCCTCATATATATGCCGCGGAAAAGCTCGCGGCAAAAAGAATTACAATTATGAATCAGTTTCCGCCGGCAGGCAGACCTACGGTGGACGAGGATATTCAGAAAATTGAAAAGCAGGAAAATATCTGCTATGAAGAAAAACAGCGTCAGGCAATTATGACCGCTGTTAATAAGGGGATGCTTATCCTCACCGGCGGACCGGGTACAGGTAAAACCACCACGCTAAACGGCATTTTAAAGCTCTTTGAGCTTGACGGTGTTGATGTTGCCCTTGCCGCGCCTACAGGCAGAGCCGCCAAAAGAATGAGTGAAATCACAGGCAAGGATGCTAAAACAATCCACCGCCTTCTTGAAGTGGAATGGGACAAGCACGACAGACCTGTTTTCAGCCGCAATGCACGCAACCCCATTTCCGCAGGTGCAGTTATTGTGGACGAGCTTTCTATGGTTGATGTTTCGCTTTTTGCTTCGCTTTTAGATGCCCTTCCTTTAGGCTGCCGATTGATTATGGTAGGGGATTCTGACCAGCTTCCCGCCGTTGGTGCAGGCAATGTTTTGCACGATTTAATTGATTCAGGTGTAATGCCTGTTGTGGCGCTTAAGGAGGTTTTCCGTCAGGCGATGGAAAGTCGGATTGTTACAAACGCCCACAAAATTGTATCAGGGCAGATGCCCGAGCTTCACGATAAAGACAATGACTTTTTCTTTATGAAACGAAGCTCACCTTATGAAACAGCTAAAACCGTTGCCGACCTGTGTGTCAGCCGTCTGCCAAAGGCATACGGATTTTCATCTCTTAATGATATTCAGGTGCTTTGCCCGTCAAGAAAGGGCGAAACAGGCTCGGTCAATCTTAATAAAATCCTGCAGAATTTAATCAATCCTGCAGATAAAAATAAAAATGAAATCACCTCAGGCGCTCGGATTTTCAGAGAAGGCGACAAGGTGATGCAGGTTAAAAATAATTATAATATTATCTGGACCAAGGATGCCGAAGAGGGAACAGGCGTTTTTAACGGCGACATTGGTATCATCAAAAAAATTGATAAAGTCAATGCCTGCCTTGCTGTTTGGTATGATGATAAAGAGGCGGTTTACAGCCTTGAAAGCCTGAATGAGCTTGAGCACGCTTACGCTATGACAGTTCACAAAAGCCAGGGTAATGAGTTCCCCGCGGTGATTGTGCCTGTTATGGGTGTTGTGCCTCAGCTTTGTTATCGTAATCTCCTTTACACCGCCGTAACCCGAGCCAAAAGGCTGATGATTATGGTAGGCATAGAAGCTCAGATTGAAGAAATGGTTAAGAATAACACAAAAACAAGGCGCTATTCCGCCCTTAAGCATTTTTTGTGTGACGGAGAAGCATAATGGCAGATGTTATTGATGCGGCGAGTGCGGTTGTGTGGCCAAAAAGGTGTATGTTCTGCGGCGGCGCAATGTTTGAAAATTCTCGTCTTACCTGTGACAGATGCCGCGATTCATTACCTTTTGTCAACGGCAAAGTCTGCTCAAAGTGCGGCAGAGGTAAGAGTGAATGTACCTGCTCATCTGCTACCTTGTATTATGACAAGGCAGTTGCTCCCTTTTATTTTGAGACAGGGGTCAAAAAGTGTATTCACGCTCTTAAGTTCCGTAGCCATACCGAATTTGCCGACCCTTTGGGTGAATATATGTTAAAGGCATTTAATGAGCATTACAATGAAGAAGCATTTGATTTTATCACCTATGTGCCGCTTCACCCTGATGACTTAAAGCTCAGGGGTTATAATCAAAGCCGGCTTCTTGCTGAGTATATTTCAGATAAAACAAAAATCCCTTTAAAGGCTAATATTATAAATAAAATCTACCGCACCCAAAAGCAGTCAGGCACTTCACCTATGGAGCGTTTCGGCAATGTTTTTGGTGTGTTTGAAACAGCAAAAGGGCTTGATTTAAGCGGTATGAATATTCTGCTTGTAGACGATATTGAAACAACAGGCTCAACACTCAGTGAATGCGGAAAAATGCTGTTTCTTGCAGGGGCACAAAGAGTTTGTTGCCTTTCAGCGGCAGTTACTAAATTAAAAAAGAAAGGACGAAACTGATGATAGGAACAAATATATGCTTTGATTTGGGAACAGGCTATCTGTCGGTTTTCGTTCAGGGTAAGGGCGTAATTGCCAATGAGCCAAGCGTTGTGGCGTATGACGCCGAAAATGAAAAAATCAGCGCAATCGGCAAAAAAGCTTATGAAATGATGGGCAAAACCCACGATTGGATAGACATTATCTGCCCTGTTAAAGAGGGAAGTATAGCTGATTATCAGATAATTCAGAATATTATCGGCTACTTTGTGCAAAAGGTGTGCGGTAATAAGATTTTAAAGCCCAATGTGCTCGTCAGCATTCCCTGTGATATGAATTCTGTTGACAAACGCTCAGTTTTAGAAATGGCAACGGCTTCAGGCGCATCAAAGGCTTGCCTTATAGAAGAGCCTCTTGCCGCCGCAATCGGTGCAGGTGTGGATGTTAACAGCTACCACGGCACAATGATTGTGGATATCGGCGCAGGCACAACTGATATTGCCGTTATTGCAAGAGGTATGATTTGCACAAGCAAGTCCATAAAGATTGCAGGCAATACCTTTAATGAGGCAATAACCTCCTTTGCAAGGAAAGAAAAAAATCTGATTATCGGCTACCAAAGCGCCGAAACCATCAAAAAAGACATCGGTTGTACCAACTTCCTTGAGGCCGAGCTTGCAGTCAGAGCCGTTGGTAAAGACGCGGTAACAAATATGCCCTCGTCTGCCGAAATAACCTCTGCCGATGTGTTCCTGAGCTTTAATGACCAGCTTGAGCAGATTGTTGAAGCAATCCGTCAGGTGCTCGAAGCAACACCGCCCGAGCTTAATGCCGATGTTTCAAAAACGGGAATTACAATCACAGGCGGCAGTGCGCTTCTGACAGGTATTGACCGCTTTATAGAATACAGAACAGGTATCAAAACCCGAGTTGCCAACGACCCGCAAACCTGCGTAATCAGGGGAATGGGCAAAATTCTCAAAGCTCCCAAGCTTCTTGAAAGAAACGGATATTACTTCAAAACCCGCCAGGAACTTGTGGGATATGATGAATAAATGACAGAAAGACAGGGAATAGCTCCCTGTCTTTTTTAGTGAATAGTTTATCTGCCTCCCCTGTGTAAGGGGAGGTGGGTTTCGCATAGCGAAACTCGGAGGGGTTGTAAGATTCACAATCCCTCAGTCACTTCGTGACAGCTCCCTTTGCACAAGGGAGCCGGAATCAAAACGCCCAGTTACCGTTTTTGAAAATCTGAACGGTTCTGCCGTCACGGGTTTTAGCGGTGATGTCAAGGTCTGCTGAGCCAATCATAAAGTCCTCGTGAACGATTGACTTGTTGATGCCTTTTTCTCTGCATTCTTCAAGTGTCATTTCTTCATTGCCCACAATGCTTGAAGAAAATCCCTCGCCAAGTGCCAGGTGGCAGGCGGCGTTTTCATCAAAAAGGGTGTTATAAAAGAGAATTCCGCTGTTTCTGATTGGTGAATCATAAGGCACAAGGGCGCATTCGCCAAGGTAAGCAGAGCCTTCGTCCATTGAAATCAGCTCGTTTAAAAGCGCTTCATTTTTCTCTGCCTTTGCTTCAACAGCCTTACCGTTTTCAAATTTTATATAAAAATTTTCAATCAACTCACCGCGGTATGAGAGGGGCATGGTGGAATAAACAACACCCTCTGCTTCTCCTCTTTTTGGTGAAATGAATACCTCTTCACTTGGAATGTTAGGGTTATAATAATTGCCCGAAAGGGTGTATTCACCGCCGCCGAGGAACTGTGAGCCTTCAATAAGTCCAACGGTAAAATCTGTTCCGTTTGATGAGGAATAGTGAAGAGATTCAATGTTAAGGGAGTTTAGATAATCACACCTGCTTTTAAGGTCAGCATTATGACGGTTCCATTGCTCAACAGGGTCATCACCGCAGCGTGAGGTGAGAAGAATGGCCTCCCAAAGCTTTTCAACGGCTTCGTTTTTACGGCATTCAGGGAACACCTTTTTAGCCCAAGCCACACCGGGAACAGCGGCAATACACCACTGATATTTATTTTCCATTTTATCTCTGAAAGGCTTAATAACCTTGTAGCGCTCCTGAGAAGATTTTGAATATTTTTTCTGGTTTATACCGTTAAGCCCGTCGGGGTCTTCTGAAAGAAGATAAATCATAACAGGCAAAACCTCAACTCTGCGCTTTAATTTTTCAACCTCCCAGTCAAGCACTGTGCCAAGAGTTTTGAGTGAACGGTATCTCACGTGAAGCCTTGTAAGGGGCTGATAGCTCCATTCAACATCAACCCTTTTTGCCCCCGCTTTATAACATTCGTCAACCACCATTTTAACAAATTCGGGCTGGTCAAGCTCAGCAAAAATCATAACCTCCTGACCCTTTTGCACTCTTGCACCCACATTTGCAATAAGTGATGCATATTGTTTAAGTCTTGTCTTTTTCATAGTAATTCCTCCAATTCACAAATATTATATGCCTTTATTTCAGATATTTCAATATAGAATAAAAAAAGACGCACACAAGGATAAACATTAAGCGGAAAAACATAATTCCGAATTGCGCATTTCGCATTACGAATTACGATTTGTTTTCTTGTCAATTTAACCAATTCTCTAATCATTATATTATAAAAAATCAACCATTTTTCTGCGCTTTTGAGTTTACATTTACACTCTTTTTTGGTATAATGAACAGAAATTATGTTAATATTTGATTTTATTGTAGTAATATGTTAATTGACTAAAGTGTGAAAGCGATATATAATATCATTGTAAAGTACCGAAATAGGGTGGAGGATTCTTAAAATGTTTGATTTTTTCGGCTCAATGCCAACTGAAGACAGGCTTGTTTTTGAGCTTTCAAAGTTATATGAGCAGTATGGCTACCGCAAATTCTGTATGGCTAAGTTTGAAGAATACAGCTTCTACAGCGATAACCGCGATTTCCTTTCAGGTGAGGGTGTTATTGCCTTTAATAATTCAGACGGCCGTCTTATGGCACTTAAGCCTGATATAACTCTTTCTATTGTTAAAAATGCAAGAATTGATAAAAACACCTGCACCAAAGCTTATTATAACGAAAATGTTTACCGCATTTCCCAGGAAACCAATGACTATAAAGAAATCAAACAGTCAGGCGTTGAGCTTATGGGTAATATCGACAGCTATTCAATCGGTGAAATTGTAACCCTCGCTTTAAAGAGCCTCCAGAAAATCGACTCTGACTGTGTTCTCTGCCTTTCTCACATGGCTTTTATCAGTGCTGTTCTTGATGAAATGAAGCTCCCTGCCTCAGCAAAAGAGCAAATCATCTTTTGTGAAAGAAATAAGAATTCCCACGACCTTAAGTCTGTTTGCGAGCAGTACGGTGTTGAAGAAAAGTATGTGGAATATTTCACAGCGCTCACAGCATTAAACGGCAGCTTTGACGAGGTTTTGCAGGGTCTTCGCTATATTTCAATGAATGATGCTACCGACAATGCCTGCAATGAGCTGGAAGAGGTTTATAATACTCTTCAGGCTGTTTCGTTGGGCAATAAGGTTCAGCTTGATTTGTCAGTTGTAAATCCCTCATCTTATTATAACGGAATAATTTTTTCGGGATATGTCAAGGCTTCTCCCACTCCTGTTCTTGCAGGCGGCCGTTATGACAACCTTGCTTCTAAAATCCGTAAGGGTATCGGAGCAGTCGGCTTTGCAGTTTACCTTGATAACCTTAATCTGCATTATCCTGTTGAAAGTGAAACAGACTGCGATATTCTTATTTTAAATAAAAGTGAAAAATCGGGCATTGCTCTCACAAAGGCTGTTGAAGAGTTTGTGTCACAGGGCAATTCCGTAAGAGTAGAAAAAGAAATCCCCGAAAATTTCAAAGCGGGTAAAACATTGATTTTTGACGGTAAGGAGGTTAAATAATGCTCAATATAGCGTTGCCTAAGGGCAGACTTGGTGACAAGGTTTATGAACGCCTTGCTTCAATCGGCTATGATTGCAGTGAGATTTATGCCGACAACCGTAAGCTTGTTTTTGAAAGTGAAGAAAACAATGTAAGATATTTGCTTGTTAAACCCTCCGATGTTGCAATTTATGTTGCAAGAGGCGCGGCAGATATCGGCATTGTGGGCAAAGATATTCTTGATGAAGGCAATTTTGATTTGTATGAACTCCTTGATTTGCGTCTTGGTGTTTGCAATATGTGTGTTGCCGCTAAGAATGATTATGTTGAAGACCCCAACCGCCCCATAAGAGTTGCTACCAAGTTCCCCAATATTGCAAAGAGATATTATTCATCCTTTAATCGTGAAATTGACATCATAAAGCTCAACGGTTCAATCGAAATTGCGCCGCTTTTAGGTCTTTCGGATGTTATTGTTGATATTGTTGAAACAGGCACAACCCTTAAGGAAAATAACCTGAGAGTTTATGAAAAGTTTCTTCCCATCAGCGCAAGGCTTATTGCCAACAAATCATCATACCGCTTTAAGGGCGATGTGATTAACGATATTACTTCTAAGCTTCGTGAACAGCTTATTAAGGAGGGCAAAATATGATTAAAATAATTTCTGCGGCAAACGCAAAGCCCGAAGATATTCTCACCCGTGATATCAAAACAAAAAGCGGCGTTGAAGACATTGTTTCGGATATTATAGAAAATGTTAAAGCAAACGGCGACAAAGCCCTTATTGAATACGGTGCAAAGTTTGACGGCGCAAGCATCACCGCCATTGAAGTAACCAAGGAAGAAATTGATGCCGCATTTGAAAGTGAAGATAAGGAATATATTGAAACCCTTAAAAAAGCAAGGGATAATATCCACCACTTCCACTCACATCAGGTAAGAAACAACTTTATCATCAACGACAAAGACGGTGTTATCCTCGGCCAGAAGATTACCCCTATTGACAAGGTTGGTCTTTATGTTCCCGGCGGCACAGCAAGATACCCCTCATCAGTGCTTATGAATGCCGTTCCCGCCAAAATTGCAGGCGTTGAAGAAATTGTTATGGTAACTCCTCCCGATAAAGACGGTAATGTTCCTGCACCGATTCTTGCCGCCGCTAAAATTGCAGGTGTTGACAGAATTTTTAAAACAGGCGGTGCTCAGGCTGTTGCCGCATTAGCTTACGGAACAGAGTCTGTTCCTAAGGTAGATAAAGTAGTAGGCCCCGGCAATGTTTTTGTTGCCACAGCCAAAAGAATGCTTTACGGCATTGTAGATATTGACATGATTGCAGGACCCAGTGAAATTCTGGTTATTGCTCAGGGTAACTGTGACCCCGAGCTTGTTGCGGCAGATTTGCTCTCACAGGCCGAACATGATAAATTGGCTTCCGCTGTTTTGATTACCGACAGCGAAGACCTTGCAAACAAAGTAAGTGCCGAGCTTGAAAAGCAGATTCCCGAGCTTCCGAGAGCTGAAATTGCAAGAGCATCTATCGACACAAACGGCAAAATTATCATCGTTGACAGCTTACAGCAGGCTGTTGAAATCAGTAATATGATTGCTCCCGAGCATCTTGAGGTTTGCGTTGACGAGCCTTTCCTGCTTCTTAATTCAATCAAGCACGCAGGCTCAATTTTCCTTGGCAAAAATGTTCCCGAATCCTTGGGTGACTACCTTGCAGGGCCAAACCATACACTTCCCACATCAGGCACAGCCCGCTTCAGCTCACCCTTGAGCGTTGATGATTTTATTAAGAAATCTTCCTTTATTTATTACTCACCTGAGGCTTTGGTAGATGTTGCCGATGATGTTGCCCGCTTTGCAGAAAAAGAGGGTCTTCAGGCTCACGGCAGAGCAGTCAGCAAGAGAAAGGAAAAATTACAATGAGCAAGTTTTTAAGAGAATGTTATTCTTCTCTTGTTCCATACACCCCCGGTGAACAGCTTAATGACAAAAAATATATTAAGCTCAACACCAATGAATCACCGTATCCTCCCTCACCAAGAGTTAAAGAGGCATTAAGCGGTGAAGTGATTGACAATTTAAAGCTTTATTCCGACCCCGAGTTAAAGGTGCTCAAAAATGCTATTGCACAGCATTTTGATGTTGAGAGCAAAAATGTTTTCTGCGGTAACGGCTCAGATGATGTTATTGCATTTTCCATTATGGCTTTCTGCGGTAACGGCGGTGAGCTTTGCTGCCCTGATATTACATACAGCTTTTATCCCGTTTATTGCGATTTATTCGGCGTAAATCTTATTCAGAAGCCTTTGAAGGATGATTTTACCGTTGATGTAAACGATTATATCGGAATCAACAAAAATATCATCATCGCAAACCCCAATGCTCCCACAGGTCTTGTTTTAACTGTGGATGAAATTGAAAAAATCGTAGCATCCAACCCCGATAATGTGGTTATTATTGACGAGGCTTATGTTGATTTTTGCGCTGAAACCTGTGTAGGTCTTCTTGAAAAATACAAAAACCTCATCGTTACTCAGACTTTTTCAAAAAGCCGTTCTTTGGCAGGTCTTCGTTTAGGCTTTGCCCTTGCAAGTGAAGAACTGATTGAGGACCTGGAAAAGATTAAATATTCATTTAACCCTTATAACATTAACACCCTTTCGGTTATGGCAGGTGCGGCGGCAATAGCAGATGCTGACTATTACCGTGAATGTAACCAAAAAACCGTTGCAATCCGTGAAAAGACAAAGGCTATGCTCATTGATTGTGGCTTTGAATGTCTTGATTCTCAGTCAAATTTCATCTTTGCCAAGCATAATAAAATCCCTGCCGAACAGCTTTATCTCAGCCTTAAAGAAAACGGCGTGTTAATCCGATATTTTAATAAACCCAGAATCAGCGATTATGTGAGAATTACCGTAGGCGATGATTGGCAGATGGAAAAGCTCGTCGAGCTTGTTTCGCAAATCGCAAAGGAGTTTTAATATGAGAACATCACAAATTGACCGCAAAACAAGAGAAACTGATATTTCCCTTCGTCTTGACCTTGACGGAACAGGCAAGTGCAGTATCAACACCGACTGCGGCTTTTTAAATCACATGCTTGAGCTTTTTTCAAAGCATTCAAGAATTGACCTTGATGTAACCTGCAAGGGTGACACAGAGGTTGATTTTCACCACACAGTTGAAGATGTGGGCATTGTTCTCGGTCAGGCTATAAGTGAAGCCCTTGGCGATAAGCGCGGAATTACCCGTTACGGCAGTATGATTCTTCCTATGGATGAAACTCTTGTTCTCACAGCTATTGACATAAGCGGAAGAGCTTATCTTGGGTTTGATGCTAAAATGCCTTGTCAGAAGGTAGGGGATATGGATACCGAGCTTGTTGAAGAGTTTTTCTGGGCATTTGTAAGAAACTGCAATGTAACCCTTCACATTAAATTGCTTGACGGCAAAAACACTCACCATATTATCGAGGGCATTTTTAAGTCCTTTGCAAGAACTATGAAAACCGCCGTCAGCGTTGACCCGTCACTCGGCGGTGAAATTCCCTCCAGTAAAGGAGTTTTATAATGATAGCAATAGTTGATTACGGTTGCGGAAATCTCTTTTCGTTAAAAAGCTCATTGAGCTTTCTCGGTCTTGATTGCAAAATCACAGGCGATGCCGATGAAATCCGCTCAGCCGATAAAATAATTCTCCCCGGTGTGGGTGCTTTTGGTGATGCTGTTAAAAAGCTTCACGATTCAGGTCTTTTTGAGCTTCTTCAGCAGTGCGCCAAAGAGGGTAAATACATTTTCGGTATTTGCCTTGGTATGCAGATGCTTTTTGAAAAAAGCTATGAATACGGCGAGCATGAGGGTCTCGGCTTTATTAAAGGTGAAATCTGCCCATTTGAGGGTGATATTGATGCCGAGCTTAAAATCCCTCACATGGGCTGGAACAAGCTTAATTTAAAGAGGGCTGATGACCCGATTTTCAAATACATTGAGCAGGGCGATTATATGTATTTTGTCCACTCATTTTACGGCAAAAACTGTGATGACGGCGTAATTGCCGATGCTGAATACGGTGTGAGTGTGCCTGCCGTTGTTAAAAATAACAATGTTTACGGTGCACAGTTTCATCCCGAAAAAAGCGGTGAAAAAGGTCTTGCTTTGTTAAAGGCTTTTGCCGAATTATAATTACCACCCCAAGGAGGAAATTATGGAAATTTTTCCTGCAATAGATATCCGCTCAGGTAAGGTAGTCCGCCTTACTGAGGGCGATTATGACAGAATGACTGTTTACAGTGATTCTCCCGAAAAAATAGCCGAAGAGTTTATTCGCAAGGGTGCCAAAAACCTTCATGTTGTTGACCTTGACGGCGCAAAAGACGGCACAACAGCCAACTTCGAAACAATTAAAGCCCTTTGCAAATATAAGGAACTTTTTATTGAAGTGGGCGGAGGAATCCGCAATATTGACCGCCTGAAAGCGTACCTTGACCTGGGTGTTGACCGCACAATTATCGGCACTGCCGCCGTTAAAAATTATCCCTTTGTGGAAGAGGCTGTCAGCCTTTACGGTGATGCTGTTGCCGTTGGTGTTGACGCTAAAGACGGCAAGGTTGCCGTTGGCGGTTGGTTAGAGGTTACCGATGTTGATTCTGTTGAGTTTTGCAAAAAGCTTCGTGATACAGGGGTTAAAACGGTAATTTATACCGACATTTCCAAAGACGGTACACTCACAGGCACAAACCTTGAAATTTACAAGGAGCTTGCCAAAATAGACGGTCTTGATGTTGTTGCTTCGGGCGGAATTACATTTGAGGACGAAATTGTTCAGCTTGCTTCAATGAACACCTATGCCGCTATTGTTGGCAAGGCAATCTATTCAGGTAAGCTTTCTCTTGAAAGAGTGCTTTCTTTAGCAGGAGGTAGCCGATGATTACTCACAGAATTATCCCTTGCCTTGATGTTCGCAACGGCAGGGTAGTAAAGGGTGTTAATTTTGAAGGAATTCAGGATGTTGCATCACCCGTTGAGCTTGCCCGTTTTTATAACGAAAGCGGAGCAGATGAGCTTGTTTTTTATGATATAACCGCATCCTTTGAAGGCAGAGGGCTTTTTACCGATGCTCTTAAAGAGGTTGCAAGTGAAATTTTCATCCCCCTCACAGTGGGCGGCGGAATAAACACCCTTGACGATTTTGAAAGAGTGCTCGGTTGCGGTGCAGATAAGGTTTCTGTTAACAGCGGAGCAATCAAAGACCCCACACTCATTGAGCGGGGAGCTAAGAAGTACGGCGACCAGTGCGTTGTGCTTTCAATGGATATCAAGCGTGTTGACGGCAAATTCCACCTCTTTTCAAAAGGCGGAAGGGTTGACACAGGCATTGACGCCATTCAGTGGGCGGTTGACGGTGTTAACCGCGGTGCAGGTGAGCTTGTGGTTAACAGCATTGACACCGACGGCGTTAAAAACGGCTTTGATATTGAAATGCTTCACGAAATTCAGTCAAGAGTTTCAGTCCCTGTAATCGCAAGCGGCGGTGCAGGCAAAAAAGAAGATTTCCTTGAGCTTTTCAATGCAGGTGTGGCCGACGCAGGTCTTGCCGCTTCAATTTTCCATTTTAAAGAGGTTTATATCAAGGATTTGAAAAAATATCTTAACGATAACAATATAGAAATGAGAGTGTAATTATGGTAGAGCTTAAATATGATGCTAACGGACTTATCCCTGCAATCGTTCAGGACCACTATACAAAGAAAGTCCTTATGCTTGCTTATATGAATGAAGAAAGCCTTAAAATCAGCCTCGCTGAGGGTATGACCTGTTTCTACAGCCGCAGCCGTCAGGAGCTTTGGCGCAAGGGTGAAACCTCAGGTAACAGACAGCATATTGTGTCTGTCAGAACCGATTGTGATTGTGACACTCTTCTTGTAGATGTTATAAAAGACGGCCCTGCTTGCCACACAGGCAGTGAAAGCTGCTTCTTCAATGTAATTGACGAAAAGGAAGACGAGGCTTTTTCTTACGAAGGTCTTTACAAAATGCTCCTTGGCAGAAAGCTTGAAAAGAAAGAGGGCTCATACACAACCTACCTCTTTGAAAAAGGAACAGATAAAATCCTCAAAAAGGTAGGCGAGGAGTGCACCGAGGTTATCATAGCCGCCAAAGCACAGGATAAGGAAGAAACAATTTATGAAATTGCTGACCTTCTTTATCATATAACTGTTCTTATGATTGATGCAGGCATTTCACTCGATGAGGTAACAGCCGAGCTTGCAAAGCGCCACATTATTGACCATAAGGTTAAACAAGAAAGAATGCAGTAAAGTCAAACCCTGTCGAATTGACAGGGTTTTATAAATATGATATCCTTTAGCAGGTGATTTGATGAATGTACTTTCTTATGTAATGGTTGCTTTTGCCCTTGTTGCCGCGTTAGACAGGATTTTTGGCAGTAAATTGGGCTTGGGCAAGGAATTTGAAAAAGGAATATATATGCTCGGCCCCTTGGCAATTTCAATGGTGGGTATGATTATTATGTCTCCGCTTATTGCCCATTATCTGGAGCCGGCGCTGAAAGCCTTGCCAGATTTCATTGACCCCTCAATCATCACTGGCTCAATTTTTGCCAATGACCAGGGCGGTGCATCTCTTTCGGCTCAGCTTACCAATAACGAAGCTCTCGGCTATTTCAACGGCCTTGTGGTTGCTTCTATGATGGGTTGCACAATTTCTTTTACAATTCCCTTTGCAATGAGTGTTGTCAAAAAAGAACAGCATCACGACACTCTCCTCGGGCTTTTGTGCGGTATTGTTACAATTCCCGTTGGCTGTATTGTGTCAGGTCTGATTCTCAGGCTTCCCTTTAAAACGCTTATCATCAATATGATTCCATTGGTTGCTTTTTCTGCAATTATAGCAATCGGACTTCTGAAAATTCCCAATGTGTGTGTCAAGATTTTCAGCGTTTTAGGCTACATAATGAAAGCAATAATCACCGTCGGTCTTGCTGTGGGAATTCTCACTTTCTTAACAGGCTACAAGCCTCTTCCTTATGTGGATTCAATCGAAAACGCAATGAGCCTCGTTCTAAATGCCGCTTGTGTAATGACGGGCGCGTTGCCGCTTCTTTATATCCTTGCCAAAATTTTCAATAAACCCCTTAACAAAGCCGGGCAGAAGCTTGGCATTAACGACGCTTCGGTAAAAGGTCTTGTTTCAACCCTTGCCACCAGCGCCACCACCTTTGAAGATATGAAGGATATGGACCGCAGGGGAGTGGTTATCAATTCAGCCTTTGCCGTTTCTGCCGCATTTGCTTTTACCGACCATATAGCCTTCACAATGGCTTTTAATGATGATTACATTTTCAGCGTAACAGTAGGAAAGCTTATTTCAGCAGTCTGCGCCATCTTCGTCGCAATCCCTATGAGTAAAAAGCTGATAAACGAAAAGTAATTTAGATACGCAAAAGGACTATGACATTTTAGTGTCGTAGTCCTTTTTGTATGTTCAAATATCTCGTTATAATGAAAATAGCCTTCTCCTTGAGGAGAAGGTGTCACGAAGTGACGGATGAGGTGTTGCACCGTAAGGTTGGTTTTCTGAGCACGCTAGAAAAATCCGTATTCAAAGGTTGTCGGGATGCCGACCTCTACAGATAGCCACCGTCAACCTGATGCCCTCCTTGCCTAAAGGAGGGGGGGCCGCGAAGCGGTGGGTGGATTCAAAAATGGCTTCTTGCCGACCAAAAAAACAGCACCCACCGAAGTGAGTGCTGTAAAATGTAAGAAATAATTATCTCTTTGAGAACTGGGGAGCACGACGTGCGCCTTTGAGACCGTATTTCTTTCTTTCCTTCATTCTTGGGTCACGAGTGAGGAAGCCTGCCTTCTTAAGAGTTGAACGAAGAGCTTCGTCATACTGAAGAAGAGCTCTTGAAATACCGTGACGGATAGCACCGGCCTGGCCTGAAACGCCACCGCCTGCTACACGGCAAACGATGTCAAACTTCTCAGTTGTGCCTGTGAGCTCGAGAGGCTGACGAACGATGAGCTTAAGTGTATCAAGACCGAAGTAATCGTCGATTTCTCTGTCGTTGATGATGATTTTACCTGTACCTGCATAAACACGTACTCTTGCTACAGATTTCTTTCTGCGGCCTGTACCGTAAAAATAAGGATTAGAATCGTACATTATAATAGCCTCCCTTCATTATAATTCCCAAGCTTCGGGTTTCTGAGCAGCATGCTTGTGGTCAGCACCTGCATAAACGCGAAGTCTTGAAAGAGCGTCACGACCGATAACTGTATCAGGAATCATACCCTTAACAGCGAGCTGCATAGCAAATGCGGGCTTTGTACGCATAAGAGTGCTGTACTTAACCTCTTTCATATTGCCGATGTAGCCTGTGTGATGATAATACATTTTCTGGTTGAGTTTGTTACCTGTAAGAACTGCTTTCTCAGCGTTGATGATGATAACATGGTCACCGCAATCAACATGAGGAGCGAATGTAGGCTTGTGCTTACCGCGAAGAAGAACAGCGGCCTGAGCAGCAACACGGCCCATGGGCTTGCCTGCTGCATCGAGCACATACCATTTGCGAGCAATCTCGCCGGCTTTTGGCATGTAAGTTGACATAAATCAAACCTCCGTATAATTTTTAACTGCCCGAATATACTACCACAAGCAGGGGATAAAGTCAACAACTTTTTTCTGATTTTTTAATTTACAATTCCAATGCTCGATTTTTCTTCGTTTTTCTCGTTTTTTCATATATAAAGCTCAATTTTAATTTTTAAAAAATTTTGAAACTTTGTGCTTTCTTCCAAAAAATCAACCCTCTTTTTATGCAAAATAAAAATTTAATTAAAAAAAGAATAAAAAACTATTGACAAACATATACTGTTTATGTATAATAAATAAGTCGCTTGACGAAAACAGAATATCGCGGAGTAGAGCAGCTTGGTAGCTCGTCGGGCTCATAACCCGGAGGCCGTAGGTTCAAATCCTACCTCCGCAACCATTTCGAGTGTTCATAACGGATTTCGTGTGAACACTCGACTTTTTTATTTATTTTCATAGTTTCATCAATATGTATCGAGCAGGTTTTATCCTGCTCTTTTTTGTTATGCAGTGAGATACTCGACTGCTACACCTTGACGGGTATCGGCTTTGTAATTATCTGAATTTGACGGGATTTCAAAATATCCCACAAATCGGTAATGAATTACAATACGCTGTGTTCTGTTTTTGCCCGTGCCTTCGGTTTCGTAAATGTCAATATGGTCAATAAGCTCGTGTAGGAGTGGTGCCGTTAAGGTTTCCATTTCCATAAATTTACGAACCGCAGAAACGAAAAGCTCTTTTTCCTTTTCTTTGTTGTTAAGTTGCTCCTATTGTTCCCTAAGCTTTGAAATTTTTGTCCTTAGCTCAATACGTTCCTCTTCGTACTTTCTTGACATATGCATAAACCACTCGTCAGTCACCTTGCCGTCCATATTATCCTCATACAGCTTCTCGTAATTTCTCTCAACCTT
>JAFTWE010000025.1 GCA_017465465.1 Clostridia bacterium | reverse complement strand
TACTGCAAAGGTCTGCGGTTGGAGCCTTTCGTAAACCGTCAAACGGTAGGAGGAATTCACCAATCCACAGCACCATTTACAGTGTAGCATATTGTCCTTGGAGAGGGACACTAAAAACTACTACTTTATTATACGAGGAGTGATATTATGAGCTGGAATTTTTCTATGCCTGTTAAAATTTATTTCGGTAATGATAAGGTGAAGGAATTGCCTGAAATTATAGATTCCTTCGGTTTTGAAAGGGGAGTGCTTGTTTGCTCAAATACCCTTAAAAGAAACGGAGTTGCCGATGAAATTATAAAGAATTGCGGCGGCAGAATTGTTGCTGTTTTTCACGATATAAGACCAAACCCCACCACCGACAATGTAAATGACTGCGTTAAAGTTTTGCGTGAAAACGATGCTCAGTTTGCTGTTGCTTTGGGCGGCGGCTCACCGATGGATTGCTGTAAGGCGGCGTGTGCCATTGCAAAAGGTGAAGATAAAATCGAAATTTATCACACAGGTGGCAAGCCTATTGACAAAAACGAAGTTATACCGATGATTGCCGTTGCCACAACCTCGGGTACGGGCAGTGAAATTACAAATATTTCTGTGCTTACTGACCTTGCTAAAAATGTGAAGTCAACTATGAATGACCCGCTGATGTACCCCGTTGCCGCAATAGTTGACCCCAAGCTGACCTTAAGCGTTCCGCCGAAAGTAACCGCTTCCACAGGTCTTGATGTTCTTGCTCACGCCCTTGAAAGCTTCTGGAGCATACTTCATCAGCCTATTTGTGAAAGCTGTTCTGTTCACGCAACAAGGCTGGTGTTTGAATATCTTTATAAGGCATACAGTGAGCCTGATAATCTTGAAGCAAGGGAGAAAATGGCTGAGGCTTCAATCGTTGCGGGTGTTGCGTTCAGCAATCCGAGAACCGCAGGCAGCCACGCTTGCTCCTTTCCGTTGACTAACCTTTACGGTGTGCCTCACGGTGAAGCCTGTGCAATGACGCTTGATTATTTCACACGCTTCAATGCCGAAGCTGAGGGCGGCAGACTCCACCGCTTTGCCCGTGATTGCGGATTTAAAGATGCTTATGATATGGCAGATGCCATTACTTCTCTTAAAAAGAAAATGGGTATGGCAATGACGCTCACCGAAATCGGAGTTAAAACTGATGAAGAAATTGAAACTCTTACACAAATGAGTATGACCCCGCTTCTTGAAAAGAATATTATTCCGCTTTCTTATGATGATGTTAAAAATATGTATCTTTCAATGAAATAGTTCATTGACACTAAAAATCGTATTTGATAAAATTAACCTATTCAGTATTAGGAGTGATAATTATGAATATAAAAGTTATGAGTTATAACATTCTTTGCTATGGGCCTGATGAAATGCATTGGACTATCCGTCACCCTATGGTAACGGACCTGATTAAAAGAGAATGCCCTGATTCTTTCGGTGTTCAGGAGGCTCATTATGAATGGATGAAAACCCTTTCTGCTTCACTGCCTGAGTATGATTATGTTGGAGTAGGTCGCGAAGACGGCGACAAGGAAGGCGAATTTTCTGCGGTTTTTTATCTTAAAGAAAAGTTCGATGTTATTGACAGCGGAACATTCTGGCTTTCAGAAACTCCTGATGTTGCAGGCAGTAAGGGCTGGGACGGTGCCTGCCACCGCGTTTGCTCCTGGGCAAAGCTTCAGGACAAAATGAGCGGTGAAGTATATGTTCACATGAACACTCACCTTGACCATAAAGGACCTGAGGCAAGGACAAAGGGCTTGCAACTGCTCCTTGATTTTGCCAAGAATTTCAGCGAAAAGGTTGTTCTTACAGGCGACTTTAACTTCTTTGAGGGTTGCGAGCTTTATGAGCAGATGACCTCAGGCAGACTGGTTGATACAAAGCACGCGGCCGAAGACACAATGGACAGCATTACATACAACGCATTTTATCCTTTGAAAAACGACAAGGATGACCCTGCTGTAATTGACTTTATAAATGTTTCGGACGATGTAAAGGTTAATAAGTACAGAGTTTTAACCGACCGCCCCGACGGCAAATTCCCCTCAGACCATTACCCCGTAGTTGCAGAAATTGAGATATAAAATCCAATCACCCCATTCCGTGAGGAGTGGGGTGATTTTTCCTTTTTCGGGCATACTAAACTCGGTGATTTTATGGAAAAACGAGTAATTGCTGTATTTTTAGCTTTTTGTCTGATTATGGGCGGGCTGTGCCTGCGCCTTTATACTGCCACAACTGACACCAAAGCGGCGAGCTATATTTCTTCTCATTATAAAAATATAACTCTTGACACGCTCCGTCTGCCGATTTACGGCTGTGACGGTGAGCCGCTGGTGAATCGGACTTGTGAAAATTTTGTGGTTGCAAAACCGACCGAAGCTGCGGTTTCTTTGCTCTATGAAAAGCTTTCTGCCAAGGAATTCGATGTGATTGCTACTCCGCTTCTTCAAGGGAATGCAGGATATGTAAATGTCGGGGATAAATTCTTTGAACAAAACACGAGTTATGTCACTCTTAAAAAGTTTGTGCGTTACGGCGACAATCCCACCGCCGTTCATCTGGTGGGCTATGTAAATTCTGACGGCAACGGTGTCAGCGGAATTGAAAGATGCTTTGATTCTTATATGAAAACAGATATTTCTCTGTTTGCCGGCTTTCTCTGTGATGTAAACGGAGACTTTGTCAGCGGTGCGGAAATTAAAACGGATACTTTTTATAACAATCATAAAGGCGGTGTGTATCTTACCGTTGACAGCGTTATCCAGTCCGTTGCTCAGGAGGAGCTTCGGGCGTCGTCAATCAAAAAAGGCGCTGTGTTGGTCTGTGACACTCAAACAGGTGAAATCAGAGCGTTGGCAAGTGTGCCTGAATTTGACCCCAAAAATGTGGGAGATTTCCTTGATGATAAAAATTCGCCGCTTACAAACAGAGCATTGTCGGCGTACCCTGTAGGCTCGGTGTTTAAGGTGGTTGTGGCGGCGTGTGCATTAGAAAACGGAATAAGCAAGAATTTTTCTTACCGATGCCAAGGGGCTGTTCAGGTTGACGGTAACACTTTTCATTGCAATAATTCAGTTGCCCACGGTCTTCTAAATATGGAAGGGGCACTTGCACATTCCTGCAACTGCTATTTTATTGAGCTTGTAAAAAGGGTGGGCTCAAAGGCGTTGCTTGAAACAGCAGGAGCTTTGGGCTTTGGCAATTCAACGGAAATAGCAGAGGATTTATTTTCTGCAAAAGGGGAGATGCCTACTGCCCGGGAGCTTAAAATACCGGGCAATCTTGCAAATTTTTCGTTCGGTCAGGGCAGCTTTACCGCAACACCTGTTCAGATAATAAATGTTTTCAATGCAATTGCAAACGCAGGAAAATATACTTCCCCGTATTGTGTGGATTTTGTTAAAGCTGCAAATGGGAATACGGTGTATGATTTCACCTCAAAAGCGCCTGTTTATGCAATGAGTAAGGAAACGGCTGATACCCTTTCAAAAATGCTTACTGCTGTTGTCAGTGAGGGAACTGCCAAAAATGCCGCAACAGACGGCTTTTTGAGTGCAGGCAAAACTGCAACGGCGCAAACAGGCATATATAATGAAAATGGAGAAGAACAGCTTTGCACTTGGTTCGGGGGATTTTTTCCTGCAGATAAGCCGAGGTATTCGGTGGTTATTTTAGCAGAAGAGGGAACAACGGGCGGCGAGGATTGCGCACCTGTTTTTAAGGCCATAGCCGAAAGAATTGCACAGCGAAAAGATTTTTGAAAAAGTTGAAAAAATTACTTGCAATATGGGAAATGTTGTGATATAATCTATCGGCAAAACGCATGCGAGGTGTTTTCTGCAATAAGTTCATCGGTTCGTTTCGCCGATGTTTGCATTTTTAAGCCCCGCAGAGGATTAAACTTAGGAGGAAAATCAAATGTCAGTAGTATCAATGAAACAGTTGCTCGAAGCAGGCGTTCACTTCGGCCATCAGACAAGAAGATGGAACCCCAAAATGGCTCCCTACATCTTCACAGAACGTAACGGAATTTACATCATCGACCTTCAGAAAACCGTAAAGAAGCTTGAAGAAGCTTATATGGTAGTTCGTGATGTAGCAGCAAACGGCGACGAAATCCTTTTCGTAGGCACAAAGAAGCAGGCTCAGGATTCAGTTAAAGAAGAAGCAATCCGCTGCGGTATGCCTTATGTTAACGCTCGTTGGCTCGGCGGTATGCTCACAAACTTCAACACAATCCAGAGAAGAATCAAGAGACTTGCTCAGCTCAAGACTATGGAAGCTGACGGCACTTTTGATATGCTCCCCAAAAAGGAAGTAATCAAGCTCAACCTTGAAATCGAAAAGCTTGAGAAGTTCATGGGCGGTATCACAGAGATGAAGAAGCAGCCTGCTGCTATGTTCATCGTTGACCCAAGAAAAGAAAGAATCGCAGTTGCAGAAGCTCACAGACTCGGTATTCCGATTATTGCTATCGTAGATACAAACTGTGACCCTGATGAAATCGACTATGTTATCCCCGGTAACGATGACGCTATCCGCGCTGTTAAGCTTATCGTAGGCGCTATGGCTGATGCAGTTATCGAAGGCAGACAGGGTGAGCAGAGCGCTCCCGAAGCAGAAGAAGCTGCTGAAGAAGTTGCTGAATAATTAAATTATTACAGTTTTTATTATATATTAGGAGGAAATTATAATGGCATTTACAGCTAAAGACGTTCAGGCTCTTCGTGAAAAGACCGGCGTTGGTATGATGGATTGCAAAAAGGCTCTCGTCGCTTCAGACGGAGATATGGATAAGGCTATCGACTTCCTCAGAGAGAAAGGTCTTGCCGCAGCTACTAAAAAGGCAAGCCGTATCGCTGCTGAAGGTATGGTTCTCGCTTATTATGACGAGGCTGCTAAGGTTGGCGTTGTTGTTGAAGTTAACAGTGAAACAGACTTCGTTGCTAAGAACGAAAAGTTCACAACCTTCGTTTCAAACATCGCTAAAACAATCGTAGCTGAAAATCCTGCTGATGTTGCAGCTCTTAACGCAACAAAGCTTGCAGGCGGCGACAAAACAGTTGAAGAAGTTCGTCAGGAGCTTGTTCTTTCAATCGGTGAAAATATGAACGTTCGCCGTTTTGAGCGCGTTGAAGGTGTTGTTTCAACATACATTCACGGCGGCGGCACAGTTGGCGTTATGGTTATGTTTGACACAGATGACGCTGCTGCAGCAACAGACGCTTTTAAAACTATGGGTAAAGACGTTGCAATGCAGATTGCAGCTATGAATCCTCTTTATCTTGACCAGGCATCAGTTCCTGCTGATGTTATTGACCATGAGAAAGAAATTCTTATGGCTCAGATTAAGGAAGACCCCAAAATGTCTTCTAAGCCTGAGAAAGTTATCGAAGGCATTATCTCCGGTAAGATTAAGAAATATTACAAAGAAAACTGCCTTGTTGAGCAGGAATTCGTTAAGAACGGCGACTTCACAGTTGCAGGTTATATCGAATCAGTTGCTAAAGAACTTGGCGCTTCCGTTAAGGCTACAGGCTTCATCCGCTATGCTAAGGGTGAAGGTCTCCAGAAGAGAGAAGACAACTTCGCTGATGAAGTTGCAAGCATGATGTAATTAAATGCAAATTATCCGGTAAGGTTTTGCCTTACCGGATTTTTTTATTTGTTTAGCACTTGTATTTTGTTTTTATTTATGATATTATCTAAATGTTAATGTTTATGATTATGCGGAGGGGCATAATATGGCCGAACAAAAGAAAACTCCAAATAAAAAGACCAAGCCGATAAACAAGAAAGAGAAGTTTATATGGTTCTTGATTTCTATGGTGATTTTTGCAGTTGGTGCAATTCTCGCCAAATGCGGTGTGTCTTTTGATAACTATGCTGTTAAGGCGGTTTATGCTGTGCTTGTTCTGTTTCCTCTTCTTATGGCAGCCCAGAAGGTGAGCTATGAGCGCTTTGACGAAAACGGCAAAAGAAACATTCCTGCATTTTTGATGTATTATGCTTGTGTTTTGCTTTTCATAGTTCTGATTCCTGTTATTTTCTGGGTTAATCAGTTCGTTCAGATTGGTTAATAATTTAAACGGAGCTTCGGCTCCGTTATTTTTTTAGAAAAATTTTCTCTTAGGTGTTGGTGTCGGATTGTTAGGTATGCAATAATCCACAAGAATTGTGTCGTCGCCGATAACCTTGATATTTTCCCACGGAATTTTTATATCGCACCCCTTACCAAAGAAATGCCCTCTTTCAAAAATTACAATGCAAACAAGCCTTCCGCTGACGGTGTCAATCTCTACATCGTCCACATTTCCGAGCCTGCAGCCGTTTGAAGAGCAGATAACATCTTTATTTCTCAATTCCTGAATGCAACAACCCATAAAAATATCTCCGTTTCTCTTGTAAAATTTTAACACTTGTGATAGAATATAATAAATATTATTCAGAAAGGTTGAATTTTATGAAAAAAGTATTAGCAATTATACTTTCACTCGTAATGGTGCTCACTTGCAGCGGTATTGCAGCTTTTGCTGAGGATACAACCGTTGAAGAGAATGTTCCAGAAACAGAAGAGAGCATCAATATTTCAGACATTGCCGCAGATTTATTTGCAACAGACTTAGGTCTTGACAATGTTATTCGCCCATTGAGCCACATTGACATTTCTTCTACAGAGGCTTTTGCAGCTTCAATGACCAAGGTGCTTTACGGCATTGTTGACCTTCTTATTGATGCAATCGTTGGCGCAATCAACTTTGCAGCTCCTTCTCAGAACTTTATCGATTGCGAAGATTATGCTACTGAGAATTTCTATGAAGGTCACGAAACCTTCCTTGATAAGCCTGCTGAGGGTGCTCAGTGGAGCCTTGGCTATTCAAGCGCATCTATTCAGACAGGCGATGAGCTTGACGGCAATCATTATGTAGGCGGCAGCCTTGACCTTGACAAGTATGCTACAGCAATTATGGACGACCAGCGCGTAAGAGTTATCAGCATTGATGACGGCAGCGGCAGAGGTGCAGTTGTATTTGCTTGTATCGATGCTTTCGGTCTTGCTCTTCCTGATGTAAGAGAAATCCGTGAAAGACTTGTTTATTTTGCAGAAGCTAACGGCATTGCAAGCATCAATATCTCAGTTCTTCATCAGCATAGCTGTGTTGACACTTACGGTATGAATGCTCCTCTTCTTAAGGCTATTGCTGTTAACCCTCTTGCAAATATCTACAACAGCTTTGCAGAGAATGACATCAAGCTTATTACCGGTAAAAACGATGCATTTATGGAAAACCTCTTCATCGTATCAGCAAGAGCTATCCGTGAAGCTTATGAAAATATGGAACCCGGTAAGCTCTATTTCTCAGAAACAGATGTTTCAGAGTATATCCGTGAGAAGCGTGAGCCCATCACTTGTGACTGGGACCTCAACCGTCTTCGCTTTGTTCCCGATAATGATGCAAACAGAGAAACCTGGCTCTTTAACGGACCTATCCATTGTGTAGGCGCAGGCGCAGGCGGAACTGACATCACAGGTGACTACCCATATTATATGGAGCAGTATATCAACAAGCACGCTGATGCTAACTTTATGCTTATCCTCGGCGCAGAGCTTGCAATTTCAAGTGACTACACACTTATTCCTGACGGTCTTGCACCGTTTGAGGATATCAAGGTTTACGGTGAAGCACTTGCAAAGAAGGTTATCGAAACAAACGCTCCCGAAACAGAGGTTGCTCCTCTTCTTAACATCCGTTTCAGAGAATATGAAGTTCCCGTAACTAACCAGATTCTCGTATTCGCCGCTAAGATGGGTATTGTTACAAACCTTGCAGTTTCACATAACGCAAATGACACTGATTTGTCAGTTGTAACAGAAATGGGTTATATGGAGCTTGGCAACGATTTGGCTATTGCAATTATCCCCGGTGAGCTTGAGCCTTCAATCGCTTACGGCGGTGCTCTTGATGAAACAAATTCTTACAGAAATGAGCCTTGGGAATATCCTTCAATGCAGGAAATCATTGGCGACAGAGAGCTTCTCATCTTCGGTGTAACAAATGACCAGATTGGTTACATTCTCACCGATAACGATTACAGCAGCATTATCTCAGGTGTTAACGAAGAAATTGTTGCAACAGGCGATAAGGCAGGTTCAACAACAATCGTTGCATTCCAGGAGCTTATAGATTCAATTAAATAAATGGCAGAGGTACTATTATGGAAGTAAAGATTTTTAACGACGCTCAGGAAATAGCTGTTGCCGCAGCAGAGCTTTTTACAGATATCATCAATAATAAGAACGACGCGGTTCTCGGCCTTGCAACAGGCGCAACCCCCGTTCCTACATACGAAAAGCTTATTGAAGCTTATGAACAGGGCAAGGTCAGCTTTAAGGATGTCAGAACATTCAACCTTGACGAATATTGTGACCTTCCCAAGGATGATAAAAACAGCTATTACACCTTTATGCACGAAAACCTTTTTAACAAGGTTGACATTAAAGAAGAAAATGTTAATTTCCTTGACGGTAATGTTGAGGACTGGGAGCAGGAAAGCAAGCGCTATGCTGATGCTATGGCTGCGGTCGGCGGAATTGATATTCAGCTTTTAGGTATCGGAACAAACGGCCACATCGGCTTTAACGAGCCTGCAGATGCTTTTACAGATGAATCTTTCAAGGTTACTCTTACTCAGAGCACTATTGATTCAAATCAGAAGTATTTCGGTGAAGTTCCTATGCCGAGGTATGCCCTCACAATGGGTATCGGCTCAATTATGAGAGCTAAAAAGATTCTTCTTATTGCAACAGGTGCATCAAAGGCAGAGGCAATCAAAGGAATGATTAAGGGCGGCGTTACACCTAAACTTCCCGCATCCGTTCTCAATGAGCACAGCGATGTTATCGTTATGCTTGATAAAGAGGCTGCAAGCCTGCTTTAATTAAAAACAGAGCCAGCACTTCGCAAGAGGTGTTGGCTTTTGCTGATTCGGAGGTAATTATGAAATACGGTTTACAATTATACAGCGTAAGAGATGTTGCTGAAAAAGACATTGAGCTTGCAATGAAAGAAACTGCCGCAATGGGCTATTCTTTTGTAGAGTTTGCAGGCTTTCAGGGCAAAACAGCTGAAGAAATCAAGGAGCTTCTTGATAAATATAATCTTGGTGTTTCGGGCACTCATACAGGTGTTGACCAGTTGAGCGATGAGAATTTTGATGAAACAGTAAAGGCTCATAAAACAATCGGATGTGAGAATATCATTATTCCCGGCACCGACCTTTCGACTAAGGAGAATGTTGATAAATTCATTGACAGAGTAAATGAGCTTATCCCAAGGCTTGAAAAAGAGGGCTTAAAGCTTCATTATCACAACCATTCATCTGAATTCTTGCCAAATGAAGACGGTGTTGTGGCTGAATATGAGCTTTTTAACAGAACAAACGTCGGTCTTGAAATTGACTGCTATTGGGCTTTCAATGCAGGCAAGGATGCACTTCAGGTGCTTGATGAATTCAAGGGCAGAGTATCTGTTATCCACCTTAAAGACGGTGTTAAGGGCGGTAAAGGTCTTTCTCTCGGTCAGGGTGATGCAAAAGCCGCTGAGGTCAGAAAAAAGGCTATAGAAATGGGTCTTACCATTGTTGTTGAAAGTGAAGGCCTTGACCCGACAGGCTTGGAAGAAGTTAAGCGTTGTATTGATTTCCTCAAGGAAGAGGATAAAAAATAAACTTAAAGGAGAAAATTTATGAAGATTTTAAAAAAAGCTTTTGCAATTTTCCTGGTTGTTTGTTTGTGTGTTGTTTCGCTTGGAGTGGGTGCATCAGCAGGCCGCAAGGAGGCTCTTCCCACATCCGCAGGCATTGAGGCGCTTCGTGATGAGTTTGAGATTGATGTTGCTCCCGAGGCAGGCGGATATGAGCTTGATTACGGCTATTATTCACCCGTAGGCACTAATGATAACACCAAATATCCCGTTGTAATTTTCCTTCACGGTATCGGTCACGCTGATTATATCGGCGCTCAGGTTGATGACAGTGATATGCCTTACTGGGCATCAAAGGAGCTTCAGAGCAGATTTGAAAGCGGCGGCGCATTTATTCTTTTGCCGAGAGCTCCTGAGGATAAATTAGTTTATTGGAGCACATCTCTTATAGATGCTTTGCGCGCAGTAATTGATGATTTTATTGCAAAGCACGGTAAAAATATTGATACCACCAAAATCTTTATCGGCGGCAGCTCAGCAGGCGGAGAGATGACATGGAATATGATTTCCACCTATCCCGAATACTTTGCAGGTGCATTCCCCATTGCCGGCACAGGTACCGTAACTGCAGGTGATGTTAAGGCGTGTAAGGATGTTGCAATCTGGATGATTTCCAGCACAAAAGACCCGATTATAAATTACGCTCTCAACACTCTTCCTTTATGGAATATGGTTTGTGAATATAATACTCACCCGGAGAATTGCCGCCTTTCAAGCTTTTCAAATGTAACCGAGCCTGCAGGTAATTCAGCAAGTGACAATCATCACATGGCAAAGGTTGTAACTTATGATATGCACATGCTCGACGGCAGCACTTACCCTGATGTTACTCACCAAGACGGTAACGGAAATGATATTTCACTCGTAAGCCCCAACGGTATGATAAAGTGGATGAATTCCGTTTCATCATCCTTTGACGGTAACGGTGAGAACTCAGAGGATTTTGATATAGGCATCCCCGGAGCATTGCTCAATTATTTACGCAACTTTATTCTGAAGCTGGTTAATATTGTTCAGAGAATTTTAGGCTTGTAATAACTCATAAATTGGCATAAAAACAGAGCACAACGGATTATTATCCGCTGTGCTCTTTGCTTTATAAATTATTCGCCTTTCATTTCAAGGAGCTGAACTGTTCCGTCATAGGAAGCCTGGCTTACCTTGATTGAGTCTGTAATTGCAGCCTCGATATCGTCCTCTGTTGCGCCAAGCTCAATGCTGTACTTGGTGTCCATATAGAGGTTAATATCCATAATGTCTGCAAGGCCGTCAACATCAATACCGCTTTCGATACCCTTTGCGGCATATTCCTTTTTAACTCCGCCAAGACCCATACGCATCATCCAAGGTGGAATGCTGATAATCTTGCGGTTGTTGCCCATACCTCTTGCAGCATAAACAATCTTAAGGAATCTCTTCCAGTCCATATTATACATGCTGATAGGCCATGCCTTTGCGCCCTTAGACTTTTCAGCGGCGCCAACGATAACCTCACCAACCTGGCGAACTGTGAGCATTGCTGTGCCGCCGCCCGGATACATTGTGCAGGGGAGCTTATCCATCATCTTAATCTGCTCAATAAGGATAACCCAAACAGGCTTTCTGCCGGGCTGAGTGCCGAAGATGTAAGGAAGCTCAAGAACAGCTACATCAAAGTTTTCATCAGCAAAAGAGAATGCAACATTCTCCTGGTCAATACGGCTTCTGATGTAAGGATGCTTTTCTGTAAGCTTCATATCGGGACGCTCTTTAGCAAGATATGAGAAGTATGAGCCGAGGATAACGGCGTTCTTCATACCGATTTCTTTACAAATGGGAAGAAGTCTCTTCAAAGGCTGAATGTTATATTTGTCATAAGCGTCATAAACGGGAGCAGGGAACTCAACGCGCTCATCAATACCTGCGGCAAATACAAAGCAGTCACAGCCTGCCATCATTGCTTTGATTTCTTCATCTGACTTTTCGTAGATGTTGCAGAATTCAAGCTCCATTTCTTCAGGGATGGGAGCGCCCTGGGGGAGAGGAGGAAGAGCAACGCTCTTAACCTGATGACCTCTTTCAATAAAAATTCTTGCAGCTTCTGAGCCGAGGAGGCCTGTGCCGCCAATCATAAATACTTTCATTACTGTGTAACCTTCTCCTTAAAGTTATCAAAAATTTCAGGTCCGTAAACGTTGTTTTCACCTTCACGGTCCCAAACCTGAGCAAAGAACGGATTGATTCTTGCTTCGGTGTCATAATCCCAAGGCCAAGGAAGCTCTTCGGGGCACCAATGACCGCCTCTGAGAACGAGGTTGGGGCTCATTTCAAACTCGTTGCCTCTTGCACTCTTCCACTTAACGGGAGTATACATATCAACGATTTCTGTTGCAAGGCATTCACCGCCGCGGAAAGCAGCAGCCTTCTGAAGGTCTTCAAGAGTAAGTGAGTCGAAATCCTTGCTCTCGTCATAACCGTGGTCAAGAACTTTAACATCGCTTGCTGTCTTTTTCTTTGAAGGAATGATAATTTCAAACTTATCCCATGTTCTGGGGAGCTTGTTATATTCTTCCATTGAGCCGTAGTAAGCGTCCATTCTTACCTTAACCTTGTTTTCTGCCCACCAGAGTGTACCGTACTCAGGTGTTTCGGCAATCTTCTTCATAAACATCTTAACGATAGGAGCAAAGGGCTTGCCGAGGAAAGCCAATTTGTAGAAGAATTCTACCTTATCCATCATCTGCTTGAAGTATTCCTTAATCGGAACATTAGCACGGAAGTGGCAATACTTTTCAAGCTCATCACCGTCATAATACCACTGACCGTGGAAGTTGCGGGTTGTGAACCAGTGTGGGTCAAAAAGCTTTTTGGGTGAGCCGAGGCCGAGTGTGCCGAGAAGAAGCTCTTCAAATTCAAAGTTAGTAATTCTGTAATCTTCACCTGAACCGATGTTGTAGAAGCGTCTCCAGAATTCCTCAGGAATATCGTCACCGCAAACATTTGCAAGAAGACGGCCTGAATCTTCAACTGTTGCCCATTCAAGAACACCGTTGATTGGAACATGATACATAATGGGTTCCATATTCTTAAGAATAGCAGGGTAAAGAATACCGGACTGACGGAGTGATACCCAGTGCTTAAGACCTGATTCAGCAAAAACTGCCTCAGCCTTAACCTTACTGATTGCGTAATGGTCATAAACGCTGATTTTAATGGGGTCACCAGTTCTTGCCCAGTGAACGGGTGCATTTCTGTCACCTGTTTCAGCAACTGTGCCTATGTAAACAACCTTGATATCGTCAGGATTGGGCTGAGCCTTAACAGCCTTAACGATGTTCTGAGCTGCTGTAACATTTGTTTTCTGAGTTTTAACAGGATAATAGTCAGCTGCAGGTGAAACCATGCCGCCAACGTGAAGAACATAGTCAGCACCTGTTGTTGCTTCAAGAACATCTTCGTAGTTTGTGAGGTCACCCCAAACAAGCTTAACGCAAGGGTCGTTCTCATAAGGAGCAAAAAGCTTTCTGTTCTTTTCACTGCCTCTGTTAAGAAGAACTATGTTGAATTTGTCTTTTTTTGCATAGAGCTCTTTAAAGCCTGCAAGACCCATAGTTCCTGAAGAACCGGTAAGGAATACGGTCTTTTTAGTTGCCATAAGTATCTCTCCTCAAAGTAGAATTTTGTTGTCAACAAATTTTTAACAACTGTTGACATTTATACATAACAATTATATAATGTGGACAGTTGATTATCAATAGTCAAATACAATTTTTTTGTATTTTTTCAGACTAATGTGCATAAAAAACAAGAAAAGTTAGCGGGGGAGACAGTAATGCAAGATAAAAAAGTTGACAGAAGAGTAAAGTATACAAAACAGGCACTTAAAAACAGCTTGATTTCTGCCCTTCAGGAAAAGCCCATTGAAAAAATTACGGTTAAAGAACTTTGCGAAAAAGCTGATGTTAACCGCGGCACTTTTTATGCCCATTATTCAGACCAGTTTGATTTATATAACAGCCTTGTAAAAGAATTTCTTTCAGAAGCTATTTCTATGACCGGCGGTCTTATGGACCCAAATGAAAGAGTTCACGACAAGATTAAAGTTGCAACGATGATTTTTAAATATGTTAAAGATAACAGTGACTTAGCAAAGGTTCTTCTCAACGGCACATCTGTTTTCGGTTATGATAAATATAATGATGTGTTTAATGAAATGATTCACAAGGTTTATCTTGATGAGGTTAAGCGTCAGGTTTCAAATGACAGATTTGTTGATATGGTTTATCAGTTCGTTGCCGTTGCCAACATCACCTTGATGAAATACTGGGTAAACACGGGTATGCAGGAAAGCGAAGAGGAAATGGCTATTCTTGCAATGAAGCTGACCACAAGGGGAGTCAGCGGATTAAATTAAAAACGAGAGGATGTCTTAATTTGCAAGACATCCTCTTTTACTATTTATTGAGATATTTTGAATATTCGTTAACAGCCATTTTGTCGCATCTTTCATTTTCGGGGTGACCTGCGTGACCCTTAAGCCAGACAAATTCTGCCTTATGCTTTTCAAGAAGAGCAAGAAGCTGTTCCCACAAATCCACATTCAGTGCCGGTTTTTTGTCAGCCTTGCGCCAGCCGTTTGACTTCCACGAATATACCCATCTTTTGACAATAGCATCGCACACATACTTTGAGTCGGTGTAAACAGTAACCTCACAAGGCTCCTTCAAAGCCTCAAGTGCCTTGATAACTGCCGTCAGCTCCATTCGGTTGTTGGTGGTTTCTTTTTCGCTGCCGCTGAGTTCTTTTTCTTTTCCGTTATATCTGAGGATTGACCCCCAACCTCCCGGTCCGGGGTTGCCTGAGCAGGCGCCGTCGGTGAAAATATCTATATGCTTCATAATTACCTCTGAAATAAAAAGTTATCTTTTGCATTATACTATAACAAAGTTGTTGAATGCAAGAGATATTATTCGTCAATAATATTTTATCGGGGTTGTTTTCATTGACTTTTGACTTTTAAAGTAGTATTATATACTGTAAGTTATTATGGATACATATACACGATTTGATATAAAATTTTAAACGGAGGAAATCTTTTTAATGCAGAACGAGATTAAAAAAGAGCGCAAGCCTAAAAAGGCAAATCAGAATAACGTTAAAAAAGAGAAGCTTCAAAAGCAGTCTGCCAAAAAAGCAACACAGCAGAAGTCTAAAAAAGATACATCCAAATCCACCAAAAAAACTGCAAAATCCAAGACCTATCAGCGCAAGAGCCGTGCTCAGAAGTCTGCTCCCGCAGCTCCTGTTAAGGTCAGCTTTTTGGGCGGACTTAACGAAATCGGCAAGAATATGACCGTTTATGAAATAGACGGCCAGATGATAGTTGTTGATTGCGGTCTTGCTTTCCCCGAGCAGGATATGCTGGGCATTGACCTTGTAATTCCCGATTTCACTTATCTTAAAGAAAATATTTCAAAAATCAAGGGTGTATTTATCACTCACGGTCATGAGGACCATATCGGCGGTTTGCCGTATCTTTTGAGAGATGTAAATGTTCCCGTTTACGGAACACGCCTTACAATCGGTCTTATTGAAGGCAAGCTTAAGGAGCACAACCTTTTATCAAGCGCAAAGCTCAATGTTATAAAGCCCGGCGATGTTATAAATACAGGCGCATTTACGGTTGAGGCTATTCACGTTAATCATTCAATTCCCGACGCCCTTGCCTTTGCAATCAGCTCAAAGGCAGGTACAGTTATTCAGACAGGTGACTTCAAAATAGACAGCACCCCCATTGACGGCGGTATGATTGACCTTAACCGATTTGGTGAAATCGGAAGTCAGGGTGTACTTTGTATGCTCTCTGACTCAACAAATGCCGAGCGCCCCGGTTACACCGAAAGCGAAAAGAAGGTTGGCGAATCACTTGAAGGGCTTTTCCACAAGGCAGGCAAGAGAAGAATTATCCTTGCTACATTTGCCTCAAATGTTCACAGAGTTCAGCAGGTTATAAATGTTGCCAAAAAGATGGGCAGAAAGGTTGCCCTTTCAGGCAGAAGCCTTGAAAATGTTGTTACAATCGGTATGGAAATGGGCTATCTGGACGCTGATGAAGGTCAGATTGTAAGCATTGATATGATTAACCGCTATACCCCTGAAGAAATGGTGATTATCACCACAGGCAGTCAGGGTGAGCCTATGTCAGCCCTTTCGAGAATGGCTTTTTCAGACCACAGAAAGGTAAATGTAGGCCCGAATGATTTTGTTATTATTTCAGCAACTCCGATTCCCGGCAATGAAAAAACAGTAAGCAATGTTATCAACGAGCTTATGAAGCTGGGTGCTGAGGTCATTTATGAAAAAACTGAAGGAATCCATGTTTCAGGCCATGCCTGTCAGGAAGAGCTCAAGCTTATGATGGGCCTTGTTAAGCCTCAGTTTTTCATTCCTGCCCACGGTGAGCAGAAGCATTTAAGAAAGCACGCTATGCTTGCTGAAAGTATGGGTATTGATTCCAAAAATATCTATGTTGCCGATAACGGAGTTCAGATTGAAATTTCAAAAGACGGCATCAAGGAATTGGGTCAGCTCCCCATTGCCAAGGTGTTTGTTGACGGCTCAGGCGTTGGCGATGTAGGCAATGTTGTTATTCACGACAGAAAGCGTCTTTCAGAAGACGGACTTATCGTTGTTGTGGCTTCAATCGACGGTTATTCAGGCGATATAGTAGCAGGCCCTGAGATAATTTCAAGAGGCTTTGTATATGTTAAAGAAAGTGAAGAGCTTATTGATGATGCAAGGGATATAGCCAGATATGCTATTGAAGACTGCGTTAACAGAGGCTCAACAGATTGGAACACTATGAAAGCAAGGGTGAGGGACGAGGTTTCACACCTTATGTTTGAAAAAACAGGCAGAAATCCTATGATTCTTTCCATTATTATGGAGGTATAAGATGAAGTTCAAAAATGTTGTCCGTAATTTTCCTGTTTTTGCTGTTGCAATGGTAGCCGCTATTGCGTGCATAGTTGCCACTGCCGTTTCAGGTGAGTATAAGCTCGCCGCGGCTGAGGCGTGCCTTCTTGCGGGAGTAATTCTTTTAACGGTTGCATATTATTCTGTTTACCGCAAAAAGAAGCAGGAAATGCTCGAAAGCATATCTCAGGAGATAAGCTTTGCGGACTGCAAAAGAAACGCTGAGTTTCCCATTCCTGTTATGGTAAGTGACGAAAAGGGCAAGTTTTTGTGGTATAACCAAGCCTTTGAGGATGTTGTGCTTGACGAAAACGAATATTCTGAAATTGATGATATTATAGAAAACGGAATAAATGTCCTTGCTCCGTCAGAAGAAAAGGGAGTCAATATAAGATGTGACGGTAAGTATTTTACCGTATATTCTCACCGCAGAGACAAGCAGACGGTTTACTATTTTATCGATAATACAAAGCTCAGGCTTGTTGCTGATGAATTTATTAAAACAAGACCTGCTGTGTTGATGGTAAGCATTGACGGTGTTGACGAGCTTCAGCGTTTATATAAAGAGTCAGACTGTTCATCAATCAGAAACGGAGTAACAAGGCTTATTGAGCAATGGCTTTCTGATTATGACTGTATGATGACCAAAAAGGGTGACAGTACCTTTATCATTGTTACCAAAACCTCTGATGTTGAGAAAATGGTTGAAAAGAAATTTGACATTCTCGATGCAGTCAGAAATTATCAGTATAACGGCGAGGATTTGAGCATTACTCTTTCAATCGGTGTGGGCACCGAAGGCGGAGTAGGCAAGTGCCAGGCAGAAGCAAAAGCTGCCCTTGAAATGGCGTTTGACCGCGGCGGTGACCAGGCTGTTGTTAAAAACAAAGAAAATTATGACTTTTTCGGCGGTGTTTCAAGAAGCGTTGAAAGGCAGACCACCGTTAAAACAAGAATTATCGCAAACGATTTTGCAAAGCTCATTGAAGGCAGTAATCGTGTTATTGTTATGGGTCATAAATATCCCGACCTTGACGCACTCGGCTCAGCTATGGGTGTGGTTGCTGTTGCAAGAGCTTACGGTAAAGAGGCATTTATTGCCACTAACTCTTATACAGCCGCTTCAAAGCCTCTTATAGATTACCTTAAAACAAACGGCTTTGAGGATTATATAATTCCCCATTCAAAGGCAAAGACTCTTTTGAAGAAAAACACTCTGCTGGTGGTTACCGACACTCATATCAAAAGCTTTGTTGAATGCCCCGAATTGCTTGAAAAAGCTTCAAAAATTGTGGTTATTGACCACCACAGAAAATCAGTTGATTTTATTGATAACGCTGAGATTTTTTATCACGACTCGTCTGCATCCTCTGCAGGCGAGCTTGTAACTCAGCTTATTGCATACCTGCCTTATAAAATCAAAATCGGCTCGGTAGTGGCAGATGCTCTTCTTTCAGGCATTATGCTTGACACAAAAAACTTTGTTCTCAGAACGGGAGCCAAAACCTTTGAAACTGCCGCATACCTCAAAAAAGCAGGTGCCGATACCGTAAGAGTTAAGCAGCTTTTCTCTGACAGTATGACGGCTTATAAGGCAAAGAGTGAAATTATTTCTTCAGCCGAAACTTACAAAAACTGCGCAGTTGCCCTTTGTAAGAGCAACACCAATGAGGTGAGAGTTGTTGCCTCACAGGCGGCAGACGAGCTTCTTAACATCAAAGATATCAGCGCATCTTTTGTTGTTTTTAAAACAGACAATATTATAAATGTTTCTGCCCGTTCACTTGGCAAGGTTAATGTTCAGGTTATTATGGAATCTCTGGGCGGCGGAGGTCATCAGACTATGGCGGCGGCTCAGTTTGAAAATGAAACAACTCAATCGGTTTCACAAAAGGTTAAAGAAGCCATTGATAAGTATTTGAATTGATACAAGCTTTCAAGGAGGTAAAATTATGAAAGTTATTCTTACACAGGATGTTAAAAATCTCGGTAAAAAAGGTGAAATGGTTACAACAACCGACGGTTATGCCCGCAATTTCCTTTTTCCGAGAAAGTTAGCTACAGAGGCTAATGCTCAGGCTATGACCGAGCTTAAAAACAGAGAGGATTCACAAAATCACAAAATCAAGGTTGAAAAAGAGGCTGCAACCGCTGCTGCTGAAAAGCTTTCAGGCAAAACTGTTAAAATCACAGCAAAAGCAGGTCAGGGCGGCAGACTTTTCGGCTCAGTAACAGCAAAAGAGGTTGCTGAAACCATTAAGAAGGATTTCGGTATCACAGTTGATAAAAGAAAGATTACCGTAAGCGACATCAAGACCTTCGGCACTTATCAGGCTCAGGCTAAATTTTATCAGGGAATTACAGCCGACTTCTCGGTAATGGTAAGCGAAAGCTAAAAGAATTTTAAACTACGGAGGATAAAAATGAATACTTCCTTTAATTCTCCCGACGGACTCAATCTCCCTTTTAGCCTTGAGGCGGAGCAGGCTGTCCTCGGCAGTATCCTCATTGACCCTGCCTGTATGATGCAGGTGCAGGTAATTATCAGCGCGGAGCATTTCTATTTGCCTCAGCATAAGGCAATTTTTACCGCAATGGCAACTATTGAAGCTATGGGCGGTAAAATTGACCCCCTTATTGTGCTTGACAGCCTTGTTAAAGATAAGGTGTATGACACCGCTTCGGGCAAAACTTATCTGTTCCAGCTTGCTGAAATTGTTCCGTCAACGGCAAATGTTGAATCCTACGCAAGAATCGTAAGAGAAAAGTATTACATAAGAACTCTTATCACCGCTTCTAAAGAAACTATTGATGATGCAACCAATCAGGAAGCTGAGGCTGACCTGCTTCTTGATGCGGCAGAGCAGAGGATTTATAACATCCGCCAGGGTAAAAAGACAAATGACCCGTCAAAAATCGGCGATATTATTATCAACGATGTATATACAACTCTTCAGCATCTCACTTCCGAAGAAAAGGATTTATATAAAGGCTACCCCACAGGCTTTGCCGACCTTGATAAGATTATGACCGGTCTTCACCGTTCTGACCTTGTGCTTGTCGGCGCCCGCCCTGCTATGGGTAAAACCAGCTTCGCATTGAACCTTGCGCGAAATGTTGCAATGATTGGTAACCGCAAAACAGTTATGTTCTCTTTGGAAATGACAAAAGAACAGCTTGCAATGCGTGTTCTTGCAACTGAGGCCAGGGTTAACAGCTCCAAAATGAGAACGGGCGAGCTTGATGCAGAGGATTGGGAGCGCCTTGGTATGGCAACTGGTGTACTTTCAAAGTGCGAGCTTTATTTTGATGACACAAGCTCAACCACCGTTGCCGAGATGAAAGCAAAAATCCGCAGAATGAAAAATGTTGAATGTGTAATCATCGACTACCTTGGTCTTATCAGGCCGTCAGGCAGGGTAGAAAACCGAGTTCAGGCGGTCAGTGAAATCACCCGTGAGCTTAAGATGATGGCTAAGGATTTATCTATTCCTGTTGTTGTTTGTGCTCAGCTTTCCCGTGGTACTGAGGGTCGAGGCAAATCCCACCGTCCTCAGCTTGCCGACTTGCGTGAATCAGGCTCAATCGAGCAGGATGCCGATATCGTATTGATGCTCTACCGTCCCGATTATTATAAAGGTGAAGAAGATGATGATACCGATGCTCCCGATGACGACGAGCAGGAGGTAGCAAATCAGGCAGAAATCATCGTAGCCAAAAACCGTCACGGTCCTACCGATACGGTTAAGATGATTTGGGATGCCGACCATACCTTGTTTATGGGCTTGGAGAAAATCAGAAATGATATGTAAAATTAAAGAAACCGTTGAGAAATACGGTATGTTTAATGAAAACAAAAAGGTAACCGTCGGTGTTTCAGGCGGTGCAGATTCCTGCGCACTGCTGGTAGCTTTGTGTCAGCTCAGGGAAGAATATTCTCTTGAAATTACCGCCGCCCATGTTAATCACGGCATCCGCGGTGAAGAAGCACTTCGTGATGAGCTTTTTGTGAAGCGGCTTTGTGACACGCTTGGTGTCGAGGTTAAAACAGCCCGCTTTAATGTGCCTGAAAAGGCAAAAGAAATGAAGCTTGGTGTTGAAGAATGCGGCAGAATTCTGCGATATGAATTTTTGCAAAGCGTTGACCCCTCAGCATTGGTGGCAACAGCGCATAATCTAAACGATTGCTGTGAAACTCTGATTCTAAATCTTACAAGAGGCGCTTCGGCAAAGGGTCTTGCTTCAATTCCGCCTGTAAGGGGCAATATCATAAGACCTCTTATTAACTGCACAAGGGCAGAGATTGAAGCCTTTTGCAAAGAAAATCAGATTGATTTTGTTACTGATTCAACTAACTGTGACGATGTCTACACGCGTAACAATATCAGGCTCAATGTGCTTCCGAAGCTAAAGGAAATAAACCCGTCATTTGAGCAGGCGGTGTCAAGGCTTATGGAGGATATCCGCCTTGATAATGATTATTTCGGTTGCCTTACACAAGAAATAATCAAAAATTCCCGCTGTGACGGCGGATATAATTGCAAGGTGATTGCCGATAATCACCGGGCGGTTATAAAAAGGGTAGTTGCCCGAATTATTGAAATTGAAACAGGCATATTGCCCGAAAATAAGCACATTGCCGCTGTTTGCAGCATTCTCTCAGGCGGCAAAACTCAGATTTCAGGAGCAACTCAGGTAACTTCTCAAAACGGAATTTTATCCTTTGGTGCAAAACAGCTTACCGAGCCTTGGTGCTGTTATTTTGCTCAGGGTAATGTTAAAATCCCAAACGGTGAAGCGGAGCTTAAAATTATTCATAATTCTTCTTCAGCAAAGATACAGTTTGTTCACAAAAATGTGTTAGACTTTAATACCGTTGAGGGAAATTTGGTTTTAAGAAGCCGCCGTGAAGGTGACGAAATTAAAATTGCAGGAAGAAACTGCACAAAAAAATTAAAAAAGATGTTTATTGAAGAAAAGATTGCCGATAAAAACTCGGTTTGTGTTCTGGCAGATGATAACGGTGTTGTGTGGGTTGAAGGCTTTGGCTGTGCCCACAGATGCCGTATTACCGACAAAACCGAAAACATATTGACAATCAACATAACAAGGGGTGTTTAAAATGGAAAAAGATATTCAGAAGGTATATTTTTCAGGTGAAGATATTCAAAACATTGTTAGTCGCTTAGGTAAGCAAATCAGCGAAGATTATAAAGACAAAAACCTTTTGCTTGTAAGCATTTTAAAGGGTTCGGTTGTTTTTATGGCTGACTTGATGAGAAGTATCACAATTCCTTGCCGAATTGACTTTATGAGTGTTTCAAGCTACGGCTCAGGAACAAAAACATCAGGTGTTGTTAAAATTCAGAAGGACCTTGACATTAACCTTGAAGGCTACGACCTTCTGATAGTTGAGGATATTCTTGACAGCGGAAAAACCCTCAGCTATGTAAGAAAAATCCTTGAAGCAAGAAACCCTGCAAGCATCGGAATCTGCACACTTTTTGATAAGCCTGAAAGACGCGAGGCAGATGTTTATGCAGATTATTCAGGCGCAGAAGTGCCTGATGAATTCATTGTAGGCTACGGACTTGACTACGATGAAAAATACAGAAATTTACCGTATATCGGTGTTCTTAAACCCGAAATTTACGCAGAATAATATAAAAGATTTATCCGTTAGGAGTGAAATTATTGGAAAACCCGAACAACAACAGCCCAAAACGCCCCAATCAGCCTAAAAAGCGCAATATACTTGTTTTTCTTCCTTATGTGCTTATTCCGTTGGTGCTGATTTTTGGTGTTATGTTTGCAACAGATGCCGCAAACAAGGAAAGGGCAGAGTATTATCAGGTTGTTCAGTACTTTGACCAGGGCAAGGTAGATGAATTCAGCCTCAATATCACCTCAGGTGCGCTTGAATATCAGCTTGAGGGCGATAAAACAGTTTATAAATACACAGTTCCGAGCGTTAATGTTTTTCTTGAAGATGTTAACGAAACCGTTCGCGAGCATAACAAAAATGCCACGAGCGAAGACGAGCTTATTAAATATGAATACACAAAAAGCTCTTCATCATGGATAGTAAACCTTATTCCGTCGTTTGTTATGGTGGGCATTTGCGTTGTACTCCTCTTTGTGATGATGAAGCGAATGAACGCCGTTGGCGGCGATATGAACCGCACAATGAACTTCGGCAAGGTCAGGGTTAAGCAGGCTAAGGATGCCAAAAAGACCACCTTTGCTCAGGTTGCAGGCGCAGATGAAGAAAAAGAAGAGCTTTCTGAAATGGTAGAGTTCCTTAAGGCTCCCGACAAATTCAGTGCACTTGGTGCAAGAATTCCCAAAGGTGTGCTTCTCGTTGGCCCTCCCGGCACAGGTAAAACCCTCCTTGCAAGAGCTGTTGCAGGTGAAGCAGGTGTTCCTTTCTTCTCAATTTCAGGCTCAGACTTTGTTGAGATGTATGTTGGTGTGGGTGCTTCCCGTGTAAGAGATTTGTTTGAAAAAGCAAAGAAAGATGCCCCGTCAGTTATCTTCATTGATGAAATTGATGCCGTTGGCCGCCACAGAGGCGCAGGTATGGGCGGCGGACACGATGAAAGAGAACAGACTCTCAACCAGCTCCTTGTTGAAATGGACGGTTTCGGTGTTAACGAGGGTGTTATCATCATTGCCGCAACCAACCGCCCTGATATTCTTGACCCTGCGCTTTTAAGACCGGGTCGTTTTGACCGTCAGGTAACAGTTGGTCACCCCGACGCAAAGGGCAGAGAAGAAATCCTCAAGGTTCACGCCAAGGGCAAACCCCTTGCTCCCGATGTTGACCTTAAGGTGATTGCAAACTCAACAGCAGGCTTTGTTGGTGCAGACCTTGAAAATCTTCTTAATGAGGCGGCTCTCCTTGCAGCTCGCCATAATAAAAAGGCTATCACAATGGAAGACATTGAAGAAGCCACAATCAAGGTTGTTGTGGGCACTGAGAAAAAGTCACGCAAAATCAGCGATAAAGAAAAGCGCCTTACCGCATATCACGAGGCAGGTCACGCAGTTGCTACCTATTGCCTTCCCGGTCAGGACCCTGTTCATCAGGTTTCAATTATCCCCAGAGGTATGGCAGGCGGCTATACAATGTCAATCCCCACAGAGGATAAGAGCTATATGTCAAAGAACAGTATGCTTGACGAGCTTGTTGTTCTCCTCGGCGGCCGTGTTGCAGAGCAGATTGTTCTCGGTGATATTTCTACAGGCGCATCAAATGATATTGAGCGTGCATCAGATATCGCAAGAAAAATGGTTGCCAAATACGGTATGAGCGAAAAGCTCGGTCCGATTTCTTATTCATCAAGCAGTGAGGTTTTCTTAGGTCGTGATTACGGTCATTCAAAGAATTATTCCGAATCAACTGCCAACGCTATTGATGAAGAGGTTAAATCAATTATCACCAACGCATATAAGAGAACTGAATATATCCTCAATGCTCAGATGAGCAAACTCGACGAGCTTGCAGAATATCTTATGAAGTTTGAAAAAATCGACGGTGAAAAGTTCAAACAGCTTATGGAAGGCACCCTTGTTATTGAAGAAGAAAAGCCCGAAGAAGCGGTTGAAGAAGTTACTGAAGAAGCAACCGAAACCCCCGAAGAAACAACAGAAGAATAAAATTTTGGCGAAGTATCCGATACTTCGCCGATTTTTTTGAAAAAAATTACCAAACCCCTTGATAAATTATTAACACATTGGTATAATACTATAGATTGGACAACGGCGGTCCCGTTGACCGTCGAGAGGTATCAAACCGAAAGGAGTTAAATATTATGAACTATTCACGTGAAGTACAGGAAATGTGCTGTGTAGCCAAGGGTCCTAACCACGGTCCTGCTCCTATCCCCGAAGAGGGCAAATGGGTTAAGGCTTATGAAATTAAGGATATTTCCGCATTCACACACGGTGTGGGCTGGTGTGCACCTCAGCAGGGCGCTTGCAAGCTTTCACTTAACGTAAAAGAAGGTATTATTGAAGAGGCACTTGTTGAAACAATCGGTTGCTCAGGTATGACTCACTCAGCTGCTATGGCTGCTGAAATCCTTCCCGGCAAAACAATTCTTGAAGCTCTCAACACAGACCTTGTTTGTGACGCTATCAACACTGCTATGCGTGAGCTCTTCCTCCAGATTGTTTACGGCCGTTCACAGTCTGCTTTCTCAGATGACGGTCTTTCAATCGGTGCAGGCCTTGAAGACCTTGGTAAGGGCCTTCGTTCACAGGTTGGCACAATGTACGGTACAAAAGTTAAGGGCGTTCGTTACCTTGAAATGGCAGAGGGTTATGTAACCCGTCTTGCTCTTGACGGTGATGACCAGGTTATCGGCTATGAGTTCGTTTCACTCGGCAAGATGACTGACTTCATCAAGAAGGGCGACACACCCAACGACGCATACAATAAGGCAATCGGTACTTACGGCAGATTTGCTGACGCTGTTAAGTACATCGACCCAAGAAAAGAATAAGTAAGAGGAGGTAATTACAATGGCATTATTTGAAAGCTACGAGAGACGTATTGACAATATCAATGCTGTTCTCGCTGAATACGGTATTTCTTCAATCGAAGAATGTAAAGAAATCACTCTTGCAAAGGGTATCGATTGCGATAAAATCGTTAGAGAAACTCAGCCAATCTGCTTTGAAAACGCTGTTTGGGCTTACACAGTAGGTTGCGCTATCGCTATTAAAACAGGTTGCACAAAGGCTGCCGATGCTGCTGCAGCTATCGGTATCGGTCTTCAGGCATTCTGCATCAAGGGTTCAGTTGCTGACAACCGTAAGGTTGGTCTCGGCCACGGTAACCTCGGCAAAATGCTCCTTTCTGATGAAACAGAGTGCTTCTGCTTCCTTGCAGGTCACGAATCATTTGCAGCTGCTGAGGGCGCAATTAAAATCGCTCTTAACGCTAACAAAGTTAGAACAAAGCCCTTGAGAGTTATCCTCAACGGTCTTGGCAAAGATGCTGCTATGATTATTTCAAGAATCAACGGCTTCACATATTGCAAAACTGAATTTGACCCATACTCAGAAACAGTTAAGGTTGTTGAAGAGAAGGCATATTCAGACGGCCCAAGAGCTAACGTTAGATGCTACGGTGCAGACAACGTTCCCGAAGGCGTTGCAATTATGCGCCTTGAAAATGTTGGTGTTTCCATCACAGGTAACTCAACTAACCCCACAAGATTCCAGCATCCTGTTGCAGGCACATATAAGAAATGGTGTAACGAAAACGGCGTTAACTATTTCTCAGTTGCTTCAGGCGGCGGCACAGGCCGTACACTTCATCCCGATAATATGGCAGCAGGTCCTGCTTCCTACGGTATGACAGATACAATGGGCCGTATGCACTCAGACGCTCAGTTCGCAGGTTCTTCATCAGTTCCCGCACACGTAGAGATGATGGGTCTCATCGGTGCAGGTAACAACCCGATGGTTGGTATGACAGTTGCTTGCGCAGTTGCAGTTGAAGAAGCTTCTAAATAAGCTCTAAAACCCTTATATATCAACAAAAACGAGCTCTATCTCTTTTGAACTGCCCCAAATTGTGCAGACAGTATAAAAAAGCACCTATGGTAGGTAAAATTTAATTTTAAGCAACATACTGACTTCTCTTTTCAAGGGGAGTCAGTTTTGTTTTAAGTTGGATTCTCTCGTTGTTGTAAAAGTGT
>JAFTWE010000006.1 GCA_017465465.1 Clostridia bacterium | reverse complement strand
TTTTCGTTTCGGTAGGGGTATTCGAAAGGTATTTTCCCCTTGGTGCTGCCCCGTCCACACCGTTTTTTCCTGTTCTGGTTCAGAATCTGGGTCAAGTCAAAACCACTTAGCCGGTGGTTTTGACTATGGCATCCTTCATTGACTTTACATATTCACCGATATATTTCGGCGCGTCCTTGCCGTACTTTTCAAGCAGCTTGATGATAGCCGAACCGACAATAGCACCGTCCGAGATATCCGCCATCTTCTTTGCCTGTTCCGGCGTGGAGATGCCAAAGCCGATAGCACAGGGCACATTGGTGTTCTCACGAACGACCTTGACAATGGAAAAAAGTCGGTTTTGATCTCGCTTCTGGTGCCCGTAACACCCAGACTGGAAACGATGTAAAGAAAACCCTCTGCCTCCTTTGCAATCATAGCAATACGGTTTTCTGATGTGGGTGCAATGAGGGATACCAAATCCACACCGTATTTGTGGCAAAGCGGTAAGAATTCTTCCTTTTCTTCAAAAGGCAGGTCGGGGAGAATCAGTCCGTCTATCGCAATATCTTTGCAGGTGGAAATGAATTTTTCCGCTCCGTAGGAGAATACCACATTGGCATAGGTCATAAACACCATCGGAACCTTAACATCCTTGCGGAGTTCTTTTACAAAAGCGAATATCTTGTCAGTAGTTATACCGCCGTTCAGTGCTCTTAGGTTTGCTCCTTGGATGACGGGACCTTCAGCGGTTGGATCGGAGAACGGAATGCCAAGTTCGATTAGGTCGGCACCGTTTTCCACGGCGGCACGGACAGCGGCGGCGGTGGTTTCCAAATCGGGATCGCCGCAGGTGATAAATGCAATGAATGCCTTGCTGTTTTCAAACATTACCTCCTGTAAAAGAAAAAACTCCTTTGACTTTCACTGTCAAAGGAGTTAAAAAGAAAACGCCCTTGACAGAAAACAACTGCTCTGTCAAGGACGAATAATACAAACACTATCCGCGGTGCCACCTTGATTCACGGCATGACCCGTGCCCTTAGCAGGATACCAACATATCCCCGGCATTTATACGCTTGCCTGCAGCGTCGCAGAATACTTTGGAAAAATCCATTTGACTGCGCCCTCAGCGGTCCATTTGACAACTTGTTTCTTACCTGACTCTCAGCACCACAGGCTCTCTGTACAGGCATTATTGCCGTTATCTCCGCTTCAACGGTTTGATTATTTAGTTTTCTATATTATATTCCCACTTGCCTACCTTGTCAAGGGGTAAATGAAAATATTTCAAAAAAATTTCTACAGAACTTCTCAGGATGTTCTGTCATAGATTATTATATCTTACTTTTAAGTATTTCTTCTAACACAATAGGGTTTGCTTTCCCCATTGTTTGTGCCATGGCACTTCCTATCAAGGCTTCAAAAGCTTTTTCTTTGCCTCGACGATATTCGTTTATAAGTTTTTCACTCATTTTTATAACTTCATCAGCAACCGCCGACAGCAGTTCACGGTCGTTGATCTGGGCAAGCCCTTCTTTTTCAACAACAACCGTAGGATCGAAGTCTGTTTCCCACATTCTTTTCAGCAGTTTTTTCACCGTAGATGAGTTGATTACCTGCTCACCGAACAATGTAGCAAGTTTGGCCATATTTTCAGGTGCAATAGGACAAATGAATTCATCCTTGCTCATGCGCATTATGTCGGTTATGAAGATATTTGCTACAATCTTGTAGTAGGTAGTATGCCTTACAACCTCTTCATAATATCTTGCCATATCGGGATCAGACAAAAGAGCATCACTGTCATAAGCCGAAAGACCGAAGTCTTTAATAAATTTCTGCTTTTTCGTATCGGGTAATTCTCCTATCTGGCTTTTCAGTTTCAAAATATCTTCAGAAGTAAGTTCAATCGGCGGTAAATCGGGATCAGGGAAATAGCGATAATCATTTGCATTTTCTTTGGTTCGCATCGTGTATGTTTTTCCTGTTTCCTGGTCGAATTTTCTGGTTTCCTGAACAACTTTTACGCCGGACTCAATCACCTCAACCTGCCGTCTGTATTCATATTCGATAGCCTGAACAACATAGTGGAATGAGTTGATGTTTTTCATTTCAGTACGGGTGCCGAATTCTTTTTGACCTTTTTTACGAACGGACAGGTTTACATCACAACGGAAAGAGCCCTCATTCTTTTTGCAATCTGAAATCCCTGTGTAAAGAATGATTGCACGGAGCTTTTCAAGATACGCATTCGCTTCTTCCGGGGACCGAATATCAGGCTCGGAAACAATCTCAATAAGAGGCACGCCGCAACGGTTGCAGTCGATCATTGTACCGTGCTTATCATCGTGAACAAGCTTGCCGGCATCTTCCTCAATATGAATCCTGGTGATTCCGATTCTTTTTGATCCTTCCGCTGTTTCAATGGTAATATATCCATTCTCGCACAATGGAATGTCATATTGGCTTATCTGATAAGCTTTAGGAAGGTCGGGATAAAAGTAGTTTTTTCTGTCCTGCTTTGAGTAGTGAGCAATGGTACAGTTTGTTGCAAGACCTGCTTTAACCGCATATTCAACAACCTTTCCGTTAAGAACTGGAAGAACACCCGGGAGTCCCATACACACAGGACAGGTTTGCGTGTTGGGGGCAGCACCATAGGCTGTGGAGCAGGAACAGAATATTTTTGTCTTGGTTTTTAATTCTACATGAACCTCAAGACCGATAACCATTTCATAGTCTTTTATCATTTTCATTGCATCTCACCCTCACTTTCCCATACTTTCAAATGCATAACCGGCACGGTACAACAAACTTTCGCTGAATGCCGGACCAATTAACTGCATGCCGACCGGCATACCGCCTTCGCCCGTACCGCACGGTAAAGATAGAGCTGGAATTCCGGCGATATTTACTGGAACGCTGTATGCATCTCCCATATACATCTGAAGCGAATCGCCAACCTTTTCACCAATCTTATACGCTACAGTAGGTGCAACGGGAGAAATGATAAAATCACATTTTCCAAAAACATCATCAAAATCTTTTCTCACGAGGCTTCTTACCTGCAAAGCCTTTTTGTAATAAGCATCGTAATAACCGGAGGAAAGAGCAAAGGTGCCAAGCATAATGCGCTTTTTAACTTCCGTGCCAAAGCCTTCACTGCGGCTTTTTCTATATAGCTCATCAATGTTGTCATATTCATCGCATCGATAACCATAACGGATACCGTCAAAGCGGGCAAGGTTTGATGAAGCTTCTGCCGAAGATATGACATAGTAAGCAGACAAGGCATAATCAATAGAAGGCATAGAAACCGAAACAAGCTCAGCACCCATTGTACGATATACTTCGGCGGCACCTAAAACAGCTTTTTTTACATCATCGGAGATACCATCCCCGAAAAACTGCTCAGGAATACCAATTTTCATTCCTTTTACGCCTTTCTTTATATCGGCCGTAAAATCATCATAAGTACGCCGTACAGAAGTAGCATCCCTTTTATCGTGACCGACGATCGTGTTCAGAACAAGAGCGTTATCAAGAACTGTGCTTGTAATTGGGCCGATTTGGTCAAGAGATGAAGCAAATGCAATGAGTCCATATCGGGAAACGCTGCCGTAGGTAGGCTTCATTCCTACAACGCCGCAAAAAGCTGCAGGCTGACGAATGGAGCCACCCGTATCAGAACCAAGGGTATATACAGCCTCTCCTGCCGCAACCGCTGCCGCAGAACCACCGGAGGAACCGCCGGGAACTCTATCGGTATCCCTAGGGTTATGGCAAACCTTAAATGCGGAGTTTTCTGTTGTAGAGCCCATTGCAAACTCATCCATATTCAGTTTGCCTAAGATGATTGCGCCGGACTGTTCAAGCTTTTCAACTACATGTGAGCTATAAGGCGGTATGTAGTCTCCAAGCATTTTAGATGCACAAGTGGTTTTAATGCCTTTTGTGCACATATTGTCTTTGATCCCACAAGGAATGCCCGACAAGGGAGAAATATCACCGGCAGCACCTCCGCTTTCATCAAAAGCTCTGGCTCTTTCACGTGCCCGATCTGCGGTTACGGTGATATATGCACCAATGGTTTCGTCTTTTGCATCAATCTGATTGAGATAAGCCTCAGTCAGCTCTAATGAGGAATATTCCCTTTTACGCAGAGCTTCGGCATGCTCATAAATTGTTCTTTGAGTTAATTCTGACATACTGGTCACTCCTTTCAATCCTCAACGACACGAGGAACAACAATATATCCACCGTGCTTTGAAGTAGCGGCAGCTAAAAGTTCTTCTGCCGTAAACTCATCTTCTACCACATCGTCACGTAGAACATTTTTCAGCGGAACAATGTGTGCTGTCGCATCTACTCCTGTTGTAGGAGCGGTACTGAGCTTATCTGCAAATGCTATGATACATTCCATTTCTTCCTGAAGCCCGCTCATTTCTTCAGCAGAAAATTCGAGGCGAGCAAGGTTTGCAACCGCTTCGACATCCGTGCTGTACTTTCTTGTGCTTTTCGTAGTTTTGTTGCCCACACCGACCCCAAGCGGATTATCGAGACCGAGTACATGAAGCTGTTCAGCATCTACCGGTTGAGGAGCATCGGTCATCGGACAGGATGCATCCTTAACCTTTGGAAATGCAATAACATCGCGAATAGAATCTGCGCCTACCATCAGCATTACAAATCGGTCGAGTCCAAAAGCAAAGCCACCGTGCGGTGGAGTTCCATAGCGGAAGGCATTAACCATAAATCCGAAGCGCTCTTCTATTTCATCGTCGCTAAAGCCCAAAGCCTCAAACATCACCTTCTGGATATCCTGCCTATGAATTCTTATAGAGCCCGAGCCAAGCTCTACACCGTTCAAAACAACATCATATGCCTGTGCCCGTACCTTGCCGGGATCGGTCAGAAGATACTGCACGTCCTCGGGATACGGCATTGTAAAAGGGTGGTGAGTGGATATCCATCGTTTTTCTTCTTCGGAATATTCAAACTGAGGGAAATCGGTAACGAAAAGGAATGCGTATTTGCTTTTGTCCCGAAGTCCAAGCATATCGGCAACATCCAAGCGGAGATTACCAAGTGTTTTGCGAACGGTATCCAATTTATCGGCACAGAAGAATACGAAATCGCCGGGGACAGCATCCATTCGTGACAAGATTTTCTTCATTTCCTCTTCATCAAAATATTTGGTAAGAATGGAATATATCTCACCGTCAGGACGGTAGGCTATCCATGCCATACCTTTTGCTCCGTATGAAATAGCATTCTTGGTAAGAGTTTCAATTTCCGTTCTTGAAAATCCGGCACAACCTTTGGCGTTGATTGCTCGTACAACACCGCCATTGTCGCACACTTTCCTGAAAACCGTAAAGGAACAACTGCTTGCAATATCTGTAAGGTCAACAATCGGTAAATCAAAGCGAATATCCGGTTTATCAGATCCGTATTTATCCATAGCTTCGGTCCACGTGATACGTGGAAAATCATATCCGATATCTTTACCCTTGCAGCATTTGAATATATGCTTAAAGAGATTTTCGAGGTGTTCCCAGATATCCTCCTGTTCTACAAAAGACATTTCCATATCAACCTGTGTAAATTCGGGTTGACGGTCTGCACGCAGATCTTCATCACGAAAACACCGTGCCACCTGATAATACTTATCAATACCGCCAACCATCAGAAGTTGTTTGTATATTTGCGGTGATTGCGGCAACGCATAAAAACTGCCTTGATGAACACGGGACGGGACAAGATAATCACGAGCGCCCTCCGGTGTTGATTTGCACAGGATAGGCGTTTCAACATAGATAAATCCCTTACTGTCAAGATAATCCTGCGTTGCTTTTTGAATAAGGTGACGCATACGTAAATTATTTACCATTTGACTGCGTCTGATATCAAGATATCGGTAGCGAAGACGAAGGTCCTCACGCACATTATCGCCGTCGTCAATAGAGTACGGCAATCTTTCTGCCATTGATAACAGCTCGATTTTATCCGTTGCAAGTTCCACTGTACCGGTTTCTATTTTGGGGTTAACCGTATCAAGGGATCTTTTCCTGATCTTTCCCTTTACACAAATAACTGACTGCATTCGCAATCTTTCTGTTAAGTTAAATTCTTCAGCACTTACTTTTGCGGAATCAATAACGACCTGCAAAACTCCTTCGCGGTCACGAAGGTCTAAGAATATAACACCGCCCATATCGCGTTTTGTGATTACCCAGCCCGAGCATATCTGTTCTGTACCAATATGACACGGGCGGATAAGTCCACAATATTCTGTTCTTTTCATTTAGCATTTCCTCCTGCTTTTGAGAATTAAAAATTCTGTGTTTCGCTTCAATCGTTATGGGTGTCTAAAAACGGCAAAAAGGCAGCACCGCTTTTGTGCATTACCCGTAACGATATAAAACATCTGATTAAAGATGTTTCAGCATCCTACAGGGCGATTGCTGTACTCGCGGTGCCACCTGTATTTGTTCTCATTTTCCGAATCTCATGCAAGACTCTGTCAACTGACGTGTGACGGTACGGCGCACCTACTAAGGATATCTTTTCGGATTGCAGCTTAAAAAGTGTTATTCGTGCAGGCTCGCCATACGGCTTCCACCGTCCCGTACTCGCTGTGGGTGAGTGATCTGCATTACTTCTCTTTTCTCAAACGCTTTTAAGATATTCAGTTTTTGATCTTAATCCCAGGTTGTCGTATTTTGAGCATATTCCGTTGTGCTCTTATCCTCACGGGAAAGGAAGGCCTTTTCGTAAAGAGGATCCGGCTTTTCAGTTTTTAGCAAGACCTCGGGAGTTTGCTCCTTAAAATCTATTTGGGGTACGAACCCTGCATCTTTCTTTTTCATAAGTAAACTCCTTTGCGTATAGGATTTTATTTCACACCAAACAGCAGATCGGCATAGGTGGGCATCGGCCAATAGGTCTTTGCCGTAAGGGTTTCCGCTTCGTCGCAAGCAACTCTTAACTCGCCCATCAGACAAAGTACCGTATCTCGGATCATAACGGACTCAGCTCCGATATCTTCAGCATCATCCAGAGAAATAAGTGCCGCCTCCAGCTCTTCCGATTTGGTAGCAATACGGTCGGTCAGTGCGGAAAGCTTTCTGACAACGCCGGTCTCATAGCTGCAGGCAAGTGCGGAGTCGAGTGCCTTCTTTGCGGCAGCAGCCTTTGCAACGTCGGAAGTATAGGCTTCGATTGCAGGAGCAATCTGTGTCTTCGCCATATCGACCATCGTGTTTGCTTCAATAACAATGGTCTTACAGTAGTTCTCCAGCATAATTTCATATCTGGACCCCAGCTCTGCTTCGGTAAATACACCGTGAGCAGTCAGCATTTCCACATTCTTCTTATCAAGCAGATGAGGCATACAATCTGCCGTGGTACGATAGTTGAGCAGACTGCGCTTTTCGGTAGCTTCCTTGATCCAGCTCTCATCATAGCCGTTACCGTTGAAGATGATATGCTTATGATCCTTAATGGTCTTCTGAATCATCTCGTGGAGAGCAGTTTCAAAATCTTGTGCGCCTTCCAGTCGGTCTGCATAAATTTTCAGCGATTCGGCAACCGCACTGTTCAGCATGATGTTTGCACAGGCGATGCTGTTGGAGGAGCCGAGCATGCGGAACTCAAACTTATTGCCGGTAAAAGCAAAGGGAGAAGTTCTGTTACGGTCGGTAGTATCACGGTTGAACTTTGGCAGAGCATCAACGCCAAGCTTCATCTGAGTCTTTTCTACGCCCTTATAAGGCGTGTCAGTCTCGATAGCCTCAAGGACAGCGTTCAGCTCATCACCGAGGAAGATGGACACGACTGCGGGAGGTGCTTCGTTTGCGCCAAGACGGTGATCGTTACCGGCAGTTGCGACCGAGATACGGAGAAGATCCTGATAATCGTCCACTGCTTTGATTACAGCACACAGGAATAACAGAAACTGAGCGTTTTCATAGGGAGTAGCACCGGGAGAAAGAAGATTCTGACCCGCATCGGTGGCAATCGACCAGTTGTTGTGCTTACCACTGCCGTTTACACCGGCGAAAGGCTTCTCGTGAAGCAGGCAGACAAGACCGTGCTTTGCTGCTACCTTCTGCATAATCTCCATCGTAAGCTGGTTGTGGTCAGTTGCAATATTGGTGGTAGTATAGATCGGTGCCAACTCATGCTGAGCCGGAGCAACCTCGTTATGTTCCGTCTTTGCCAAGATGCCCAGTTTCCAGAGTTCGTCATTGAGTTCCTCCATAAAAGCGGCAACTCTCGGCTTGATGACACCAAAGTAATGGTCATCCATCTCCTGTCCCTTGGGAGGCTTTGCGCCGAACAAGGTTCGTCCGGTGAAGCGAAGGTCAGGACGCTGATCGTACATTTCCTTAGTGATAAGGAAGTATTCCTGCTCCGGACCGACAGAGCTGGTTACTCTCTTTACGCTGTCGTTGCCGAACAATCTGAGAATACGGAGTGCCTGCTTGTTAAGAGCCTCCATAGAACGCAAGAGCGGAGTCTTCTTATCCAGTGCATGACCGCCGTAAGAGCAGAACGCAGTTGGAATACAAAGAGTCTTACCCTTAATAAACGCATAAGATGTGGGATCCCATGCGGTATATCCTCTTGCCTCAAAGGTGGCTCGAAGACCGCCACTGGGGAAAGAAGAGGCATCCGGTTCGCCCTTAATGAGTTCTTTGCCCGAGAACTCCATAATAACGCCTCCATCGGGAGATGGGGCGATAAAGCTATCGTGCTTTTCTGCGGTGATACCGGTAAGCGGCTGGAACCAATGGGTATAATGTGTTGCGCCCTTGGAAACCGCCCAATCCTTCATTGCGGTAGCGACCGCATTGGCAACGCTGATATCCAGTTCTGTTCCTTCATCAATGGTCTTTTTGAGCGAAGCATACACTTTATCCGACAGAGTAGCTTTCATTACTCTGTCATCAAAGACCAAGCTTCCAAAATAATCTTTTACAGTTCCCATGATATATTCTCCTTCACTAATCGAGATGTTGTGTTAGTTTGTGAAAAGATAAAGGCACCTTTAATGTGGGAAACATTAAAGACGCCTTTGCCTTTATTTATATTGACTTGTATGCTTATTACACGATACCCTGTGCATTCATGGCATCAACGACTTTTTCAAAGCCGGCGATATTGGCACCGACAACGTAGTTTCCTTCAAAGCCGTATTTCTTTGCCGCCTCGTCAATATTGTGGTACAGATCTACCATAATACCCTTGAGTTTAGCATCGACCTTTTCAAAGGACCAGTGAAGTCTCTCGCTGTTCTGAGACATTTCAAGAGCAGAGGTAGCAACGCCGCCTGCATTGGCTGCCTTGCCGGGAAGGAAGAATACACCGTTTGCCTGGAAGTAATCGGTTGCTTCTGCGGTGGTCGGCATATTCGCACCTTCTGCAACAGCGATCACGCCATTTGCAACCAAGGTTTTCGCATCCTCAAGACCGAGCTCGTTTTGGGTAGCGCAAGGAAGTGCGATATCACTCTTTATACTCCAAACGCCCTTTCCTTCGTGATACTCGGCATTCGGTCTGTAGTTCTTATATTCAGTAAGTCTCTGACGTTTAACTTCTTTGATTTCTTTGAGGGCTGCCACATCAATGCCATCGGGATCGTAAACCCAACCGGTAGAATCAGAGCAGGTCACAACCTTTGCGCCGAGCTGCTGTGCTTTTTCAATCGCATAGATAGCAACGTTGCCGGCACCGGAAACGGTAACGGTCTTGCCTTCGATGGTCTCGCCGTGACATTTCAGCATTTCTTCTACAATATAAAGCAGACCGTAACCAGTAGCTTCAGTTCTGGCAAGAGAGCCGCCGTAGGAAAGACCCTTACCGGTAAGCACTCCTTCAAACAACCCACGAAGCTTCTTATACTGACCGAACATATAGCCGATTTCACGTCCGCCGACACCGATATCACCCGCGGGAACGTCGGTATCTGCACCAATGTACTTACAAAGCTCACTCATGAAACTTTGGCAGAACGCCATAATCTCTCGGTCGGATTTGCCTTTGGGATCGAAGTCCGAGCCGCCCTTACCGCCGCCGATAGGAAGACCGGTCAGCGAATTCTTGAAGATCTGCTCGAAACCGAGGAACTTGATAATACCAAGGTTAACGGAGGGATGAAGTCTCAGACCACCCTTGTAGGGACCAATGGCACTGTTAAACTGAACGCGGTATCCGGTATTGACGTGAACCTGACCGTTATCATCGATCCACGGCACACGGAACTTGATCTGCCTTTCGGGATTGACCAATCTTTCAAGCAGCGCATCGCGTCGGAAAGCTTGCTCATTGGCGTCAACTACCGGACAGAGAGAATCAAGAACTTCTCTGACTGCCTGATGGAATTCAGGCTCATTGGGATTCTCTTTAATTACTCGTTCGATTACTTCATCTACATACGACATGCTGTTTCCTCCTTGTTGAAAAAAGAAAAGACGCCTTTAACGGTAGGGGGTATCCCCTACAACATTAAAGACGTCTTTGCCTTCTTCATAATATAAAATTGTTTTTGGATTCCTGAAAGTAAAATAGCGTCTTTGAGCACTTACACTCAAAGACGCCTTTGCCTTCACGCTCTGCATTATACACCCGCAAAAAAACTTTGTCAACCCCTTTTTGAAACTTTTTTGCGAAATTCCTGCAAAAAGAGTCGGAACTTTCACATAACCTCTTGACAAAATGCAGGATAAGGCGTATAATACTTGCAAATGAGCAAAGGCGTTCATTTCAGTGTAGAAAACAATCTACATTGAGATGAGCGCCTTTTCTTTTTTATTTAATCCTGAAAGGAAAGGAACCGATATGAAAGTAGAAGGGCAAGTACGAATCCCCTCCGGATGTGCAATCGCTGCTGTTATCTCGAAAGAAGGAAACAGAATGTCCGGTGAGATGATTTATAACGCTATGAAGCCGATGCACGACCGTTCCAACGGACTTGGCGGCGGTTTCGCCGGTTACGGCATATATCCCGAATATAAGGAATTTTACGCATTACATATGTTTTTTGACTCCCGTGCAACGCGCAAGGAGTGCGAGGTATTCTTAAAAGAACGTTTTGAGATCGTAAAGAGCGAGATCATTCCAACCCGTAAGATTCCCGCCATTACTGATGAGCCTATTATATGGAGATACTTTGTAGATCCACTGAAATCTCAGCTTGCCTCGATGCAGCTTGATGAAAAGGAATTCGTTGCCCGCACAGTGATGAAGATCAACACCGAAATGAAAGGCGCTTATGTCTTTTCCAGCGGCAAGAATATGGGTACCTTCAAAGCAGTCGGCTTTCCGGAAGATGTCGGTGTCTTTTATAAATTAGAGGAATACGAGGGCTATTCCTGGACGGCACACGGTCGCTACCCTACCAACACTCCCGGCTGGTGGGGCGGCGCACATCCGTTTACTTTGCTCGATTGGTCCATCGTACATAACGGTGAGATTTCTTCCTATGATGCCAACCGCCGTTTTATCGAGATGTTCAGTTATAAATGCACCCTGCAGACCGATACCGAAGTTATTACATATATTATGGACTACCTGATCCGCGTGCAGGGACTCACTCTTGGTGAAGCGGCAAGTGTTGTTGCTGCGCCGTTCTGGAGCACCATTGAAGGTAAGACCGACCTTGAAGACCAAAAGAAACATATGTACCTGCGTACCATGTTCCCGAGCCTGCTGATTACCGGGCCGTTTTCCATCGTTCTCGGCTTCAACGGCGGACTTATGGCACTGAATGACCGCCTCAAGCTCCGTTCTATGGTAGTCGGCGAAAAGGACGATAAGGTATATATCGCCAGCGAAGAGGCGGCAATCCGCACTATGGAGCCGAATGCAGAAAACATATGGGCACCTGCCGGCGGAGAGCCGGTAATCGTTAAGGTAAAGGACGGTGCATATTGAAATGAGTGTAGAATTTACATATCCCGAATTTGAAGTAATCAGAAATACCGACCGTTGCATCGCCTGCCGTGTATGTGAAAGGCAATGTGCAAATGAAGTTCACTCCTTTCTTGAAGAAAAAGGTGTGATGATGGCTGACGAGACCAAGTGTGTCAACTGTCAGCGCTGTGTATCGCTCTGTCCGACAAGAGCACTGAAAATCGTAAAAAGCGATTGTGTACTCCGTGAAAACGCTAACTGGCAGAACGATACGATCAAAGAAATCTACAAACAGGCAAACAGCGGCGGTGTCCTACTCTCCTCGATGGGCAATCCGAAACCCCTGCCGGTGTATTGGGATAAGATCCTGATCAATGCCTCGCAGGTAACAAATCCGCCGATTGATCCTCTGCGTGAGCCGATGGAGACTCGTGTGTTCTTGGGTAAAAAGCCCGAAAAGGTTCAGCGTGATGAAAACGGAAAATTAAAATGCGAACTGCCGCCGCAGATTGAACTCTCTATGCCTGTGATGTTCTCGGCAATGAGCTACGGTTCCATCAGCTATAACGCTCACGCTTCTCTTGCCCGTGCCGCTACTGAGCTTGGTATTCTTTATAATACCGGTGAAGGCGGTCTGCACGAGGATTTCTATGTTTACGGTGAAAACACCATCGTTCAGGTGGCGAGCGGACGTTTCGGCGTTCACGAGGACTACTTAAAAGCCGGTGCTGCTATAGAAATCAAAATGGGACAGGGCGCAAAGCCCGGCATCGGTGGACATCTGCCGGGTGCAAAAATCGTTGGCGATGTATCTCGTACCCGAATGATTCCCGAAGGCTCGGATGCGATATCTCCTGCGCCTCACCACGATATTTATTCCATTGAAGATCTCCGTCAACTTGTGTTCTCGCTGAAAGAGGCTACCGAATATAAAAAACCGGTTATCGTAAAGGTTGCCGCCGTACATAACATTGCGGCAATCGCCAGTGGTATTGCCAGAAGCGGTGCGGATATCATCGCTATCGACGGTTTCCGTGGCGGTACCGGTGCGGCACCTACCCGTATCCGTGATAATGTCGGTATCCCGATCGAGCTTGCTTTGGCTGCTGTGGATCAACGTCTTCGTGATGAGGGTATCCGTAATAATGTATCCCTTGTGGTCGGCGGTTCCATTCGCAGTGCTGCAGATGTCGTGAAAGCCATCGCTCTCGGTGCCGATGCCTGCTATATTGCAACGGCGGCGTTGCTTGCTCTCGGCTGTCATCTTTGCCGTACCTGTCAGAGCGGTAAATGCAACTGGGGTATCGCAACACAGCGTCCCGAGCTTGTCAAGCGTCTCAATCCCGATATGGGCAGTGAACGCCTTATCAATCTGATGAACGCTTGGAGGCACGAAATCAAGGAGCTGATGGGCGGTATGGGAATCAACTCCATTGAGTCCCTTCGTGGCAACCGTCTAATGCTTCGCGGTGTGGGACTTACGGATAAAGAACTTGAGATCCTCGGTATCTCTCATGCAGGAGAGTGATAAAAATGAAACGAGTATATGTAAATGAAGAGTGGTGCCTTGGCTGCCACTTATGCGAATATAACTGTGCTTTTGCCAACTCCGGCATGTCGGATATGGCAACGGCACTCAAAGGCAAACCAATCTATCCCCGTATTCATATCGAGGGTGACGATAAAATCTCTTATGCAGTTTCCTGCCGCCATTGCACCGATCCTATCTGTGTAAAAAGCTGTATTGCCGGTGCGATTTCCAAAAAAGACGGTGTTGTCTGCGTAGATAAGAACAAGTGTGTGGGCTGCCTTACCTGTGTGTTGGTATGTCCTTATGGGGCGTTATCACCCAGTGACAGCGGTGTAATGCAAAAATGCGAACTGTGTCTGCAGAACTCCTGCGGAGAACCCGCTTGTGTCAAGGGCTGTCCCAACAGAGCAATCGTGTATGAGGAACGAGGTGAGAACGCGTGAAGCAGTATGTTATTATAGGTAACGGTGTAGCTGCTGCCGGTTGCATTGAGGGCATCCGCAGTGTAGATAAAGACAGCAAAATCACGGTTGTTTCCGAAGAGAATCACCCCGTTTACTGCCGTCCCCTCATCTCGTATTATCTGGAAAACAAAACCGATCCGGAGCGCATGAACTATCGCAGTACCGATTTTTATGAGAAAATGGGTTGTGATGTGTTCTACGGCAAGAAAGTCATCCGTATTGATGCGGATTCAAAAAAGGTTGTGCTGGATGATGGTGCAGAGCTTTCGTACACAGAAGTTTGCGTTGCAACCGGTTCGGCTCCTTTCGTTCCTCCTTTTGAAGGACTTGATACGGTCGAGAAAAAGTTCAGTTTTATGACACTGGACGATACCTTTGCTCTTGAAAAAGCAATCAATAAAGACAGTAAGGTATTGATCGTCGGTGCAGGTCTTATCGGACTGAAATGCGCCGAAGGACTTCACGGACGGGTGGCAAGCATAACCGTATGCGACCTCGCTGACCGCGTGCTTTCCAGTATTCTTGATACTGAGTGTGCCACTATCATGCAGAAGCATTTGGAGGCAAACGGTATTCAGTTTATGCTCGGTGATACCGCAGTTCGCTTTGAAAAGAATACTGTTCAAATGAAAAGCGGAAAAACTGTTGATTTTGACATTCTCGTTCTTGCTGTGGGTGTCCGTGCAAACATCGTATTGATAAAGGATATTGGCGGCGAAGTAAACAGAGGTATCATCGTAAACGAGCGGATGGAAACCTCTGTAGAAAACATCTATGCTGCCGGCGATTGTGTCGAGGGTGAAGATATCTCCTGCGGTCAGAAAAAAGTGCTCGCTCTTCTGCCTAACGCCTATATGCAGGGACACACTGCCGGTGTGAATATGGCAGGCGGTGATGAGGTCTTCGACAAAGCCATTCCGATGAACTCTATCGGTTTCTTCGGTCTGCACGTTATGACTGCCGGAACTTATGAAGGCGAAATGTACGAGGAAAAGACCGACAGCACATTAAAAAGGCTGTTTACAAAGGACGGTTTGCTCAAAGGCTTTATCCTGATCGGCAAAATCGAGCGTGCCGGAATCTATACCTCTCTCATTCGTGAAAGAACACCTCTTAACACGATTGACTTTGAAACAATGAAAAAAGTTGCAACTTCTGTTGCATTTTCTCCAGAAACCCGTAGAAAAAAGTTTGGAGGTGTGGTATAATATTATGTTAATAAATGTTAAGGGACTTGATTATAAAGCTCTGAATGAAACCTTGCGGGAAAGTGCAGACGACATTACCCTTGAGGAATGTTGCGGTCAACGCTTTATTGCTGCAGGTATGTCGGATAAGAATATTACCATTAACGGTGTTCCGGGCAATGCTCTCGGTGCATATCTCAACGGTGCTACTATTACCGTAAACGCAAACGCTCAAGATGCCGTAGGCGATACAATGAACGAAGGGAAAATCATTGTACACGGAAACATCGGTGATGCAGCAGGATATGCAATGCGCGGCGGCAAAATATTTGTTAAGGGCAATGCTGGCTACCGAGCAGGCATTCATATGAAAGCCTACAAGGAAAAGGTTCCTGTTATGGTGATCGGCGGAACGGCGGGCAGCTTTCTCGGCGAATATCAAGCAGGCGGTGTTATCGTTGTTCTCGGTCTTGAACCCAAAAACCAAAAAATCGTTGGTTTCTTTCCATGTACCGGAATGCATGGAGGTAAAATGTTCCTCAGAAGCGAGTGTAAAGATGTAAAGTTCCCAAGTCAGGTAACAGCTCGCCCTGCCGATGAATCGGATATGAAAGAATTGAAAACGTATGTCGCCGAATACTGTGATATATTCGGTTATGATGTTAACGAGGTGTTATCCTCACCCTTTACTGTCATTACTCCTGACAGTAAGAATCCATACAAGCAAATGTATGTGGCAAATTAAAAGAAAGTAGGTAGGATATTATGAAGTATTCAAAGGAAGAGGTAATGCAGTACGTCCAAGAGGAGGATGTGAAGTTTATTCGTCTTGCCTTTTGCGATGTATTTGGAAAGCAAAAGAATATATCAATTATGCCCGAGGAGTTGCCTCGCGCCTTTGAATACGGTATCGCCTTCGATGCTTCGGCAATCGCAGGCTTTGGCGACGAAACAAGGTGCGATCTTTTGCTCCATCCTGATCCGGAAACGTTGATGCTTCTACCGTGGAGACCGGAGCACGGCAAGGTAGTTCGTATGTTTACCAGCATTTCCTATCCTGATGGGACACCTTTCGAGTGTGATACTCGCAGTCTGCTCAAAAAGGCTGTGGAAGATGCGCGGAAGGCCGGATACACATTTGCCTTCGGTGCCGAACAGGAGTTTTATCTGTTTGAGCTTGATGAAAAGAATAAGCCGACAAAAATTCCTTACGATGAAGCAGGATATATGGATCTTGCTCCCGAGGACAGAGGCGAAAACATCCGCCGCGAAATCTGTCTCACATTAGAACAGATGGGCATTCGTCCCGAAAGCTCCCATCATGAAGAAGGTCCCGGGCAGAATGAGATTGACTTCCGTTATTCTGATCCGCTTACTGCGGCTGATAACACAATGACCTTCCAGACAATCGTTAAAACAGTTGCTCGTCGCAACGGTGTCTTTGTCGATTTCAGTCCAAAGCCTCTTGAAAATGAACCCGGAAACGGATTCCATATCAATATGTCCGTACAACCAAGTGAAAACTCGGAAAACCTTTGCTATATGATAGCAGGTGTCCTTGACAAGGTGGTGGAGATGACGGCTTTCCTCAACCCTACGGAAGAATCCTACAAGCGTTTTGGTATGGATAAAGCACCCGGCTATGTTTCCTGGTCAAGCGAAAACCGTTCTCAGCTTGTGCGTATTCCTGCCGCAGTTGGTGAATATCGTCGTGCTGAGCTTCGCTCTCCCGATCCTACTGCAAATCCTTATCTGGCTTTTGCACTTATGATTTATGCCGGTTTGTACGGTCTTGAAAATAAGCTTGATTTGCCCGAAGCCGCCAATATTAACCTATACAAAGCCGATGCAGAGACCTTGACAAGGTTTATGAAACTGCCTGAAAGTTTAAGCGATGCTTGTAATGTGGCTGTGATAAGTGATTTTATTAAGGAACACATACCTGCAGCAATTTTAGATATCTACTGTAATAAATAAAGCTGAATAGCAGCCCAAAAAGGAGGGGAGCAAAAATGAGTCTGAAAGAACGGGTTTACAGCGTTCTGATCGTTTCGGCGGCAGAAAGCTTTAATGAGGCACTCTCCGCTCTGCTCCCTAATTCAAAGTATTCGCCAACTCATTTTGTATCAAATATCAGTGCCGCAAAGCGAGCACTCGCCGAACGTGCTTTTGATTTTGTTATCATCAACTCACCGCTCTCTGATGATATAGGGACTCGTTTTGCAATCGACACAGGTAATTCAAAAGAGAGCGTTGTACTCCTGATGGTACGGGCAGAACTTCAGACAGAGATCTACGACAAGGTCGCCGAGCACGGTGTGTTTGTTCTTCCAAAGCCAACCTCAAAGCCGACAATGGCAATCGCTATCAGTTGGCTTTCAAGCGCACGGGAAAAGCTTAGAAAAACCGAAAAGAAAACGCTCTCCATTGAGGAAAAAATGGAAGAAATCCGTATCGTCAACCGAGCAAAATGGATACTTATCCGCGAACTCAAATTGGACGAACCGGAAGCACATCGTTACATAGAAAAGCAAGCGATGGATCGCTGCGTTTCAAAACGCGTTGTTGCCGAAGAAATTATAAAAACATACACATAATAGCAACAGCACGGCTTATAGTTTCTTGAAAGTCGTGCTGTTGCTATACAATATTCAAATGCCTATCTGTTTTTTATTTGTATATCAGTTCATCAAGTACAATCTCTCTTGCTTGTTGCTGAATGTTGCCCATTATCTGCACCCACTCCCATTGTTTTTGCTCTTTCAATTCCTCAGTAACAGCTTCACTTACTTTCATCTGCTCAATGATAGTATCAAACATATTCCTTGCCTGATTTTCAATTTCAGCACAGTGCTGATAAAGTTTGCCTTTTATAAGCAGTGAGTTAAACAATGGCTTTTTGTGCTTTTAAGGCAAAGAAGAAAACGATGGTATTTTTTCTTTTAAAAGAGACCTATCGTATGTGGGAAGACATTTGTTGCGATGCAGAGTATACAACCCTAAAAAAGGCACTATAACAAAAATCTTTTGTATAAACGGTAAATAAGAAATCGAAAAAGAGAAGCTCACCTTAAAAAGCTTCTCTTTTTCTTATAGATAATATTGTTAAATTAGATATATATTATTTCTTCGCACACAATCTCCCTTGCTATTGCTTCAATATTTTGCATACGGCATACCCATTCCATTTGATTTTCCTCTTTCAGTTGCTCGGTAACACCTTCAGTCTCTTTCATCTGCTCAATCAAAAGCTCAAACATTTCCTTTGCCTGCTTTTCAACCACGGCACAGTGCTGATACAGTTTACCTTGTATAAGCAGCGTATTGAAAAATCCCTTCTTATTCTTTTGAAGATAATCTTTATACATCATTCCCCATTTGCCGAGTCTAACACTTGCCTCTTCAGGTGGCAGTTTGAGATTTGGAATAAGATAACCGTTTACTTCACGGTATGTAATTTTCATTTGAGTCATCCTTTCTTTTTTTTAATTGTAATAATAGTGCTGATTTTTGTGTCAAAAACTAATTGTAAACAAATTATGAATGAGCAGTTTTTTTTGATTGCTTCATCTTCAAATTTGTGAGTTCTAAAATGCCCGTACCCCAGTAAAATAGGGATTTTTCACCACCTTTCATGTCGAAATTTGTGTAAGATTTTGTGTTGCTTTTCGCTTAATTTATGGTTCTATTTTAACATCTACAGGAGCCATGGCGGCACCCATATTATTTGCGTCGGTTATGCCAAGGTCGCGGATTTTACCGATAACAAGCTTTTCTATTTTAGGTGCGTTTTTGTGAGCATTTTTGCTGACCGCTACACACCCTGAGCCTGTCACCGTCCATTGCGCCGCGGGAGGGCGCTGACCGCCGTATTCAAGGGGCTTTCTGAATTGTTTTTCTGCAGAGCAGAAGTGTGACGAAGTGACCGCAAGCGCTGTATTACAGTGGCCTGAATCCACGCTCATTGCCGCCATACAGAGAGACAGTGCCATTGTAGAGCAAGCTCCGTAAACGCCTGCATAAGGAATATCAAAATCCTTTATGCCAAAGCTGGAGCCTGTGCATTGATTAAGCAAATCTCCCGCAAAAATAATATCTATATCCAATTGCTGAAGATTGCCCTTTTGCAATGCCATTTTAACTGCATTTTTTTGTAAAAGGCTTTCTGCTTTTTCCCAGGATTCCTGCCCCATTTTAGTGTCTTCATACACTTCATCAAAAAGGTTAAACAGCGGACCTTCTGCCTCTTTTTTGCCTGCAACAGCGGCAAAGCTCAGAATACGCGGCTGATTCTTTAATGTTATTATTCTGTTATTCATTTAAAGCACCCTTAAAAATACCCAATAAATTACGCCGTATACAGTTGCCGCCGCAGTGCCAAAAAGAATAACCGGGCCTGCAATAGAAAAAATATTTGCGCCAACGCCCATAATTTTACCTTGGTTTTTAAACTCCATTGCTGAGCACACAACGGAATTTGCAAAGCCCGTTATCGGTACTATTGTTCCTGCGCCTGCGTGGCGGGCAATGTTATCAAACACACCAAAAGCGGTTATTATTGCAGTAATTACAATAATGGTTATGGGAACGAGAATTTTAATTTGGTCGCTATTCAGATTTGTTAATCCGTAAAGATAAAAAAGAAGCTCACCAAAGCAACAGATTCCTCCGCCGAAAAGAAAGGCTTTGATACAATTCAAAACTATCGGAGAATCGGGTGATGCGGCTTTAGCCATTTTATCGTATTCGTTTTTTGAAACTGACATAATTACCTCCTACAACAGCATTAAAATTTCTTCTGTTGATATATGAGGCTGTAACGCTCTGTTAACAGCCATACCCACAAGCCTTGCCGCCCTGTCAATTACAAGGTCGATTTCTCGCGGAGTTATTATCATATTTTGATTTTCTTCTTTCAACGGTGTATCCTCACCCATAATTCCGTGAATCAGGGTTTTAGCATCCACCACAGTAGGTACACCGATTGAAATAACGGGAACGCCCAAGGTTTTTTTGCTGATTTCAGCCCTTGAATTGCCGACACCTGAGCCGGGAATAATTCCTGTATCAGACATCTGAACAGTACAACCGAGCCTTGAGAGCTTACGCGCGGCAAGGGCATCAATCACAATTACCGCAGACGGATTTATCTGCTTGACAATGCCTTTTATAATTTCTGCAGATTCAACACCTGTTTGCCCGAGAACTCCCGGCGACTGCACAGCAGACGGTCTGAGTCCGTCGAGCCCCACGCTTTTGGCAAGCTCACCGCTTATATGGCGTGTTGCAAGAATCATTGAACAACTCAAAGGGCCTAATGCGTCGGGAGTTATATTTTCATTACCAAGCCCCACTGTTAGCACTGTTCCGTCTTTTGGCAAAAGCTCGCTTAACAGCTCACCGAGCATTGAAAGAATTTCATCATCTGTGCAACTGTATTTGGTAAGATTGGGGATTTCGGCCGTAATATATGTGCCAATGGGCTTACCGATAACCTCTGCACCGTTTTGATTTGTTATTTTAATTTTTGTAACCTTTGCGCCGTTTTTTTGAAAAGTGGCGGTTTTAATGCCGTCGGGGGTCTTCTGTGGCAAAGATTCTCTTATTTCTATGGCAAGGTCGGTACGAAAATCCACAAAACTGCTCCTTTTTATATAGAAAATACTTGATTTTTGTTAAAAGATATAGTATCATAAATTGCAATTTGAAAAAGTTTCATATTTTTTCGAAAAAATCTTGCAATTTGCATTAAAATATGTTATTATTTGTAACTGTGTAAAGAACTAAAGGAGGTGCAATTATGCCCAACATTAAATCAGCTAAAAAACGCGTACTCGTTAACAAAACAAAGGCTGCTCGTAACAAGTCAGCTAACACAGCATTGAAAACTGCTATTAAAAAGGCTCATGTTGCTGTTGAGAATAACGCAGCAGACAAAGAGGCTGCAGTTAAGTTCGCAATCAAAAAGGTTGACCAGGCTGCTGCAAAAGGTCTTATTCATAAGAACAACGCTGCCAGAAAGAAGTCAGCTCTTGCAAAGCTTATCAATGGCTAATCAATAAACATTACGGGCGGAGTTTTCCGCCCTTTTGTTTTGCCAAAATGTAAAATTTAACCGTTTTGCTTGACTTTATATAGGCTTTGTAATATAATGATTACACTACTTTAAGGAGGAAATTCCTATGTGTGATACAATTAAAAAGATTCTCAAAATTGTAGGCATCATCGCCGCTATCGCAGGCGTTGCCGTTGCAATTTATATGCTTGTTAAAAAGTTCTGCCCCAAATGCAAAGCCGCTGAAGATGATAAATGCGACTATGTTTCATGCTCATGCTTTGAGAACGACGCAGAGCCAATCGTTGCTCCCGAAGTTCCAGTTGCTGACGCACCTGCAGAAGCTTAAATTTAACCGACAAAGAGCTGTTTCAACTGAAACGGCTCTTTTTATTTATCCTTTGAGCCTGTTATAAAAGAAATCACAAATCCGCTCAGCAGCGCAGTTGTTATTCCTGCCGCACCTGCGGTAAGAGGACCCGTCAGAGCACCAAGCAGCCCTTGCTCACCAACTGCCTTGGCTGTTCCCCTTGCAAGGGTGTAGCCAAAGCCTGTAAGCGGTACGGTTGCGCCTGCACCTGCCAAATCCACAAGAGGCTGATAAAGCCCCACACCCTGCAACACTACGCCCAGCACAACAAATGCAACAAGGATTTTTGCAGGGGTCAGCCCTGTTTTATCAATTAAAATCTGACCGACCACACAAATCAGGCCGCCAATTACAAATGCTAAAACATAATTCAAGTCAATCACCTTTTTCAACAATATTTTTTGACTTGATTTTTGTTTTATTACAGGAAAAAGACGGATGAAAAAACATCCGCCTTTTTTTAAATCAATTCTTCAAAGCTGTAAATCAGCTTGTCGGTTATATTTTTAATTTTTTCAATATCTTTTTTTGAATTTTTATCATACATTGCAACGGTATAAAATCCGCCGTCTTTTGCGCCTTTGATACCAGCAAGCAAATCTTCAAAAACTACACAATCCTTTACCTCAAAGCCTGCTTTTTGCGAAGCTTTCAAATATATATCGGGAAATCCTTTTCCCCTTTTGACCTCATTGAGGGTAGTTATATAATCAAAAAGGTGATAAATTCCGTTGTTTTCAAGAGCAGGGATAAACATATCCTCCTGAGATGCGGTAGCTATGCAAAGCACAACTCCCCTGCTTTTGAGATGCTCCAGATATTCTTTTGCACCGGGCTTGAGCTTTACCTCATTTTTGAATTTTTCGCGGGACATTTTGTTCCACACGGCAACCACTTCTTGAGGAGTTTCACTAAGCCCGTAGGTTGCAACTGTGTATTCCGCCGCACGCTGAAAGCCCATAGGTGAAATTATTTTGCCGTAATCCTCAGGCATAGCCATTCCTCTTTGTGCAAAAAACTCAATATCAATCTGATTCCATACATCGGCAGAATCAAGAACGGTGCCGTCAAGGTCAAAAATTGCACATTTAAAATCTGTCATAAAATAACTTCCATACCTACTTTTTGCGGTTTAAGACCGCACTTTTCATAAAATTTCATTGCGCTTTCGTTGCAAGACCACACATTAAGGGTAACATTGTAGCAACCGCTTTCTTTGGCAAAATCAACCACAAAATCATAAAGACTTTTGCCGATATGCCTGCCGCGAAGATTTTCGTCAACACACAAATCATCTATATAAAGGGTTTTAATATCGGTGAGAATATTATTATCAATATGCTGCTGAAAAACGCAAAAAGCGTATCCCATCACGCTTTCACCTTCAACGGCTACAAAAATCGGCTTCAAATCATCTGCGAGAATTTCTTTGAGCTCTTCATCAGTATATTTTTTTGCATTAGGTTTAAAAATATCCGGTCTGCCGTTGTGATGCACCGTAAGCACCTGATGAAGAAGAGAATTTATGCCGTCCATATCTTTTTCACAAGCTCGTCTGATTTCCATAATTTTACCTCCAAAAAACACCGACCGAAAACGGTCGGTGTTATTATATTACTTATTAAAATAATCGTCAACTATTTTACCGTCCTGAATTCTGATAACACGCTGTGCTTCGGCGGCAATATCATTATCGTGAGTGATGAGAATAACCGTTCTTCCCTCTTCGTGAAGCTGATGAATTATTTTCATAACATCCTTGCCTGAATGAGAGTCAAGGTTGCCCGTCGGCTCGTCGGCAAGAATTATGGGGGGCCTTGCGGCAATAGCCCTTGCAATGGCAACCCTCTGCTGCTGACCGCCGGACATCTGCGCAGGGCGATGATACATTCTCTTTTCAAGGCCCACCATTTCCAAAGCGTTTTTGGAAAGCTCCTCACGCTTTGCTTTTTTCATACCTCTGTAAACCAGCGGAAGCTCAACATTTCCTTTGGCCGTAAGGCTTGAAATTAAGTTAAAGCCCTGAAAAATAAAGCCGATTTTTTCATTGCGGATTTGAGAAAGCTCATCATCAGTCATGTGAGAAACATCTATGCCGTCCATATAATATTCACCCGATGTGCTCACATCAAGAAGGCCGAGCATATTCATAAGGGTGGATTTACCTGAGCCTGACTGACCGATAATTGCAACGAATTCGCCTTTTTCAATTTTAAGGCTTACACCGTCCAAGGCTCTTACTTCATTTTCACCGGGATTATAAATTTTATAAACATCACGAACATCTATAAGGCTCATTTTAATCCCTCCTCAAAGCTTCAATAGGCAACATCTTTGCCGCTTTTCTTGCAGGGTAAATGCCGAAGAAAATACCAACGGCACTTGCAAAGCCTACAGCAATAGCTATGGTTGAAACCTCAACCTTAATCGCAATACCTGCCACATCGGCAACCACCGCCGCCATACCGACACCGAGGATAAGACCCACTATACCGCCGATTACGCAAAGGATAATAGACTCGGTGAGGAATTGGAACATAATTGTTGAGGTTTTGGCGCCCAAAGCCTTTCTGATACCGATTTCTCTTGTTCTTTCAGTAACAGAAACGAGCATAATATTCATAACACCTATACCGCCTACAACAAGAGCGATTGCACTGATGCCTGCAACAAAGGTGGTGAACACATTAACGATTTTATCAACCATTTCGGTAAGATTTTCCATATTCATTGCAGAATATGTGTTTGAGCCGAAGTTGCCGTGGCGTGCATAAAGAATGTTTTTAACCACATTACCGATTGTGTCTGCCTGCTCCTGGTCAGCGGCCATAACATAAAGGGTTGAATAAGAGGTGGTTCCGCCCAATGAGTCAGTAACGCTTATGGGGGTAATAACCATTGACATTGCAACACCCGATGACATCATAGGGTTATTCTGCATCATATCTGAGCTCATCACATTTGACATTGAAGCAGTGGAAGATGTGCTTGCGGTAAGGTCGGCATTGGTGATACCGATAATGCGAAGTCTGACACTTTTTTCATTAAGAGAGTAATTGATATATTCACCTATGCAATCCAAATCACCAAAAACCATATAAGCGGTAAGCTCGGTAATTACGCACACATTAGCACCGTTTTCACTCTCTTCCGCGGTAAAAAATCGACCTCTTCTCATTGTTATGTTCATAACCTTAGACAAATCCTCGTTACCTGAAAGGGCAATGCACATTGACGGCTCATCGTCGATTATGGCCGAGCCGATTTTATAGTCCATAGGAGTGGCATATTTAATTGCATCGAGATTTTTGAGAGCCTCAATATCTTCGGAAGTGATTTTTTCAGACTGAGCCGCATCGGTTGATACATTAACCGTAACCGCGCCCGAGCTCATATCGCTCATCATATCAACGATGAAATCTCTTCCGCCGTTACCCACAGTGATAATGGCAATAACAGCGGCAACACCAATGATAATACCGAGCATTGTAAGCAATGAACGCATCATATTGGTGCGGATACTGTAAACCGCTATTTTAATGTTTTCCCATATACTCACGGTAATTCCTCCGCTTATTTTTCGTCCACATTGTGGGCAATAACCTTATCGCCGTCTGCCATTGTTGAAACGGGAGTTCTGACAATAATATCACCCTTTTCAACACCTGAAAGAATTTCATAATAAGTTCCGTCAAGGATACCTGTTTCTACAACTGTTTGCTTAATGATTTTTTCAGCCGGGTCATAAACAAAAACATAAGCGTGCTTGTCGTCATAAGTGATTGACTCAACGGGAACAGTTACGCAAGCCTGCTTTTCTTCTGTTTCAATAGAAACATCCGCATCAAGACCGATAACAATTCCGCTGTCAGGCTCATCTATGGTTACGACGGTTTCAATTCCGCCTGTTGAGCCGCCTGCACCGCCTAAAAGTGAGTTGATATCCATACCCGTGGAAGCACTTGCAACAGCGGCAACAAAGGAAACCTCACCTTCAAGAATTGCGCCTGTTTCAGATTCAATATTGACCTTTTTGCCAACGGCAACACTGCCAAGGTCACCCTTATTTATCATAAATGAAACCTCAAGGGGATAATACTGAACGCGCATACCTACGCTGTCGGTTGCGAAAAATCCGCTGACAAGAGAAGAAATATCTCCGCCGGAGGTTACTGCGCCGATGATTGATGTCATATCAAAAGATGATGTGGCTGACTTTGCTTCAAGCTTCACCTTTTCGCCCTCGGTGATATTCACTTCGCTGACAACTCCGTCTTCTGCGGCAATCCAGCCTGCATTGAGGGTGTCGATTGTAGATTTGGTTTCATTATAGCCCTTAAGAGCTGACTCATAAACTGACTTATAAACAGATTCAAGGCTTCCGTTAGCCTGAGCCTCAGTTGTCATAAGTGACATCTTAAGAGTTGCAAGCTCCATCTGAGCCTGCATAAGCTCATACTGAGCTGAGCCTGCACTCATACTGCCCATTAAAGCTGACATATCGCCCATTGAGCCGCTGTTCATTGAGGAAATCATATCGAGCATATTTTTAATGCTCTGCAAGCTTTCGCTTGAATTTACAATATTATCTATAATTTTACCGGCAAGAGAAGAGTCGTTTGTGAGAGAAGCAAGATTGTCTTCGGCCTGCTGAGCCTGCTGTTTGGTTTCTTCATCGGCAGCCCTCTTTTCCTGCTGAGCCTGCTTTTCAAGCTCGGCTACTTCCTTTTCTGCCTGAGCAACCTGATTTTTTAATGAGGCAAGCTGTGACTGAGCTGAAGCTGAATTTGACTGATATTCTTTATAAGCCTTCTGAGCTTCAGCTAAAGCAGATTTCTTTTCAGCCAGAACTGAATTAAGCGAGCTTGCATCAAATTCAGCAAGAACATCACCCTTTTTAACAACTGAGCCGACCTTAACATTTACCTTTTTAACCTTGATACCGTCAACAACATTGAACACGCCCTCTTCACTTGAAGAAACCGTGCCTGAGGTATCAAAGGTTGCAGTAATATTGCGCTGAGCAACGGTTACAACATCAACATCATAGCCCTTGTCAAACCAGCCTGCAATATAGCCGATTGCAACTACAAGCAACGCAAGAATCACAACTCCGAGAGTGCAAAGCATTGCTATTTTTTTCTTGCTCATTTTCTTCTCCATAAAAATGCCTCTTTTACACTTATTTTACTAAATTTAAGTATATAATTTTTTCCTTTTAAAATCAATAAACTATTTGCGAAATTAACAAAAAAGTAACAAATAAATTCTCACGGTTGCCGATTTGTTTACAATTTATAAAAATAATGGTACAATAACACAAACAAACTGCAAGGTTGTGTGTTTTTGAACATAAAAGACAAAAGAAATTTAACAGCAGATATATCTTTAATTTCTGTTTTCACGGCGGTTATGTGTGTATGCTCCTGGATAAGCATTCCGTTTATGGGAATTCCTTTTTCATTGCAGACTCTGGCCGTTTTTGTAACGGCAAGCGTACTTGGTTCCAAGAAGGCCGTAATCAGCGTTTTAATTTATATCTGCTTAGGTGTAATAGGTGTTCCTGTTTTCACAGGGTTTAAAAGCGGAGCGTCGGTGCTCCTCAGCCCCACAGGCGGATATTTAATCGGCTTTATTTTTGCCGCAGGAATCATAGGGCTTATGATAAAGCTCCTGCCTGAGAAAAAGTGGATAAAATGGCTGTCTATGCTCACAGGTCAGGTTATCTGTTACATTGCAGGTATTGTGTGGTATGAATTTGTTTATCTTGATACCGCAGTTTACATTAAAGAGGCCTTACTCATTTGCGTTGTGCCGTTTATTATACCTGATATTATAAAAACAGCGGCGGCGGTGATTTTGTCGGATTCCGTCAACCGCATATTTAAAAAGCAAAATATTGACACTTTAAGAAAATAGATATAAAATATAGAAAGAAAAGTTTAAGGATTGGTGTTATGGCAGTTGTTACAACCTACAAGTTAATGAAAGATGCGTCACAAAACGGTTACGCTATTCCTGCGTTTAACATTGACAACCTTGAATCTGCAATGGCTGTGGCTCAGGTTATGAAGGAAACCGGTCTTCCGGTTATTGTGCAGACAATTCCCAGAACATTAAACTACGGCGGCATTGCCACATACCCCGCCCTTATGACGGCACTTATGGCAGACAGCGATGTAGATTACGCTCTTCACCTTGACCACGGCAACGGCACTGAGCTTGCAAAAAAGTGCATTGACTGCGGATTTTCTTCTGTTATGTTTGACGGAAGCACCCTCCCCTTTGAAGAAAATATCAAAAAGACCAAAGAGGTTGTTGACCTTGCCGCACCAAAGGGTATTTCGGTTGAGGGTGAGTTAGGAACTATCGGCGGAAAAGAAGAGGGCGACACCGAGCTTGAAGCCAACTACACAAAAGTCAGCGAAGCAGTAGAATTCACTGAAAAGACAAATGTAAGCACTCTTGCAATCGGTGTGGGAACTGCTCACGGTGTTTATAAAGGAACACCCAAAATCAATATTGACAGAATTAAAGAAATTCATTCAAGCATTGAAACGCCTCTTGTTCTCCACGGGGCATCAGGCTTAAGCGATGAAACGCTGAAAGCTTGCATAAAAGCAGGAATTTCAAAAATCAACTTTGCAACAGAGCTTCGTCAGGCATATACCGCAGGAATCAAAGCGGGGTTTGAAAAATATCCCGATGCCTTTGACCCCAAGATTTATATGCCCGAAGCAGTTGAAAGCATAAAAAAGGTTCTTCTTGACAAAATTAAGGTTTGTTATAATGAGGTGAAATTATGATTTACTCTAACTGGATGTCTTATATCAAAGACGAGGTAAGACTGCGCGATGTGGTTATCCCCGGCTCTCATAACACAGGCAGCTACGGAATGAACCCCACAGCCTGCTGTCAGGACGGCAACCTGTATGAGCAGTTTAAGTACGGTGTGCGCTATTACTGTATGCGTCTTGACACTAAAAAGGGCAAGGTTGTTCAGTGCCACGGCATTATGAAGGGTGAGCCTTTTGAGGACAGCCTTAAGCAGTTTAAGAAAATCCTTGAAGAAAATGACAGCGAATTTTTGATTATCGACTTGCGAGAGTATTATCCTCAGCAGGTTGGTCCTCTCAAACTTAAATATCACGTTGACCCCAAAAAGGTTGACGAGCTTCTAGAAGAATATATTCAGCCCTCTAAGTATGCGCTGACAGATTTTGAAAACATTTCTGATGTTACAATGGGTGATATCCGCAAAGCAGGAAAAAGATATGTTCTAATAAACTATGAAGAGGCCTATGCCCATTCTGTTAACTGCAAAATTGATGCCCCTTGGGACAACACCACTCACGGTTTTCTTCCGAAGAGATTTATTCACTCCATTACCAAATATTTTGACCGGGATTATGACGGACTTTTCTGGTTCCAGACTCAGCAGACACCCAATGTCGGCTCTGATATCGGCTTTAAAACCCCGAGAAAGCTTGATAAAACCTTAAGAATTCAGTTTAAATCAATGCTCAGAAGTATTGCCGCAGACCCGGAAAAGCTCAAGAAAATGAACATTGTTGCAGGGGATTTTATGACGGAGGACTATTCCAAATCTCACGAAATTCTTTTGCTTAACCTTTTCAAAAACAATGTTATTGATTCATTGAGAGATGAGTTCAGAAAGGGACTTCTTGTATGAATTATCAATCACTGATAATCGGTCATATTACGCTTGACACAAATATTGACCACCTTGACAATGAAGTAAAAATCCCCGGCGGTGCTGTGGTCTATTCCTCGGCTTCGGCTTATGCACTGGGTCATAATGTTGCGGTGCTTACTAAAATTGCGCCAGACGATAACAAGCTTTTGGATGCTTTTACTCTTCCTAAAGAAAATGTTATTGTTCTCAATTCAAAAGAAACCACCTATATGTATAACAAGTATTTCACACCTGACAAAGAAAGGCGTGATTGCAAATGCTTTTCAAGAGGCGATGAAATTACCGCCGATGATATTCCGCAAGATGTTTCGGCAGATATTTATCATTTTGCAGGGTTGATTTACGGTGATTTCAGCGGTGAAATGGTTAAAGAGCTAAGTAAAAAAGGCAAGGTTGCCGTTGATGTTCAGGGCTTTTTGCGCCACAGAAATGATAACGACAACTCACTGTTTTTTGAAGATTGGGCAGATAAAAAAGAGATTTTACCATATATCGACTTTTTGAAAACCGATGCCGCCGAGGCAGAAATTCTCACAGGCTTAACTGACCGAAAAGAAGCGGCTAAGCTACTCTTTGAGTGGGGTGCAAAGGAAATTCTCATCACTCACAACACAGAGGTTCTGGCTTATGACGGCAAAGATTTCTACACCTGCCCGATTAAATCAAGAAATTTGAGCGGCAGAACAGGCCGAGGCGACACCACCTTTGCGGCTTATATCAACGAAAGGTGTCATAACGGCATCGAATCGTCACTTCTCACCGCCACCGCAACGGTTTCGCTCAAAGTGGAAACCCCCGGCGCTTTAAAAGCAACGAGGGCTGATGTTGAAAATTATATAAACGAATTTTTTAAGGAGCAGATTTAAGTCTGCTCCTTTATTTTGGCTCAATATTTATAAAAACAAGCTCGGGAGGGTTGAAAATACGCGGCTTTTTGTCAACACAAAGCCCTCGGCTGACTATCAAATCAGTTTCACCAAGGTCATAAAGACCGCCTGCATATTCAGGAAAAAGCCCCTGATTGGGAGCATACACTCCGTTGACTATAAACGGAACTCTCACCTGACCGCCGTGAGCATGACCCGACACTACCAAATCAAATCCGCTTTTGGAATAAAGCTCGGTCTGCTCCGGCCTGTGTGACAAAAGAATTGAAAAATCCTCTCCGCTGTTTTGCCCGCAGACCGATTGAAGCTGGTCTTTCCACCTTTGCGGTGCTTCTTCTTTGGGAAGGTACGCTTCGCTATCACTATAAAGACCCACAGGGTCATCCACACCGCCCAGGGTGATTGTCTGACTGCCTATTTTTACATCAACCGATTCTCCACTGAGAATAGTAACACCGTAAGAAGAAATCATCTCTTTAACTGAGTCAATTTCGTTTGTCCAGAATTCGTGATTTCCCGTTACATAATAGCATGGATACTTTTTGGCAATAACCGACAGCAAAGCCTTTGTTCCGTCGTGAGGAACTTCGTCATCGGCTATGTCACCTGCTAAAAGAATCAAGTCAGGAGAATAATCATTTATTTTTTCAATAAGCTTTTCCTGATTTTCACCGTAAAAGGTGCTGTGCAAATCGGTTATCAGGGCAATATTTACTTTTTGATTAACAAGGTCAGTAGTTTTGGTATATTCACGAACAACCAACCCTTGCCAGAAGGCAGCAATCATTAAAACGCAAAAAAGCGCGGCCGCCGCACCGACAGCAACCCGCTTTTTTAAACTAACATTTCTTTTCATTTATTTTAATCACCTTTGCAGGTACACCGACAGCGGTGCAATCATCAGGTAAATCGCGGATAACAACCGCACCTGCACCTACTATTGCATTTTTACCAATGCTAAGTCCCTGAAGCACCTGAGTGCCTGTGCCTAATTCAACACCTGATTTGATAAGTGTATTACCCGAAACATTTACAGAGGGATAAAGTGTAACAAAATCTTCAAGAACGGCATCGTGACCGACTGTGCTGTTAACATCAATGATATTATGCTTGCCGATTTTAATATCGACAGTTATCACTGCGCCTGCACAAATCACACTGCCCTCACCTATTTCAACCTCAGCTGAAACAATAGCGGACGGGTCAACAAGAGTTGCAAAGGGGTTTGATTTTACCCTTTCAACCAACATTTTTCTGACACCAGCATCTGCAACACAGCAAACCACATAAGCATCAGGGTAATTTACAATGTCATCAACTTTGCTTATAATATTATATTTATCTATATTTTTCGATTGAATTATCTGATTATCGTCGAGAAAGCCAAGAAGATTCCATTGCGGACATACTTCATTGATTCTTTTAACCAGCCAAGAAACCTCACGGCCAAAGCCGCCTGCGCCGATTATAATTAAGTCTTTCATAAAAATAACTCCGACACTGTATTTTATATCATTATACAGTATCGGAGAAAAATTTTCAACCTAATTTTGTTTTTTAACGATTTTATATTCGTCGTAGTGGTTGTAGTATGGGCAGGAATAAAACATGCCTGAAATGAACTTCATCATTTCATCTTCATCAAGATTGACATCACAGCAGTAGCACTCTGATTCGTCATCATAGATATAGTTTGCACATTCTTCGCAATTTGTGGCAACTTTCATATTGCACCTCGAAAGAACAAGGGCGTTGTAACCAACGCCCTTTAAATTTAATTAGTCTCTTTTTTCTCTGCGAGAATCTCTGCGACCGCCGCGGCCTCTGTTGCCTGCGGGACGTCTCGGAGCCTCTGAAAGGTCGTTTTCAGGAACAAGACCTTCTACCTCGATAAGAGCCTCACGGCGTGAAAGGTTGAGTCTTTCTTTCTCGTCGATGCCGAGAATCTTAACCATAACCTCATCACCAACTGTTACAACATCTTCAACCTTTTCTGTTCTCTTAACATCAAGGTGGCTGATGTGAACAAGACCTTCTTTACCGGGGGCGATTTCAACAAATGCGCCGAAGTCCATAAGTCTTGTAACTACACCCTTATAAATTGCGCCAACCTCAGGGTCTTTTGCGATTGTGTCAATGATGAACAATGCGCGCTGAGCATCTTCAAGATTGATTGCGCTAACGAATACATTACCGTCTTCCTGAACATCAACCTTACAGTTGCATTCTTCGCAAATCTTCTGAATAACCTTACCCTGCTTGCCGATAACATCGCCAATCTTTGCGGGGTCGATTTTGGTTGTAACCATCTTTGGAGCATATTTTGAAAGCTCTTTGCGAGGTTCTGAAATTACTGGAAGCATAATTTCATCAAGGATATAGCAACGAGCCTTATAAGTCTTATCAAGAGCTTCACGGATGATAGCAGGAGTAAGACCGTGAACCTTAAGGTCCATCTGAATTGAAGTGATACCCTTCTTTGTACCTGCTACCTTGAAGTCCATATCGCCGAAGAAATCTTCAACGCCCTGGATATCAACCATTGTCATAAAGCGGTCACCTTCGGTAACAAGACCGCAGGAGATACCTGCAACAGGAGCCTTAATCGGAACACCTGCAGCCATAAGTGAAAGAGTTGAACCGCAAACTGAACCCTGTGATGTAGATCCGTTTGAAGAAAGAACTTCTGAAACAAGACGGATACAATATGGGAACTCTTCAACTGAAGGAAGAACAGGAACAAGTGAACGCTCTGCAAGAGCACCGTGGCCGATTTCGCGGCGGCCGGGGCCTCTGCTGGGCTTTGTTTCACCAACTGAGTATGCAGGGAAGTTATAGTGATGCATATATCTCTTTGTGGTTTCGTTGTCGATGCCGTCAAGGAGCTGAACATCACTCATAGGTCCGAGAGTTGTAACGGTGAGAACCTGAGTCTGACCGCGGGTAAACATACCTGAACCGTGAGCACGGCTGATAAGGTCAACCTCTGCGTTAAGAGGACGGATTTCATCAATACCTCTGCCGTCAACACGCTTGCCTTCGTCAAGAAGCCAGCGTCTTACGATATATTTCTGAAGCTTGTACATGCAATCGTCAATTTTGGCGATTTCTTCAGGATAAACTTCATCAAACTTTTCGTGAACAGCGTCATATATAGGACGAAGTCTTTCGTCACGGATACGCTTGTCATCTGTGTCAAGAGCAACCTTAACATCTTCAATAGCAAACTCTTTGATTGCTTCAAACATCTCGGGAGCGGGGTCATTTGACGGGAAGTCAATCTTTGCCTTACCAACCTCAGCCTGAATTCCTCTGATGAATTCAACAACCTCCCGGTTTACCTTGTGAGCATACATAATGCCGTCATACATATCGTCGTTTGAAACTTCGTTAGCACCTGCTTCAATCATAGCAACAAGGTCATAAGTTGAAGCAACTGTAACTGCCATTTCAGAAACTTCTCTTTCAGCCTCTGTGGGGTTGATAACGAACTTGCCGTCTACAAGACCAACTGAAACGCCTGAAATGGGACCGTCCCACGGAATTTCTGAAATTGAGATTGCAACTGAAACACCAATCATAGCGGTGATTTCAGGTGAGCAATCGGGGTCAACAGACATAACTGTGGCAACAACGCCAACATCGTTTCTCATATCCTTGGGGAAAAGAGGACGAATAGGTCTGTCGATAACACGTGAAGCAAGAGTAGCCTTTTCGCTTGCTCTGCCTTCACGGCGCTGGAATGAGCCGGGAATACGGCCTACTGAATAGAGCTTTTCTTCAAAGTCAACTGAAAGGGGGAAGAAATCAACGCCCTCTCTTGGTTTGTCAGCCATTGTGGCTGTGCAAAGAACTTCTGTTTCGCCATAGCGAACAAGACATGAGCCGCCTGCGAGCTGAGCCATTTTACCAACTTCAACTACAAGAGGACGACCTGCGAGTGTGGTTTCAAATGTTCTGAAATCTTTGAAAAACATAAATCTTTACCTCTCTTTAAATTTATTTCTACGTCAGGCAAGATTTAGCAATAAATCCACATTTCAATCCCTTGACCTGTCGATTCACTGCTAAAACCAACAGCCTGACGAAAGATTACATTGTTCGATTCACTTTATTACACTATTGTAATAAAGATAACAAGGCAGGCAGAAATAAAACTGCCCGCCCCTTTTTGAATTATTTACGGATACCAAGTCTTGCAATGATAGAACGATATCTTTCAATATCAACTTCCTGAAGATATGCAAGAAGGTTACGTCTGTGACCTACCATTTTAAGAAGGCCGCGGCGTGAGTGATGGTCTTTCTTATGAGTTTTAAGATGCTCGGTAAGGTCATTGATTCTCTTTGTGAGAACTGCAATCTGAACCTCGGGAGAACCTGTGTCACCCTCATGAAGAGCATACTCCTGCATAATTGCTGTCTTTTCTGCTTTTGTCATTGTAATTCACCTCATTTAATTATTTGCCCGACTACTCAGGTTAAGGCAGGTGATAACTGCTTGGCAGTTTACTCCAGAATCCGAGAAGCGGAACATGCAACGGATAGTATAACACGAAAAACCGTGTTTGTAAAGAGTTTTTTGAAAAATTATCTTACAACGATATTTACAAGTCTGCCCTTTACATAAAGCTCCTTGACAATGGTCTTGCCGGAGATTGCTTCTGCAATTTTTTCATCCTTCTTTGCCATTGCAATAGCCTCGTCAGCTTCAATATCAGCAGGGATAACGAGCTTTGCACGAACCTTGCCGTTAATCTGAGCTACGATTTCAATAGAATTCTCTTTGCACTTTTCTTCGTCATAAGCAGGCCATTTCTGGTCAGTTACAACACCGCCGAAGCCCATAACGCTCCAGACCTCCTCAGTTACGTGAGGAGCAAAGGGGTTAAGAAGAAGAGTGAATGTTTTGTATTCTTCTCTTGTGATTGAGCCTGTGTCTGCAATCTCGTTAAGAAGAGCCATCATAGCGGCAATAGCTGTGTTAGCCTTAAGGTTATCCACATCTTCGGTAACCTTCTTAATTGTTTTGTGGAAAGATGCTTCAAGGCCTTCACGGTAATTATCACCGTCAACTACGATATCCTGAAGGTTCCAGAATCTTTCAACAAAGCGGCGGCAGCCCTTGATGCTTGCTGAATTCCAGGGAGCAGCCTTTTCGAAGTCACCGATAAACATTTCATAAAGACGCATTGTGTCTGCACCGTATTCGTTAACAATATCATCGGGGTTAACAACATTGCCCCTTGACTTTGACATCTTTTCGCCGTTTTCGCCGAGAATCATACCGTGGCTTGTACGCTTTGCGTATGGCTCCTTTGAAGGAACAACACCGATATCATAAAGGAACTTGTGCCAGAAACGGCTGTAAAGAAGGTGGAGAGTTGTATGCTCCATACCGCCGTTATACCAGTCAACAGGTGCCCAGTATTCAAGAGCTTCTTTTGAAGCAAGAGCCTCGTCATTGTGGGGGTCACAGTAACGAAGGAAATACCATGAAGAGCCTGCCCACTGAGGCATTGTGTCTGTTTCACGCTTTGCAGGACCGCCGCAGCATGGGCAAGTTGTGTTTACCCAATCTGTCATAGGTGCCAAAGGTGATTCACCGTTTTCGGTAGGCTCATAAGAGTCAACATCGGGAAGCTCAAGAGGAAGCTCTGATTCAGGGATTGCTACCCAACCGCACTTTTCGCAGTTAACAAGAGGAATCGGCTCACCCCAATATCTCTGACGGGAGAATACCCAGTCTCTGAGCTTAAAGTTAACCTTGGTTTTACCCTTATTATTCTCTTCAAGCCATTTTTTAATTGCTTCTTTTGCTTCTTCTACGCTCATACCGGTAAGGAAGCCTGAATTTACCATAACGCCTGTTGCGCAGTCGGTAAAGGCCTCTTCCTCAATGTTGCCGCCTTTAACAACTTCAACCATGGGAATACCGAATTTTTTGGCAAATTCCCAGTCGCGTGTATCGTGAGCAGGAACAGCCATAATTGCGCCTGTACCGTAAGAAACAAGAACATAGTCAGAAATGAAAATCGGAATTTCATTGCCGTTAACGGGGTTAATTGCCTTAACGCCTTTGAGAAGAACACCTGTTTTATCTTTATTAACCTCTGTTCTTTCAAAGTCAGACTTTCTCATAGCTTCTTCCTGATATGCACGGATTTCGTCCATATTTTCAAGCTTGTCTGCCCATTTTTCAAGGTATGGATGCTCAGGAGAAACTACCATATATGTTGCGCCGAAAAGTGTATCGGGGCGTGTTGTGTAAACGGTAAGTACATCGCCTGTTGTGGCAACAAAATCAACCTCTGCGCCTGTTGAACGGCCAATCCAGTTTCTCTGCTGAGTTTTAACTCTGTCGATAAATTCAAGGTCATCAAGGTCATCAATAAGACGCTGAGCGTACTCGGTGATTTTGAGCATCCACTGGCTCTTAACCTTTCTTACAACCTCGCTGCCGCAACGCTCACAAACGCCGTTAACAACCTCTTCATTTGCAAGAACGCACTTACAGGAAGTACACCAGTTAACAGCCATTTCTTTTTTGTATGCAAGGCCTTTCTTGAAGAGCTGGAGGAAAATCCACTGAGTCCACTTATAATATTTAGGGTCAGTTGTGTTAATTTCTCTGCTCCAGTCAAATGAGAAGCCCAAGGACTGAAGCTGCTCTTTGAAGTGAGCAACATTCTGCTTTGTAACCTCTGCAGGATGAATGTGATTTTTAATAGCAAAGTTCTCTGTAGGAAGACCGAAAGCATCCCAGCCCATAGGATAGAGAACATTGTAGCCTTCAAGGCGCTTCTTTCTTGCAACAACATCCAACGCTGTGTATGAGCGGGGATGACCTACATGAAGACCCTGACCTGAAGGATAAGGAAATTCTACAAGGCAATAAAACTTAGGAAGTGTAAAATCCTGCTTAGCGTGGAAAACGCCTGTTTCCTCCCACTGTTTTTGCCATTTCTTTTCTACCGTTTTAAAATCGTAACCCATCATAAATCCCTTTCTTTTATGAAAATCGAAAATCAGTCGGCACTGACAAGTGAAGAGATATCAATCTGCTCACCGTCTGCCCAAAGCTTTTCAAGATTATAATACGCTCTTGCTTCTTTTGTAAAAACATGAACAACAACGCTGTCATAATCAAGAAGAATCCAGCCTGTTGCCTTGCCCTCAACATGAGTAGCGTTTTTGCCCTCAAGTGAGAGTGCATATTCAACCTCATCGGCAAGTGCCTTCACATGAGTGTTTGAAGTACCGTTTACAATAACAAAATAATCTGCAACAACAGTAACCTGAGTGGTTGCTATAAGGCAGATATCCATACCCTTCTTTTCATCAAGGGCTTTAACTACTTTTTCTGCAATTTCTCTTGGTGTCATATTTTGACCTCACTTTAATAATTCGTTATATAAATTAACGCTGTCGGGGTGAATTGTCTGCCCCTTTTTAATTAAATCGGGAATTGTGTAACGCAAGGAATAAAGCATAGCCTCTTCAAGGCTCCTTGCAGACAAAGCCCTCATAACATCCACATCAGGATAATCTCTTTCAGCAGAAATAAAATCTGCAATATAAATTATCTTTTCCGTAAGACTCATACCCGCTCTGCCTGTGGTGTGATACCTGACAGCGTCAAAAATTTCTTCATTTTCAACATCGGTATTCTGCCTTACAAATTGCTCGCCTGACATAGCGTGCCAGAGTTTTTTATTATTTTTTTCAGCATCGGTGAGAATTACTCCGCCCTTTTCAAAAAGAGCGAGATGCTCACTTTCCTGAGAATTTTTGGTAATATCGTGCAAAAGCCCTGCAGTATAGCAAACATCAGCATCTGCACCGTAAATCAAAGCCAAATCACGGGCGCTGTCAGCAACATTCAGGCTGTGAATAAATCTTGACTCAACAAGGCGACCGCGAAGAACTTCAATAATTTTTTCATCATTCCAAATCATTGCGGTAAAGTCCTCTTTCCTGAATGTAGTTTTCAACCTCATCGCTGATTAAATTTTCATCAGCAGTTTTACCTAAGCTCTCTCTAATCTGCGTTGAGCTGACCTCAACGGGAGAAAATTCAAGGATGATAAATCTGTCTTTTCTGTGTGAATATTTTTCATCCACATAATCGTGAAGCCCGGCAGTCAGCCCTTCTTCCCTTTCGGCGGCACAAACTGTGGCAAGATTTAAAATCTCCTCCGGCTCACGCCATTGATGAAAAGTGAGAAGCATATCAGAACCCATTATAAAAAACAGCTCGTCATCGGGGTATTTCTCTTTTAATTCCTGCAAGGTGTTAACGGTGTAGCTCTTGCCCTTTCGCAAAAGCTCGATGTCACTTACCTTGAAGAAATTCTCATTAAAACAGAGCTTACACATATTGAGCCTGTCCTCACCTGAGGCAAGGTCAGGTGCCGCCTTGTGAGGCGGAGTGTAGGTTGGAACAACCAGCATTAAATCCAACGAAAGCCTGCTCATAAAATCAAGAGCAAGCTTTTTATGGCCTTGGTGTGGCGGATTGAATGTTCCGCCGAAAATCCCGATACGCATTATCTGATGTTAACCTTTTTGCTCATAATGTAATGAGTTGCAAAGAAAACGCCTGCACCGAGAATGAGATAAACAAAAATTGAAGCAATATCAACAGGAGAGTTACCGTTTGCCTGAAGTCGCATATACTCAAGATTATCGGTAATAAGGCTCATTTTGCCATCAATAAAGAAGAGAGAGAAAACAATTTTACTGTTGATAAATTCTGCAATTTTTGTGGCAACACCTGCAATGGGAACAAAGAAAACGATTGTCCAGAAAATCGGCTTTTTCTGGAAGTGCCTTGTGTTTGCAACTGTGCTTGTAAAGAAAACAGTAATGGTAAAGAAAGCAAACTGAACAAAATAAAGGATAATGCTGATAACAACAGAAAATATCATAGATGCAACATTAACGGTTGCTATCTGGTCAAGCACGCCCATAATCAAATCATAGTTTTCGCCAAGAATTTCTTCTTTGAGAACAACCACCGTTACCCAAAGGCTTGCAAGCAATGCCACAAGAGCAATAACAAACCAAACTGTTGCAACAAGCACCTTTGAAGTAAGAATCATCCAGCTTTTAACAGGTAATGTAAAAGTAAGATAGCCTTGCTCACCGTAAAGAGTCTTCTGAAAATCAGAAAGAACAAATACAACGGTAAGCACAAAAAGGCAAAGTGAAACCACTAAAAGAAGTGCAACGCCCATAGCTTCTACAACTGTCATATCAGACTGTGACTTTGCATAGTGAGAAACAAGTGTGCCCGCTGAGATGCCTGCTACAATTATGTAGATAACACCCATAATTCTGCCTGTTGAAATAAAGTCATTTTTGAGAAGTTTAAGCATCATAACGGAACACCTCCTTAAACAAAGCTTCAACTGTCATATCGTGCTTGCGGATTGTTTCAACATCTGTGTTGGCGGCAAGAACTCCGCCTTTAATCATTACAACCCTGTCGAGAATACCCTCAATGTCATAAATAAGATGTGTTGACAAAAGGATTGTTGAGTTTGCAAGGTGATTTTTCATAATGGTTTCCAGAATAAAATCTCTTGCAACAGGGTCAACACCTCCGAGAGGCTCGTCAAGAATATAAAGCTTTGCTTCACGGCTCATAACAAGGAGAAGCTGAACCTTTTCCTGCTGACCCTTTGACATGGTTTTAATCTTCTGCTTTTCGTCAAGCTCAAAAGCACGAAGCATTTCATAAGCTTTTTCTTTGTTGAAGTTTTTGTAAAAGTCTGCCATATAATTGATGGCGGCTTTTGGGGTCATCCAGGCAGGGAGAAAATTCTTTTCAGGGAGATATGCGATGTCATTTTTAGAATTGACACCGGGCTTTTCTCCGTTGATGAGAATTTCACCCTCATAGTCGTTAATGAGGCCTACGATTGACTTAATCATAGAAGTCTTACCGCAGCCGTTAGGTCCGAGAAGACCGACAATTTTACCGGGTTCTATATTAAAAGTAACTCCGCGCAAAACCTGGTGAGAGCCATAGCTTTTTTTCAGATTTTTAATTTCTAAAATCGGCTTTGCCATTTTATATCCTCCTTAAGTGCATACTTACCAGAATAAATACTGTGACATCCTATTATAACATCAATATAAATTTTTGCAAATACTTTTTTATTAAATATTTTGTTATTCTGCCTTTTTTCTTTTGGCTATTATTTTCTTTAAGAAAATTGCCGCCACAGCAACAGGAATCAATATGATAACCGCAATGATAATATACTTCATAGGTATCAAATCATAAAAGCCGTCACCGATAACCGTGAGCAAAAATACCCTTGGCAAAATTCCTAAAAGCGACATAAAGAAATAGGGCAGAAATTTAAAATCAAACGCACCCATAAAAAGGCTCGAAAAATCTATGGGAATACCGGTGAAGCGAACGGTAAAAACCATAACATTTTTGTTTTTAGCCTTCATATTGAGGAGCTTTTCTCCTGCTTTGTTGCCGCTTAATTTTTTAGTTACGGCATCTTTACCGAGGAACTTGCCCATAAAATAAGTGCAGGTTATTTCAATCATTATACCTACGGCATTTATCACAATAGCCTGCCAGGTTTCAAATGCCATACCCACCGCAATATAAATCAATGATGCAGGCACAACAAACACAAGAGATTTTACAAAATAAACTCCCAAAACGGTAACCGCGGCAAGAACAACACTGTCTGCCGAAGCAATAAGAGCTCTGATATCCAGATTTGAAAGTGTTTCGTAATTTAAAATAATTACACCCAAAAGTACCGCCGCAAGCAGAATTTTAAGTATATTCAAAGCTTTATTTTTCATATTTCCCTCCTGAGTATTAACCATAGTAGTATAACCTCAGAAAAGAAAAATTTCAACAAATAATTGGTTGTATTAAAAAATATTTCATATTTATGTGATTTAATGTAAAATAATAATCAGTGTATATGTTGACTTTACTTGAAAAATATGTAAAAATATATAATTGTATGTAAACTTTTTATTAAAAGGGGATTACAGATGATTAAGGAAAAAGTTCAATGGGCTTCGATAAATTTGATTGTAAAGCAAGCTCTCAAGTATATTCACAAAAACCCCAAGAAGAATCTTACCACTCTTGCTGACATAGCAGAAAAGCTTTTTGTTAAGGTTTTTCCTCAGAAGAATTTTCAGAAAGCTAAGGAAGCTATTGCTGACGAAAACAGCGTTTGGTTTAAATACGCCGAACATGTTTTAAACGATGTTGACCACGACAATCTGAGAAAGATGATTATGGCTTTCGGCGTTGGCGGCGGCTTGCGCGGTACTAAGGCAGTTAGAGAAAACCGTGACAAATACGGCTGCAACATTCCGTGGATTATTCTTCTTGACCCCACAAGCGCCTGCAATAAAAAGTGCAAGGGCTGTTGGAGCGCCGAATACGGCCACAAGCTCAACCTCACCTATGACGAGCTTGACAGCATTGTTACTCAGGGCGTTGATATGGGTACACACTTTTATATGTTTACAGGCGGCGAGCCCCTTGTAAGAAAAGACGACATTCTCCGCCTTTGTGAGGCTCACCCTGACTGTGCCTTCCTTGCCTACACCAACGCTACATTGGTTGACCAGAAGTTCTGCGAGGATATGCTCAGAGTTGGCAACCTCACTCTTGCTCTGAGCATTGAGGGAACAGAAGAAAGCAACGACTTCCGCAGAGGTGACGGCAGCTACGGCGAAACAATGCAGGCAATGGATTTGCTTAAAAAGAACGGTTGTCTTTTCGGTATTTCAGTTTGCTACACAAGCCAGAACATTCCCTCTGTTACAAGTGATGAATTCATTGACCTTATGCTCTCTAAGGGTGTAAAATTCGGTCTTTACTTTAACTATATGCCAATCGGCAGCGGTGCTGTGCCTGAGCTTATCCCCACTCCCGAGCAGAGAGTAGAGATGTATCATTGGCTCCGCCGTATCCGTAACGGCAAAACAGGCAAGCCTTTGTTTATTATGGATTTCCAGAATGACGGCGAATATGTCGGCGGTTGCATTGCAGGCGGCAGAAGATATTTCCACATCAACTCCGCAGGTGATATTGAGCCATGCGTTTTCATTCACTACTCTGACTCAAACATCCGCAAGCACACACTTCTTGAGGCTCTTAAAAGGCCGTTGTTTACAGAGTTTTATCACAATCAGCCGTTTAATGATAATCATCTTCGCCCCTGCCCTATGCTTGAAAACCCTGACAAGCTAAGGAAAATGATTAACAAAACAGGTGCAGATTCCACAGACCTTATTACTAAAGAAGATGTTGAAACCCTTTGCGCCAAATGTGATAAATTTGCCAAGGACTGGCAGCCCGTTGCTGACGAGCTTTGGGCAAACACAAAGCATCCTAACCCTATGACACAATATTACCGTGAAACCGAAGAGGGCAAAAAAGCTCTTGACAAATAATGATTTCGGTTGTATAGTAATGCTACAATCAAATACAGGGGTGCTGAATTCCGATTCGGCTGAGATTATACCCTTTAACCTGATACGGGTAATACCGGCGTAGGAAGTTATTGAGAAATAAAAGATTTTTGCGTCTGTATTTTTATACAGACGCTTTTATTTTTGTGGGTAGCTGTTTTTGATTGAATTTTAATCAAAGGATGTGTTTTTATGAAAAACAACACAAAAACGCTGGCTGTCTGCGGAATAATGACAGCAATGTCAGTAGTGCTCTCATTCATCAAGCCTTTTGAAATGCCTTACGGCGGCTCAATTACGCTGTTCAGCATGGTGCCTATTATTTTTGCAGGCTATGCTTACGGCGCTAAATGGGGCCTTGCCTGCGGCGCAGTATGGGGTGTGATTGACTGCCTTATGGGTGCATCTGGCACTCTTGCTTACCTCACAGACAATATGCTCAACTTCGTGCTTTGCCTGCTGTTTGACTACATTGTTGCTTTTGCGGTGGTTGGCCTTTCCGGAGTTTTCAAAAACAAAATCAAAAATTCAAAGGTTTCATTTGCTCTGGGCGCAGGCTTTTCGGTGTTTTTGAGATTTGCCTGCCATTTTATCACAGGCTTTATCGTATGGAGAGAATACGCCGTTGACACCCTCAGCACCAATGAATTCGGTCTTAAAATTATTGACACCTTCTCAGGCGAGGGACTTGCCGCTGTTTACTCTTTGGTTTATAACGGCGCTTATATGCTCCCTGAGCTTGTTCTTTCGGTTATCGGTGCTGTAATTTTAATTTCAATAAAGCCAATCGCTAAAGAGCTCAACTCCAAAAAATAAAATTTTGTGCTGTATTCAATTCGGATACAGCACTATTTTTATGTAAAAACGACAAAAAACCTTGCAAAATATGAAGATACACAGTATAATTATAATGATTATTTAGGAGGTAGGTATATGAAACACTCTGATATCATTAAAAAAATGAGCCTTGAACAAAAAGCTAACATTGTTTCAGGCTATGACTATTGGCATCTTGAAGAAATCCCCGAATTAGGACTCCCAAAAATTATGGTTACTGACGGCCCTCACGGTCTTCGTAAGCAGAACCCTAACGGCGATTCCGTAGGTCTTGGCAACTCTTACCCCGCCACAAGCTACCCCACGGCAGCTACCAGCTCATGCTCATGGGATGTTGAGCTTATTCAGAAAGAAGGCGAAGCGCTCGGTAACGAATGCTTGCAGGAAGAGGTTTCTGTTCTTTTAGGACCGGGAACCAACATCAAGCGTTCTCCCACTTGCGGCCGTAACTTTGAATATTTTTCAGAAGACCCGTACCTTGCAGGTAAATGCTCAGCCGCTTTGATTAAAGGCGTTCAGAGCAAGGGTATCGGCACTTCACTTAAGCACTTTGCAGTTAACAGCCAGGAAGCTTACCGTATGATTATGAACGAGGTTGTTGACGAAAGAGCTTTACGCGAGATTTATCTTACCGCTTTTGAAATCGCAATTAAAGAAGCTCAACCCTGGACTGTTATGAATTCATATAACAGAATCAACGGCGTTTATGCTTCAGAAAATAACCACCTTCAGGAAGAGATTGCCCGCGGTGAATGGGGCTTTGAAGGTCTCTTTGTTACTGACTGGGGCTCATCTGTTGACAGAATTCCCGGACTTTATGCAGGCACCGACCTTGAAATGCCTTCAAGCGGTGACCTTAACCCCAACAGAATTGTTGAAGCAGTTAAAAACGGCTCACTTGATGAGGCTGTTCTTGACAAGCGCGTTGACAATGTTGTTGACCTTATTATCAAATCAAAGGAAGCTTTGAGCAAGAAGCATACATATTCAAAGGAAGAGCATCACAAGATTTCTATGGAAATTGCAGAAGGCTCAATCCAGCTTCTTAAAAACAATGACGGTGTTCTCCCTGTTAAGGCAGGTCAGAAGGTTGCAGTTATCGGTGAAATGGCAAAGGCTCCCCGTTTCCAGGGTGCAGGCTCATCTGTTATTAACCCCACTCAGATTGACAACACCTTTGATGCTCTTGTTGCACTTGGTGTGGATGTTATCTACGCTCAGGGTTATGACAAGAAAAAGGACGAAAGAAATGAAGCTATGTTCTCTGAGGCTATCGAAGCCGCAAAGAAAGCTGATGTTGCTCTTGTTTTTGCAGGCCTTACAGAAGAATTCGAGGGTGAAGGCTACGACAGGAAAAACATTGATATGCCTTCAAGCCACAATGCTCTTATTTCTGAAATTGCAAAGGTTAACGAAAACACAGCAGTTGTTCTTGCAGGCGGCTCAGTTGTTGCAATGCCTTGGGTAAATGAAGTTAAGGCAATTCTTAACTCAGGACTCAGCGGTCAGGCAAGCGGTACAGCAACAGCAAGAATCCTCGTTGGTGCAGTTAACCCATCAGGTAAAACAAGTGAAACATATCCCCTTTCTTATGCTGATAACCCAACATACGGCAACTACCTCACAAGCCCTGTTACCGCAGAGCACAGAGAGTCAGTTTATATCGGTTACAGATATTATGACAAGGCTAAGAAGGATGTTCTTTTCCCATTCGGTCACGGTCTTTCATACACAACCTTTGAATACAGCGATTTGAAGGTTTCGGCTAACGAAATCAAAGACACCGACACTCTCACCGTTTCATTCAAAATTAAGAACACAGGTGATGTTGCAGGTGCAGAGGTTGCTCAGCTTTATGTTGCAGACAAGGAAGCAACAATTTACAGACCCGAAAAAGAGCTTCGCGAATTTGCAAAGGTATTCTTAGCTCCCGGTGAAGAAAAGGCTGTTGAAATGAAGCTTTCAAAGAGAGCATTTGCTTTCTTCAATGTTGAAATCAACGATTGGTGCGTTGAAAGCGGTGAATTTGATATTATTGTTGGTGCATCTTCAAGAGATATCAAGCTCACAGCAAGCGTTCAGGTTAACTCAACAGTTAAGTGCGCAATCCCCGACTACAGAGCAGTTGCGCCTAACTATTACAACGACGTTACAAGCATCACAAGAGATGACTTTGCCGCAATTTACGGCGAGCTTCCAAGCGACAAGAGAGATACTTCAAAGAAGATTGATATTTACAACTGCCTTGAAGACGCTTCTCACACCAAGTGGGGCGGAAGAATCTGCAGACTTATTAACAAGATTATGGCAGGCTTCGGCTCTGCTGAAAACGGCGACGGTCAGATGATTGCCGCAATGGCAACACAGATTCCGATTCGTAACTTCATTGCAATGTCAATGGGCGTATTCACACCAAAGATGGCAGACGGACTTCTTATGATTCTCAATGACGGTGAATCAGCAGGTAAGGGACTTTGCAAGATTCTTGCAGGTATTCCAAAGGCTGTTACAAAGCTCCCCGCATTGTTCAAAGCAATCTGATAAGCAAAAATTTAGCACCGAGAAAAAATCTCGGTGCTTATTTTTTTACATTTCTTTAAGCTTGTTTTTAATTGCAACAAGTGCCTCTTCGGGGGTGTCAATTTCTTTAACAGCCGTTTCCATAGGGCAGAAGCCGTCACCCTTGCGGTTGATAATTGCATCTGCCAATGTATCATACCAATATTCTATGCAATATTTTTCGAGCACTTTGGCCGCACCCTTACTGATTACGGGTGCATAAACGGTTTTAACCCCAAGCGTTACATACAAAAGTGCCGCCGCTTTGCCCACAACCTTATCGGCAACAGAATAGCCGACAAAGCTTTTGCCCTCGTCTATCCATTTCACAAGGGGTAAAACTCCCCTCTCATCGGAGGTTACAACACTTTCACCTTTGCAAAGAACACAAGTGCAGTCACCTTTCAAGAGCTCTTTTGCCTTAATTAAATCATTCATATTTTTTGCGAAGAGCCACAGCACAAACGAGCCACTGAATAATAATGCCGACAACACCCATTGCCATTGAAGAAAGAACTGCGGCAAGGGTGATTTTTTCAAAGCCGAAAACGGTTGTTGCAAGCACTACAGCTAAAATTCTCATCACTCTGCCTGAAGCCTGGGTTAAAAGAACCTTCAAAAAGCCGTTGAGCTTCACATTACTCATAACGCCTGAAACAAGACCGTAAGTAAAAATTTCAACAAGAATAAACGGCAGAGCAACGGCGGTGGGCATACCTGTTAAAGCAAAGCTGATAACGGGAGCTAACACACCTGCAACTGCGCCCACAACAGGGCCGCCGACAAGACCCGCCACAATAACAGGCAGGTGCATTGGCAAAAAGATTTCGCCAACAGAAGTACCGAGTCCGGCATAACCGCCGATTAAATGGGCAAGCTGAGGCAACGCAACAGCCGAAATGATTGCAACTACGGTTAAAAGTGTTTTGTTTCTGATATTTATCTTTTTCAATATGTTAGTTTTCATAAAACATTCCTTATTTATCAAAAATTTCAGACACAGCCTTAAGCTGTTCTCTTATATTGATGCCCTGGGGGCAAATTTCTTCACAAGCGCCGCAACCGATACAATCCTTAGCCTTACCCTTATCAAGTGTATAAAGATAATAATACCAGCCGCCGTTATAATCCTCATGCTGTTTTTTGGAATTGTAGCAAGAGAACAAATCGGGAATAGCAATATTCATAGGGCAACCTGCAACACAATAACTGCAGGCGGTGCAGGGAATTACATCTTCATCCTTTAATATTCCGCAAACCGTTTCAACTGCTCTGAGCTCTTTTTCGTTAAGCGGAACAAATTCTTTCATATAGCTGAGGTTGTCATTCATCTGTTCCATATTGCTCATACCCGAAAGGGTCATAAACATACCCTCAAAGCCTGCGGCAAAGCGGATTGCATAGCTTGCAATGCTTCCGCCGTTAAGAGCATTTAAAACCGCTTTGGCTTTGTCAGGGAGATTAACAAGCGAGCCGCCCCTTACAGGCTCCATAACAATAATGGGCTTGTTATGCTTACGGCAAACCTCATAGCAAAGTCTGCCCTCAACGCCAACATCTTCATAGTCAAGGTAGTTAAACTGAATTTGCACCACCTCAATTTCAGGATGCTCAGATAAAATCATATCAAGCACCTCTGCCTTATCGTGGAAAGACATACCGATATGACGCACTCTGCCCTGCCCCTTGAGCTTTTTCACGGTTTCAAAAGCGTTGCATTCGGTGTATTTTTTATAATACTTTTTATTTATGGCGTGAAAGAGATAAAAATCAAAATATTCCACACCGCAAGCTTCAAGCTGACTTTCAAAGAAAGGTACAATATCCTCCTCTTTCTGAAAATAGCCGTCACTTAATTTATTGGTGAGAATATAGCTTTCTCTGTTATATCTTTTAGCAAGGCATTCTCTTATGGCAACTTCGCTTTTGCCGTCGATATAGCCATGGGCTGTGTCAAAATAATTAAAGCCCTCATCCATAAAAGTATCTATCATTTTTGAAAAGTGGCCATAGTCAACCTCGCCGTTTTCAAGCATAGGCAAGCGCATACAGCCAAAGCCAAAATTCTTTTTAACATTTTCAAAATAAGTCAAGGCAGTGCCCTCCTTAAAAATTATGGTTTCATTCTATCACACTTATTTCTTTTTTTCAATAAAAAAGCACCCGCAAAACGGGCGCTTAAGATATTATTTGTTAACAATGTCATAAACCTTGTCGGGGTAGTCGCTCATAATGCAGTCAGCGCCCAATGAAACAAGATATTCAATCTCTTCCTCTTCGTTAATTGTCCAATACTGAACAGCGAGATTGTGCTCGTGAGCGTAGTTAATAACCTTAGCTGTGCCGAGGTTTACACAGGCAAGCTTATAAGGAATTTGAAGAGCTACATAATCAGCCTCAAAATCCTCTGAACCGAGGTTTGCTTTAACATAGAAATCAAGCACTTCCATAATGGTTGAGCTTCTGAGGAGCTTAGGATAATTTTCATCAACATATTCACTTACTTCTCCGTTGAATGTGCCGAAGATTACATCGTCAAGAAGTTCTTTTTCTTCAAGAATTTTATAAAGCTCGTCGGCGGCTTTTTTGCCAAGCTCGTCACCGTTTTTAATTTCAATTATGTAATCAAAATCACCGTTTGCCATAAGGTAATCAAGAACATCCTCAAGGCGGACAATTCTCAAATCATCAGGCACAGCGTCGCCTTTAAGGTGTGCATAAGGCATATTTCCGTTTTCGTCCTCAAACTTTGCACCCATATTGAGCTGGCGAAGCTCTTCATAAGTTTTGTCTTCGGGTTTAACATCTTCTTCACCAAAAACCTCAACGCTGTCACTTGTTCTGTCAAGAGTGTCATCGTGGAGGAGAACAAGAACATTGTCTTTGGTGATATGAAGGTCAAATTCATAAACATCTGTATTGAAGCTTTCACTTTCAATGCAGTTTTTGAAAGCCACCATTGTTTCTTCAGGGGCAATACCGCTGCCGCTTCTGTGAGCAGAAACAAGAGTTTTGCCTGTGATTGCAGGGTTGGTTGTTTCATATTTTATAATTTCAGACGGGTCTGAAACAATGCAATACAAATAGGTCAGCAAGCCTGCTACTGCAACAATAATTACAGCAAGAACAGATAAAAATATTTTTAATCCTTTTTTCATTCAAAACACCTCGACGGCTATTATACCATTTTCGACATAAAATGCAAACTACAAAATCAGCAGAATGTTCTTTAAACATATTGACTTTTTTTGCGGTATATGATAAAATTCCACCCATATTGCAAACACTTTGACGGGAAAGAGTAAGTGTGAAGTGAAATCAGAGAAAAGACGGTCGGTGCAAGTCTTTATGAGCAACACACCCAAAGCCATCCCTGAGTGGCGGCGCAGAAAGCGAAAGCCATTAAGCGCCGACGGAGCCTCCGTTACAGGTTAAGAGTGCAGAGTATATACTCTGAATTCAGGTGGTAACACGGATATTTTCGCCCTGAACGCATATAATGCGTTTGGGGCTTTTGTTTTGAAAGGCGTGACAAAATGAAAACAATCGGAAAATCAAAAAAGCTTGATAATGTTTGCTACGACATAAGAGGCCCTGTTATGGATGAGGCCGAAAGAATGGAAGCTTTGGGCGAAAGCATTCTTAAGCTTAACATAGGCAACCCTGCCCCATTCGGATTTAAGGCTCCCGAAGAAATTATTAAAAAAATTGAATCAAGCCTTACTCAGACCGAAGGCTATTCAACCTCAAAAGGACTTCTTTCTGCCAGAGAAGCCATTGCAAAATATTGCACACAGGTCAAGGGCATCGAGGGCGTTACGGTAAATGACATTTACACAGGCAACGGCGTAAGTGAGCTTATTACAATGAGTATGCAGGGTCTTCTTGACAAGGGTGATGAAATTCTCGTTCCCTCTCCTGACTACCCTTTATGGACAGCATCCGTTACCCTTGCAGGGGGAACAGCCGTTCACTACATCTGTGACGAAAGTTCAGACTGGCAGCCTGATATTGATGACATCAAAAAGAAAATCACACCCAACACAAAGGGCATTGTTGTTATTAACCCCAACAACCCGACAGGTGCGCTTTATTCAAAAGATGTTTTGCAAAAAATTGCAGACCTTGCAACAGAAAACGGAATGATAATTTTTGCAGACGAAATTTATGACAGACTGGTTATGGACGGCGAAGAGCATATTTCCATTGCAACTCTTGCCCCCGATACTCTGACAATTACCTACAACGGACTTTCCAAATCTCACCTGATTGCAGGCTACCGTTGCGGCTGGATGACACTTTGCGGAAACAAGAAAAATGTTAAAGGCTACATTGAGGGGCTGAATCTTCTTTCTTCAATGCGACTTTGCTCAAATGTGCCTGCACAGTCGGTGATTGAAACAGCACTTTCTGCCACGGAAGAAACAAAGGCACTTATAGCCCCCGGCGGCAGAGTTTATGAGCAGAGAGAACTGATTTATAACGAAATCAATTCTATCCCGGGTCTTTCAGCGGTAAAACCTAAGGCGGCTTTTTACATCTTTCCAAAAATTGACACAAAGAGGTTTAACATAAAAGATGATGAGCAGTTTGTTCTTGATTTACTCAAGGATAAAAAAATCCTCCTCACTCACGGCGGCGGCTTCCATTGGGAAAACCCGGACCATTTCAGAATTGTATATCTCCCCGAAAAGACACAGCTTAAAAAGGCTGTTGATGAGCTGAGAGATTTCCTTTCTTATTATAAGCAGTAAAAAATTAAGCGGTAGGGAAACCTACCGCTTTTGGTTTGTTCAGTTGAAGGGATAATAGTCTCTTGCGCCGTAAAGCATAAGTATCAAATCGCTTGCGGCCTTAAAGATTGGGGTGAGAAGACCGTTGAGCTCATACTTTTCAAACGGACTTTCACCAACAAAGCCAAGGTCATAAAGCTTTGTGTAAAGCTCAATTTCAACAGCCTTTGCTTCGTCATAGTTCCAGGCACGCTTTTCAAGCTCTTTAACTGCCTTTTCATAAGCGGCATCAAGCTCAGCCTTGTCTTCTGCAGAGATTGTTGCAAGCTCTTCCTCAGTGAGATGCTCGTAAGTATAAATTCTGTCACGAAGACCCTTGTTGTCACGATACTGATTAAACTGAGGATATCCTCCGTTATTTACTCTTGCATCGGTGATTGATTTATCTGTTGCAATATCAACGCAAAGAGCAATAACATCCTCAACAGATGACTGGAGCTTTAAGTGGCTCTGATTTTGGATAAACCAGGTTCTGTCGGGGAGAGCACAAGTACCTGCATCAAGTGAGCCGTCAGGTGAAATATAGCTTTCATCAATAGCAGGCTCATAATCTTCGGGAAGAACTTCGCCGTATTTTGCAGATGTTGCACCCAAAGATGTTGACTGAATCTGAATGATGTTATCTGAGCTGTAATCCCAATTTTCAATAGCGCTGGGAAGAGGAAGACCGTAACCGCAGATTACAAAAATATCCATACCCTCGTCTGAGAGCTTTTTGGCAGTTGCGGCGGCATTTTTCTGAATTTCATAATATTCATCAGTTTTTGCCTTCAAGGGAGCATGAGCCTCGTCTGAAATATATTTTTCAGCCATGGCTTCGTATTCACCGCTTGGAACAAGTGCCCACATTGACGGGCAATTCATAAGAAGGTTGCCTAAAACCTCCTGAATAACTCTGCCTGCAAGGTAATCAATATGGTCGGTAAAAAGTCCGTAAGGAATAGCTCTTGTTACAAAGTTGAGAAGATATCCCAACCAATCCATACCGCTGTCGGTAAGCTGAAGAATGAGAGGAATCATTTCTGAATAGAAAAGCTCTGCATCTTCAAAGCTGAGTGCGGCATTCATAAGGTCGCTGAGAAGATATGAGCCGTCAGTTGCGGCGGCGGCATAAATTACTCTGTCGATATCATCGGGGTTGCAATATTTTGCAAGGTAAGCGTTACCGATTGTTCCGCCAAGGCTGATGAAAACGATTGTTACCTTATCGTGACCAGTCTGCTCTTTTACCATCTGAACATAGGAATCAAGTCTTTCGGCAGTTTCAAGAGTGTCACCGAATGAGCTGTAGGCATAGTAATAAGCGTGGTCATAGCCTGCCTTTTCACAGTAGCTTGAAATATCAACCTGAGCCTCGATAAAATCATATTCATACTCATATTTGTATGAAGGAAGAGTGTTACCCTCATCATCTGTGCGGTAGCCCTGAGCGTAGCCGTAGGACTTATCGGGTTTTGTCATAGCAACCTCGTCTGAATACCAGTATTCATCGACATGAATACCGTTTTCACGGGTTCCGTCAGGCTTGAAATAGTGAGAGCTGAAAGCTGAGTCAACAACATTTACAACCTCGTCAACAAAAATATCTCTGTTACCGAGAAGAACACCCACAAGAAGCTTGATAATGAGTGCAGGAATCTGGTCAGTTATAGTGTTCATATCAAACATAAACTGCATATCCATACCCTCAACAATGGGGAAACCGTCACTTGTGAGAACATCGTTGCCCTCTTTATCCTGAACATAAACCTGTGACTGCATAATTCCGTGAACAACAATAATCGGTGAATATTCACAGTTACCCTGACAGTCGGTCAGGCAGTTGTGGTCGTATTCGGGAATGGGCTTTGCGGCAAAAGCAGAAACACTTGTTGCCAAGAGAACAATTACAAGAAAAATGCTTATAAGTTTTTTCATAGCGTCTCCTCCTAAATTTATACAAACAAAGATTAACATTTTTATTGCTGAAAGTCAATAATAATTGACAACATAGAATTAAATTGATAAAATATCCGCGGAGATGATAAAATGTTTTTTACTGAAAAAACTTATGATATCAATGAGCTTGCAAGGCGCAACCTTCATATTCACACAAACTTCTCAGGCTGTGCCAAGGAAGAAATGGAATTTGCAGAAATTTTAAGAGTAGCAAAGAGCGCCGGGCTTGAAATGATTGCAATTACCGACCACGTTTATAAGCGTGACGAGCTACCTGAATTTATTGAAAATTGCGCAAAACTCCGCAAGCTCCGCGATGAAATAAACCCCGATATCAAGGTTTTAATCGGCGGTGAATTTTCTTGCTACAAGGAAGATGATTATACATTAAACGGCGTAGAAATTGAAACCGACTACCGCCTTTATGCGCAAAACCATTTTCACGTAACAGGCTGGCAACAGGGTGACGACGGCACACCTGAAGGCTACAAGGAAGTTACCAAAAGAATGCTTCACAATCTTTTCCGCAATAAAGCCGCCGACACCATTGCCCACCCCTTTTCAGGCAGATACCTCACAAGAGCAAAGGGCTGGCCAGGTGATACCGTAGGCAACACCTGGAGCGAAAATGAGCTTGGGGATATTATGCTTGAGGGTCATCGGAGCGGTTGCGCCTGGGAATTTAATTCAGGCAACATAGGAAGTGACCCTGAGCTTATCAGAAAAATGTATCACATCGGCAAAGAAATCGGCGTTGTTTTTACAATCGGTACAGATGCACACCGCCTTGAAGCCGTTGACACAAAAAATATTGCCACAGAATTGAAAAGGATTATCAAAAATGGATAAATACGCGTTTTTTCTTGATATTGACGGAACACTCTCTTCGGGTGGCTTTGTCTGCGACGAAAACAAAGAAGCCATTAAAAAAGCAAGAGCACTGGGCCACAAGGTTTTTATTAACAGCGGCAGAAGTATGGGCTATGTGCCTGAGTATGTGCGTGAAATTGATTTTGACGGCTATGTGGTAGGCATCGGCTGTTATGTTACCTGCGGTGACGAACAGCTTTTGTCTGTGGCAATTCCTCCTGAAGAGGTTGCTGAAATGCTTGACAAATTCACCGCTGAGGGCAAGACGGTTGTTCTTGAGGGTGAAACACAGAATTTCCGCAATAAATTTCACGACAGCGAAGATTTTATTCTTCTTGAAAACGGAGATGATTATCTCAAAAATCACGCTGAGTCAAGAATCACCAAATTCTTTTTGCCCCACATTCTTTCAGATGAAGAAATTGAAAAGCTCAGCGAAAGATACATTGTTTTTCAGCACCCCACTTACCTTGAATATGCACCCAAAGGCTATTCAAAAGCAACGGGAATGGAGCTTATTCTGAATAAATGCGGCATTCCCCGTGAGCGCTGTGTTGCAATCGGTGACAGCGCAAATGACATTGATATGCTCACTTACGCAGGCATATCTGTTGCAGTGGGCAACGCTCAGGATGAGGTTAAGGCTCTTTGCACAAAAATAACCGCCCCCGCAAAGGAGGGCGGCGTAGGCAAAGCCATTTGTGAAATTTTGGGAATTTAGTTTATGGGTAAATAAACCGTTGCCTTAAACAAATCTCCGTCGATTGAGAGCTTCAGCTCTCCTCCCTGAAGTGAGCAAAGCTGTTTGGCAATGGAAAGTCCGAGTCCGTTACCCTCTTCGCTTCCTCGTGAGGCATCACCCCTGACAAAGCGTTCCGTAAGCTCATCAGGTGAAATATTAAGAGGGTCTTTTGAAATATTTTTAAGTTCAAATACACCAAAGTTACCTTCTCTGCGAATTGAGGCATAAACTCTTGTGCCCTTCGCAGAGTATTTTTTTGCGTTGGACAAAAGATTTTCAAGCACTCGGTAGGTATGAGGACCGTCTGCAAACACTCTCACATCGTCGCAATCCTCTTTAAAGCGAAGCTCCAAATCACGGGCATCAAAATCTGACTGGAACTCACCTATCGCCTGAGCCGAAAGCTCCTTGAGATTGAGATAAACCTTGTTGATTTTAATATTCCCTGTTGATGCTTTTGAGGCTTCAATGAGGTTTTCAATAAGGCTTTTGAGATTGAGTGATTTGTCTGACAAAACATCAATATATTTTAATGCTTCTTCATCCTTGATGTCACACTTTTTGAGCAAATCAACATAAGAAATAATTGATGTGAGCGGTGTTTTTAAATCGTGAGAAACATTGGTGATAAGTTCGGTTTTGGTGCGCTCATTTTTAACAGCCTGAGCCACAGCCTCGTCCATTTCTGCTTTGGTGATTTTAAGGCTCTCGTTAAGCGTTGTCAGCGATTGCGGCAGACGCTCACCGTAAAGATTGGCGCTTGTGTGCTCGGTGGCGGCAACGATAATTTTATCAAGAGTGTTCATATATTTTGACACAAAGAATATTGTTGCACCGTCAAACACAAGCAAAAGTAAAGCAGAAATAATTCCAAATATTCCGTCATAACCAAACATATCTATACCGATAAAAACAATCATTCCAATGTTGATTAAAACCCACAGCACAGCAAAGAGGATAAACTTCTTTTGAAGGTGCTTCATTTTGTAGGCAAAGAATGTTTTTCTCACTCCGCCGAAAATCCACTTAAAGAATTTTGCAATGCCTTTGGAAATAAACATAATCAGCTTAATGATTATACAGTTTCTTAAGATTTTTTGTTTTGCTTTTTTGATTCGTACAATGCTTGTAACGAATTCAATTAAAAGAGCAAACGCTACTGCAAAGCAAGCTGAGATAAATACTGTAAATCCAATTTCAGGAAAATACCACCACTCCTGCAAAACAACTATAACAAGGCAAGCAACGCCAAAAATTGCACCACCCGACAAAGCAAGGTGAATATCGGCAGGTAATTTATCAATTACCGTCATTGTACATCCGTCGGCACTCTTTTTGTGCCCTGCGCAAGAGAAAACTATAACGCAAAGGAAAATAAGTGAAATCAACGATACCACGGCACAAAAGAAAGTGAAATCAAACTCATCGGGCAGGCTTAAATAGCCCTTGTATAATTCACCGATTTGGTCCTCGCCGTTTATAACAATATCTTCACCGATATAAAATGCAGCCTCATCAAAGCCTTTATACATATTTTTGTAATCATTAACTTCATAAATCCACAGGTCGTCGTGATAATATGTACCTGCATTAAGAAGCATTTCATCATTTTCTTTTACAAGATAAAACTGTTGTGTTTTAATTAAGGCAAGCTCGTTTTCAGGTGATTGCATATTAGTGTAAACCGTATCACCCTTTTTAACATAATACTTTAAGTTGGCAAAGTTCTTAACAGTCTCTTTGTTGTACTGTAAATCACCTTTATATGTGTCATACTCTGTTTGAATGTAACTGTTAATGCTTACTGTTGCCTGGGATTCAATTTCTTCCACAGTATCAGTATAATCACAACAATGGAAGTAATAACCCAATTGAGTGTCATAAGAAAATTCACTTTCGTTAAAAGATTCATAACGGACAATTGAGGCATACTTTAAAAATTCAGTTCCCTCAGCGTAATTGAGAATTTTCTGCACCATCTGCACCGTTTTGGAAGCATAGGGGTCAACAATATATTTCTGATTTTCGTAAGGAACCTCGGGAATCTGAGAATCAAGAATTTCGCTGTATCCGTTTTCGTTATAAATAGATTCACCGTCTTCCTGACGCTCATAATTCTGAGCAATATATTCAAGCTCTTTTTTTATAATATCAGCCTTTTGTGAAGCATAGGCAGAAACAATTTCCTGCACCTTGCTTTCTTTAACTGATTCAAGCTCTTTTCGGTACTGCTCAGGGTCATTAAAAAGATTATCTACCCGTGAAATCTGATTTATCACATGATTTTGAAAAACAGGACAGGCGAAGAATGAGGGCTTTCCGTTTTTCATCAAATCAGCAAAATCTCCAACAACATCTCCATCGGTTGCATAATGCAAAGTAAATGCACATTGTAGAGTTGAAAAAGCAAGAACAAACGCCATTACAACCATCAGCAAGGAGCTGATAAGTTTGACCGCTTTAGATTTTTTCCATTTTGTAGCCAAGACCGTACACCACCTTTAAATATTGAGGGTCCTTTGGGTTGATTTCAATTTTACTGCGGATGTTTTTAATATGCACCGTAACCGTTCTTTCAACACTGTAGGCAGGCTCGTTCCACACAGCCTCATAAATCTGCGCACTTGAAAGCACCTTGCCTGTATTTTTCATCATAAATTCAAGGATGCCGTATTCCCTTGCGGTGAGTTTAATCGGTTCACCGTCAACGGTTACCTCCTTAGTGTCGGTGTCAAGGGTAATTCCCCCTGTGACAAGCTGGGTTTCTTTAATCTGCAGACTTCCGAGCATTGCATAACGGCGAATCTGAGATTTTACGCGAGCCATAAGCTCCAACGGGTTAAAGGGCTTTGTTACATAATCGTCTGCGCCAAAATCAAGACCCATAATTTTATCGGTATCTTCACTTTTGGCTGAGAGCATAATTATGGGGAAGTTATATGTATCTCTTAATTTATGAGCTGTCATAAGCCCGTCAAGCTTCGGCATCATAACATCGAGAATCATACAATGAATCTGCTCTTTTCTGACGGTTTCAATGGCTTCAATTCCGTCATAGGCCTTAAGCACCTCATAGCCCTCAAGCTTCAGGTAAATTTCGATAGAATCCACAATGGCTCTGTCATCGTCGCAAACAAGCACGCGGTACATAAACATCCTCCTTCTCAGGTCCCTGCATATATATTAAAACACTCAATTTTTAAAAAGAAATTCACGAATTATAAAGAAAAGATAAAGTTACAAAATCATTATAGCATTTAAAAATGATTTTTCCAATAGAGAGCTGAAAGTAAATATTGACACACAAATTTTAAAAAGATATAATTTAGACATATCAACGACGAAAGGGTTTGATTTTATGAAAAAGAAAGAGCTTATCAGAACGCTTAAGTTTGCGCTTTTTTCTGCAAGCGCAGGCATTATTCAGACAGTAACCTTTACCCTTTTGAATGAATTTGTAACAGACAAATATTGGTACGCTTATTTGCCGGCATTGGTGCTTTCGGTTTTATTTAATTTCACTGTCAACAGAAAGTTCACTTTTAAATCCGCAAGCAATGTACCTGTTGCCATGCTTAAGGTTGCGGCTTTTTATGCGGTGTTTACTCCCCTTTCAACCTGGTGGGGCGATTTTTTGGCAGAGGATTGGCATTGGAACGAATACGCCGTTCTGGCTTTCACAATGGCAATTAACCTTTCAAGTGAATACCTTTATCAGAAGTTTGTGGTTTTCAGAAACTCCATTGACACAAACGACATAGCCAAGAAAGAAGATAACAAATAATCATCGGTGCGAAAGGCAAAAGCTTTTCGCACTTGTTTTTTTATAAAATATGTGTAATAATAAGAAGATATCTGTTTTAGTGAGGGGATTGTATGGCTAAAATCGAAAAAGAAGAGCTTGATTATTTAGAAACTGTCCGTGATTTTATGGACAGAGAAATTGTGAAGCTCAACAATCTTTCTGCTGAGCTTGAAGAAACGATTATAAAAGAGGGTCAGAAGTTCGCTCAGGATGACCCGTATCAGGCTGTTTACGGCTCAACCGCTTTAACCGAGCTTCACTACAGCATTGAAAGAAAAATGCTCAGAAGTGAAACCGCCAAGCAGGACGCATACTTTTTGCAGGGGCTTAAAAATCACCCGTATTTTGCAAGAATTGATTTTAAAGAGGACGACTACCCTACCGAAGAATTTTATATTGGTTTAAAAAGCCTTTTTGACGAAAAAGAGATTTCGCCTTATGTTTATGACTGGCGCGCTCCTGTTGCAGGTCTTTTTTATGAAGAATTTGACGGCAAGGCTTTTTATGAAGCTCCCTCAGGCAGAATTGAGGGTGAAATTGAAAGAAAGCGTCAGTATAAATTTGAAAACGGTGAGCTGATTTACTGCTTTGACAGCGACATTAAGATTGATGACTACATCTTACAGCAGGCTTTGAGTGAAACCTCAACAGACAGGCTCAAGGTCATTGTAAACAGTATTCAGAAAGAGCAAAACAAGGCTATCCGCTTTGGCGGAGACCAAAATCTTATTATCAGCGGACCTGCAGGCTCAGGTAAAACTTCAGTTGGCTTCCACAGAATTGCATATCTTCTCTACCGCTACAGGCACAATCTTTCATCGGCAGAGGTTGTTATGTTTACAGGCAGTGATATTTTTGCAAGCTATGTTTCCGACATCATTCCCGAGCTGGGTGAAGCACCGATTAAGGATTTTAATTTCTACGCCCTTCTCAGAAACGGAATGAGAGCAAAGGATTATTACGAGCAGGCAGAAGCTATAATTTCAAAAGAAAACGGCCGCGAAGAAGCCGCAAAAATTAAAAATTCACCTGAATTTATTTCTTTTGTTGAAAGCTACATCAAAAATTACTGCTTTAAATTCTCAGATTTTTCACTTTACGGCGACCTTGTTTACAGCGGCGAAGAGATTTCGGCTTATCTTAAATCTCGCCCGAAAACCACCACATTTAACAATAAGCTTAACTTGATTTCTGACTTTGCGAATGATAAAATCAACAAATATTTTTCTGAAAATTATGAAAAGCTTTATGAGATTGCTGACGAGCAAAGCAGTATTCTCGACGACACCGGTGACTGCATTGAGGCAATGAAAAAGCGCATCAAGCAGGAATCAAGAAACAAGCTTGGCAATGAGCTGAACATTGATGACTACTCACTTTTAGGCAAAATATATGAAGCCTACGGCGATAAAGCTGTTACAAAGCAATACAGAAAAGACATCGGCAACGGCAGCATCAAATTTGAGGATGCGATGATTGTTTTGTTTATCCGCTGTCTGCTTGGTAAAATGCACCAGAAGAGCAAGGTGCGCCATGTGCTCATTGACGAGGCTCAGGATTTTTCAATTCTTCAGCACAGAATCATCAGGCACCTTTATCCAAAGGCTCGCTTTACAATTCTCACTGACTCAAACCAGGCTATTGTGCCTGCAATCAATTCCTCTGATGTAAATGAGCTGGCGGAGCTTTATTCTGCAGAAATTTTAAGGCTTCAGAAAAGCTACCGTTCAACAAAGCAGATAAGCTCCTTTGCAATGAAGCTTTTGCCTTCTCCCGATTATGAAACCTTTGAGCGTGACGGCGAAGAACCGATAATTATTGAAAGCAAAGATATTTTCAGCGACATTAAATCAGCAATTAAAAATGCCGAGGGCTCTGTTTGTGTTATTACAAAAACATCACCTACGGCAAGAAAAATTTATAACGAACTGATTTTGGACACCGATATTGAGCTTTACGACGATAAGGACAAAATCTTTGGCAACAAGGCGGCAATTATGCCCGTTGTTTACACAAAGGGGCTTGAATTTGACAATGTTATTATCGTCAGCGAAAATGATGAATTCTTTGGAGATGAAAATAATCCATATTTGTATATGGCAACTACAAGAGCATTACACAAGCTGACAATAATCAACGGCTGACAACAAAACGGCTTGAGGATAACCTCAAGCCGTAATTTTTTAATCTTCTCTTGTTGCAAGGGCAATGATTGTTTCAACACAAACATCCTGACCTAAAAGTCCGCTGTCGAGGCAAAGGTGGTAATTGCGCGGATTGCCCCATTCTCTGCCTGCATAATGCTCGTAATTAACCTTACGCTTTTTATCCTTTTCATCAAGGCGTTTTACGGGTTTCTTTTCACTTTCACCGTAAAGGCGGACAATTCTTTCAGCACGATACTGCTTATCGGCGTGAACAAAGATATTGAGACAGTCTTCACGGTCTTTTAAAATGTAGTCCGCACAGCGTCCGACAATAACGCAAGGCTCTTCGTCAGCAAGCTTTAAAATAACTCTGCGCTGAATGTTCCACAAAAAGTCAGAAGCAGACAGTCCATCCATAATTCCGGGAGTACCCGGCGCTGTGAAAGCATAAGCAAACTTGTGCTTACCCGGGGCATATTCCCCCTGCTCCTCAATATATTGCGGAGCAAAACCTGTTTCAGCCGCCACATGCTTTACAAGCTCTTTATCATAATACTTGTAGCCGAGGCGGTTGGCAACTTCTTTGCCGATACTTCTGCCTCCCGAACCAAATTCACGGCTGATAGTAATAATCTTTTTCATACGGATACCTCCTTCATTAACTTTCTACTATCATTTTATATTAAATATAACTAAAAATCAACAGTTATTTTTAAAATTTATGGTATAATTGTTTAATTTTCTTAAAAAGCAACCCTCTGTCCGCTTGGAACAGAGGGCTTTTCATTATGCATTCACCATTTTAAATATTTCATTTACGCCTTTGTTAAGGTATTTTGTAATGGTTGTGAATATATTTTCAATTTCAGTTGGTGCAGTATCTTCAATAATTTCTGCATTAACAAGCGCAACTCTCAAATCTTCAACCGCAGCGTTCCAGTTGGCATTGCTTACGATTGTTTCGTTAAGCTGCTTATTAACCTCGGCAACTGCCTTTTCAACCGCTTCAATCTGTTCTGCTGTAAGTGCTGACTTGTCAGCCTCTTCCCAAGCATCAAGATATTCATAAGCTTCCTTGGTGAGTCTGCCTTCGTTAAACTGAGGATATTCCTCAGGATTTGAGTAAACATCAATCATATTATCATCAGACATAATTTCAAATGCCATTTTCAAAGCAACATCGTTAAGAGGGAGCTTTTCGTGAGCCTGATGGCTGATATACCAGGTTGTGCAGGGAAGAAGCCCTGTAGTGGCATCAACTGTGTTATCAGGTGAAATATGGTTGTGCTTTGGATTAGAGCAATATGTGCCAACCGCTTTGTAGCCTTCACCGAGAGTTTCACCAACATTTGCAAATGTTGCGCCCATTGAAGCTGACTCAGCATGAACAATTCCGTCACCGTTGGTTACATTGTAATCCTTGCAAAGAGGGAACATTCCGCCGCCGTGGCAAACAATATCAAACACCTTTGTGCCCGAAGCCTTCAGGGCTGCAATGTTTTCGGGGAAGTTTGCTCTTGCGTTCATATAATAATCAACTTCTGCGGCAATATCGGCATATTCTTCATCTTCAAGCCACATTGCTCTTGCTTCTTCATAATAATCTGTAGGACAAAGCGCCCAGATAAGAGTAGTGGAACGAACTCCTGCGCTGATAAGACCTTCAACAAGTCCGCCGAGAGCTGATTTGAGAACATCGTCAGGAATTACTCTGAGAACCATATTAAGAATATATGCAAGGTATGTGTCACCAAGCAAAGTTGGGAGAAGCTCTCCGTAAAGAACATCATCACTGTAGAACACGCTGAGATTACCCGTGAGAATATCACCGATAATATCAGAACCGTCAATAGCAGGAACAACAAATTCCATCTTCTTAATCAAATCATAATCTTCGGGATATGTTTCAAGATAATTTACACCGATTGTTCCGCCAAGGCTGATGTGGCAAAGACGAACCTGGTCTGCACCTGTCTGAGGAAGAACAACATCGTGAATGTAGTGATGAAGCTTTTCTGTTTCACCCATAACGCTGCCGAATGAATCGTAACCGAAATAATATACGCTCTCTTCGCCAACTATTTTGCTAAGGTCCTGAAGAGGAAGAATGTTATAATAGTAAGCCTTGAGCTCTTCACTCATTTCACTCATAGGATATTCATAGCAAGGAACCTCAACATCAGCAATGTAATTACCCTGAGCATCCTTATGAATATAAGGGAGTCCGTCATAGGCGCCCTGTCTGAATGCGTCTGTAAGTCCGCAGTCTTTCTGTGTGAAAACAGACATAATAAGCGGAACAATCGCAACCTTAACCAAAGCCATTATGTCAATTTCAAGCGGCCAGCCTGTTACATAGCCCGTATCATCGGGAATGCGCTCACCGTTTTCATCAAGAACATAAGTGTCATTCTGGCTCATACCGTGAACAATTACAACAGGAGTATCTCTGTCGTATTTTGCAACGTGAGAGCTGTCTGCCATAACTGAAACAGAAGCGACTGAAATCAGCATAGCTAACACAAGAAAAATGCTTATAAACTTTTTGAATTTCATAAACTGCACCTCGCAATTATTCATTAGGTAAATTTTAGCACAAATTGAGTTAAACTCTCAATGCAACAATTTAATAAAGTTTAAAGAAAAATATCGGTGTTTTGCACAAAGAGAAACTTGTTTCTAAAATTAAAGTTGAAAAATAACCGTTTATATTGTATTCTATGCATAGAGTAATGGTATAAAGGACGTGTCAGATATGTTTCAGCAGATTGCATCTTTCTTTTTTATGCTAAATCTTCTTTTCAATTCCTTGTTTTGTCTGCCTCTGAACAGGTATGACTCCATGGAACTTTTCAGTGATGACGACTTTTCAGACGGCTTTTTTGTAATAAGCCAAGAAACCGTCAACGGTCAGGCGCAGCAGCTCGGAAGCTTTACCTATAGTAATGAAAGCTCTGTTCCGTCATGGGCAATTGCCCAATGGAGCTCAGGGCCTTGCCTGTGGGCAGACAGAATTGAAAGTGATGAATACACCATAACCGACGGAACAACCAAAACAGTTACATACAATCCGCAAGAAGGCTCTGTGTCAATGCGGCTCAATGCGGCAAATGTTTACAACGGTTCTGCCGCAACATACGAAAGCTGGCCTCACCTGCTTCTTGAACAAGCGCCGCTGACAGATTACAGCAAACTCACGGAGGAAGAAAAAGAGTTTTATTTTTGCACCGCTGATGAATTTGTACTTGATTTAAAAATAAGAATGACTGATTTCAAATATACTACAAATCCTGAAGGTGTAAATGCCGTTCAGTTTCTTGCTTATTTTTATCTGCAGGGACTCAGCGGAAATGAATTCATCTGGTTTGGTGTTGACCTGTTTGACTCAAGAGGATACAGTGACACCAACTGGTCCTATGACAAAGGCAGCGGAAATATGATATATTGCCTTTCCACAAAAGATACTTACGGATTAAAAACACGCTCACTTTACAGATTTGGTAAACCGTATATTTCTGAAGAATGGACAACAGTTAAAGTGAATCTGAAACCTCATCTTGAAAAGGCAATAAAGCTTGCCAACAAAGACAATATTTTTGGCAAAGAAGTCAGCCTTGAGGATTTTTACATTGGCGGCACAAACATCGGCTTTGAGATTCACGGAAATTATGACTGCACCATAGAAATCAAAGATTTCAACATCACATCATATAAAAAGAAATAATAATAATCCCTCTGTTACTCAAGATAATGTAACAGAGGGACTGTTTATTTAAGCAAATTTTCAATTACTGATTTTACTTCGTCAACATTCGGTGCAGACACCTTGCCCTGAGCGTGAGTATCTCTGCCGCCGCCCTTGCCGTTGAGGGCTGAATTAAGAGCCGAAACGGTGTCTTTAACATTTGTTGTGGCGCTTACCACATAGATATAATTCTGCTCATCTGTTTTTGAGAGCAAAATACATTTCTGCACTCCGCTTTCAAGCAAAGAATTTGCACAGAAAATCAAATCATCGTAAGACTGATTCTCACTTATTGCATAGGCGCAATCACCGATTTTGGTTGGGTTGAGCTCATAGAACGCCAGCTTTTTGGACATCTTCTGATTTTCATACTTAAGGGCCTGAATAAGCTCTGCCTGCTTTGAAACGGCAGAAGCAACACTGTCCCTTGACGCAGAAAGCATACCCATAACAGCCTTAACCGCATTGTGAAGATAAACATAATCTTTATAAGCGTGAATGCCTGCAACCATTTCAATTCTTGTTCCCTTTTTGCGAGGGCAGGAGTCAAGAATTTTAATTACACCCACATCACCCGTTCTTGACGGATGAGGCGCACAGCAAGCGCAACAGTCCACACCGTCAATTTTAACAAGGCGGATGCCTTCGGTGGTGTCGAGCTTTGAGCGGTATTGGGTGGCTGCAAGCTCTTCGGGTGAAGGATACCAGGCGGTAATTGCTGTGTTGTTGCGAACAGCAAGGTTTGCAAGAAGCTCCACCTTTTCAATATCTTCGTGAGAAAGAGGTCCGCTGAAATCAACAGTCATAACCGCTTCACTCATGTGAAAGCCCACATTGTCATAGCCGAAAAGATTATGGACAATACCTGCCACAATATGCTCACCTGCGTGGCTTTGCATACGGCTGAAGCGCAAATCCCAATCGATTTTACCCTCAACCTGAGTGCCGACAGGAATTTCAGCTTCGGTTTTATGGCAGATAAGCTCGCCCTTTTCCTGAACATCGAGAACAGCGATTGAGTTTAATGTGCCTTCGTCGGGTGCTTGCCCTCCCCCTTCGGGATAAAAGGCTGTTTTATCAAGAACCACCTCAAAGCCGCCGTCAACCTTTTCACAGGAAAGAACGGTTGCTGAAAATTCACGGCAATATGCATCAATTTCGTAAAGTCTTTGTGTCATAATATCACCTTAAAACGGGAGTAAAAAAGCTTTACTCCCGTTATAATTATTTAAGTTTGTTTTCAAGAAGCTCTTTAATAACTGTTGGGTCGCCTGCGCCCTTAAGCTCACGCATACAAGCGCCGAACAGTGCCTGCAATGCTTTGACCTTGCCGTTTTTATAATCTTCAACAGCCTGAGCATTTTCGCTGATAACTTTATCAACAATGCCGTCAACTGCAGATGAATCAACCTGCTTGTCAAGTCCGTTTGCTTTGCAATATTCAACAGGGTCTGCACCGTCTTCAATAACGGCGATGAGAACCTTTTTACCTGCGTTTCTGTTAATCTTGCCGCCGTCAACCATTTTGATAATTGCGGCAAGGTTTTCGGCAGTAACTTCAAGCTCGTTTACTGTCTTTTTAGCCTTACGGAGAATACCCATACAGTCGGTAAGAATCCATGCGGCGGCATCCTTAGCGTTACAGCCGAGAGCAACAGTATCATCAAGAAGCTTGCTAATTTTATGGTTTGAAATGAGCATATCGATTTCTTTATCAGAAATTCCTGCTTCTCTGTATTGCTCTGCCTTTTCGTCAACAGCTTCGGGCTTGCTTGCCTTAATCTGTTCAAGCCATTCATCATCAATGATAATGGGCATAAGGTTTGCATCGGGGAAATAGCGGTAATCTGCCTCTGTTTCTTTGTTACGCATTGCAAAGGTTTTGCCGCTTGCATCGTCAAAGCGTCTTGTTTCCTGAACAAGCTCTTCTGTTTCATATTCAAGAGCATCAATATGACGCTGTGATTCATAACGGATTGCCTTTTCAATAGCTTCAAAGGAGCTCATATTTTTGATTTCTGTACGAACGCCGAATTCTTCACTGCCCTCAGGACTAACAGAAATGTTAACATCGCAACGCATCGCGCCCTCTTCGCACTCAGAAATTCCGCCTGAACGGAACATATTCTTAAGCTTGTTGAGGTAAGTTACAACTTCTTCTGCACTGCGGAAATCAGGCTGAGTAACAATTTCAATAAGAGGAACACTTGTACGGTTAAAGTCAACGAAAGAAGCATTTCCGCTGTGAACAAGCTTACCTGCGTCCTCTTCCATGTGAATCTGCTTAATGCGGATATCACGGGCACCGTTTGAGGTTTTGAGTGTTACGCAACCGTTGGTGCAGATTGGATGATTGAGCTGTGTAATCTGATATGCGCAGGGCAAATCGGGATAATAATAGTTTTTCTTGTCAAATGTTGTGTAACGGCTGATTTCACAGTTGAGCATAAGGCCTGCTGTTACTGCAAGCTCAACAACTCTCTTGTTCATAACCGGGAGCATACCTGGCATACCTGAGCAAGCGGGGCATACACAATCGTTAGGCTCATTTGCAGCAGAATGACCGCCGCAGGAGCAGAAAATTTTAGATTCGGTGCTTAACTCCACATGAGTTTCAAGGCCGATGACGAGTTCATAGTTCATAATCATTCACCTTTCCTTTCAACGCTGTGTGCAAGGCTGAGAAGTGTGCTTTCACCAAAGTGCTTACCCATAAGCTGAACACCGCCGCTTACAAGAGCAGGTGTGCCGATAAGGTTGGGAACGGCTGTGAACACACTTTCATCAAATACTTTGCCGAATGCTTCGTGAATGTCATAAGCTTCATAAGAAGCCTTTGAGCAAACAGGTGTGAGAATTGCATCGTAGCTTTCAGCTAATTTTGCAATACCCTCTGCAACAACACGGCGCACTCTGAGAGATTTATCGTAGCAATCTTTATATCTGTTTTTGGAAAGAACATCTGAGCCGTAAAGGATAACTGCCTTTGTAAGGAAGTTGAAGCCCTCTGTTCTTGAATTTACATAAAGCTCATCAATGTTTCTGTAATTTGATGAACGGTGGCCGAATTTAACACCGTCATAACGGGAAACATTATTGCAGGTTTCAGCGCACATAAGAATCTGCCAGGCTGTGTTTGCAATTTCAAAAAGTGAGCTTGAAACAGTTTCAACGGTAACTCCGTTTGCTTTGAGTGCCTGAGCATAGGAATCAACCTTAGCCTTCTGAGCATCGTCAGCTTTTTCATAAAGCTCTTTGATAATGCAAACCTTTTTAGCTGAAACATCTTCATTTACTGAATATTCATAGCTTTCAGCAGGAAGGCTTGTGCCGTCTTTATCATCGTGACCTGCGATAACTGACATTATCTCAGCCACATTTTCTGCATCTTTAGCATAAACGCCAACCTGCTCACCTGATGCGGCGCAGGAAATTACACCGTAGCGTGAAACAGTACCGTAGGTGGGCTTTAAGAAATCTACACCCGAAAGTGCGGCGGCACGCCTTGTTGCGCCGTTCATATCAACACCCAAAGCGGCTTTAACTTCACCGCCTGCAACAAGTGAAGCGGCGGCACCTTTAAGCTCGGCATCATTTTCACCGTAATATGAAAATTCGCCTACAAGGTCAAGTCCGAATTCACCAACATTGGTTTTGCCTGAGATTGAATAACCCTTGTCTTCAAGGCGGGTTACTGCTTCTGCACTGAAAAGAGGCTTGAAGCCCTCAAGCATTTTGGAGCCTGCGGCTGACTGAGCACCCTTGACGAGGATTGTATCATCAACAGCAACAGTTCCTTTATCACAAAGCTGTGTTACATAATATTTCATTTTACACACCTCACTTCACAAGTCTTGGCACTTGCCAACTGTCTTCACTACGCTCGGGAGCGCCTTCAAGAAGGCTCTCTCTTGTAAAGGGCTGTTTGCGGACATCTTCACGAAGAACATTGGTCATAGGCATAACATGAACCATTTCTTCAACGCCCTCTGTGTTGCAATCGGCAAGCTTTTTCTCACTTTCACTCATTGCAGTAAAAATACCCTGCATAACTGCCTCTTCCTCTTCAGAGAGAGAAAGCTGGTTTAACTGCTGAGCATTTGAGAATGTGGAGCGTTTGCCTGAAGACTGCTTGCCTGAAGCAGAAGCGGCGGCACGCTGAGCAAGAGCACTTCCACTGCCGAGAAGATGAACATCCTCAAGCTGCTGGTTTGTAACCTCACTTGGAGCACCGAGAAGTAAATCCTGAGCATTACCGTTAAGGGGGAATGCAATAACATCGAGGATTTTTTCTTCATCGGTAAGGAGCATTACCATACGGTCAATACCGGGAGCCATACCTGCGTGGGGCGGTGCACCGTACTGGAACGCTGTATATAAAGCATTGAAGCGGTTTTTCAATTCTTCTTCATCATAGCCTGCAATTTCAAATGCCTTTTTCATAACATCAATATCGTGGTTACGAACAGCACCGGAAGCCAGCTCAATGCCGTTACAAACAAGGTCATACTGATATGCAAGAACCTCTGTGGGGTCTTTGGTAAGGAGAGCCTCCATACCGCCCTGAGGCATTGAGAAGGGGTTGTGAGTGAAGATTGTTTCGCCTGTTTCTTCATCATCTTCATACATCGGGAAGTCAACAACAAAGCAGAATTCAAAAGCATCGTCACGAATAAGGTCGAGCTGATTTTTGCCTGCAAGCCAGGTGCGGATGTGACCTGCTTTTTTCTCTGTGTCGTTTTTCTTATCATCACAGATGAAGAAAAGAGTTTCACCCTCTTTAACACCTGTCAATTCAGTGATTTCAGCCTTCTGCTCTTCTGAAAGGAACTTTGCGATAGGTCCTGCAAAGGCACCGTCTTTAAGGGTGATATAACCGAGACCGCCAAGGCCTACCTCGGCTGAAGTTGCAAACTTAAGAGAATCTTCAAAGAATTTCTTTGATTTACCTTTACAATCTGCAACAATACCTCTTACGGGTCTGCCCTTAAATGCAGGGAAATTTACACCTGCGAAGAAATCTGTCAAATCACAGATAACAAGGGGGTTTCGAAGGTCGGGCTTATCTGAGCCGTAAGTCATCATAGCATCTGCATAAGTGATACGGCGGAAAGGCTTCGGGGTAATCTTTTTATCAGAGAATGTTTTGAATGTATCGTAAATAACATCTTCGCACACATCAAGAACCTCTTCCTGAGTTGCAAATGCCATTTCAAAGTCAAGCTGATAAAATTCACCGGGTGAACGGTCTGCACGGGCATCTTCATCACGGAAGCAGGGAGCTACCTGGAAATATCTGTCAAAGCCTGACACCATAAGAAGCTGCTTGAACTGCTGAGGAGCCTGAGGCAAAGCATAAAACTTTCCGGGATGCTTACGGCTGGGAACAAGGAAGTCACGGGCACCCTCGGGAGAAGAGGCTGTGAGGATTGGTGTCTGCATATCAAGGAAGTCTTTTTCTTCCATTTTATTGCGAAGATGGCGGATAATCTTTGAACGCATAACAAGGTTGTTATGGTTTTTAGGATTACGAAGGTCAAGATAACGGTATTTAAGACGAAGCTCATCTTTGCTGAGTCTTGAATTTCTTACTTCAAAGGGAAGCATATTTTTGCTCTTACCCAAAACCTGAAGGCTGTCAGCAACCAACTCAACATTACCTGTTGCAATTTTGTTGTTGACGGTTTCTTCATCACGCTTTTCAACAACACCGCTGACAGTTATAACTGTTTCACGGTTTACATTTTTCAACAGCTCTTCATTATGGATTACCACCTGTGTTACTCCGGTGTAATCGCGAAGGTCTACGAAGATAACGCCGCCGTGGTCACGCACAACATCAACCCAGCCTGCAAGCTGAACGGTTTTACCGATGTGCTCGTCACGAATGTCGTTACACAATAACGTTCTATACATTGTAGTGTACCTCCTGTTTTCTACAAAAAATAAGCCCCGGGAATATATAAAATATTCCCGGGACGAGTAAATAAATTCACCCGCGGTGCCACCCGCATTGATGCCAAAAGCATCCTCTTTTAATATTAAATTAAGGCTAATCAGAGTGTTCCCAAGCTTACTACTCATCTCAAACGCGCTTTCAGTCGGTGACGCATTCTCCCTGACAGACTTTCCACAAAAGCCGAGTCTCTACATATATTATAGTCAGTTTTCCGTTTTTGTCAACAGAAAAAATACTGTGTGATTTAATAAAATTCCGATATTTTTTTGCCCGCTTTTTAAGCAAGTTGGTAATACACCAAGGATTTACGCCAGACTTTTGCCCTCCCACTCGGGGTCAGGGGTTACATTCAGAATTTCAGCAATAGTCGGGGCTATATCAACAATATTGGCATCATTGAGCTTTTTTTCGTTTCCAAAGCCTTCACCATTGATAATTATAGGGATGAGCATATCTTCGTCGCAGTCACTTCCGTGAGTTCTGTCGTGTCCGCCGTGGTCAGCGGTGATGATATATGTATATTCATCTCCAAGCTCGTTCATAAGCTTATCGATGTTATCCCAGCTTTCGTGAATGGCTTTCATATATTCATCACTCATCCAGCCGTATCTGTGCCCTTCCATATCTGTATGACCGAAGTAAATAAAAGTGAAATCGGTATCATATTTTTTCAGATATCGGATTGCATCTTCCGTTAGGGCCTCCCCTGCCTCTTTATACCCGATTCTGCGCCCTGCATAAAAGCAGGCATGGGCAAGAGAATTGGGCCTTGAAACATCACGGATTTCTTCCCAGTTATAAAAGAGTGTACACTTTTTATCTGCTTGCTTCAGCACCTCACAAAGTCCGTTAATCGGCCTCACCTGCGGAGTATAAACATTTGTGGTTGTTCCGTGGCGCTGAGGAGTTACGCTGTGAAAAAGAGAAATATGGCAAGGTAAGGTTACTGACGGAAAAACAGTTTGTGCATCAAGGGTAACCGCTGACTGCTTCATAATTTTTTGTGCAACAGGAACATCAGCCAACGAATCAGGTCGCATACCGTCAACGAGAATCATTATTACTTTCATTATACCGACCTCCTACGCAAACCAATATATCACTTTCCATTTAAAAATTCAAGAGCCGCTTGCTTGCGGCTCTTTTGTAATTATTCTTTATGATTTGCTTTGTATTCTGCTACAGCTTCGTCATAAGCCTTCATAGTTTCCTCTGTGGGAATATATTCGGCTCTTTCAGTGTTTGCTATTGTTGGGGGATTGCCCTTTGAATCGTAGCACGGGGTGAGGAAATCATTTTCATAACGGACTCTGTCCTCTTCCTTGCGGAAATCGGGGATATCATAAGGTGTGCCGTATTCAAGAGCACTTCTGTGTCCGAGAATTGCAACAGAAGCCATTGTGGTTGCGAAGTATTCATCAAACATCGGCTTTTTGTTTTCACGGATGCTGTTGAAGAATTCTCTTACAATAAAGAAATCTCCGCCGCCGTGACCTGCTTTTTCTGCAGCTTCTTTTGCATCGGGCTCAAAGTCAGCTTCATATTTGCTTACTCTTTCCATTCCCTCGGGAGTATGCTCTTCATTGAAAGAAAGAAGAACCTTACCGTCTTCGCCGCGAAGGTTTTCAATCTGGCCAAGCTCACCGCAAACACGGTATGTGTTGGCATGACCGCCGAAGTGTGACCAGCCTGTTACTCTGAAAACAGAATCATCATCATTAAGGCAGGTTACAACAGCACTTCTGTCAGGTAAACGCCAGTAAAGGCTGCCGCCGCCGTTTTCTTCATTAAGAGGTCCGAAAATGGGCATAGCTGTTACTCTCTTGGGGAATGCGCCTGTGATATACATAAGAGGACCGAGAGAGTGAGTGATGTAATAAATTCTCGGAATGTGGTATCTCCAATGCTTTGAAGATGGGCAATAATGAGCAATATCCTTCTGGTCAAGAATAGGATGATTGTATTCACCCTCTGCGAACAAAGCCTTACCGAGAACGCCTGAGCGGTAAACCTTGCGCATTTCCTGATTAAACTTCATAAACGGATAGTTTTCAGCAATCATATAAAAAGCGTTGCTTTTTTCAACTGCTCTTACAAGGGCAACGCCCTCACCCATTGAGATGTTTGATGTGCATTCACTGAGAACATGAATGTCTTTTTCAAGAGCCTTGATTGCATAAGGTGTATGCTCGTGGAAATAGTTGCAAAGAAAAACTGCTTCCAAGCCCTCGTGATTGATAAACTCGTCAAAATCGGTATATGTTGTAACATCGGGGTGGTTTTCTTTTGCTTTTTTGAGCTTTTCTTCATCAAAATCGCAAACAGCAACAACTTCACCGTTATTGGCAGTCACACCGTCAAAAAATCCGCCACCGCGGCCAAGACCGAATATACCAAACTTAATCTTTTTCATAATTATACCTCCATTGGTAAATGCTTGTTTTATTTTAGCATAATATAATTCATTGGTAAATAGAAAACTTCCATAAAAATATGTAAAAAAGTTTTATTTTATCTCATCAAGATTGGCGCCCTTTGTTTCTTTAACCTTAGCGGCGAAGATTATTGCGGCAACAGTAACGGTGGGAATCGCCACAAGAAGGCAGGCGTTCCATATTGACATTGCAGTCATACCGAGGATTGTTACACCGTAGCCCAGAGCAAGACCGATAATAACAAGAAGCCCCTCTGCACCAACCACGGATGCACGGATATCCGTAGGCACTTTTTCAGTCATCATAACATTCATATAATCTCTGCCAATCCAATATGAGCCCTGATAAAGACCTGCAAGCGAGCCCACAAGGTACGGATTCCAGCCGTTGAGAATTCCGACAACGAAAAGGATATATCCCAAAACACAAGTTACAGAGAAAAGAGTAACCGTTGTTTTTCTGCCTGCTTTATCGGCAATAAAGCCTGAGAGGAATGTGATTGAAGCATAAATCACAGGCACCATAAACAAAGCCTTGGTTATGTCACTTGTGCTCATTCCCGCACGGTGCATTGAAGATTCAAAATACAAAGCAATGGCAGGCATTGCGGCATCAAAAATGATGTGAGCAATTATGAGCATTTTTGTGTCTTTGTTTGCAAAAATATATTTCACGCCGTTAAATACACCTGACTGATTTCTCTGAGCTTCTTTCTGCTGCTTTTTAAGGGCTTTTTCTTTTTGCCTTTCTTCATAAGGGCGCGAAAGATAAGCTACTCTTTCATTCACAAACACCTTAGTATCTTTTGCAAGAAGAATTACAAGCACAACCGCCGCAAAGCCGATAAGCGCAGGAACAAGAAAAATCTCGCGCCATTTGGTTGCATCGTCACCCATCAGCATATCACGAAGAGCAGGAATAAGAATAACGCCTAAAATTCCGAAGCTTTTAAGAAAGCTGTAAATCTTTGCGCGATGCTTATCGGGTGCTTCTTCAAGAATGTAGATAATCTGAATATCGTGACCCATAAAAAAGCTGATTATTGCAAAGCCCACGAGGAACATTATGTAGCTTGATGAAAGGTGAATCACCAGAAGTCCCATTGCCATACCTAATGTTGACATAACAAACAGCGGTTTTCTGCCCCATTTGTCAGCAAGGGCTTTATAAAACGGAGTGAATATACCTAAAACATAAGTAAACACACCGATACCCGAGTGAAAAGCAAGACCGTCTTCATAGGTATAATATTTGCCCATAAAAGGGTTATTTACAAAAAATTCCGTTACAAATGAGGACTGCACCGTAACAGTAAGGTTACTTGTGACCTCATCAAGAATATTTACAACAGCAATCAGCAACAGCAAAACAAAAAAGTATTTGCCGCCCGAGCTGCGGTTTTGCATTTTTTGAAGCCGTGAAAGCTCACGCTTTTCACTTTTCATAACTTTTTCAGCAGTTTTCATACACATCTTCCTTTTATTGCTTATAGAACCATTATAAAACAATCAGACACATTTTACAATAGGAAAAGCCGTTCAAAACTGAACGGCTCATTTTTTATTCCTTGATTTTCTTCTTGACTTCTTGCGCATCTTTTTCGGCCATATCGGCCTCAACATCGTACCCTCTTTGTCGGAGGGTGTCTGCAATCTTCATATACATTTCAACGGATTTTTCGTATTCTCCTAAACTCTCATATAAATCTGCTTTGCAGTAAAGCTCATCACAGAAACATGAGCCTATTTCGCCTGCCTTGTTATAATATTCCATAGCCTCATTGTATTTCCCGAGCTTCTTGGAAATATCTCCGCCGTGAATATACAGCTCCCATCTATCAGGGAATTTTGCAACAGCTTTCTTAAATTCTTCGTATGCTTCCTTATAATGGCCGGCATACATATACGCAGCGAGCAAAAGCTCCCGTTCATTTACATTGTCGGGGTTGTTCTCAATGATTTCTCGTTGCTCCTTGATATTTTCTTCATTTTTACCGAGCTGTGAGCAAAGCTTCATCCTCTGTGTGCGGGTTTTCCAATAAGCAAATTCATCGTCGCTTTCGCCCTTTTCCAACACTTTGTCAAACCAACGGAAGGCATTTTCTTTGCCATAGTGCATCAAAAAATAATGAATCATTCCGTATTCCCACATATCGTATGTTGTTAAGGAATTGCTTTTTATCAGCTTTTTAAACTCCGCATCCGCACGGATAAAATCTTCAATGTCGTGTGAATCTTCAAAAACCGAAGCGAGGCGTTGCGCGTAGTTGTCATAAGCAACAGAATTCTTTTTATAAAAATCATCAACCGTCACTTCGTAGAGCCTTGCAAGCTCGGGCAGGGTCAACACATCAGGCAAAGTTGTGCCGCACTCCCAACGGGAAACAGTCTGAGCATTAACATTCAATTTATCTGCAACCTGCTCTTGAGTTAAGCCCTTGGCAAGTCGGAATTTTTTAAGATTTTCAGTAAAAATATTATTCATCAGTTTCACCTTTTCTTTTCTGTTTTCCGAAGCTTCGTTATGATTATAACATTCGGAATTACAGTTGATAAGGTCTTGTTTTGAGAACATACTCTTAAATTTTGTTTAGTCAATAAAATCAACCTGCAATCTTAATCTTTATTCCCGATTCTTCAAACTGCAACAAATCATCTTCTGATGCTTCGCTGTCGGTTATGATAAAATTGAGTTTCTTTGCCGGACAGATGCTGATAACTGAATCAAATCCGATTTTTTCAACAGGATACAAACCATAAACAGATTTTGAGTTGTTAATAACAGCGTTTGTAAGCTCCACACTTCTTGACTTTTGAATTGAAAGACCGAACTTTTTGGAAACGCAAGCTGAAGTAACAAAGCATTTGTCGAAACGAAGTCTGTTAATTAAAGATAATGCAAAGCTGTCGTAAAAACAGCCATTCTTCTGCATTTCACCGCCGGCAAGAATAACAGTAACATTCTCTTTTTTGCGAAGCTCTTCGGCAATAGAAATAGAATTTGTAACAACGGTGCAGTTAACATCACCAATATTCTGCGCCATAAGATAACCAACGCTGGCATTTGTAATATAAATCACATCGTTTTCTTCAATCTCTTTAACCGCCGCTTTTGCTATTGCAAGATAATTTTCTTTAACCTCAACAACTCGCTCATCAGGTGAAAGATTTTTGATAACATTGCCGCCGACTTGTCTTGCAGGAATAGCACCGCCATGAGTTCTTTTTAAAAGTCCTTGCTCTTCAAGAAGCCTTAAATCTCTTTTGGCTGAGTCATAGCTTATTTCAAAAGCTTCCTGAATTTCTGCATTTGATATTCTTCCATTTTCAGATAAAATTCTTAGAATTTCCTGATGTCTTTCTTCAATAAACATAAATTACGCTCCTTTTTGTTAACGGTTTTTAACATTTTACATCGTTTGCAAGCAAAATATAGCACATTCGTTAACGCTTGTCAAGGCTTTTCGTGAAAATATTTGAATTTTCGTGAAATTTCGTGAACAAGAAAAATCCCCACCTCTCGGCAGGGATTGGTTCATTTTATGCTTTAGTCATTATATGATACAATTTTCCACTTCTGCTGCATAATTTCGCAAGGGCCGTTTTCTTCCCTTTTTGCATAAAAAACAGTAAGCAAGGTTCCGTCAGGGAGTTCAACAGTTGTGGGGTAGCCGATATCATCGCTGACAAGGTTTTCGTAAATTCGGATATCCTTTTCCCAGCTCTCTCCCCCGTCAAGGCTCACCATTGCCATAATTCCGTAAGGCTGTTTTCTTCTTCCGTAAACAGAAAGAATAGCACCTGAGCTAAGCTGAATAAGATGAGGAGGAGAACCGCCTGTTTCATCCAGAAGCATTTCAGGCTTTGACCAGGTTTTGCCTTTATCGGTTGAAACACTCTGAAGCACGGTAAACACGCTGTCGTCTTCCTTTTCTCCTCTGATGTGGCAGATAAGCTTGCCGTCAGGGAGCTCAAGAATATGAGGCTCACTGAGTTCAAAGCGGTTGGTATCAATTTTGATTTTACCCACAAGTTCGGTTTCGCCGTTTTCGGGGTTCAGCTTTACAACCTCAAGTCCTTCAACATATTTATGAAAATTATTGCCCACCCACAGAATAGTTCCGTCACGAAGTGTTGTGGGGCCGTGGGGCGAAGAAACAGGTGAACGGAATATTTCACCAAATGTAACTGCGCAATCGTGACTTACGCGAAAGGTTGAGCCGAGATATTTTTCTTCATCTTCTTTGGTAATTGTGTTTATATAGCTTTGGATATACTCATTATCTTTGTTATGCTGCCTTTGCATATCGGCAGAATTGTTAAAAGAAGTTAAAATAACGCCTTTTTCTCCAAAGGTGCAGATGCCTACATCACGGTCATCAAGCGGAGTGTCAATCACAGGGGCAGGCTTGGTATAGGTTTTGCCGCCGTCAAAGCTGTAAGAAATAACAGCCTTACCAAACGGGCAGATATGCTCAAACCTGAAGCCCGATGCACCCACGACAATTTTACCGTCTTGCAATAACGAAACGGTTGGCCACGCAAAATAATTGTGGCGGCTGTGTGGATTTGAAATTATTACTTCAGGCTTTCCGATAAGTTCAATTTTCATTTTTTACCTCCGTCTGCTGGCTGTTATAAAGTTTTTTTGCTTGGAAGAATGCAAAAACAATACATATAAAAGAATAAACCGAAAAAATCAGATATGTTGTCATTTCGGGCGTTTCATTAAGCATCTGAATATACAAGGCTATACCGATTACACCGTTGATAACCATAAGAAAAGTGTATTCAACAAAAGCAAACATCGTCAGGAAATATATGAGTATTCCAATCAGATTTGTAACGCTGTCAAGAAAAACATATTCAGAGCCAATCAGCGGAAGACCAATCCACATTGCAACCAAAGCAACTGCAGAGCCGGCAAGGATTATCAATCGCTGTTTGGCGCTCAGCTTTTTCAGCACAGTGGAATGTTCCCACTTATTTTTGTTCCAACGGATAAAGGTTAAGAGCTGAATCGGGAATGAAAATAAAATTGCCGAAATTGCAGAGCCGTAAAGATTATAGTAAATATAAACAGCACCGTAAAGCAAAGAATTCATACTTCCGATTAAGCTCGCATATCGGTTGACACGGGATTGAAGCAAGGCAATTACAAGCGAAATATACAGCGGTAAAATCCGCAAAAAGCTCTGCTTAAAATATACGCCCGCAACGGTGATAAGCACCGCAGTACAGCCCATAAGTATGAAAATAAATATGTCTTTTTTAGACAAGGAAGTGAATTTTTTACAAGACAACGCTGTTTCCTCCATTTCAAACTACCTTGAACATTATATACACAATATGATTATTTTTCAATATCACAAATCAAAAGTATTTTTAATAATTCTTTAACTACATTAAAAATGCTCAATGCTATGATATTATAAAAATGTATCAGTAACCCACATTAACTTACAGGAGATGTAGTTATGAAACGAAAGCTGATAATATCATTGGCTATAGTAACATTAGTTGTTGCATTTACGGTTTCATTCAACAGTCAGCAAGTTCCGTTAGCTAACGGTGCAGAAACAAACAGCAAAACCGGAACAACTGCATTTAACACAACCTACACCGAAACAACAACCAAAAATGTTACTCAAAACAAATTCACCGCCTGGACCACAAGAGTTACCGAACAGGAAAAAAAAACAGAAGAAACTACAACCAAAAAGACTACTACCACTTCTGAAAAAACAACCAAAAGTAAAAAGTATTCTCAAAAGCTCACAACCACAACCAAGACCACAGTTAAACCAAGGCCCGTTACAACCAAGAAAACTACAACTGCAAAAACCACTACTTCTGCCAAACCGACTAACGGCACAGGAAATTCCACAGCAGTCAGCGTTGTAACTGAAAACGATTTAATAAAAATCCGCGACGGATTTTTAAAATTGGTTAATCAGGAACGAGTAAGATGCGGAGTTAAGCCGCTGAACATCAACAGCGCACTTTCTTCATCATCTAAAATCAGAAGCAAGGAAATTCTGACAAGCTTTTCTCACAAAAGGCCAAACGGCAAGGCTTTTCACACCGCTATAAATAAAGATACATATCCGTATTCTTACACAGCCGAGATTATTCAGAAAACAACCCACATCGGCAACCGCTCATTTAAAGACGAGGACCTGTTTGTGGGAAGAGATGACCAGATTGTTGAGGCATACACCCGTATTTTTAACAATTTCAAAAACAGCCCCGAGCACTATGTCCATATAGTTGACGGTAAATTTAAAGATACCGGTGTCAGCGTAACCTACACAATCAACCAAAAAACAGGAATGTCAATGTTTTATGTTGTTCAGCATTTCGGAGTGCTTTGATTATAACCTGATAATGACACAAAATCCGCCCCTCTTATGAGGAGCGGATAATTTTTGTTTATAAAGCAGATTCTATCCGATGAACAGAAATTCCAACTAAAAAGACTCAGCATTCATATACCGGATTTCCGTATTTGTGGGGTCAGTCATTATATAATCGGGTTATGTTGAAAGTTGTGGTGTGAGTGTGGTATAATCATTTTGACAAATAAGTCTTCGTCAAAGGAGTTGATGTAAATGTCAACCACACCAAACAGCCAAAATTTTCCTCAGTTTATGCAGGGCGATACTTTAAGTGAAATAAAAGCCGTTTCAAAAACTGAAATTGCAGATTTTCGGTTTAACCCTGCAATTCAGAACAGACCTAAAGAAATATTAAATATTGAAAAAGAAGAAAACGGAATTGTGCTCACTCTCGGTACAATGGCTCGTTGTGCTACGCTTTCATACACTCACGAAACTTCACTTCATCTGTATAAGCCTGCCGATATTACAGCCCCAAAGGTATATTTACATATCAATTTCTGGACTGATGAAATTTTCAGAGTTGTTTTCTCAAAAGACAAGGAAATCATAAATCATTTTGCAGGACTTTCCGAAGATGCACAAATGCTTATTGCAAGTCCCAAAAATGTTGATTTCACTCTCAATGAAACCGACAATGAAATTACTCTCACAACAAGTAAGATTATTGTTTCGGTTGATAAACAGACAACAAAAATTTCTGCTAAATTCGTTGACGGAAAAGAGTTTTACTCACAGAAAAAGCAGGATTTCCGTACAGGAGATATCCACGATTTGGCTCTTGCTGATTCAGATGGTGATTACGCTTGTTTTGAAGCGCTTGAACTTGAAACTGACGAAGTTATTTATGGTTTGGGTGAACGCTTTGACTCCCTTACCCGTAACGGCAGAACAGTTGATTTCCACAATAAAGATGCAGTTGGTACAACAAGCCGCCGTTCATATATCAACATTCCGTTCTACCTTTCAACTAAGGGATACGGACTTTTCCTTAATTCGGGTGCAAAGACAGACTGGCAAATCGGCACAACAGATTTAAGCGCTTTGCAGTTTGCCGTGCTTGACAGTCAGATTGATTATTTTGTAATCGGCGGTAAAACACCGAAAGATATTATCAAGGGATATTGCACACTTACGGGCTTTGCAAAACTTCCGCCACTCTGGAGCTTCGGTCTTTGGATGAGCCGTAACAGTTATGTTTCTTGGGATGTTGTTGACGATATAGCAAAGAAAGTGCGTGAAAACGATATTCCCTGTGATGTTCTGCACCTTGATACTGCGTGGTTTAACCGTGATTGGAACTGCGACCTGAAATTCTCAGAAGAACGCTTCCCGAATCCGAAAGAAAATATTGAACGATATAAAAAAGACGGCTTTAAAATCAGTCTTTGGCAGTATAATTTTATTCCGCCCAATGACGATAACGAAAATTACCACGAAGCTGTAAAATACGGCTACCTTTCAAAGGGTAAAGACGGTAAGCCTTATCAGTTGCCTGAGTCTTGTCAGGGCAGTTGGGTTAAGGATGTTACCATTGACTTTTCAAATCCTGATGCCTGCAAGTGGTACAGTGATAAAATTAAAGAACTGATTAAACTTGGTGCCGCTGCAATCAAAACTGACTTTGGTGAAGGTATCGCAGAAGATGCAATTTATCAGAACATTGACGGCAAGCATTTCCACAACCTTTATTCACTGGTCTATAACAGTGTCATTTTCAATGCAACAAAAGAAGCATCAGGCGAAAACATCGTATGGGCTCGCAGCGGTACTGCAGGCAGTCAGCGTTATCCACTTCATTGGGGTGGTGACAGCCAATGCACATTTGAGGCATTGGCAGGCACACTCAGAGCATCACTTTCATTAGGTTTAAGCGGTATTCCGTATTTCTCACACGATATTGGTGGATTTTTGGGAACACCAACTGACGAGCTTTATGTCCGTTGGGCACAGCTTGGCTTTTTCTCGTCACATTCCCGTTGTCACGGTGTAGGTGATAATAACTACCGTGAACCTTGGCGTTTCTCAAAAGAGGCTTGTGACATTTTCCGCTTCTACGATAAGCTCCGTTATTCACTTATGCCTTATATCTATGAACAGGCAGAAAAATGCACACAAACTGGACTTCCGATGACAAGAGCATTGTATCTTGAATATCCCGAAGACAGAAATGTGCGATACATTGATGACGAGTACCTTTTCGGTGACAGCCTTCTTGTTGCGCCTGTACTTAAACCCTTGAGTAAAACTGACATTCGTGAAATCTACCTTCCGAAAGGCACTTGGTTTGACTATTTCACCAAAGAAAAAATCGAGTCAACAGGTATGTGGATTACCAAAAAAGTTGACCTTAAAACTATGCCGATTTTCGTAAAAGAAGGCACAATTCTCAAATACTGTGGTGTAAAAGACAACCTGCAGAACGGTATGGGTGAGATTGTAAAAACGGAAGAGTATTAAAAATCCAATTTTTGTTAGCCTAAAAATAAAAATCATTGCAAAACTCCCTATGTCATTTGTGACAAAGGGAGTTCATTTTAAATATAGAGTTTTACTTCAATATCTCGCCAGCCACCGGCAATAGCTTCCTGAGCTACTACTGACTTATACACAAAAATCCCCTTGGATTGCTCCAAGGGGATTTGTTAATTTATTATGCTACGAAACAAATTCGTAAAGAATTACATTTCTTTGATTGCTGCCTGTGGTGTGGCGAACAAATAGAGGAATTCAAAGCATTGTTGTACCTTTAATAAATTACTACCTATGTATTTTTAGTTATTCAAAGCACCTGTAAGGCGGTCAATGGTATCTTCCCTACTATTTTTAATAGAGGCAACACTATCAAACTTATATATGCAATTAAATACTTTTATCTCTATTGGCTTATCACCACTTTCAAAAACTGTGTCTGCGACAGGAATAAGCATTTTAAATTCTTGAGCACCGGATTCTAATGGAATCAACAGAACGCCACCTTCGTAAAGCTTAAATGTTTCTTGTTCATTACCCGACACATCAATATATGAGGAACTTTCAAGATACAGATATTTGGACGAGAACACATATCCGTCATCAAAATCTACTGAAAAATCATCTCCGGAAACTGTCTTTTGATTTTTACTTATGTTTTCGAAAACTCCCTCAATTGCAATGCAAGGGCTATTATCCACCTTATAAACACCTGTTTTTGCTCCTCGGTAAAAGCTTATTGATTCAACAGTAAACTCAAGTCCGTTTTGGTTATAAGTTTCACCAATTGTACCTGTTTCGAGTCGTGCGCTAAACACTAAAACGCCTACTAAAAGAGCAATAATTAATAGCGGTGTTGTGCAACCTATTGCAACCTTTTTGCCCTTTTTCTTTAATTTGTGACCACATTGGGGACAGATGTCTGCCGATTTTGATACAATGCATCCGCAATTCGGACAATTTTTACCTTTTTTAACAGCATTTGCATTATTGCTGGTCCCGGTCTGTCCTTGAGCAACGTTTTCTTGATTTGTGTTTAAATTTTCATTCATTGTTTTTACCTCCTAAAATTTTGATAAAATAAAAAGTGCGACCACCGAAGTAGTCGCACAAAAAACGCAAACTCCGATAGTCGCCAAACTAATTATGCAAAATGGTATTAACCAGATCCATAACAGAATTTGCGTTTTTATCAAATTCATAGGATCTAGCAAAAGGGCATAAAAAGGGTATAGTATTATTCCCGTAGATAAAAATACCACTTTGTATATTTAATTAGTTTGGCACTATTAAGTTTAGCATAATTTACAGGATAATGCAATATGATTTTTACAACACAAAAACTCCCCATATTCTTTCGAATACGGGGAGTTGATTGTTTTATTATTTAAGCAATTCTTTCAGAATTAGCCTTCCTTGATAGCTGCCTGTGTCGCAATT
>JAFTWE010000005.1 GCA_017465465.1 Clostridia bacterium | reverse complement strand
TGGTCGGAGTGAAGAGACTCGAACTCCCGACATCCTGCTCCCAAAGCAGGCGCGCTACCAACTGCGCTACACCCCGAATTGCAATATTCGCAACGGATGATATTATAAACTATTGTTTGCTTTTTGTCAAGTGCTATAATATAATAAAAATTAAATTTACGGATGAATAATGATATATATTAAATAATTATGTTGCTTTTAGTGTGAATCAGTTGTAAAATGAAACCAAGAGGTGGTTTTATGGTAAATAATAAAATGAAAAACGCTTACACCTGGCTATGGGGTGTGATTGCGGTTGTGTACGGTGTGTGGATGTCCGTTTTTATGAAATGGGACAAATATCCCTACATAATCCCTACCGAGGCCGATATGAACTTACCTGCCGAAGATTTTGTCAGTAAATTTGACGGCATGCTCTATGAACCTCTTTATGCCAATGAAGCTCACTATTGGCTGTGGGTAGTGTTCTCAACTGTTTTGTTGCTGCTTTATGGCTTGTTTATCAGAAAAATCCTTTTTGCAAAAGAGCTTAACAAGGCTACCGCAATTTTCTGCGCAGTAAACCTGATTGCAGGCTTTGCATTTATCACCTGGTACGGATTTTTGAGCTTTCCTGCTCAGTTCGGCAATATCCTGACCGATGTTACCGCAAGTATGCTTGGTCTTCGTTACCCGTGGTATTTCAAAATCTGGGGCGTTCTGGCTTCACTTTCAATTTTTACAAACACTCTTTATATGTATCGCAAAAATAATTATCAGGGTAAGGCGGGCGTATTTGTAACTTCACTTGGATGTGCCGCAATTTTTGTAACAATCAATGTTCCCTCTGCAGGCCTTGACCTGGTGATGACTGCAAGGTGCCTTGCTCATTGGGCAACAGCGCTGATTTTTGCTTTCCTCGGCGCGGCCGGTGTGATTATTTTCCTCCTTCATAAATCAAAGAAAAAGGAGAAACGATACATAATCGCCACCGTTGTTTTTGTGGCGGTGCTTATAATTATGCTTGTTCTTCTTGTAACAGTTGGTAAGAGCGCATTTATTGAAAATCTCCCCATGTGGGTTGCTTACGCACTTTTGTTTATAATCAACTTTACATCATTCTTTGATAAAAAGAACGCACAGGAACAAATTAAACAAAAAGTTCATTAAATCAAAACCGCAATGCCGAGAGGTGTTGCGGTTTCTTTTTAGGGGAGGGGTAAAATAGACAAGTGTTGACTTTGGCAACACAATGTTGTATAATTTAGTTGTATTCAGTTGAAAGGGGTATGTTATGGGACAGGATGCAAGAGTTCGTTATACCAAAACGGTAATTCGGAAAGCTTTTTTTGACTTGTTAAAAGACACGCCTCTTGAAAAAATCACAGTTAAAAAAATCTGTGAATTAGCTCAGATTAACAGGTCCACTTTTTATAAATATTATTATGATGTCTATGATTTGTTCGATAACATCAAGCAGGATATACTCATCAGACTGAAAAATTTTGTTTCAAATATTCATGCGGATTCAAGCCGTGAAATTATGCTGAAGATACTGGGTGCGGTAAAATCAGAATCAGAAACCTTTGAAATTATTTGCTCTGAAAACGGTGATTTAAGTTTTCCCTCGGCAGTTTTTGATGTTTGCTATTCTCATGTAGGGCCAAAGTTTTCGGCGCGGTATCCTCAGTTGAATGACAGTCAGAAGCAATGGCTTTATCACTATATTTCCGTTGGCTGCAGCGGAGTTTTACGATGCTGGTTTGAAAGCGGAATGAAAGAAACCCCTGAAGAATTATGCGACTTTTTGGAAGTGATTTTAAATAATACCCTTTCTTTTAAGCAAAATACATTCAAAAACGGAATTCATACATTTTTTGTGTGAGTTCCGTTTTCTTACATATTTTATTAAAGCGGACCAAGTGGATTTTCACTTTTATTATAATGTTTCGGCATTAGTTACCAGTTCAACAGTTTTACCGATAGTGTTGGCTTGGGTATGGAGTAGTGTGATATGATAGGATAAATTTTAGGTTGACTTTATCCTAAATAAGTATATAATATAAGTGTATGGAGGTGCTTTTATGAATATAAATACCAATCAGATGGTTTCCATTTCTGAAGCTAATCAGAATTTTTCAAAAGTTGCCCGTCTTGTTGATAAAAACGGCGAGGTATATATTTTTAAAAATAACAAACCTAAGTACAGATTAGTGGACTTGGAGCAAGACGCAGTTATAGAAATGACAGCAGATGAGAAAATAGATTTTGTTGCCGCGAGAGTTTTGAAAAAATATCACCGTGCATTTGAGGAGCTTGCAAAATGATAAAGTTCAGTAAGGAAAAGGTGCTTTTGCTTCATAAGCTAATCACTGAAGAAACAGGTGGCGACCCTAATATACGCGATTTTGATTTGCTTGACAGCGCGTTGGAATCGGCTTTTCAGACCTTTGACGGAGAGGAATTGTATCCTACTAAAGAGGAAAAAGGTGCGCGGATAGGGTATACTTTGATTTCTAATCACGCTTTTGTTGACGGTAATAAGCGTATCGGAATGTATGTGCTGTTGACATTTCTTGAGGTTAACGGAATTAAAATTCACCCCACAGTTGATGATGTCGCAAGGGTTGGGTTAGCGGTTGCCTCTGGTGAAATGAATTACGACGATTTGCTTGAGTGGATTATTGAGAATAAATAACTTATCAGCCTCCGACAGGGATGTCCTTGCCGAAGGCTGATTTCGTTATGCGATATAGTCTGAAATTGAATCGACCCAATGCACAAAGATTTCTCCGTTAACTGTGATGCAATCTGCTTCCGGTAAAATCTCAGTCCAAAGTTTTTTGTATTTGTCAAATTTCCAGTCAATACGGTTATATCTTCGGAAAAGCACGGATTTACCGTTATGGTCAATGTATTCTTCTGTTACTATTCCGTCTTTATAAGATTCAATGTCAACAATTAAAACAGTATCGTAATATTGATTATTTATTGTAACAGTATATCTTCCCACAACATCATAATACGAGTCGTCGGCCATAATTGTTACTTCGTTATCGTTCTTTTTAATTGTTTGCTTTGGTGATAAATAAATCTCTCTTCCGATATTGTTTTTTCCGCACCCAAAAGCATCAAAAAAGATGTCACCGTCCATAAAAGTGGTTTGTTTAAGAATATCTTCTTCTTCGTGCCACTCAGCGAGCAGTCGTGTGTGCGTATCGGTGCACTGAGCGGCAAAATAGTTGGTTTTATCATAGGTGTCAGATTGATGTTCGGTGCTGTATTGATGTGCCTCTATACGCACACAATCAATTCCGTGAATTTTAGCTTTGCCGATAACTTTTAAATCAACAATATCCCGGATTGTTTTTTGGGGATAAACATATCGGGCAAAAGAAACTGCTTCACCGAGTTTTGGTACAATTTCCCATCCACGGATGCTTTCGCATTTAACTTCAAATATTGGTTGGCTTGATTTCTTAATAATATAATCGGGCATTGTTTCGGGTAACTTTTTCACAGTTAAATCATCGTCCTTTTTAGTATATACAATTTTTTTGATTGTTTCAGGAGCAAGAAAAAACCGGTTTGCAAGTTCATCTGTTGAGGCGCCTTCGACAAATTTGTTTCTTATGTCACGATTTCTTTGATTTAGGGTATGTTTGTATCCCGAAGCTTCGCCCCACGGTTTGCGCACACCGTCGGAAGGGACATAAACAAGTCTGCCTTGAATATATTTTTGTAATTGTTTTAAAAGATGTGACGGTAAAACATCTCTTGCGTTTTCATACTTCATTTTTTCGACCTCCTGTGGCAATATAATATCACACAGTATGTTAAGCAGTAAATGTATAAAACAATTATAATTATTTTAGTATTACTTTTGATTAAGAAAATTCTTCAAAAAGATTTGCTGTTGTTTTGGGCGCGGTATTATTTAGTGCTTTATTGTGACCGGTCAGTTGAATTTAAGTCAAGTGAGAAATTTATGAGGATAATCAAAATCCTTGACTAATGGAGTGTTTGGTGATATTGTATTTTTGAAATTAAAATCAGGAGTACACTTATGAAGCTGTTTAAAAATCCAAGGCTGATGCTCATTGTTTCAATGGCTGTTTTCGGCTCCTTGGGATTGTTTGTCAGAAATATTCCCTTGTCATCAGGGGAGCTTGCACTTTACCGTGCGGTTATGGCTGCGGTGATGATTGGCGGATTTTTGCTAATAACCAAGCAGAAAATCCCTTTTGCTAAAATCAAAAAAGAAATTCCGTTGCTTCTGGCTTCCGGTGTAGCAATGGGTTTTAACTGGATTTTACTTTTTCAGGCTTATAAATACACCACAGTTTCGGTAGCAACGCTGAGCTATTATTTTGCCCCTGTTATTGTAACGGTTGCCTGCCCGATTTTGTTTAAAGAAAAAATGACTGTCAAGCAATGGATTTGCTTCGGAATGTCAACTCTCGGCATTGTGCTTATAACGGGTATAGGCGATTTGAGCCAGGGCAGCAGTCACTTTACGGGAATTTTATTCGGTCTTGGTGCAGCTGTTTTGTATGCAACGGTTATTCTGCTTAATAAGTTTATCAAAAATGTTGACGGAATTCACAGAACCTTTTTGCAGTTTTTGGCGGCGGTAATTGTGCTTGTGCCGTATGTGCTTTTAACAAGCGGAGTTAATCTTGCTTCACTTAACGGCAAGGGCTGGATAAATCTTCTAATTGTGGGCTTTGTTCATACCGGTATCACTTATTGTCTGTATTTTTCTTCTCTCAAGGAATTGCCGGGGCAGAAGGCGGCAATTCTCAGCTACATAGACCCGTTGGTTGCGGTTCTTGTGTCGGTATTGATTCTTGGTGAAACAATGACCTTGCCGCAGGTTGTCGGCGGAGCTTTGATTTTAGGCTTTACACTCTGGAATGAAATCACAATCAGTAAAAAAAGATAGCTTTAGCATCATCGGATTTTTCGGTGATGCTTTAATTTTGAACGAAATGTAAACTTTTGTTGAAGTTATTGATTTAATACGGGATTAAGGTTTATAATCAAGCTATGTAAATTGTAAGAGGGTTTAGCTATGCTTAAAAAAATTGCAAATTTAATAGTTGAAAAAAGAAAGATTGTGCTTGCAGTGATGCTGGCACTTACAGTGGTGTGCGTAGGTCTTATGACTCAGGTAGAAATCAATGAGGATATGACCAAATACCTCTCTGATGATTCTCCGATGAAAATCGGTATGGATATTATGAACGAGGAGTTTCCTGCAATGGAACAGCCCTCATACATAAGGGTTATGTTCACTGACCTTAAGCAGGAAGAAAAGTCACAGATTCTTTCTGCCTTAGGTGAAATTGAAAATGTAGCAAGTGTTACCTATGACCCCGAAAGCCCCGATTATAATAAAGATAATCATACCCTTTACACGCTGAATATTGATTGCGCTTATGGAGGGGAAGAGGAGGCGGCCATTGAAGCCGCTCTGGAAGAACGGTTTGCCGATTACGAAGTAGTTTGGCGCAACGGCGATACAAGCCTTCCTGATTTGCCTTTGTGGATTGCGGCGGTTGCAGTTTTAATGCTTATTATAATTCTTCTGATTATGTGCGGCTCGTGGATTGAGCCCATTCTTTTTCTTGCGGCAATCGGTATTGCCATTGCAATCAATATGGGAACAAACATAATCCTTGGCTCAATTTCAAGCATAACATTTTCTATTTCTGCAATTTTACAGCTTGTTTTATCAATGGACTATTCCATAATTCTCATTAACCGTTACCGTCAGGAAAAGGCGCAGATAAGCAATCCTGTTGAAGCAATGAAAAGTGCTCTTGTTCAAGCTTTTTCTTCAATAGCATCAAGCTCTCTCACTACGGTTGTAGGTCTTCTTGCGCTGTTGTTTATGAGCTTTAAAATCGGCTTTGATTTAGGCCTTGTTCTTGCTAAGGGCGTTGCATTGAGTATGGTGTGCATTCTCACCGCTATGCCTGCAATTATCCTGATGTTTGATAAGCTCATAGAAAAAACAGCCAAAAAAGAGCTTCACGTTCCTATGGGTAAGCTTGCTTCATTCAGTTACAAAATGAGAGCGGGCGTAGCGATTTTCTTCGTGTTCCTTTTTGTTGGTAGTTATATTTTGCAGGGCTCAACGGCCATTGCCTATACCCTGACCGACGAAGACCCTGTTGCCGCAGTTTTTCCTAAAGAGAATATGCTCGTTATGGTTTATGAAACCAAGGACGAGGAGGCAGTTGCAAAAATTGCAAACGACCTTGAAAAGGATGAAAAAATCAAATCTGTTATGGGTTATTCCACAATGCTTGCAAAGCCCTGCACAGCAGATGAAATGGCTCAGTCAATCAAGGCTATGGCGGGGGATATGCCTCTTGATGCAAGTGTTTTCAAAATGCTTTATTATACGTACCATACCGACGGAAAAGCAAAAAATCTGACTGCCGGTGAAATGCTTGACTTTGTGTCGAAAAATGCCGATAACGAGCTTTTTGCTTCGTATATGGACGGCGGCGAAATGAGCGGCAATCTTTCAATACTCTCTGCTTTTTCAGATGCCGACAGCCTCACAAAGCCAATGACGGCTGACGAGCTTGCCAAAATTTTCGGTATGAAAAGCGATGATATAAAAAATCTTTATCTCTATTATTTCACCCAAAACGGCGGTGTATCTGTTGACAAAATGACCTTGGCGGTTTTTGCTGATTTTGTTATAAACGAGGTCGCTAAAGACAAAACCTACGGCTCAATGTTTGATAAAGAAACCCTTTCTCAGTTGAGTCAGCTTCAGCTTTTTGCCGATGCCAATAAAATGACTAAGCCTTGCACCGCTAAGGAATTTGCCTCTATGCTTGGCATTGAAGAGGAAATGGCGAAGATGCTTTTTGCTTATTATTTTGCATCACAGCCTGATTATAACCCTGACCCCATAACCGTAAGTGAGTTTGCTTCTCTTGCAATCGAGCTTTCTGAAAATCCTGCATTTTCAGCTTATTTTAATGATGAAACAGCTTCACAGATTAAAATGCTTTCTGCTCTCCAGCCCCTTTTGAAAGGAAGCCTCGGCTCAAAGCAGTTATCCTGTGATGAGCTTGCGAAGCTGCTTTCAATGGATGCAGAAATGCTCAAAATTCTTTATGCAATTAACGAAGCTGATGAAAAAGCAGGGGAGTGGAAGGCTTCTGTTTATTCTCTTATGAATTTCCTTGGTGAAAATAAAGAGCTTGTTTCTGCAATGGCTGACCCGTCATCAGCCGAAATGATGACCACAGCTCAGAAGCTTGTCAATGCCTCTGTTAAATCAACAGCGTTCACTCCTGACGGCTTGGCTGAGCTTACGGGAATGGAGCCGTCACAGGCACAACAGCTTTATGTGCTTTACACAAGCCTTCACGGTGATACCTCGTCTTGGAAAATGAGTATTCAGGATTTCCTGAGTTTTATCAATACTCACGTGCTCACAAATGACGCTTTTTCATCGCAGTTTGATGAAAACACCGCAAAGCTTCTCCCCGCGGCAGAAACATTGGTGGATGCAGTAATTTCGGGCGAAAGCTATTCTCCGAAGGATATGGCTCAGATGTTTGACGGCATAAGTGAAGATATAAACGAAAACACAATTTCTCTTATGTATCTTTACTATGCAGGGGTAAATAACAGCGATGAAAAATGGACTATGACCACCGAGTCATTGTTTAATCACCTTGTTAATAATGTGCTTAAGGATTCAAGATTTGAGCAGGTTCTCAATGAAGAAATGAGAGCTGCACTTGCCGATGCCGAAAAACAGCTCACCGACGGTAAGGCTCAGCTTGTGTCACCCAAATATTCCCGTTTAGTGATTTCAAGCGTGTATTCTGATGAATCAGAGGAAACAACTCAGTTCCTTTCAGATTTAAGTGAGCGATGTGAAAAAGAACTCAGCGGTGAAGTATATCTTATCGGTAATTCTGCAATGAGCTATGAAATGCAGCAAAGCTTCGATAAGGAGCTGTTGTTTATCACTCTGCTCACAGCGCTGGCAATTTTTGTGGTGGTTGCAATTGCTTTCCGCTCTTTGTCAATTCCCGCAATTCTTGTTTTCCTTGTTCAATGCGGTGTTTATGTTACGGTGTCTATCATCGGCCTTAGGGGAATCAGCATTTATTTCCTTGCGCTTTTGATTGTTGAGTGTATCCTGATGGGTGCTACGATAGATTACGGTATTCTGTTTACCAATTATTATGTTGAAAACCGAAAGAAAATGGGAGTTAAAGAGGCTCTGGATGCGGCGTATAAAGGCTCTTCGCATACTATCCTTACCTCAGGGCTTATTATGATTATTATCACTGCTATTGTGGGTAATTTCTTCGGTAACCCCACAATCGGTCAGATTTGCACTACTGTTTCAATCGGTTGCCTGAGTGCAACAGTGCTTATCCTTTTCATATTACCCGGTCTTCTTGCGGCGTTTGACAAAATAGTAATCAAAAAAGAGAAAAAGAAAAAATAATTAAAAAGCAGGTTTATATTTTGATTTTTGATATAAATCTGCTTTTTTGTTGACCGTAAAGGTTTTTTGTGATATTGTAAAAAAGAAAAGGAGGAATTCACATGAAAAAGATTTTGTCTGTATTATTGAGTGTGATATTTATGCTGTCTTGTGTTTCAATGTTTACTTATGCCGAGGAAAATGAACAGCAATTTAACTTCGTTATTAAAACAGAGGATATCGCAATCCGCGACCCGTCTGTTTTGGCTTATGACGGTCTATATTATATGTACGGCACCGGTGCTTCAACTGTGGCAGGTTATGGCTGTTATGTAAGCCGTGACCTTGAAAACTGGGCAGGTCCGTTTAATGTTTTTGAAGCCGAAAAGGCGGAAAACTTTGACGGCACAGGTCATTACTGGGCGCCTGAGTGTCATTATTATCAGGGGAATTTCTACCTTTTTGCAACATATAAATCAGGCACAACAGGCTTCAGAGGAACTTCTGTATTCAAATCCGAAAGTCCGTTAGGTCCGTTTGTCGAAATCAGTGACGGTCATATCACTCCCCACGACACCGATAACATTGACGGCACACTTTATATTGACGAAAACGGTCAGCCCTGGATGGTTTATGTGTGCGAATGGACCACTTGTTTTATGGGTGAGGGCGAAATGGCTGTAGCAAAAATGAGCAGTGATTTAACTCATTTTATCAGCGCACCGAAGGTGATTTTCCACGCAAGAAGCTCTGCCTGGTCAAGAGGCGGAGTTACTGACGGCCCTTGGCTTTACAAAACCTCAAAGGGTAAGCTTCTTATGATTTGGTCAAGCGTAACAGAACATGGTTATTCCATAGGTATTGCTGAAAGTAAAAACGGCAAAATAAACGGTGAATGGAAACAGAAGTTCAGCCGACTTTATACAGGTTTATATTATGATGCATCAAATGATATTTATGAGGGCGGTCACGGAACGATTTTTGAAACCTTTGACGGCAGATTGATGATGAGCCTTCACAGCCCTAATTATTCTGACTCAGAAAAGGGGATTCACGAAACCGCAATTTTTGTGGAGCTTGAAGACACAGGCTCAACCCTCAGAGTAAAGGGCATTTCACCGGGCAATCGCTTGATTGAAAAATTCGCAACCTTTATTCAAATGCTTGACAACTGGGGATACAATATTGAATATGCCATAAGAAAATATCTCGGCGTTGAACCATAAAAAATACGGCTTGTGCAGAATTTAATCTGTGCAAGCCGTTCCTTTTTCAGAAAAATCTCTTTTTAATTTTTGTCACTGTTTCGTCGCTGATGCCAATGTCTTTCAAATAGCCGCCAATATCGCCGTATTTGCCGTTTATAAAGGCGATAAGCTGAGCAATGATATCAGCCTCGCTTTTAAAAAACTCCTCTTCACAGCTCCATACGGGGTCGTCAGCAAATCTTCGCTGAATAAAGGGTAGGAGATAGGTGTAGGACACCTGATAATCTGCAATAATATCTTCCATGCAAACACCTGCAATGTAAAGAAGAATAACGGAGAGCAAACCTGTTCTGTCTTTACCGAAGTAGCAGTGATACATCACACAGCCATCTTTGGCATCTGCGATTGCTTCAAGAGCTTTTTTGTAGTCAGCCTTGTGATGCTCAATGCTGTATTCATAGGATTTTTCTAAATCTCTGCCAAAGCATTCTACTGCTGCAGGGTTAAACTCAAGCAGGCAAATGTGGTGATAATCAACCCCGTCAAGGAATTTGAATACAGAGGGATTGCGCTGAGCCTCTGCCTCGTCGCGCAAGTCAATAACTGTGTTTACACCGTATTTAAGAAGCTCAACAATATCGTTTTCGTCGGGAGTTTCGGGTATGGCGCAACGAAGAAATCTGCCAAACTCGGTAACGCCGCTGTCGCAAGGATATCCGCCAAGGTCACGGCAGTTTATAATATTTTTAAGTGGTAATCTTTTGTAGGTTGCCATATTTTCCTCCGATTGTATTTTTAGTGAATGAAATAGGTTTAATGCTTGCAGATGTACTTTAGTTCTTCTGTGCCGTTTTCTGTTTTTCCGGTTGGTTTGAATCCAAAAGACATATATAAATGCTTAGCTGTTTCGTTTTTGTCAGAAACTCCTACATATACTTCGTTTGCGTTGAATTTGGAAGATAAATAATTAACAGCAAGTGTTAATGCTTGCTTTCCATAGCCATTATTCTGGTATTTTTCATCGATTAAAAACTTCCATAAGGTATACTGATTTCTTTCTTCGTAATAACCCAGCATAACAAATCCGACGGGAGTGTTATTAGCATATATAGCAAATGGGAAGGCTGTGTTTCTATACAACCAAGCTTGCGCTAAAGAATGTGAAACTGTTGACACAAAAGCTGATTGATTTTCAGTGACTTTTAAATTGACAATTTCTTCAAAATTATCCCTTGTAATCTTTCGTAATTCAACCATAAATTGCCTCGAATTATCCTTTTTTAGAATTATACCATAAATCATATTTCTTTTCAATGAAGTTAAATCCGTACTTCACTGCCAACGAAGTTGGGTTTATCTCGTTTCGTGAGAAACGGATATCATTCAAAAAGCCCTATTTGTCATTTGACAAATAGGGCTTTTTGTTGGTGACCCGGACGGGAATCGAACCCGTGTTACCGCCGTGAAAGGGCGGTGTCTTGACCGCTTGACCACCGGGCCTTGTTGGTAGCGGCAGTGGGACTCGAACCTACGACACTCCGGGTATGAACCGAATGCTCTAGCCAACTGAGCTATGCCGCCGCATTTGTGTGCTCTCAACAAAGCTTGTTCATTATAATACAAGAATATGCTTTTGTCAATAGCTTTTTTAAAAAATTTTAAAATTTTTTCACGGGTCAGCTTTCTGACCCGTGAAACATCAGATTCCGAATAATTCTTTTGCATTTTTGGCGGTAATGTCAAGCACTTCTTGAGCTGTTATCCCTCTCACACAAGCAATAACCTCTGCCGTAAACGGAATCAAAGAGGAATCATTTCTCTCACCTCTGTGGGGAACAGGGGTCATATACGGGCAGTCTGTTTCAATAAGAAGCTTATCTTCAGGAACAACTGCCGCAACGCTGACGGGCTTTTTGGCATTTTTAAAAGTTACCGCACCGCCAAGGCCGATATACATACCTAATTTCACAACTTCCTTTGCCATTTCGGCACTTCCCGAAAAGCAATGCACAACACCTTTCGGTTGATACTTTTTCAAAAGCTCCATAGTGTCTTCGTGAGCTTCTCTGTCGTGAATAATAACAGGCAAATCCTTTTCTTTGGCAATTTTCAGTTGCTCTTCAAAAATCTGCTTTTGTATATCCCTCGGCGAAAAGTCATAGTGATAATCAAGTCCGATTTCACCAACAGCAACACATTTTTTGCTGTCCAGCAAATCGGCAATGAGCAAAAGGTCATTTTTGCCTGCCGATTCAGCTTCGTGAGGGTGAATACCTGCGGCGGCATAGATATTCTCATACCTTTGTGCAAGATTCAATGATGTGATGCTCGATTTCAAATCACTGCCGCAGTTGATGATGCCGATAACTCCGCTTTCAAACACTCTTTTTAAAAGCTCGTCACGGTCAGGCGAAAACCTTTCATCATCATAATGGGCGTGGGAGTCAAATATATTATTCATTAGCTTGGGGTGACGGTAATAATCCGAACCGTGTTTTTTATCGGATGATTTCCGCTATTCCTTCGTTAAAATACTCGCAAATCCGAAAGGATTTGCTGCGTTTTTGCCTTGTACTGCCAAAAATCCTCACGATAAAAAATCTTCGACCCGAAAGCTGAGAATTTTCAGATGGTTTTTGGCTGTTGAGGGTGCCGACAGGCTGGCGCCTTTCAAATCCGAAACGCCGAAAAGCACTGAAAAGACGCGCTTTCGGGCAGGTTCGGATTGCTACCGTCACCCTAACTGTGTGCCTGCGGGAAGACCTTCAACAAATGCAACCTTAACATCGTCTTCTGTGATATCGCCTGCGAGAATCATACCGTGGCTTTCAACACCGCAAAGAGTTCTCGGAGCAAGGTTTGCAACAACGATAACACTCTTTCCGATAAGGTCTTCGGGTTTATACCATTTAGCAATGCCGGAAGCTACTGTTCTCGGTGTCTTTGTGCCGTCATCAAGGGTGAGCTCAAGGAGCTTCTTAGCCTTTTTGATAGGCTTGCAGTCCACAACCTTACATACTCTGAGTTCAACCTTTGCAAAGTCATCAAACTGGATTTCAGCAAGGCCGACAATTTCTTTTTCCTCTTCCTTTTCTTCTTCGGGTGCGGGGAGTGATGCTTCAATTTCTGCAAGAGTTTTTTCTGCATCAAGGCGTGAGAAAAGGGGAGTGGCAACGCCAACACTTGAGCCTGATTTTATTGCACCGAATGAGCTGAGAGAATCAAGAGTGTTGATGTCAGTTCCGATTTGTTCAAGAATTTTATCACTTGTTTCAGGAAGGAAGGATTTGAGCATAACAGCAACAAAACGGATGCTTTCAAGAAGATTGTAAAGAACTGTGCCGAGTCTTTCTTTCTTTGCTTCATCCTTTGCAAGTGCCCAAGGCATAGTTTCGTCAATATATTTGTTGCAACGCTTTGCAAGGTCAAATATTTCTGAAAGAGCGTCAGATACTTTATAAGTGTCAAGCAATTCTGTAACCTTTGAAAGTGTGCCCAATGCCATTTCTTTAAGCTCAGTGTCAATATCTTCACCGGCTGTAGGAGCCTGAATAACGCCGCCGAAATATTTGTTATTCATTGCAACTGTGCGGTTAACAAGGTTGCCCAATGTGTTTGCAAGGTCAGAGTTGTAGCGCTCAATAATTGTTTCATAGGTAATTGTGCCGTCCTGAGCGTGAGGCATTTCTGAAAGCAGATAATATCTTACAGCGTCAACACCAAAGCGGTCGCAAAGGTCATCCGCATAGATAACATTGCCTCTTGATTTGCTCATTTTATCATTACCTGAAAGAAGCCAGGGATGACCGAAAACCTGCTTTGGCAACGGCTCACCGAGAGCCATAAGCATAATCGGCCAGTAAATTGTGTGGAAACGAAGAATATCCTTGCCGATAATGTGGACATTTGCAGGCCAGTATTTGTTATACATTTCGCTGTTGTCTTCACCGTTGTAGCCAAGACCTGTGATGTAGTTAAGAAGAGCATCTACCCAAACATAAATAACATGCTTTTCGTCGCCGGGGAATGGGATGCCCCATTTAAAGGTTGAGCGTGAAATGCAAAGGTCCTGAAGGCCGGGCTTGATGAAGTTGTTAATCATTTCCTTCTTGCGGCTTTCGGGATAAATAAAGTTGGGGTTAGACTCAATATATTTTTCGAGCTGCTTCTGATATTTGCTCATTCTGAAGAAATAAGCCTCTTCCTTAGCGGGTTTTACCTCGCGGCCGCAGTCAGGGCATTTGCCGTCAACGAGCTGTGACTCTGTCCAGAATGATTCGCAAGGTGTGCAGTAAAGACCCTCGTATTCACTCTTGTATACATCGCCTTTATCAAGGAGCTTTTTGAAAATCTTCTGAACAGCTTCCTCGTGCTCCTTATCGGTTGTGCGGATAAATTTATCATAAGTTGTGTTAAGGCAGTCGCAAATTGCCTTGATTTCACCTGCAACACCGTCAACATATTCTTTTGGCGAAACACCTGCGGCTGCGGCATATTCTTCAATCTTCTGACCGTGCTCGTCAGTGCCTGTCTGGAAAAATACATCGTAGCCCTGCATTCTCTTAAATCTGGCAAGAGCGTCAGCAAGCACGATTTCATAGCTGTTACCGATATGAGGCTTACGGGAAGTGTAAGCTATAGCGGTGGTAATATAATACTTACCTTTATTCATAAAAGACCCTCCAAGTGTATAATCATAATCCATAATATTATACCATTTTATACCGATTTATCAATAGGAAAACGAAAAAAATCGAAGCCGTAATTCACGGCTTCGAAAATGGGATTATGCTTTTGAATCAAGATACTTTGAAACGGCAGTGCAATAAGCCTTATAAGCAAGATAGGTTTTGGTTCTTAAAGCGAATTGAAGTGGCTTTAAAGCAAGGCTGTTTGTCTCGAAATTATAAAAATATTGTTCCAATAGATTGCAGGACAAAATGAAAATAGACTTTTTTATGTTTTTGGGAGTGTTTTGTGTTCTTCCGAAATTTGACCAGATTTGCTTAAGTGTAATTTCATACAAATACTGTTTGTCTTCAATTTCTAATTCAAAGGCATCTTTCAGCATTTGCTCTGTTACCCAGTAACAATCTACTCTTTTAGGTTTAAGATTGGATGAGCTCGTTATCGATTTAGCATGCTGTCTGTAGCCATAGATTATTTGACTTGTTAAGCAAATATTTGAACACCTTGAGATGAGAAGATATTTTATCATAGTATCTTCAAATAAGTATCCAAGTGGAAATTTTAAATTTTGAAATAGTTCATTTTTAAAAACTTTCATGCAAGCAAAACCACTTATGTTAGTTTTTACTGTGCCACAATAATCACAAAAAATATGTTTCTTTGATAACTCTTTTTTATCTTGGAAAGTGTAATAACTGCCGGATATTATTTTGCAATTGTTTTCTTTAGTGAGCTTAAGAAGAATATCAATAGAGTTGGCAGGTATTACGTCATCGGCATCGATGAACATAATGTATTTGGCATCAATATTTTTTAAACCTGAATTTCTCGATCCTGAAAGACCTTGATTCTCCTGATTTATTATTTCTACGAAATCATAAACAGCATAATCTTTTAATATTTCTGCAGTATTATCGGTTGAACCGTCATTTATGACGACAACCTTATATGAATAATTGGTTTCTTGGTTGATTATAGAGTCGAGGCATTCCTTTATATATTTTTCACAGTTGTATGTCGGAACGATTATCTGTAAATCATATTTGGGACTATCAGAAATAAAGTTTTCTGTTATTGACGAGTTTGCGGGGTTTGGGCTGAAATTATTAAGAGTTTCGTATGCAGCTTTGATTTTACTTTTTGACAGTATCATATCTTATTCCTCTGTTTGCTTTTATCTTTTAAGCTCGTCGACCATACCGAAATGCTGAGTGTAGAAGCTGTGGGTTTCATCTGTATCGGCATTAAGGCCGATTACATTTCCGTGGTCGCCCTTTCTTGTGGGCATAACATTCCAGATTCCTTTTTTGATTTTGCTCTCATCAAATTCTGTCCATTCTTCACCGGTAGGATATTGAGCAGAAACAACACTTACAAGGCCGTCGTTGGGCTGCCAGGATTCGTCAATAACTATTCCTCCCGGGGTTGTGCCCTTGTATGAGCCCATTGCAAGGGCTGTGGGATAAAGAAGAGCCAATGTACCGCCGTCAGGCACCTGACCGCCCAAAAGTGAGCCGTCTTTTGTGGTGAGATAAGAATATGAGAAATAGTAAACGCCGTCAACAGTTTTGATTGTGGAATTCAAAGCCGCCGCGCCGTCAGGTGAAAGGTCATAGCCTGCGTGGTCATTGCCAAGAGAGGTAACGCCTGCAAATGCCTGAGCCACATCGTCAGCATCACCGCTTACTTTGCCTATACCGAATTGGTCAAGCATAAAGTCATAAACTCCGCTTGCCGGGCTTGCAATGTCTGCAATACCAAAGCAAAGTGAAACAAGCATTTCGGTTGAATCAGTAAACCCTGCAACGGAGCCGATTGAATCGATTACGCAAGTAAGGCTTGAGCCGTTATGAGGTGCGCAAAGAGCGGTTACGCTGTTGACCCAATTACCCTTGCCGCCTGTAAAAAGGGGAGAGGTTTCGTCATCTGTGGCGTTTGTTTCAGCTTCACTTCCGTATTCAAGCAAGGAGGTGAGAAGTCTTACCGTTGCACCGCCGAAGCTGTGACCCACAAGGTTAATCTTAACGCGTTGACCGCCGTTGATTTTTTCGCCCCAGTTTTCTACAAGGGGAGTTGTGTATTCTCTGCCGTAGCGTGCGTGGTTATGCTCTTTTGAATGGGCCTCGCCGTAGTCAACGGTTGTTCCCGTAAGCTGAGCGTAAAGCTCGCACACTCTGTCCCAGGTGCTTGAAAGGGGACCGACGCTTGGCGCGTGAACGGTGTAGCCCTGCTCTTCAAGATATAAAGTAAGGTCTCCTGTGGTTGAGCCCCAATAAGTAACGGTGTTGTTAATTCCTGTGCTCTCACCCCAACCGCCAAGACCGTGAACGAGAATGTAAGGGTACTGCACCTTACCGCCGCAAAGAGCCCACCAGGTTTCTTTAATTCCGCCGAAGTGAGCAGGCACACAGATTGCTGTTATCAAAACACAAAGTGCGGCAACGAGAGCAATAATTTTTTTAGGAGTAAATTTCTTTTTAGCTTCTTTCTTTTCGGGAGCAGGCAAAAATTCTTCTGCTTCAGGCTCAGTTGTATCCTCATCCTTTAAAAGATAATCTGTTGATACACCGAATAAATCGCTTATGGCAAGAATTTTATCTGTTTCGGGTATGGAAACGCCTGATTCCCACTTTGAAACAGACTGGCGGGAAACACCAAGCTTTTCTGCAAAAGCCTCTTGCGACATACCGCTTTCTTTTCTTAATTTCAGGATTTTGTCGGATGTTGTCATATTACTCACTCCTTATGAGCTGATTATACAACAAAAAAAGTCTTTATGCAATCAATCGTGGTTTACAAATTAAAAAAATGTGTGTCAATTTCGGTTTGCAACAAGAAAAAGCAGCAGTAAAGTGCTCTTTACCGCTGAATTTATTGGTTAGATTGAAATATATCTGCAACCTCGCTCATTATAATATAAGCTGTTGGGTCAATTTCATGAACAAGCTCTTTCATTTTTGTTACCTGAAAACGATTCACAACAAAATAAACAACTGTTTTCTCTGCCCCGGAGTAACCGCCCTTCGCTTCAATTCTGGTAATTCCGTACTCAAAGGTAGCAGTTAATACAGAACAAATTTCATCGGGGTTTTCAGTAACAATCATCGCGCATTTTTCGCGGTCAAGGCCTTCAACGATAAAGTCGATTGTTTTAAGTGCGGCCATATAAGTTACTATTGAGTATAACGGCAAAATCCAGCTTTTAAGCACGATGCCGCAAATCACATAAAGCAAAACATTGTAAATCATAACGAAGCTGCCAACGCTTATGCCCAGCTTACGGGCAAAGATAACCGACATAACCTCAATGCCGTCCATAGCTCCGCCGTTTCTGATTGCAAGTCCGCTTCCAACACCTGAAATCAAACCGCCGAATAAGGCACACAAAAGCAAATCTGTTCCTGCAAGAGGTGAGGCGATGCTCACATCAACAGGGAGAATGTCAGTAATAAGCCAGGCTGAAACCGAGTAGATTATAACCGTGTAAATGGCGTATATTGTAAAAACCGCACCTTGCTTTTTTAGCCCGTAAATAAAAAGGGGAATATTTAAAATCAGCAGGAAAATCGAAAGCGTAAGGTATTCGGGTGTGAGTTGAGAAAGGAGCATTGCCGTTCCCGATATGCCGCTGTCATAAAGCTTCACAGGGGCTAAGAATAAAGTTACACCTATTGCGTTTATGATTCCTGCCAAGGTGAGGAAAAGAATGTTTTTGATTTTAAATTTTTTTAGATTTTTTAAAATATATTGCATAGCGCCTCCCGAAAATTTTATATTTATATTTTATCATAATTTTAGAAAAATGTAAACCTGACCTTGCAAATGGAAACACGGTGGCAAGCTATTGTTTGCCACCGCTTTTGGAGAAAAATATGTTGTTAAGACTATGGTTTTGTCTTTCCGTCGGAGCTGCTCCTTGCTCTTGCCGTGCTTTTATAATAACATCCTTTTATTACTAAATTTAGTAAACCGGGTTAATAAACTGTGTATTTTGTTAATTATCTGTTAACTGCATATTACGGGAATAAGTAAAGGCGTTCCGTTTTTAGCGCGTTCACCTGAAAGGGTGTTTTGCTCCTTTATCATATCCACCGTTGTGTTAAATCTTCTTGCTATGTTCCAAAGGCTTTCTTCCTCGTCGGGGAAATAAACAATAATGCAGGCTGAGGGCTTGCTGTCTGCCGCAGTTATGTCGGCGCTGACAAGAGCGTTTATGCTTCTTAATGCAAACACTTCTGCATCAACAGAGAATTCGCCTTTGATTTCGGCTTTGCCGTCACTCACCGTTCCTGCAGAAAAGCCGAGAGGGGTAACTGCCTCGTCACATACCGCACAGCCGCTGATATCCACAGCTTTGCTGAATTCAAAATCAACCTCTCTCTCGCAAAAAACAGGTCTGCCGTCAGAGTCCTGAGCAATAATATTCATCGGAACTGTAGTATGTAAACTCAGCTTTCCGTCGTGTATATTTTTGTTTACCTTGGGAGAATCCCACCACAGACAGCAGATTTTCTGCGCATCAAGGGAAGAAAGGTCAACTGAGAATTTCTGCATAGAGGTTTCGTGTACCTTGTCGCAAAGGCTCATAATTTCCCGCTGTTCATAGCTTGCCCGCAGATGTCCGTCAATGCAGTAAGCGTCGGTGATGCAGTTGAGCTTTTCTTCGCAATAGGCTTTTATTTGGGCACTTATGTTGCAGTTAATTTCAATAAGGCGCGGATTTGAATTTGCATCATTTCTCACATTGCACTCACAGCCGAGCATTTTTAATCTTACGGCGGTGGTAGCACTTTCGGTAATTCCCTGAGCATCGGCAACCTGATTTATTGGGATTGTGTGGTTAAATCTGACACTTTCACCGCCGTTGTCTGCAGGGCAGTAAATCAGCGTAATATCAACCTCGCCTTTTATGAGAATTTTATCCTGAACAACCCTCACATCATTTAAAACGGGAGTGGCACAGTAGCTGACAACTCTTTCCGCAGGCAGATAGTCAGAGGGAAGTTCCACGGTTTCACTTACAGAAAACATTTTGCATTCAACAGCACACAGATTAGAAAAACTGATTTCTTCCGTCTTTGCCTGAACAGTTTTTCTGTTGATTTCGTTAACTGTTTCACAGTCTGAAACTGCCGTAATTTTGAAAATAAGCTGAAGCATAGAATGAACTTCAATGCGCCTTTTGCTCACAGCACGGCAGTTTGTATACTGCACACAAGCCTCTGCGCTGAGAGTGCCTGAGGTATCAGCCCCTAACTGAACAAATTTAGAAAAAGGAAAATTCTGCTCATAAGTGCAGATGTTGTTTTCTTCGTCTGAATAGATAATTCTCACAAGTGCGTTGCCGTCGGCACAAGCGCGGTCGCCTGAAATTTTGGCAGAAACAATACTCGGCATAACACAGCACTTGAGTAAGCGTGAAATATCGGGGCAGTAATCAGGGAGAGAAACATCAAGGTCCACTGCCTGCTCGCAGGACCCTTCAAATAAATTGTTAATAATTCCCATCTTTTCGGTTGAATATTCTAAAACCATAAACCTCACCTTTAAATTTTATTTTCATCACATTGTATGAAATTAAAAGTGAGATTATAACCAAAAAGACCGCAGTTCCCGTAAAGGAACCGCAGTCTTTGATTAAGTCTGTACTATTGTGCAGGCGGTGGGGCAGCTGCTTTTTCTTTGATATCAAGATTTTCTTTAATCAGCTTATAAACAACCGCTGTCAGCGGAACACCTATGAGCATACCGCCGATGCCAAGCACTCCGCCGCCGATTGTAACCGCCGCCAGCACCCAGATACCCGGGAGACCCATTGACGAGCCGACTACCTTCGGATAAATGAGGTTGCCCTCAATCTGCTGAAGTACCACGATGAAAATCAGGAAAACCAGCGCTTTTGCAGGGGATTCGGTAAGAATCAGGAACGCACCCACACCTGCGCCGATAAATGCACCCACAATAGGAATAAGGGCTGTAAAAGCAATCATTGCGCTTATCATTGCCGCATAAGGAATGCGAAGAATAAGCATACCGATAAGGCACAGCACTCCGAGTATAACTGCCTCTGTGCACTGACCCACAATAAAGCGGTGGAAGCAATCGTCTGTTACCTTGGCAATGTGGGTTGCCTTTTCGTAAAATTTAGAAGGAATATAAGCCTTAATCAGCCTTTTGAATCTGTTTGCAAGATTGTTTTTGTCAAACAAAACATATATTGAAAAAATCAAACCGATAACAACGCTTGAAATCACCGAAACGGTGGATGCCACCGCAGTAACTGCAATATTCATAACACTGCCGAGTCCTGAGGTAACGGTTTCAATAATACTGCCGATTCTCGATTTCCAGTCAATGGACATAAGGCTGTCGATAATATCCTCGGGGATAAAATCAAATTCATTCAGCTTTGATACCAAATATTCCACCGCACCGGGAATTTTTGTAATAAGGAGCTGAATACAGTCAACAAGCTGTGTTGCAACAAGCCACAAAACAACTGCTATTATACCAAGCAAGGTGATAATTGACCCTGCAAGGCAAATGGGTCTGCGGCTTTTGATAACAGCCTTTTTGGTGGATTTTGGGAAATAATGACGCTCATAAAAGCTCATTAAGATGTTAATCATATACGCCAATACAACCCCTATTATAATCGGCGTAGCTGATGAAAACACGGTTTTAATAACCGCTGAAATACCGGGCCAGTAATGAATCCCTAAATATATCGCAAAAATAAAAGCCGCAATTTTTAAATAAGATTTAAAGCTTTTCTTTTTCATAAAGGATTTCCTTTCAAAAAAGCCCTCATCAAAAGTGATGAGGGCGCTTTCAATTATAAAACATCAATGGAAATGTCGTAAGTCGGCATATATTCGCCCTTGGCAAAGTTTCTTGCTCTGAAGAGAACTTCATCCTCATAAACCTCAACCATATAGCCGATGCCGGGGATGTTACCTGCATCGTCACCGTCTTTGTTATCAATGGTGATAGAGGGGAGGTTAACTGAATGGATTTTGCCTACAAGGTCATAAGTACCAACGCCGAAGCCCTGATGAAGATGACCTGTGATAAGAATGATGTTATCATAACGGTTCATAATCTCATAGAGGGCATCTGACTGGTCACCAACTGAGCCTGCGCCTTCAACTGAGCTGTTCCAAGCGTTTTCAATGTTGTTTGTGCCTTTGAGAGGCTGGTGAAGAATAACAAATGTGGGCTTGCCTGTGGCTGATGTTTCTTTAAGAGTTGTATCAAGCCATTCAAGCTGAGTGTCGCTGATATATGCTTCTTCAAATACCATTTTTTCAGAGCCGAGAACAACAAAGTCATAGCCGTTAACCTGATAGCGGTAATACATTGAGTCAACTCTCAGGTCACTGCCTGCATTTTCGTTAAGTGCATTTGTAAATGTTGTGAAATGCTTAAGTGAGTTGCTGTAAGCACGGAGCCTGATGTCGTGGTTACCTGTGGCTGTGATAAAGTTCTTAACGCCTGTGTCGGCAATTCTGTCGTAAACAAACTGGAACTCACCGTAAAGTCCGTTTTCGGCAATGTCGCCTGCGAGAACAAGTGCATCAATAGGTGTTTCGGCATTTGCCAAATCCTCTGCACCGCCTCTTACGTACTGCTCACGCTTAAGCATATAGTTTGAAATCTGAGGGTCTGCCCAAGCTGCGAAGGTCATTTTAACGTTATCTTCGTCAACAGCTTTAATAGGGTCTGTGGTTGCGGGGGATGTGAAGCCGTTAATTGAATAGAAAAGAGACATCATAACGGCAAAGAGTTTGTAAAATACGGTCCATATCAAAGAGCACAAGCCCTTAATCGGAAAAATTGACATAATTGTTTCTCCTTTGATTTAAGATAAATTTATGATACTACTTGATTTATGTTTTGTCAACAAAAAACCATTATTGTTGAGCTTTTTTTATTTTATAAAGCTCCTCGGCGGCAAGGCGTGTTTTTGCCACAAAATCACCCTCAACCTTGGGGAAGCAATAATAAAGCGCATTGGTGTCACCGATACAAATCATATCACCAAGCTCATACCAATAATAATCGGAATAAAGGCTGTATGATGCAAGGGGCTTCTGGCGGTAATCCAGCTTACCGTCACAGCCTGTGAGGTGAAATCCCTCCGAAGTATGCACAAGCCTTCCTTCACCGATGTTGTAAATGCTCTTGGAATTGACTAAGATACGGATATCAACGGGAATATCGAGCTTGTATTCGCCGCTTTCAATTTCGTTTTTAACACATTCTCTTTCCCATTTGTACCAGTCGGGAATGTGGTTAAACTCGGTTTCACCGCTGTCAGCTTTCATAAAGCCGTCTTCAGTCAGCTCATAGCTTTTGCCGCAGTTATGGCAGGTGAGGTGAATTCCTTTGCCCTCTGTTTTACCCTCGGCCAAGCAGTTGGGGCATTTATAAAGAACTCTGTTTAAATGGTCTGCACGGAACTTTTCGGTGATTTTAACCTTATTTTCCTGTTGCCAACGGAAGTTATCAAAGCTGAATCTTTCTCTTATAACGGAGTTGATTTCATCACTGCTCATTTTTTTGATATCTTCGGGAGAAAGGGCATATTCCACATCTGCGCTGACCTTTGTTTTGCGAAGCTGAAGGTTGTTGTAAAGGGGGTCGCGGGCAAAGGCTCCGTAAGTGCGGATGATAATCAACGGAATTTTCAGCGACTTAACACACTCGCCCAATGAATCGGGGAGGGTAGTGGCTGTTCCGTCAAAGGAATAGCTTGCTTCAGGGTACATAAGAATTGAGCATTTCAGCTTTTTAACGGTGTATATCATATCCCGCACAAGCCCAAGGTCAGTTACAAACTTGGCGGTAGGTATACAGCCTATATTTCGCATAAGCCAATTTCTGCCCACAAGACCGTCTGATGTGCTTACAATATTGTATGCCCTGGGGTAAAGCACCTTTGATGCAATTTTCAGGTCAATGAAGCTGGAGTGATTCATAAGAATCAGGCAAGGCTCGTCTTTTTTGAGCTTGTCCATACCGATTTCATTGTACGTGAATTTTGTTGCAATGAGGTCGGGTATAGATGCAAGTCTTATTACTGTTCTGAAAAGTAAATTCGGCTTTACGGGCTTTTTGTGTGCCTCTTCGGGCATTGCCAGAACACTTTCGTAATCGGCATTGGTAGTTTTAATTTTCATAAAAACTCCTTTTTGTCGGTTAATTTTTCATTGTATATTGAGCAATTCTCTTTGTGCTGTTGCCGTCGCAGGCAGACATAAATTTTTCTCTGAATTGCTGAACCTTGCTCATATCCGTTCCGTTGAGAATATAGCCTATAACCTCATCGTCTGTGTATGCAATCGGACCGGGAACAAAGTCTTTATAATCATAATAATAGCTTCTTGTGGTGTCATATTCCTCTAAATCATAAGCAAAGAATATCATTGGCCTGTTAAGAAGCGAATATTCAAATACCAATGAAGAATAGTCGGAAACAAGAATATCTGCCGCACACATAGCGGTGTCAATTCCGATTTCTTTAGGGCAGAGGAATATGCTGTCACCGTAAAGGGATTGATATTCTTCATTAAATGTATCTTCTCCTTTTGTAAAGGGATGATACTTTAAAACGAGAACATATTCATCGCCCATAGCTCTTTTGAATTTGCCAAAGTCAATCATATCGTCATTGTGAGCGTCGGTAGGGGAGTTACCTCTGAAGGTTGGGGCATAGAGAATAATTTTTCTGCTTCCGATTTCGGGAATGGCGGCAACGAGCTTTTCTCTGCCCGATGCTACAAAGCTGTTGTCAAAGAAAACATCAGTCCTCGGAACACCAAGAGGCTTTATAATTTCTTCCTTGCAGTTAAATGCCTCGGCATAGCAAGGGATAATATGCTCGGCCGACACAAAAGCATCGGTAATTGTGTTGTATCTCGGGAAGATTTCCCACATTCTTCTCTCACCGCCCCAATCAGCGTTGAGGGTGGAATATCCCCATTTTTTAAAAGCACCGCAGGCGTGCCAGAGCTGAATAACTCTTGTGCCCTTTCTCGGGTGATTGGCCCATAAGGGGTCAAAGTTGTCGGTTATAAAAATCCTTGCACTTCTTGCATATATAAACTGAAAGCGGATGTCACCGATAAGGCGCTGTAAAGCACTTTCTTCATTGCCGTATTCAACGCATTTCCAGCCTGCATCTTCATAAATCTTTTTTAACTCAACCATATTGTCAGGCAGGGCGGAGTAGTGCTTGTTATATGCAAACACAGCCTGATTTTTTTTTACGGGCAAGAGGCAACCTAATTTGTAGGCCAGCGGCCATACAATATAAAATATAATTAAACGCCTAAGGAAGTTTATTTTCTGTTTAAGCATAAATTTTCTCCTTAAAAGACAAAGAGACTGCCCGAAAGGACAGCCTCACATATCTTGATTGAAAATCAAACGGCACGAGTCACCTTGCCGGAACGTAAGCATCTTGTGCATGCATATACTCTGCGGGGTGAACCGTCAACAATTGCCTTTACACGCTTAACGTTGGGTTTCCAAGTTCTGTTAGAACGTCTGTGTGAGTGTGATACTTTAATACCGAAAACAACGGCTTTATCACAAAATTCGCATTTTGCCATTAGAGGCACCTCCTTTGAAATTCACAAATACTAAACAACAGACGATATTTTAACAGAAAGTTTCAATAAAATCAATAGGTTTAGAAAATATTTTTATCGTTTTTTCAAAAATTTTTTTCAAATACCTATTGCAATTATCAAAACAGTATTGTATAATAGCACAAACGAACAAATGTACGGCAACGGAGGAATATATTATGGCAGATAAACAGCAGGCACTTGAAACCGCGATTAAACAGCTCGAAAAGCAGTTCGGCAAAGGCACAGTTATGCGCCTTGGCGAAGAAAAGGGCTTGAATGTTGAAGCTATTTCAACAGGCTCACTTTCTTTGGATGTTGCAACAGGTATCGGCGGACTTCCCAAAGGACGCGTTGTTGAAATCTACGGTCCTGAATCATCAGGTAAAACCACCTTGGCACTGCACGCTGTTGCAGAGGCTCAGAAAGCAGGCGGCGAGGCAGCTTTTATTGACGCTGAGCATGCTCTTGACCCTGTTTATGCGGCAAATCTCGGTGTAGATGTTGATTCACTTCTCGTTTCTCAGCCCGATAACGGCGAGCAGGCTCTCGAAATTGCAGAGGCACTTGTTCGCTCAGGCGCTATTGATATTATGGTTATCGACTCTGTTGCGGCTCTTGTTCCCAGAGCAGAAATTGAGGGTGAAATGGGTGACTCTCACATGGGTGCTCACGCTCGCCTTATGTCACAGGCACTTCGTAAGCTTGCCGGTGCTTGCTCAAAGTCAAATACTATTATTATCTTTATCAATCAGCTTCGTGAAAAAATCGGCGTTATGTTCGGTAACCCCGAAACAACCACAGGCGGCCGTGCTCTTAAGTTCTACGCTTCAATCCGTATTGATGTTCGCCGTGTTGAGCAGATTAAAGGCCCGGGCAACGAATTTATCGGAAGCAAAACAAAGGTTAAAATTGTTAAAAACAAGGTTGCTCCTCCGTTTAAAGAGGCAGAGTTTGATATTATGTACGGCAAAGGAATTTCCAAAGAGGGTGAAATTCTTGACCTTGCCGTGCTGCTTGAAATCGTTCAGAAGAGCGGTGCATGGTTCTCTTATAACGGCGAGCGTTTAGGTCAGGGCCGTGACAATGTTAAGGCTCTTATTAAAGAAAACGAAGACCTTGCCAAGGAGCTTGAAGCAAAGGTAAGAGAAAATATGGATAAGCTTTCCAAAATCATTAAGCCTTCACCCAAAAAGGGTAAGGGCGGTGCGCCTGCACCTGCTCCCGTTCCCGCTCCTGCAAAGTCAGGTGTAAAATTAGACATAGATGTGGCTGATGACGACGAATGATTATTCAGGCTAAAGAAGGAAGATACAATAAAATACATATAAGCATCGACGGTGAGTATCTGCTCACCGTTGACAGCGATTATTGGTATAGCTGCGGCTATATCAACGGTGATGAAATTGATGAGCAGGAGCTTGCTGAGTTTAAAATCTCGGCAGGCTCCCGTCGTGCTTTTAATGCGGGGGCAGATATAATTTCACGCCGTGAGCACAGCTCCAAAGAGGTGTATCAGAAGCTTTGCAGAAAGTTTGACCCCGAGGTTGCCGAGGGCGCGGTACGGCGCCTTTGTGAAATCGGTATGATTGATGACTCTCGCTTTGCAAAAATGTATGCTGATGAGTTATACAATAAAAAAGGTATGGGCAAAAGGCGTATTCTCTACGAGCTTTCGGCTAAAGGCATTGACCGAGACCTTGCAGAGCAGGCTGTTGACGAAATTGTTTCTGATGAAGAAGATAATGTTCAAAGAATAGTTGATATTCTCGAAAAAAAATATTATAATGTAGCTTATGATGAAAAACAGCGCCGCCGTGCGTGGAGTGCCTTGCAAAGGCTTGGCTATTCCTATGGGGATATAAGGCGCGCTTTCAGCGAATTTTGCGAATCGGATTTTGATTCTTCGGAAGGATGGTAATTATGTCTTATACTGTTGGTTTGATTTCTCTCGGCTGCCCCAAAAATCAGGTAGATGCCGAGCACATTCTTGCGGCTCTTGATGAAGCAGGCTTTGAAATTGTTGATTATGTTGACGGCTGTGATGCGGTTATTGTCAACACCTGCGGATTTATTGACGACGCCAAAAAAGAAGCTATTGAAAATATTCTCGATATGGTTGAGCTTAAAAATGAGGGCGTAATCAATTCAATTATTGTAACAGGTTGCCTTGCAGAACGCTATAAGGATGAAATTCTTACCGAAATTCCCGAGGTTGACACCATTGTCGGTATCGGCGCTAACGGTGATATTGTAAATATTGTTAAAAACACAATCGAGGGCGCAGGTATGTCTACATATCCTCCTAAGGATGAATTGCCCCTTGACGCTCAGCGAATTCTCACAACTCCGTCTTATTGGGCATATCTCAAAATTGCTGACGGATGTTCAAACTGCTGCACTTACTGCACAATTCCCTCAATCCGCGGTGCTATGAGAAGCCGTAAAATTGAGTCAATCGTTGAAGAGGCAAAGCAGCTGGCAGAAATCGGCGTTAAAGAGCTTGTTGTTATCGCTCAGGATACAACCGCCTACGGTATTGATATTTACGGTGAATATAAATTGCCTGAGCTTTTAGATGCTCTTTGTGAAATTGACGGAATTGAATGGATAAGACTTCTTTACTGCTACCCTGATAAGGTTACCGATGAGCTTATCAGCACCATGGCAAAGCAGGAAAAGATTGTAAATTACATCGACCTTCCCTTGCAGCATTGCAATGACGGCATCTTAAAGGCTATGAACCGCAAGGGTGACAAGGCTCAGATTGAGTCGGTTATTGACCGCCTGAGAGCGGCTATGCCTGATGTTACAATCCGCACAACATTTATCACAGGCTTCCCCGGTGAGGGCGAGGATGAGTTTGAAGAGCTTAATGTATTTATAAATGAAAAAGAATTTGACCGCCTCGGTTGCTTCACATATTCTCCTCAGGAGGGTACTCCTGCGGCTGAAATGGAAAATCAGGTGGAGGACGATGTTAAGGTTCGCCGCGGTGAAATTCTTATGGAAGACCAGTATCTTATTATGCAGGAGAAGAACGACGCCAAAATCGGCAACGAATATAAGGTGCTCGTTGAGGGCTATGACCCGTATTCCGACAGCTATTACGGCAGAACATATATGGATGCCCCTGAAATTGACGGTCAGATTCATTTCACAAGCAACGAAGACCTTGAAGAGGGCGACTTTGTTGATGTTGAGGTCCTTGGCGTAAATGAATACGATTTAATCGGTAAAATGATTTAATGTGAGGTTAAGATGAATACACCAAATAAAATTTCAATTTTCAGAATTTTTTTAGTTCCTGTTTTTCTTGCAGTTTTTTTGATGGATATTCCTTTCAGATACCTTATAGCTGTGGCGATTTTTATCATCGGCGCAATTACCGATGCTGTTGACGGTCACATCGCAAGAAAGCATAATCTCATCACGGTTTTCGGCCAGTTCCTTGACCCTATTGCAGATAAAATGCTCGTTACCGCAGGGCTTCTTGCCTTTATGAAAGACGGGCTTTGCAATATCTGGATTGTTATGGCAATCCTTGTGCGTGAGTTTGTTATGACATCTCTTCGTCTTATTGCCTCATCTCAGGGTGTGGTGATTCCTGCCAATATTTTCGGCAAGATTAAAACTGTTATGCAGATGACCGCTTTGATTACCGTAATGATTTTCTGCGGAATCAATGAATTGATTACATTGCCGTTTTCTCTTCCTGTTTTCTCAAATGTTTTCCTTGGCATCACTGCTGTTATGGGAATAATTTCGGCAGTTATTTATTACAAAGAAAGCAAAAATGTAATCGACTTTACAAAATAACGGAGCAATTATGAAGCTGTTAAAAGTGATAATCAGAATACTGTGTTTTCTTCTTGCTGTGGGTATTGTGCTCACAGGGGTGTTCTTTCGCGAAAATTCAGTAAGCAAGGTCGCTTTTAACAGCCAAATTTTTTCTTCTCCCGTTTCTCAGGAGCTTCACAGAAGCGAACAAAGCTCATTTGAGCAAATTGCTTCATCAGGCTTTATTGAGCTGTATTTTAATAAAACCACATCCGAAATTGCCGTAAGGGAGCTTTCTCAGGACCATTGGTGGTATGCTTTACCAAACGGTGCTGTAAGCAGTATGCTCACTATGGAAATAATCGGAAAAGGCGGCAAATATTACCTCAATTCTCAGGATAACAGCGTGGCTTTTTCTCAATGGCAGTATGATATTTTGGAAAACGGCGTGAGAATTATATACCGCCTTTCTGACCAAAAACGCGACACATTTACCTCAGAAGACATTGCCTTTGAGGCAATTCTGAGTGTTATACTCAAAGACGGCAGTCTTTTTACCGACTGTCAGGTGAGAAATCTTACTGATAATGATAACTGCGCTGTTTCTTCACTGTCGGTTCTGCCGGGGCTGTGCTCCTTTGAAAATCCCGGTCAAGAAGATTTTCTTCTTATTCCCGACGGTTGCGGTGCGGTGGTTTATCCTGCCCTGTGTGAGGGAACAAAAGCTTTTGAAGCCAAAGTTTACGGTGATGATTATTCGGTTAAAACCATCAGCACTGCCGACGCAATTATGGGCGCCTTCGGAGTGAAAACAGGGGAGAGTGCCATAGCTGTCATTATTGACAGCGGTGAAGAAATTGCAACTGTTAAAGCCGTGAGTGATAAAAATTCCTTAAGCAGTGTGTATGCAGATTTTGAAATTTATGACTGCGCTGTGAATGACGAAGCTTATCTCAGCCACAATCCCTACGGCGACTGTGTTTCACTTTGCTATAAGTTCCTTTCGGGAGATAACGCGTCTTATTCCGAAATTGCATCCTCCTGCCGAGAGCAGTTTATCCGTAACGGCTCGCTGCCCTCAACCGATGTTGAAATGCAGGAAAGTGTACCTCTTTATTTAACCCTCACAGGCGCATACAAATCAAGTGCCTGGTCACCGATAAATGTAAAATACACCACCTTTTCTCAGGCTCTGGATATTCTTTCGCGAGTGAAGTCAAAGGGTGTTGATAATATTGCGGTGAGATATACAGGTGTGTTAAAGCAAAACTCCGCCTCGGTTGTGTCCTCTTTGGGCAGTAAAAAAGATTTTCAAGAGCTGTGCGATTATGCTTTTTCACAAAACATCTCAATGTTTATTGATGCCGATATTCTTTCATATCCGAGTGTTTTCGGCAAATTTGACTTCTCGGCAGTAAAAGCTATGAATAAGTCAACTGCCGTGGCGGTTGAAAATAAATCTCCCGATGAAACAGCCGATAACACCGTTAAATTCCGCTTCAGAAAAAGTGAAGACATCAGCTCCTTTGTGGCTGATTTGATTGAGCTTGAAGCAGACAATTCAATTTCAGGCTACTGCATTGGTGACGGTGAATATCTTGTTTCAGACTATTCTGCTAACAATGTATCAAGGGGAAAAATGAAAACCGATATTTCGGCTCAGCTGCCTGCACTTGCAAATGCAGGTGGAGTTATGACGGATAAGGGCAATATGTATATGCTCAAAAACAGCTCAGCTGTTATAAATATGCCTATGACGGTTTATTATGATGAGTGCGAATATTATGTTGCGATTCCTTTTGTTCAGTCGGTGCTTCACGGCAGAGTAACCGTTGCAGGCACACCAATAAACACTCAGCAGGATATGAAAACAGCAACCCTTCAATGCATTGAATACGGTGTCTGCCCGTCGTTTACCACCGTATACATAGACAAAAATCAAAAGAACAATTTGCTTTTTGATAACATAGTCAATGACCTTGTTGATTGCTACTCAATAGCCGCCGATGCACTTTTCGGCCTTGAAAGTGAACGAATAACCGCCCACGAATGCCTGAAAGACGGTGTTTACCTCACAACCTACGGTGATGCGGCAATGATTTATGTAAACTATAATAACGCTCCCGCCACCGTCAGCGGCGTAACCATCCCCGCAAAGAGTTATTTGAGAATAGATTAAAAATGGGAGAAACACAAGAGAGAACAGTCCTCTTGCGCAGTTTTTGTATGGTTTTAAGTTTTAAGAAAAATGTTAAAACAGGTAAATATAAAAAGCTGATTGACTTTTTATGTACCCGATGTGACCGTTTTACTGTTAATCTTCCTGATTATAATAAGGAAATCATTGATGAGTATAACTATGAAATGATGGGTGAACCAATTTCAAAAATAGGCAAAGTTCGGATTTTAGGCGGAGAAGGATTATCGTCACCGCAAAGCTTTTATGATTATTTGAATTCTGCGGAACCAATTTTGAAAAAATTAGAACCGTTTATTCTTAAAAAATATGATTCTTCAAAATATCATTATTCCTTACACGGATATAATCTAACTGTGATAGAGTATGAACTAAACAAAGAATCCGCTGAGATTTTAAAAACAGTAGATTCTCTTTTTAGTTGGCAAAGATTATTTGACAATACAGGCTTGCCCTCAGATTTATGCTTTCTTAACAAAGATGAATTGGTACTGTATAGTATTGCACATGAAGAGTTGTGTGAATTTTATACAGATGATGAGAATGATATAGAACGATTAAAAGAACTTTGGATAAAGTTTGAAGTGCTTGAAGAATAATTTTGTAAGGGAGGGTCTCCGCGCCCTCCCGATTTTTTATCTTAGTCGGGTTGCCGAGGTCGTCAACCCTTACGATGTGTCTATGGTATTTTTGTAAGGTGCGGTGATTTTCTTCACACCGAAAACTCAAAACAAAAGCTCGGATTTTACTCCGAGCTTTCATTTTATTTGCAATCTGTTACTGTGTAGCCTGCATTGGTTACTGCTTTTGTCAGCACTTCGTTGCTCACATCAGCTTTAAGAGTAACTGTTGCATTCTTTTCTTCAAGGCTTACTTCAACGCTTTCAACGCCCTCAACTGCTTCAAGTGCTTTCAAAACGTGAGCCTGACAGTGTGGGCACATCATACCCTCAATGCTTAATACCTTTTTCATTTTATCTTCTCCTTTCTTTGGTGTAATTATATTTTCTTCTTCGGCTTTTCCGCCGTCTTTAAAAAATCTTAATCTCAGCGCATTGGTAACAACACAAAGTGAGCTGCAGCTCATTGCCAATGAGCCAATCATCGGGCTTAGCAAAATTCCGAATATCGGATAAAATACTCCTGCCGCAAGGGGAATGCCCAATGCATTGTAAAAGAATGCCCAGAATAAATTCATTCTGATGTTTCGTATAACAGCTTTGCTGAGCTTAATTGCCGTTACGGCATCCTTTAATGAGTCTTTCATCAAAACAATATTTGCAGACTCAACGGCAATGTCGGTTCCTGCACCTATTGCAATTCCCACATCTGCTCTCGTCAGTGCAGGAGCGTCGTTGATACCGTCACCAATCATTGCAACCTTGCGGCCCTTTTGCTGTAAATTCTTTATGCAGGTGTCTTTGTCACCGGGTAAAACATCGCTGATGATTTCAGAAATTTCAAGCTCCTTGCCGATAGCCCTGGCGGTTAATTTATTGTCACCTGTGAGAAGAACGGTTTTGATTCCCATTTTGTGAAGCTCATTTATCGCTTCTTTACTTGTTTCTCTTATGGTATCTGCTACCGAAATAATTCCTAAAATAGCACCGCTTTCGGCAAAAATCAACGGGGTTTTGCCCTCAAAAGCAAGCTTTTCAATAAGTCTTGTTTCTTTGTCGGTCAGGTTAATTCCGTTTTCATTTAGAAGAGGAATGTTTCCTGCAAGATAAGCTTTGCCGTCAATTTCAGCCCTTATGCCTCTGCCGGGGATAGCAGTAAAGCTGTCAACCTCAAAGAATGTGCCGCCGACATCATTTGCTTTTGCAACTACTGCTTCTGCAAGAGGATGCTCGCTGTTTTTTTCAAGGCTTGCGGCAATGAGCAAAAAGTCTTTTTCACTCAGCTCCTCTTTTAAAACAATAATGTCTTTAACCGACGGGTGGCCTGATGTAACTGTACCTGTTTTATCAAGCACTACGGTGTCTATACTGTGAAGCGTTTCAAGGCTTTCGGCAGATTTAATCAATATGCCAAACTCAGCCGCTTTGCCTGTGCCTACCATAATTGCAACGGGGGTAGCAAGTCCGAGGGCACAAGGGCAGGAAATAACAAGAACAGAAACAGCGCAGTTGAGCGCAAATTCAAAATCCTTGCCAATTAAAAGCCACACAATCGCCGTAACAATAGCTATGCATATAACAATCGGCACAAAAATACCGCTGATTTTATCTGCAAGCCTTGCAATGGGGGCTTTGGTGCTGCCGGCTTCATCAACCATTCTGATAATCTGTGAAAGTGTTGTGTCGCCGCCGACCTTTGAGGTTCTGAATTTAAACGAGCCGTTTTTGTTAATAGTGGCAGATATAACGCTGTCGCCCTCATGCTTTTCAACGGGAACACTTTCACCTGTGATTGCCGATTGGTCAATAAAGCCGTTACCGCTTACTATAACGCCGTCAACCGGTATGCTTTCACCGGGCTTTATAACCACAATATCGTCAACCACAATCTGCTCAGTTTTAACCGAAAATTCTCTGTCGTTTCTGATAACCGTTGCTGTTTTGGGTGCAAGGTCAATCAGCTTTTCAAGAGTTTGTGAGGTTTTGGCCTTTGAACGGGATTCAAGATATTTACCCACCGTAACAAGGGTGAGAATCATTGCACTTGATTCAAAATAGAGCGAATGAGCATATTGATGAAGAATTTCCGAGTTCCCGTAGCTGATGCCGTAAATCATTCGGTAAATTGCAAAAATTCCGTAAACCAAAGACGCTCCTGAGCCGATTGCAACAAGAGAATCCATATTAGGAACCTTTTTCAAAAGAGCCTTAAAGCCTGATACAAAGAATTTTTTGTTAATAATAAGAACGGGAACGGTAATGAGAAACTGAGTAAAGGCAGAGTTTAACGGATTTTCAAAAAAAGAGGGGAGAGGAAGCCCCATCATTCCGCCCATTGCAATATACATAAGGGGAACGAGTAAAATTATTGAAGAAATCAGCCTTGTTTTCATTGATTTTCTTTCATCATCTGCGGATTTTCTTTTGGAATTCCACTCACTTTTAAGTGTTGTGCTTTCAGCGGCAGAGCCAAATACCGAAGCGCCGTAGCCGATTGCTTCAACAGCGGTAATGATTTCAGCTTTTGAAATAACGCTTTCGTCAAATTCAGCTTTCATACTGCCGCTCAAAAGGTTGACATCAACGCTTTGAACACCGTCGAGCTTGCTGACCGCTTTGGTTACATTAGCCTGGCAGGCGGCGCAGGTCATACCCGTAACTGAAAATTTTTCGTTAGTCATAATTCACCTCTATTTCAGCTTTTTAATAAGGTCAATAGTTTCGTCAATTATTGTATCACTTCCGTTTTTAATTTCATCAGTAACACAGGTTTCAAGGTGGTCTTGTAAAATAATATAACCAAAATTCTGCAAGGCACTTTCAACCGCGGCAATCTGGGTGAGAATATCACCGCAATAACGGTTGTCGTCAATCATATTTTTAATCCCGCCAAGCTGACCAATCATTCGGTTAAGCCGATTTTGAAGAAGCTTCTGGCTTTCTTCGCTTCGCGGGGTGGATTTCATTTTGCAACAGCAATTATCCATAACTAATCACCTCAGTGAAATTATATACCCCCACGGGGTATATGTCAAGGCAAAAAAAAACAGAGGCAATCAAACGATTGCCTCCTGAATTTACGGATTAAGCAAAGAGAGCTGAAATAGTGTCAGCCAAAGATTTGAAAGTTTCAACTACAAGGTCGAAGTCAACACCATCGATGATAACCTGGAAGTCTGCCATCAATGCATCCCAATCCATATTTGAAAAATACTCAACGAGTGAAGAAAGTAAATCTGCCATTATACACTGCCTCCCTTTCTAAAAGATAACTAATTTTATCACTTTTGGAAATAAATTTCAATAGAAAAATAAAAATAAATATTTTATTATAAAGTATTGACAAAAAGCGTATAATTTGATAAACTATTGAAGCTGTTTGAGAAGGACCATTAGCTCAGTTGGTTAGAGCAACCGGCTCATAACCGGTCGGTCCGGGGTTCGAGTCCCTGATGGTCCACCAATTAAATATAGGGGTATAGCTCAGTTGGTAGAGCAGCGGTCTCCAAAACCGCGTGCCGAGGGTTCGAGCCCTTCTGCCCCTGCCAAAGAAAAGTCCGAAAAACCTTGATTTTACAAGGGTTTCGGGCTTTTTTCATACCTAAAATCAATTTTGCTAAAATCGCAATTTACCGTAAAATATCGTACATTTTCGAGCACTATATGTCCCCCGATATGTCCCCCGCAAAAGACCGCGAGCCCTGTTGTTATAAGGGGGTTTGAGCTTTTGGTTGATTGAAAATGTAGCGTTTTTTAGGGTGTTTTTTACCGCGTGCCGTAGTTTTGATGTTTTTTAACACTTATTTTATGGATATTTATGACGCAAAAAAATTAGAGCAGAATGACAATGAAATCATTCTGCTCTTAATCATTTATGAAACTAAAGTTTCCTTTATAAATTTATCCTGCAGTATAGCTGCATTGGTTTTGGTAGCGTCATCAACATGCGTGTAAATATTTGCCGTAACACCGTACTCACTGTGTCCCATAAGCTCCTGCGCTGTTTTAATATCAACGCCTGACCATTGAAGCATAGAACAATAAGTGTGACGGAGCTGATGAGCAGTAAACTCTTCAAAGCATTCATCCGCAAAGCAGAGGCTATTCTCATCTGCACCGTCAGCCACTCTTAACGCTTCCATATAGCTCTCAAAAAGGCGCTTCCACGCTGTTTCCGTCATTCTTCCACCGTAAACCTTCTGAACGACATAGGAGCCCTTAGAATGCTTTTTAGCTTCGAGAAGTAAATTGTAAAGAAAATCATTCATTGGAATTTTCCTCATACCGGCTTTAGTTTTAGTTTCCTTCAATTCGCACTGTTTGAAATCATAAGATTTATTAACATTGATAATTTTGTTCTTGAAATCAATATCAAACCAAGTCAGAGCCGTAAGTTCACCTCGTCTGAGACCTGCGAGAAGCATTATGCAAGCAGGAAGCTTTGCTCTGTGTTCAGTGGTTAGAATTAACTGAATGGTATGCTTATTTATAGCGGTACGGGTTTTGGTGACTGAATTTTTAGGAATTTTCAAATCATCGCAGGGATTACAGAAATTATAGGCTCTCTCTTTTCTTGCAAATTCAAAGACATTAGCAAGAACTCTGATATATCTTTGAATTGTTTTCTTCGCCGTAGTTTTGCCTGTTGACGGATTCTTCTTATATAATTCGTTTATGGCGGGTTGAATGTGAGAAGGAAGAATATCATTGAGCTTTGTTTTTGCAAGAAGTCCGCCTTTATAATCTATAAAGTATTGCAGTCTTGCTTTCAGAGTTTTATATTCTGACTCTTTGATATTATCACACATTACCTCGCTTTCTATTGTTTCAAGATAATGATTTACCCACTTTATAAGGGTATCATTATTTTTCAGAATGTTAAGACCGCTGTCTATTGCGTTCTTGTATTCTCGTACTCTTTTCTCAAGCTCTTTCTCTGTCTGAGCCTTGAGCTTTTTGTATTTGGGTTTTCCGTTAGCATCTGTACCTATATAAAGTCGGGTACAAAAGCTGTTTTTTTCTACATAAATCTTATTCATTTCGTCCTCCTGAAAAAGTATTTGAGGGATGCTTTCGCACCCCTCACGTCAATATTACTGTTTAACATCATTATCATCAAATGTGCCGAGTCCCATTTTGAGAAAATCATCCTGACTGACACGCCATTCTCTTCCGATTTTTCGAGCCTTGATTGTACCTTTCTGACAGTATTTCTTTAACGTCTCATAATTAAATCCCGTCAGACCTGCCACCATCTCCAAAGTAAGCAGATAAGGTAAACCGTCAAGGCTTGAAATATAATTTCTTTTAATTGTATTAATCTTCAATAAACATCACCTCCTTATCGTGAATCCCTGTCTCTTTGACGGAGCAGGTACCTGTAATAATGCTCGCAGGCTTTCAGCACAAAATCTTCAAAGTCTTTGTCCTTAACCTTAGGTGCAACCTTCTGTAATCTTTCCATAGAAACCTTGAACATAGGCTTCTGATTTGCTTTGTCCTCCTGCATTATGGTTTCAATGCTTTCATCAGAAAGCTCACCCGCCTGACTTAACTTTTTGAAACGGACTGCCTGAGAAAGTGAGGGCGTTCTGTCTTCTTCCTCAATCGTACCGAGAAGAGAATACTGTTCTTCATCGGAGAGATACGAAAGCTCAACAGCGGGTGTAAGAGCAATTTTCTCTTCATCAACAAGCTCAAGCAGTTCGGGGATGAGGTATGTCAGACGGATATATCTTTTAACCGTATCTTTACTGATACTTTCCGTTACACCTATCTGTTCAGTTGCTAACTTCGGTGCAACTTGCACCGAAGTTAAGTCAGAGCGTTTACCCTGATGCTTCAAAGCTTCCGCTTTCAATTTGTAAGCAAAGGCTCGTTCACTTGGCAGAATATACTCACGGTGAAGATTACTGTCAACGAGCATAATTGCCGCTTCATCACGGGTGACGGCATAAATAAAAGCAGGGACTTCTTTCATCCCTGCTTTGACTGTGGCGTGTAAGCGTCTGTGTCCGCTTATCACCTCGTATTCATCTGTGTTTTCAATAGGTCTGATAATTATAGGTGTAAGAATACCTTGCTCCTGAATACTGCCTATAAGATTATTCATTTCATCATTATCCTGAACCTTATAAGGATTTCCCTCAAAGGGATGAATTTTTGATACCGGGATGTTTACCGGTGATTTGATATTTTTATTCAACATAAGTTACCTCCATAAAATTAATAATTTCTTTTATACTTTTTCTGTTCATCAGTAATAAGCTGTAAGTGTTTTCTTACAGAATATCCTGGCCTGCCCATATACTTATGAGCATATTCGCTTGATGACATTTCTTCTTCATAATGATCATCACCGTCAGACTTTTTCTCTTCCTGCATTTTCTTGCATAATTCTTCAGCATTCATAGCATCTACCTCCCTTCATAATGTTTTTCTTTGACCTGAGCTCTTTCGGGGAAGTACCATTCACGGATAAGTGCTTTTTCCGCTTCAAGACTTTCTTCAAGCCCCGGTCTGTCCTTGATAATACGTTTTGCAATGTTAATCTTTTCTCTTAATGCAGATATTTCAGACGTAAGAAAATCCCGACGGTCAATAAGGTCTTCCTTAGCCGTCGGGGCTTTGCATCTTCTGATTTGGTTGTAAATTTTGTTTCGCTGAGTTTTCAGCTCCTCCATACGGATGCCTGTCCTTGAAATAAATTTATCCACCTCTGCAAAGTCATAAAGCTTTTCATTTATTGCAAGCTCAATTTGCTTATGCATAAACTCAATTCTCGGTGCAGAATATTTCATCTTCGGTGAGAACGGATGCGGATTACAGTTATTCTTTTCAGCTATTGCTCCCACAAATAATAGAGCAAGAAATAAAAGTGAAACAACAGGTGCACCGAGTACAGCACCACCTACAAGCAATTTTGAAAAATCAGAAACCGTTCTGCTGAAGCTTTCAGGGTGACGGCAGCTCTCTGCTGACTCTTTAAACTCATAGCCCTTGTAACAGTAAATAAAAGTTTGGTTGCGCAAATAATTATTTGCACAGGTGTAGTTATAAAAATTTTCATCCACTTCATAAAGACTCTGATGGTTAATTCTATCCCAAAGACTTTCATAAGAATATTCGTCACCAAGGTTTGAAAGCTTAACACCGTGCTTGTCGGTACGGTAACCAATTTTTCCGTCATCAAACCAATAACCCTTCTGACTCATAATTCTGAAAAACTGTTTTATGCTTCTGCTTCTCGGAATAGCATAATCAATATCTTCACGCATATAATCATATTTTGTTTTGATACCTTTCTGCATTGCCTTGTAAACATTGTAGGGTATTCGTTTGCCTTTCGGATTTTCAACAACAGACAGTCCGTGCTCAAGACAGATTTCATCACTCGTCTTTCTGAAAAGTTTGTACATAGCTCTGTCTTCATTCATCTTTCTTCCGTCGGTCATTGAAACAGAATTAATGACGATATGGCAGTGAACACAGTTAGCATTCATGTGGGTAGCTACTACCATTTCATAGTCAGCTCCCCACATTTTATTCGCAACCTCCATTGCAATCTGCTGTGCTTCTTCAGGTGAAACTTCACCGGGTTTAAAAGAAATATATGCGTGATAGGCAACAATACCTCCCGTCTTTCCATACATTTCTTTTGTATCAATCATCTGCTGTGCAGCAATATCGGGGTCACAGTTAATGCCGTCAACAAGAAGTCGCTGTTCACTTTCAAGATTTGTTTTCTCCTTATCGGCGGCATAGTGAAGTGAAGAAACGAGGTCAGAGTATTTTGACAAGTTGGTTTTGCTTTTATTAGCAGCATAAGACACAACCTGATGAATGTTATTTTTTATCGGCCATATTCTTGTAACTGCCATTATTGGAACCTCCCTTTGCCCGGTTTAAAATATTTTGCTATATCAGCTTCAAGAGAACGAACCTCAGATAAAACTTCCTTGCATTCATTACGGTCAATGAAACCGATAGCATTTGCTTTAGCTGTAAGCTGATTAAGATTAGTACCGACACGTCGAAGCTCAATAATAAAATGTTTGTAATCAACAGGCGGAGCTTCAACAAGCCTTGTACCTAAAATCATTGCTCTGATAATTTTGCTTCGGTCAGTTTTCATAACCTTACAAAATTTGTTTAACACTTCATTTTCTTCTTCATTAAGATAGACATGAAAATCAATTTCTCTTTTTCTTTTTGACATAGGACTTCTCCTTTCTTTGATTTTTGTGTTGGGGTGTGGTGGTAAAAACGCTCTGTTTTTACGGATTTGAGGATACAAATCCAATGCTTGCTAAACTTCGGACCAAAATCCAAACATTAAAAGCAGGCATTGGTTTGTCCTCGTTTAATTACCTGCTGCATAAGAAAAGGCGAGCTGTTCAGGCTCGCTTTCTTCAATGGTTATTATCTTACCGGGACCAAATGGTAAGTCTTCATCAGTTTCTTCTTCGGGTGGTAAGCTCTTGTTAAAGGTTTCCTTTGAAATGCAGATAAGCCTCTTTGGTGTACCGAACACTCTGACATTTCTTGTGCATTCTCCCTTTGAACAGATGCTGACTCCTTCATTCTTCAGAGCTTTGATTAAGGCTTTCTGTGTCAAAGGAAAATGCTCACCGACATCATAACAGGATTTTATGACTGCCGCATAAGCTGCATCGGATTCGAAATAAAAGTTTTCATCGTCATAATATCCGACAAGGTTTCTCGGCATATCAATAGGTCTTATCATACGCTCAACAAGATTAACTTTACCCACATCAATAAGACTGCGAAGCTTACGGATAAATATTTCTGTCGGCTGTTCTGTTTCCGTGAGTGCCTGCTGTGACACAGCGAGCCTTAATAAAATTTCATCAAGTTCGTTTAACATTGCTGTTTTTGTTTCTGCTGTGATACCTTCATAGTACAAAAGAGTTTCACAGTAAAGCTCAAAGCCTATTCTTATATTTGCAAGGTCATCACATAATCTCGGTCTGATATGAAAATTCATTTCATCAGCTTTGGATTTGTAAAACCTTCTGTTAGAAAGAAAACCGCTTTTGAGTTTTTCTAAAAGGTCGTTCACTCCGTTTTCTTTGTCAAGAAATTTTGCCTTCAACATTTCTGTTGCAAGGAAAGTGAAGTGTGATAATGTTCCTTCCTCCGCTTCCTTTTGATACATTGTCAGCTCCTTAAGGTTAATATCACCGGGCTTAAGCTCAAGTGAAAGAAATCTTGCGACACCGCTTTCACCAACATTGGGAAGATACTCTGCAGTCATTATCACATTACACTGCGGTCTTTTGGCAGCTCTCTGTCTTCCGCTTTTATCAAGAGCACCTCTTGCTTCTCTGTTACATATACCTCGGATAAGAGCCTGAGTGGTTGCATCCTGTGCTGACTGTTCTCTGCCTGAGCCGGGATGATAATCGTCAATGATAACTGCGCAGTCCTTAAGAGTGAAGCAGTAGTTCAGAATACTCTTTGGTGTGTCACGGAAATTCATCGGGATATTATCTTCATTGAACCTGCCGAAAAGAGAATTGATTAAAAGTGACAGCGTTGTTTTCATTGAGCCCGTTTTGCCGTAAAGCATAATTACGGTTTTTGTTTCCTTACCCGCCCTTGCCATAAAGGTACCGAGTATGCTGACTAATGTGTACGAAAGCATAGGTAACATTATCTCTTTCGGTGCGACAGAGTAAGGAAAGTTTTTCATAACTGTCATTGTTTCAATAATGTCCGAATCAGTTTTAAATGAATAACCCTTTGTCTTTTCTGTCAGCTCAACCTCTGCATTACTGTTACCGGGCATACAGAACTGCCAACCCGTTGATGTTTCCCACCAGCCTGTTGTACCGTAAATAGTTTTTGCCTCTGCGTACTTTGCTGTTGACTGAATAGCCTGACGGAGATTGTCACGGTTGCCGTAGCCTGATTCGATAACACAGTTGATGCCCCAATACTCCTGTGCCCAATCAAGCTGTGCAAAGTTTTTCAGGGGTACTGTGATTTTGCGAAGGTCCTTTCCTTTATCATCCGTACCGACAATAGAAAGGTATCTTTCGTTTTCGGCTCCGTTGGTGCAGGTAATGTCCTCGGTTATCCTTGCAAGGAAATTGCTGAGCTTGATATTTACCGGCTTACCGTTTATCGTCCTTTCAATATACAGCGAGTTGTTATATGCAAAGAACGGGTCCGAATAGTATAAATAGTTTTCCAAATTTTCACCTCATTAATGGATTTATTTTCCGAACATCCGTACAGACATTGCAAATCTTCAATAACACAAAGCATTTATCTGTTCGGGTTTTATCCGTACAGTGTGCCACAGTGTTCGCTACAAATACGAACAGCACAAGTCAATAGCACAGAGCTTTGCTGCGGTTTGTTCGGTTGTTCGGGTTTTAGATTTTTGTTGTATAATGTTTGTTATTTGTGTGTGGATGTTTTAAAACGCAACAACATAAAAGTATATTGCCGCTGTCTTTCCGCCATTTTTGAGCCTTTATTTCGGCGGCTTTACGGCATCATAAACATCCACACGAGACCTTTTTGCAGACATATATTCTGCATTTCTTTTCCGCTGTTTCTTCTTCGCACAGTCAGGACAGAATTTCTGATTTCTGCCTGTTCGCTCAGTTTTCTTACCGCATAAGGCACAGACAATTGTTTCGACAGGTGTTTGACCTGTGACACTTTTTAATAGAGCATTGTCACTCGGCAGCACACAGGCGAGAAAATATCTGCAGATAATATGGCTCGGTGTTATTAGCTGCGGACAGGTGTGAGTGTCACCGTCATCAAGAAGCAGACAGTTGCCTTGATAACAATTACAGCATCGACTTTTAATCATTGTCTTGATTTCTGCGAACTGCTTAAGGGTAAGGTTGGTTGTTTGCATGAGGGGTTCCTCCTTTCTTTAAAAATTTAGTTGTACTGCGAAAAAAATGTGACGCAGTATTTATATACCTAAATTCACGATTTTAGGCATAAAAAAAGCACCTGCTACTTTTGATGTAACAGGTGTATTTAAACGGATTGAAATTTGTGATGTGGTTGTGGTATAATGGGTTCGACAAATAAGAATTTGTCGCACAGTTTGAAATGATCGCGTAGGGACACCGCTCCTGCGGTGTCCGCTAAAAAACTGCCTTCGTTTGCAGCAGAGAATATAAAAATAAGCAATGTTAAGAAAACGGGCGGCTTTTCCAAGGTGAATTGGTAGAGTTTTCGGCTTGGTAATGATAGAATTCATAGCGAAAGGAGTTGATAACATGGAACTTGGTAAACAGGTCTATGAACTAAGAAAGAAGGCAAACCTCTCGCAAGAACAGCTTGCCGAAAAGGTCGGTGTATCGAGACAAACAATTTCAAAATGGGAGCTTGGTGAAACTGCGCCTAACATTAAGCAAGCACAAGTTTTATCACAGGTATTTAGTGTCAGTTTGGATGAATTAACCGGAAACGACACAAAGGAAGTTATCTACAAAAAGGTAAGCAATACAGAAAAACTTGCGGGCTTGATAATAAAAGTAATAAAAATTTGGGGAATGATTATTCTCGCTTGTTTGATTGTTGCCGTTGTTGGCATTGTTTTGTTTGGTTTTGTGCGAGGGGAAGGTTCCGTCGAATTTGAAAACAACGTGGAAAAGGTCACATTTACGGAAGTCGTTGGCGAAGAATCATATATTATTACGATTGGTTCGGACGGCTATTTTGAAGGTATTGGAATGTCTGACGAAATAAAGGAAGAACTTATGGAACTTATAGTTGTGGGAGATCTTCCTACATCCGAAGATAATATTACAGATTATTTCATAAAGC
>JAFTWE010000017.1 GCA_017465465.1 Clostridia bacterium | reverse complement strand
TGATGAATTAAAGAAATACATTCATTACTACAACAATGAACGTATTTCCTTAAAACTAAAAGGAATGAGCCCGGTACAATACCGAACTCATTCTCTATCAATTTAATATTTTATTTTGTCTAAACTTTGGGGGTCACTTCACTGTTCGGGGCGGTAATTTTTTATAATTTGTTTATAATTACTTCCTGTTTTTATCATTGACAATAACACAGGGTAATGATATACTTTTAAGATGAATAATAATAAAATCGGGTAGGTGTCTTTTATGAAAAGAACAGTTGCAATTTTGCTTGCTTTAATTATGATTGTTTTAACTTTTACCGCTTGCGGTGATACAATTATTGTGGATAAAGAGGGTAACGAGCATATTGCCGTTATGAAAAAAGGTCACTTTGTTCAGGATAAATACGGAAACCTTATTGAAGAGGTTACAAATGCTGAGGGTGAAAAGGTAACTCAGCCGTTTTCCTTCCCTGAGGTTTATCAGAAAGATAAAAACACAATCGAAAACGCATATTTTGTTATAGATGTTCCTTCTGACTGGACTTATGAAGAAAATCTCAGCTCATTCAGAATTCAGCACGACAGCAAATGCGCCGAAGAGGGCAAGGCTATGTGCGAGCTTTCATTTGAATCATCTTCAACAGGTGATGTTGAAGTAATTTTTGACAACGCTTATGCTATTGAGCTTCACCTGCAGATGCTTCAGCCTGACTTTGTAACTGATGTTAAAAAGTATGAAACAGAGCTTTTCGGTAAAAAGGCTCAGGCATACAGCTGCAAATATGCTTCAGGCTCCAAAATTTATTACTATGCTTTTGCACACGCTTATGCCGCAGTGGGCATCAAGCTTATTATAGGCGATGAATGTGCAGACAAGATTTCTGCAGAAAAGTTTATCACCGAGCATGTAACTCTTAAAAATTTTGAGTAAGAAAGGGGTAGTATAATGCTTTTTTCACAGGATATCGGTATTGATTTGGGTACCGCTAATGTTCTTGTTTTTGTTAAAGGTAAAGGAATTATAATCAGAGAGCCTTCTGTTGTTGCGGTTGACCAGAGATTTAACCCTCCGAGAGTTGTTGCCGTAGGCACCCAGGCTAAAGAAATGATTGGCAGAACTCCCGGCTCAATCGTTGCTCTTCACCCCATTCAGAACGGTGTTATTGCAGACTTTGATGCAACGGCAGAAATGCTTCGCAGATTTATTAAAAGAGCAATCAATAACTCACCCTTTAACAGAGCAAGGGTTATGGTAAGCGTTCCTTCAGGTGTTACCGAGTTTGAACGCCGCGCAGTTAACGACGCAGTTAAATCAGCAGGCGCAAAATATATCAGCATCATTGAATCACCCCTTGCTTCTGCAATCGGTGCAGGGCTTCCCATTACCAGCGCAACAGGCAGTATGGTTGTGGATATCGGCGGCGGAACAAGTGAGGTTGCCGTTATTGCTCTTAAGGATATTGTTACTTCACTTTCAATTAAAACAGCAGGCGACGATATGGACGAGGCTATTATTAACTTTGTTAAGAAAAAATACGGCCTTTTAATCGGTGAAAGAACTGCTGAGGATATTAAGGTTAAGCTTGGCTCCGCTTATTTTTATGACGGAGAGGGCGCTATGGATATTAAGGGAAGAAACCTTGTTGACGGACTTCCTCTTAATGTTGAAATTTCATCAGAAGAAGTGCGTGAAGCACTTTCTGACGCAGTTAAGCAGATTATTGACGCTGTGAGAACAGCCCTTGAAAACACCCCGCCTGAGCTTGCGGCAGATATTATGGACAATGGAATTACCCTCACAGGCGGCGGTGCGCTGCTTCGAGGTCTTGACACTCTTATTGAAGAAGAGCTTAATATTCCTGTTGAAATTGCAGACACTCCCATTGACTGCGCCGCAGACGGTATTGGTGTTTGCCTTGAAAAGAAGCTTTAATTTTATTTAAAAATCTATGAAAGGGGATTGCTATGAACAGATTTTTTAAAAGTAAATCGTTTAAACTGTTTTTTGTTGTAATAGCGGCTTTGATTTTAGGCTCTGTTATTGCAAGCGTTGTTCATTCAGGCAATACCCCTCTTTCTTCTGCTCTTGCAACCCTGACCCACCCGTTGCAAAAGGCTTCAACCGCTGTGGGAAATTATATTAACGATTATTGTGATAACTTCCGCTCCTCTGCAGATTTGCAAAAGCAGAATGAAGAGCTCAAGCAAAAAATTGCAGATTTTCAGTATGAGCTGGCAGATTATGAAAACACAAAAAGAACACTTAAAATTTATGAAGAATTTTTAGGTGTTAAGGAAGAAAATCCTGATTATATTTTTGAAAATGCCTCAGTTCTTTCAAGAGACGGTGTTGATATTTACGGCTCTTTTATTCTTGACAAGGGCTCAGCTAAGGGCATTGAAGTAAATGACCCTGTTATTTTCGGCAAAAACCTTGTTGGAATTGTAACAGAGGTTACTCTTACCAACTGCACAGTCAAAACTCTTGCTAACCCCGATGTGAGTGTTGCGGTTTATGAAGCAAGAAGCAATGAAACTGGATATGTAACAGGCTTTGAAGAGGGAATTGACACCACGGTTTTTAAACTCCCCGGTCTTTCTAAAGACAGTAACATTGCCTCAGGCGGTGTTGTTTATACCACAGGTATCGGCGGAATTTATCCTAAGGATTTGATTGTGGGCACAGTTGAAGAAATCAGAAAATCTCAAAGCGATATTTCATATTACGGAGCAGTTAAATCCAATGTTGATTTTTCTGAATTGACAGAGGTTTTTGTTATAACTGATTTTGAAGGTCAGGGAATCGGAGAAGTGACCGAAGAATAAAGGGAGAAAGCTATGGAAAACGGCAGCATTCAGGCTGAAAAAAAGTTTATCCGCAACCGTCGTATAATTCTTACGGCGGCGGTTCTTGTTTTCTTTTTATTGTGGAACAATGAAGCTGTTTTTCCAAAGCCCTGGGGAATTCCTGCAATGCTTATGGTGCCTGTGGTTATCAGCATCGGTATGTTTGAAAGAGAAACTGCAGGTATGTTTTTCGGGCTTTTTGCAGGGGTGCTTACAGATGCCTTTTCTTCTCAGACTGTTTGCTTCCATTCGGTTATGCTTACGGCGGCAGGATATTTTTCAGGTGTTCTTATTACCCGCCTTATGCGAAACAACCTTAAAACCTGCTTGCTTTTAAATGTTATTTTCCTTTTTGTTTATAACACTCTTTTTTATTTAATAAATTACCGTTCGGCAGATGCAGAATATATCCCCTATGCTTATTCTGATGTTTATGTTGCCAGCGTTTTTTACACAATGCTTTTTGTTCCCTTTGTTTATTGGATAATAAGGGCAATATTTAAAAAATCAACTGAAAGTCGGTGAAGAAATGAAACTCAAAAGAAGAAAAAATAAACACAGCGTTATTTTATCTTCGTTTCTTTGCGGCTTTTTAATGTTTTTTGGTATTTTTTCAGGAATTAAAGCTGATGATGACCCTCAGGATTATTTTGATGCAGGCAGTGCAAAAATCAAGATAACCAGAATTAAAGAAAGAGGCAACAGCGAAAAAAAGGGCAGGCAGTATGTTACCGTATTTTTGATTGTTGCAATTTTTATAGGCTTCGGCGCCCTTCTTTTTAATATGCAGATTGTAAACGGTGAGCAGTATGCTCTTGAAGGCTCTGCTTCTGTTTCGGTGAGCAATGTTAATGCCACAAGAGGTGAAATTCTTGACCGAAACGGCAATGTTCTTGTGGGCAACCGTCAGGGCAATGCAATTATTTTTGATGCAACCGAATTCCCCTCTTATGAAGAGCAGGAAAAGAGAAATGAAATTATTCTCTCCCTTATAAATCTTTTTGAAAAAAATTATGCCGAGTGGATAAATGAATTTCCTATTTATATAAATGCTGACGGTGAGTATGACTTTGTTCCCGAGAGCGAATATGAAATTAAAAAAATGCTTGGCGAAGATATGCTTGACCTCAACCGTTACGCAACCGCCGAGGATTGTATGAAGCAGCTTATTGAAAAATATAAGCTTCAGAATTATTCTCAGAAGGATGCTCTTAACATAGCCTCAGTCTGCTACCAGATGAAGCTGAATGTTTTTAACTCTGCCAATCCGTACAGATTTGCTGAGGATGTTGACAGCAGTATAGTTGCTTATATCAAGGAGCTAAGCTCAGTTTATCAGGGTGTGGATGTTCAGATTGAAACATACCGTGAATACCTTGACGGCACCCTTGCCCCCCACATTATCGGTATGGTTGGCGCCATTGATGCCGAGGAATATGCCGAGCTTAAGGAAAAAGGCTATGCCATGAATGATGTTGTGGGCAAAAGCGGCATTGAGCAGATTATGGAAGATTACCTTAAAGGTGAGGACGGAGAAAAAACCGTTACCGTAAATTCTGACGGAGCGGTTAAAACCGAATACACTAAAGAGGTTAAAAACGGCAACAGCATTGTTCTTACCCTTGATGCACCCTTGCAAAAGATAGCTCAGGATGCTTTGAAAGAAAAGTGCGATTCTATTGAATCTCTTGTTCCTCACGGCGGAGCTGTGGTTGCCCTTAACTGCAACACAGGCGAGGTGCTTGCCATGGCAACATACCCGTCTTATGACATAACCACATACACCGACGACTATTCAAAGCTTGTTAAAAATAAGGCATCGCCCCTTTGGAACAGAGCTATTCAGAGCATTTATGCCCCGGGCTCAACCTCAAAGCCTTCAACTGCCATTGCAGCGCTTGAAGAGGGCGTTATTGATGAAAATACTTCTCATTCCTGCCACTATTCATACAGATACCTTGATATGACCTTCAGCTGCATTGCAAACCACGCCGATTCAAACATTGATGTTAGGCAGGCATTGCAGGATTCGTGCAATATCTTTTTCTACAAGGTCAGTCAGGATTTGGGTGTTGAAAAAATGAACACCTACCGAGAGCTTTTAGGTCTTGGTCAGCCGACAGGAATTGAGCTTAAAGAAAACACAGGCGTGCTTGATTCTCCAAGCTACCGCACATCTATCAATCAGACCTGGCGGCCCGGCTTTACCTTGCAGTCGGCTATCGGTCAGGCGGCTAACCTTTTTACTCCCTTACAGCTTGCTAACTATTGCGCCACCATTGCCAACGGCGGCACAAGATATAATGTTAATATAATCAAAGAAATCAAAAGCTTTGATTTGTCTGAATCTGTTTTGGTAAAAGAGCCGTCTGTTGCGGTTGAAACAGGTATAAGCCCTGAGAATATCAAAATTGTTCAGCAGGGTATGAAACGGGTTGTTACAAAGTCTTACACCCTCACTAACGGAATAGGTAAGGTTGTGGACTGCGCCGCAAAAACAGGTACAAGCCAGGTTGAGCATAACATCAACGGAACAAAAAAGGTGCTTACCAATGGCTTCTTTATTACCTTTGCCCCTTATGATGAGCCTGAAATTGCAATAGCTGTTGCTATAGAGGGCGGTCAGTCAGGTGCAAGCTGTTCAAGCGTTGCGCAGGCTATTTATGAAGAATACTTCAAGTCCCAGCAGGACAGCACAATAAATAATCAGACAGGTGAGCTTATAGGTTAAGCTTGGCTGTTCAAAAGAGGTGGAAACGATGGCTGAAAAAATTATAATTGCTTCCGGCAAGGGCGGTTCGGGTAAAACCTCGCTCTGCACAGGCTTGGCCATGTCTTTAAGAAAAAACGGCAATTTCGTTTTGGTTGTGGATTGCGATATTGCTCAGGGCTGCATTGACTTTATGTTAAGCACCGACAGCAACGCCCTTTATTCCTGGGGTGATATTCTCAGCGGTAACTGCGAATTTGAAGATGCCGTTTGTTCAGGCGGCGGTGTGGATTATCTGACCGCACCCAAAAAGTTTAAAGAAGAATACACCTGTGAAGAATTTAAAAAGCTTATAGATTACCTTGATAACAAATATTCATACATACTCTTTGACTCCCCTGCAGGAATTACAGGCGGATTCTCTCTGGCGGCAAGCTGTGCAGATAAGGGCTTGGTTGTTTCAACCCCTGATGAGGTCTGCGTAAGAGCTGCGGCAAGAGCAGTTGACGAGCTTTATGATGCAGGCGTTGAAGAAGTGAAGCTTGTTATTAACAGATTTGATAAGGAATCTACAATTAACGGCAAATATCTTAATGTGGATGAAACTATCGACTCAGTTTCCGCTCAGCTTATCGGAGTTGTTCCTGAGGATAAAACTATTGCCTATGCCTCCTCCACAGGCTTTGCAAATCTTGAAGATTGCCCTGCAAAGGCGGCTTATGAGAGAATTGCCATAAGAGTTGCAGGAGGAAGCATTAAGCTTGACTTCAGCAACAAAAAGAAAAACTTTAAAAAGAAAAAGGAAAAAGCACCTCGCAAAAAGTCTATTTTAGGCTTTGCTGTTAAAACACTTATTATTACCTTTGCTCTTGTGATTGCCTTTGTCGGCGGAACAACCGTTCTTGAAATTTACAACGGCAACAGAAGAAGAGAGCCGTTTTTTGAAATTCCTATGCTCACCGTTGAAAAAGAAAACGGCAAGCTTTACCGCGGAATTCTTTACACCTACGAGGTTAAATACAACGAAGAAGGAAAAATAATTTTTTCAGAAATGAAAATTGACGGACGCGTTATCGCTTCGGCTATGAACGGTGATGCCAGAGGAATCAGCAATGACAAACAGTAAAACCATTGCCGCTGTTGCCACCCCTGCAGGAGTTGGCGGAATTGCCACCATCCGAGTGTCGGGAAGCAATGCGGTTGAAATATGCGACAGAGCTTTTAAATCCGCAGGGGGCAAAAGTCTTTGCAGTTTAAAAGGCTATCAGGCATTATACGGTAAAATTTATGACGGTGAACAGCCTGTTGACGAGGCTGTTTGCCTTGTTTTTAAAGCTCCTCACAGCTTTACCGGTGAGGATGTTGTAGAAATCACCTGCCACGGCGGAATTTTTGTGGTTAAAAAGGTGCTTAGGGTTATTCTCGACTGCGGAGCTGAGCCTGCTCAGGCGGGCGAATTTTCAAAGCGAGCCTTTTTAAACGGCAAAATGGATTTGTCGGGTGCAGAGGGAATTATGACCCTTATCAATTCTCAGGGTGAGCAGGGAGTCAGCGCCGCGCTGAATGTGCTTGAAGGCTCTCTTAGCAAAAAGGTGAGCGAGGTCAACAATTCTCTTGTAGAAATCTGCGCTCATATTTCTGCCTGGGTTGATTACCCCGATGAAGAAATTGAAGAGCTCAATGAAGCTGAAATTCTTAAAACCGTTTCAAATGCTAAAAGTGAAATCAACTCGCTTCTTGACCGTTTTGACAGCGGTATGGCTGTTACCTCAGGCGTTGAGGCGGCAATTATCGGCAAGCCCAATGCAGGCAAATCCACCCTTATGAATCTGCTCACCGGTTATGACCGTTCAATCGTTACCGATATTGAGGGCACTACCCGAGATGTGGTGGAAGAAACGGTCAACATTGACGGCTGTATTCTTCGCCTTTCAGATACGGCAGGTATCCGTGAAACAGGTGACACCGTTGAAAAAATCGGTGTTGAAAGAAGCCGCGATAAAATCAGAAGAAGCGCAATAGTTATTGCAGTTTTCGATTCAGGTGACGAGCTTTCTAAGGAGGATAAGGAGCTTATCTCTCTTTGCGAGGGTAAGCCTGTTATTCCTGTTCTTAATAAAACAGATAAACCGACAAAAATCGACAGAGATTATATAATTAAAACTATGGGTGAGCCTGTGGAGATGAGCGCCATTGACGGCGGCGGCTTGCAGGAATTAAAAGATAAAATCACCCTTATGTTAGGAACTAAAAATTTTGACCCCAATGCGGCAATGCTCACAAACGAGCGTCAGCGTCAATGCTGCCTTAAGGCGGTTGATTCCCTGACCGAGGCAGAAAATGCCCTTTCAATGGGAGTTACTCTTGATGCGGCAGGGGTTTGCATTGATGATGCGGTTTCTGCTCTTTTAGAGCTGACAGGTGAAAAAGCATCACAGGCAGTTGTAGATAAAGTATTCAGTAATTTTTGTGTAGGAAAGTAGTATGGAGTATTTTGCAAAAACTTATGAAGTAGCCGTTATCGGTGCGGGCCACGCAGGTATTGAAGCGGGGCTTGCCGCCGCACGCCTCGGAGCAGACACGGGAGTTTTTACCGTCAACCTTGACTGGGTGGGCAACCTCCCCTGTAACCCATCAATCGGCGGAACATCAAAGGGTCATCTTGTGCGTGAAATTGATGCCCTTGGCGGTGAAATGGGTAGGGCGGCTGACGCCAACACTCTTCAAAGCAGAATACTCAATTTGGGCAAAGGTCCTGCCGTTCATTCTCTCAGAGCGCAGATTGACCGCAGACCTTATTCCGAATATATGAAGCAGGTGATGGAAAGTGAGGAAAATCTCGAAATCCGTCAGGCTGAAATTGTTAAATTAGAAAAAACCGACGACGGCTTGTGGACTATGAAAACAAACCTCGAAGCGGTGTATAAAGCAAAGTGTGTTATCATTGCTACGGGTACTTTCCTCGGCGGCTGGGTTTATGTGGGTGATGTTGCCTACGAAAGCGGACCCGACGGAATGTTCCCTGCAAAGGAGCTTTCAAAATCTCTTAAGGAAATGAACATTCCCTTGAGAAGATTTAAAACAGGCACTCCTGCAAGAGTTAACAAAAGAAGCGTTAATACCGAGGTGCTTGAAGAGCAGTTGGGCGATGAAAGAATTGTTCCCTTCTCTTTTGATAATAATTCTAAAATAGAAAATAAAATGTGTTGTTATGTTACATACACAAATGAAAGAACAAAGAAGGTTATTTTAGATAATCTTCACCGTTCCCCTCTTTACGGCGGCAAAATTGACGGCAAAGGCCCTCGTTATTGCCCCAGTATAGAGGATAAGATTGTCCGCTTCCACGAAAAAGAAAGGCATCAGATTTTTGTTGAGCCTTGCGGATATAACACTCAGGAAATGTATCTTCAGGGTCTTTCCTCTTCTTTGCCTGAGGATGTGCAGTTAGAATTTATGCACACAATCCCCGGTCTTGAAAATGCACAGATGATGAGAACAGCTTACGCTATTGAATATGACTGTGTTGACCCCACTGCCCTTGATGCTACCCTTGAATTTAAAGAGCACAGCGGTCTTTTCGGTGCAGGTCAGTTCAACGGCTCCAGCGGATACGAGGAAGCCGCGGCACAGGGTTTGGTTGCAGGCATCAATGCCGCAAGAAAGGTTCAGGGCAAGGAGCCGATTATTCTTGAACGCTCAGGCTCTTACATCGGCACTCTTATTGATGACCTTGTTACAAAGGGCTGCTCTGACCCGTACAGAATGATGACTTCCCGTTCCGAGTACCGTCTGCTCCTCCGTCAGGATAATGCTGACCGCCGACTTACTCCCCTTGGCTATGAGCTTGGTCTTATAAGCGAAGAGAGATATAACAAATACCTTAAAAAGATTGAGCTTATTGAAATTGAGCGTAAGCGTGCGGAAAAAGCAGTTATCAGCCCTAGCGACAAGCTTAATGAGATACTTGTTTCACGTGAAACATCTCCCATAACCACAGGTGTCCGTTTTGCAGAGCTTATTAAAAGACCTCAGCTTAATTATGAATTGCTCAGTGAGTTTGACACCACCCGCCCCGACCTGCCTTATGAAATTTTTGAACAGGTTGAAATAGATATTAAATACGAGGGCTACATAAAACGGCAAAAAGCTCAGGTTGATGAGATGCACCGCCTTGAGGTGCGCACTTTGCCGGCAGATATAGATTATAATGAAATTATCGGGCTTCGCCTTGAAGCAAGAGAAAAGCTCAATAAAATCCGACCAAAGAGTGTTGGTCAGGCTTCAAGAATTTCAGGAGTAAGCCCTGCAGACATTTCTGTTTTGCTCATTTACCTTGAAAAGGAGGGCAAGTGATGATAAATAAAGATTTGCTCAAAACAATGGCGGCAGATATGGGAATAAACCTTTCTCCCGAAAGCCTTGACCGATTTGACAAATATGCCGAGATGCTTGTTGAAACCAACAAGACCTTAAATCTCACCGCAATAACCGAGCCTGATGAAATCGTATCAAAGCATTTTTGCGATTGCCTTTCACTTTTCAAAGAGGTAGAAATCCCTCAGGGCGCAAGGCTCATTGATGTGGGAACAGGCGCAGGCTTCCCGGGTGTGGTGCTTCTCATTGCCCGCCCCGACCTTAAAATTACTCTTATGGATTCCACCAACAAGCGCCTTGTGTTTGTTCAAAGCGTTGTTGATGAGCTTGAGCTCAGTGCCAATGTTGTTCACTCCCGCGCTGAAGAAGCAGGCAAGGATAAAAAGTTCCGTGAGCAGTACGATTTTGTTACGGCAAGAGCTGTTGCAAATATGCAGACCCTTTCGGAATATTGCCTTCCCTTTTTAAAGGTTGGCGGAATTTTTGCCGCAATGAAAGGTGCAAAGGCCTCTGACGAGCTTAACACCGCCAAGGGTGCAATTAAAATTTTGGGCGGTCAGGTTTATGCCGCTAAGGAGTTTACTCTCCCCGATTGCGGTGAAAGAAGTATTCTCTGCGTTAAAAAGATTTCGCAAACTCCGCCAAAATATCCGAGAGCATCGGCACAGATTGCCAAAAAGCCTCTTGCATAAGTCTTTTTTTGGCGAAATTGCCCGATGAAAAAAACTGGACATCCTTTCGGCTGTATGTTACTTTCAAGGTAGCGTACAGCTTTTATTTTAGAAAGGATAGTGTCAATGGTAAAATTCAGCGAAAAACTAAAGCGGTGCGGCGATGTGGTGGAAATCCCCGTCAACAGCATCCGCCCCAATCCACACCAACCCCGCAAGACCTTTGAATGGAACGATTTGGAGGAGCTGGCTCAGAGCATCTATCAGAACGGCTTGCTTCAGCCCATAACCGTCAGAGAGCTTGGTGACGGCAGATTTGAACTTATTGCTGGCGAAAGGCGGCTCAGAGCCTCCAAAATGGCAGGACTTTCGGCAATTCCGTCAATCGTGGTTACGGTCAGCGAAGAAAAATCTGCCGTTCTTGCCGTTATTGAAAATCTCCAACGGCAGGACCTCCACTTTTTTGAAGAGGCGGCGGCAATATCACAGCTTGCCCGTGAATTCGGTATGGACAGAGAAAAAATTGCAAAAAAGCTTGGCAAATCCCCCTCTGCAGTTTCAAACAAGCTCAGATTATTAAAGCTCCCTGCCGAAATTCAAAAAAGGGTTATCACAGGCGGACTTACCGAGCGCCATGCAAGGGCGTTGCTCCGTCTTTCTGAATTTGAGCTGATGAGCAGCGTTGTTGAAGCCGTTGTGAGCAACCGCCTGAATGTTGCAGAAACCGAGCTTCTTATAGACGGTCTTATTGAAAATGCCCCGACTGAGCCACAGCCAAAGCCTAAAAAGAAAACCGCAAAAGCCGTTAAGGATGTTAAAATCATCATAAACACCCTTGACCGAGCCGTTGAAACAATCAGAAAAAACGGAATCTGTGCAGACTCCGCCCACAGAGAAACAGATTCCTTCGTAGAATATGTGGTGAGGATACATAAGTGTTTCACGTGAAACATTGACAAAAAACATAGCTGAATGTATAATTGACAGGTAAACTAAATCGAAGATAAAGAAACCAAAGGAATTGATATATATGGGAAAAGTTATTGCAGTTGTTAACCAGAAAGGCGGCGTGGGCAAAACCACTTCTGCCGTGAATTTGGCCGCCGCAGTGGGCGCAAAGGGTAAAAAAGTGCTCCTTGTTGACATTGACCCTCAGGGAAACGCCACAAGCGGAATGGGTCTTAACAAGCGTGAGCTTGAAAAATCCTCTTATGATGTAATTATCAACGGCACTCCTGCCAGAGAGGTTATTCACAAAACCGAGTTTGAAGGCGTGGATGTTCTCCCTGCAAATATGAACCTTGCAGGCGCAGAGCTTGAATTGGTAGACACCAACCGCCGTGAATCCAGCCTTAAAACGGCTCTTGCCCTTGTGAAAGCGGAATATGACTATATTTTTATGGACTGCCCCCCTTCTCTCGGCTTGATTACTCTCAATGCCCTTTGTGCGGCAGATTCCGTTCTTGTTCCCATTCAGTGTGAATATTATGCTCTTGAGGGTCTTTCACAGCTTATGGCAACAATCCGTCAGGTTAAGCGCCTTTATAACCCGTTGATTGACATTGAGGGTGTTCTGCTCACAATGTATGACGGCAGACTTAACCTTACCAATCAGGTGGTTGAGGAGCTTAAACGCTTCTTCCCAAAAAAGGTTTATTCAACTCCGATTCCGAGGAATGTTAAGCTTTCTGAGGCTCCCAGCTACGGTCAGCCCGTTATGTATTATGACAAAAACTCCAAGGGTGCGCAGGCATATAACGACCTTGCAGATGAATTTATAAGAAAGAGTGTGTAAATTATGGCAGTTAAAAAAGGTGGATTAGGCAGAGGGCTTGACGCTCTTTTTGCAGATAATTCTGTTGAGGAGTCATCACAGACCCCTGTTAAGCTTAAAATAATGGAAATTGAGCCAAACCGCGAGCAGCCGAGAAAGATTTTTGACGAATCTGCCCTCGGTGAATTGGCAGACAGCATCGCAAAGCACGGCGTTATTCAGCCGCTTCTTGTCCGCCCGATAAAAGACGGCGGATATCAGCTCGTTGCAGGTGAACGGCGTTGGCGAGCTTCAAGAATGGCGGGTCTTACCGAGGTTCCCGTTGTTATAAAGGAATTGAACGACAGCGAAACCGTTGAGCTTGCAATGGTTGAAAATCTTCAGCGTGAAGACCTGAACCCCCTTGAAGAAGCTCTCGGCTATAAATATATGATGGAAAAGCTTTCTATCACTCAGGACGAAGCCGCGCAGAAGGTGGGCAAATCCCGCCCTGCAGTGGCAAATGCCCTGCGCCTTTTAAAGCTCCCTGATGAAATTCAGTCAATGGTTGAAAATAAACAGCTTTCCCCCGGTCACGCAAGAGCCTTGCTCAGCTTTGAAAACGAAGCTCAGATGCTCGAGGTTGCTAAAATTATAATCAGCAAGGGCCTTTCAGTTCGCGAAATTGAAAAAATGGCTAAAAATTCTAAAAAAGAAATAAAGCCTAAAGCACCCAAAAAGCGTGACACATATTTTGATGAAGTAGAGCTTGCCATAAATAAGGCAACCGGCAGAAAGGTAAAGGTTAAAGAGGGCGCAAAAACCCTTGAAATCGAGTTTTTCGACAAAGACGACCTCGCCAAAATCGCAAAAGCGCTTACATAAGCCTCAGCCCCCACCGATTCGCTACGCTCACCACCTCCCCCGAAAGTCGGGGGAGGCTGATTTTTCAGGAGGAATTATGAAAAATTACAACAAAAACAATCTTCCTCTTGCCCGGGAGTTACGCAAAAGTATGACTCCGTGGGAACGAAAGCTGTGGTACGAATTTTTGCACTCCTACCCTGTTCGTTTTCGCAGGCAAGCAACGCTTGGTAATTATATTGCAGATTTCTACTGTGCCAGAGCCAAGCTTGTTATAGAACTTGACGGCGGACACCATTATATTCAGGAAAATGCACAGAGAGATTTAATTCGCACCGCAGAAATACAGAGTTTAGATATAGATGTTATAAGAGTATGTAATGTTGATGTAGATAAAAACTTTTATGGAGTTTGTGAATATATAGATTCAGAAGTCAAGAAGCGGATAAAATAGGCTCCCCATACCTTAGGGGGAGCTGTCACGAAGTGACTGAGGGGGTAAAAACGCCCCCACCGATTCGCTACGCTCACCACCTCCCCCAAATTTCGGGGGAGGCTTTTTAATTGTGCAAAACCTGTGCAAATGTGGTTTGCAAAACGCCAAAACACAATATGTAGAGCCAAATTTTGGTATGTGTAAAATGTGTGAAAAATTTTGACAAGAATGTTAAAAAACTGTTGACGGCTTTGAAAAAATCTGTTATTATGTATTACAACTATAGGTGTAAAAGTATACCTATGCAATTTTTCAGAACGTTACAAATGTTAAAACAAGTAGGTTGGTCAGGCTGAAAAGTTTAGCACGCGTGGCGGTGACTTTAGGGAGGTCATAATTATGATAAAAAAGTTATGTAAGCGCGGCTTGAGCCTTGTTCTCGCTCTCGTGCTTGTTGCAACAACCTTCTTCATCTTTGACCCCGACTTGTTAAGAGTCGAGTCAGATGCTTATGCAGAGGTTGAAACTGTAGAGCAGGCAACACCGTTGTCAGCTCAGACTGTCTATGCAACAGAAACCATTTACCTCAAAGCAGGCTCTTCTGCTTTCCAGTATTATGAAAACTTTAGCTACAGTTCAGGTGCGGTAACCAATCCTGTTGATACAAGCGGTAGTGTTTATTTTAAAAATGATGACGCCGCTTATGTTTCACTGTATGTTAATAATGTATATAAAAAGGGCGAAAATGGCGGAAGTCAGGTTGCGTCAAAGAGCCTGACTATCAACAGTACCAATGTTGAAACTTATGCAGGCCTTGGAAATGACGGCACAGGTACCCGTGCGAGTGGCGCAACCCTTATTGCATCCGCAACAGGCGGCACTCTTAACTATGCTATTACATCAGGTTCTCTTTCAGGCTATTTAGAGAATGGTGTATACATTATCCAATGGTTAATTGAATACAGTGCTCCCGGAAAATCCGGCAAAAATGTAACCCGTACTGCATTTGCATACACGGGCATCTATGCCCCTACCCTTTTGCAGGCAGGTATCACTTATGACTGGCAGCATTCAGACGATGACGCAACACAGGAAGCATTTTCATTTGTAACAGGTGTTGAAGATGTTGCCGGCGGTAACGCTAAGTCTAATCTTATTGAAACTACCAATGACAACCGTAAAATGGCCCCCCTTGTTGGCTTTGTAGGTCAGGTTAATGACAAAAACAACTATACCGTTGCCGGTGGTTTGGGAACATCTCATGTAGACACATCATCTTATTTCACAACTACTTCTCAGGGCGGTGTAGCTGCAACTTCTGCTCGCTACGACCGTGACGGTGGAGATAGTACAGATAGAGATGCTTATGCTGTTACCAATGACTTTTCCGCTTATTCAAACGAAGATTTCTTTGATGATAACGGTGTTCCCTCTGTAACCTATCATACAAATTTATATCGTGAAAATATGTGTAATGAGGGTTGGTCAACAGGTGTTGGTTATATCACTGTAGACCGTTCCCGTTACGCTAACTATGCTCAGATTCCTAACCTTTCTGTTGGTTGGTTATGCCTTTATTCTTATTACGGAAATGAAACAAACGAGCTTAACTGGATTAAGGTTATGTCTAAGAGTCAGACCAACTTTAAAGAAGACTCTCTTACCGGTTATTCTGTAAGTGTTGACACCTCAGGAACCAGCGAAAAACAGTTGAATTCAATGACAAGAGGTCTTTATAAAATCAACGGCCCTGTTTTAACAACAGACGGTCTTCTTCAGATTGCTTTTAAGTCAAAGACCGACCGTAACAGAACCCTTAACGACCACGCTATCCACTGTTTTTCAAACGTTGGCCTCTACACAACTGTTGCCAACCATGAAACAGTCCGTAGGCAGTATAACTCTGCGCTTTGCTCAGTTATTGATGCGAGCAATATGAACGATTATTACTCAGGTGCAAATACTTATGCTTCATACTGCAGTCAGCTTAAGGCTGTTGCTGAAGAATTGTGTGACCCTACCGCACATTCAATGCAGTCTGCTACTGCCCTCAGAGACTATTCTGAAAAAATTGTTGAAGGTATTAACGGTTCTTTTGGCGCAGATGTATATTTCTATGTACCCGAAGCTATTTATACCACTCCTGCGGCTACTTACGGTTCAATCGCAGGTTGGAGTGAAAATGTTTCTCATCTTTTTGCTCAACTCTATGTCAACAATGATATTAGCGCAACCAACGACACTGCTACAGCAACAGCAACAACTGATACTTACGGTAAGCTTTATTTTAAATATAACCACGCAGAAAATGCAAAGCTCTCTTATGAATTTGTGTCAGATACCTGGCCTGAGTTGCATAATGACCAGTCAGATGCTTTTGACGGCGGCGTTATTGCTATTTCAGAAACCAGCACAGGTGGCAGCAAGCAGGATGTAGAACCAATTGGTAACACCAATAATGCGAGTGGAATAAAAACCGTTCCGATGACCTCCGGAACAACTAAGTTTATGACCGGCGG
>JAFTWE010000024.1 GCA_017465465.1 Clostridia bacterium | reverse complement strand
TTTTGATTTTTATTTGTTACAGCATAATTACAACAGAATCAGCTGAGAACCGTCTTTTGCAACATAATTCTTTTGAACACCGAGTTCGTCCATCCATGCACGAACCTCCAATGTTTGAAGGTTACCGTTTCTGTTGTCCCACACCCATAAAGGCGTTTGCCATAGGTTGTCCAACCCGGTGCAAAAATAAAATCACCGATTCTTTTTCCGTTGATATATGCTTCATAAGAGCCGAGCGCAGAACAGAAAAGTGTTGCCTTACCGATTGCTTTTTCGGGCTTTATAGCCTTGATGAAAACGGAAACGACTGTACTGAAATCTGCATTTTCTTTAATGAATTTTGCGTTTTTAATCGTATTCATTTAATCATCTGTATTTTTAAACTGATGTTGATTTTTATTGATATTGATAATATAATTATTTGTGTTGAATTTTATTTCACTACGCTTGATTGTTTATTGCAATAAAAAACAATGGCATAGCAAAAAAAGACAATAATAAAACAAAAATAAACAATGAAATGTTTTGTTCCAAAAGCTACAATAAAACAAAAAACCTATGCAAAAAACAAGGAGTGATACCTATGGTAGAACAAATGATTGACAAAAATTTATGGCTGTACCGTAACAGAGCGATTATGGAAACGTTCCCCATTGATGCATGGCAGTACAGAATTTTTGATTATGCGGACAGGGAAACATATATTCCTCTTACAGATTGGGCAGATTATACTGATACCATTACATTCTGCGACCATAAAACATGTATGATGAAAACTGTATTCACACCTAAAAAGCCGCAGGAACACCAGTCAGCTTATCTTGAACTGAGATTGCCCTGCAACTGCGAAGCATTTGTTTCAATTGACGGAAAACGCTTTGCAGGTGTGGACAACGGTGAACAACGCTGCAGGGTTTACCTTGAAGACTCAATGTACGACAGAGAAATTGCCATTGAGCTTGAAATATATGCCTGTACCTTCTGCAATGATGAAAGAATGGTAAGACCTGTTGAAAATCCTCAGTATGTTATTGCAGATAAAGCAATTGCAGATTTTTCATATACTATGGATTTTGTCCGTGGCCTTATAAAGTACATCAAGAATGATTACACGAAAGCCAAGGTCAACACTTTGTTTGAAAATACAATCCGTAAAAGCGACAATTCCCTTGACTACACCCAATTTCTTGAAAATATTATCGCAATTCACAAGGAATTGCTTGACGGATTAAAAGAATTGAAGCTGTCAAACGATGACTGTATCGTTGACTGCGTTGCTTCTACTCATATTGACGTTGCGTGGCTGTGGCGTTTCAAGGATACAATCCGCAAATCAGGCCGTTCTGCACTTAATCAGCTCCGCCTTATGGACAGATACGATGAATTTGAGTTTTCGCTTTCACAGCCCTCGGTCTATAACTATATCAAGGAAGTTTATCCTGATGTTTTTGAGCAGATCCGTCAGCGTGTGAAGGAAGATAAATGGCGTCTTGTAGGCCCTATGTGGGTTGAATCAGACCTTAATATTTCAGGTGCAGAATCACTTGTAAGAGAGTTTCTTTACGGACATCAGTTCTTCAAAGAAGAATTCGGCAAAACAAGTGATGTCTGCTGGATTCCCGATTCTTTCGGTTTTCCCGCATCACTTCCGCAGATTTTCACAAAATGCGGAATGAAAAGCTTCTACACAACCAAGGTGCGTTGGCAGAATGCCAATGAATTTCCCTATAATGCTTTTATCTGGGAAGGTATTGATGGAAGTAATCTTTACGCAACAGTACCTATCACAAAAGATTGCTACAACAACTCAATTGACTGTGAAAATATCAGCCTTGTTTCAGATAAGCTTCAGCAAAAAGAAACATGGGACCACGTTCTTCTGTCCTATGGCTACGGTGACGGCGGTGGCGGTGTAACCGATGAAATGCTTAAGAATTACCGTCTGCTTCAGACAGTTCCCGGTATGCCTGAGGTGAAAATCAGAAAAGCAGAGGACTATTTCACTGAACTTGACAAAAAGCGTGAAAATCTTCCTGTGTGGAAAGGGGAGCTCTCGGTCGAAACACATCAGGGCACATATACAACTATTGCCGATGTAAAACGCAACAACCGTTACATTGAAATGGCATTTCGCAGACTTGACTTGCTTTCAGTTCTTGCAAAGCTCAAGGGTAAGGATGCAGGATATGATGAAATTGTAAAGCATTGGAAGGATCTGCTTCTTTGCCAGTTCCACGATGTTCTTCCCGGCAGCTCTATAGATACAGTTTATGATGATGCAGAAAAAATCTACAAAGAGCTTTTTGTATTCGCAGAGAAAAAAGAAAAAGAGCTTGTCACTGATACTCTTTGCGATGATGCACAGGACAAGGTTACAGTTTATAACCCAAACTCATTTGTCGGCAGTGCATACGTAAAGGTTGACAAAAAGTATGAAAGCTGTGCACTTACGGACGGAGAAAACACATCAAATGTTATTACAGATGCAGACGGTAACTGTATTTTATATGTAAAAAATCTTGCAGGCTTCAGTGCAAGAACATATCACAAAACTTCAGTTGTACATACTGAAAAAGCAATTACAGCAAACAAGGAAAACGGAAAAATCAGCATTGAAACGCCCTTCTTTACATTCATTATCCGTGAGGACGGTACTCTCGGCGATTTCTATGACAAGCGTGCAGATAGGTTTGTCGGTGACAACCTTAACAACCTTGTTACATATAAGGACGGTCCCGAGCATGAGGATGCATGGAATATTGATGACGGATACAAAATGCGTCCTGTTGATATGAATTGGCAGAATGAAATTACGCTTGTTGATATAAATGACGAGCGTGTGACGGTAAGGGTTACTAAAAAGCATAACAACACCGTTCTTACTCAGGATATTATTGCGTATGCAAACATTACAAGGGTTGACGTAGTTTCTCACGTTGATTGGCAGGAAAAATATAAAATTCTTCAGGCATCTTTCCCTGTAAATGTGGTTTCTGCTCATGCAAGCTACGAAATTGCTTACGGCATTACAAAACGTAACACCCATCCGAACACACCTGCCGAAAAATGGAAGCACGAATTTGCTGCTCACCGTTTCACAGATTTGTCAGATGATGTTTACGGTGTTGCAATTATCAACGACTGCAAATACGGTCACAATGTTATTGACAACGATATGACTATAACTCTTATGCGCAACGTTGACAATCCTACACGCTTCCGTGATACAGGTGAACACGATTTTGCATATTCAATCTATCCTCATATGGGTGGTTTATCGGCAGGTAAGGTTGCTCAGGAAGCATATCTTTTCAATTCTCCTTTTGTTGTGTTTGAAGGCGAAAGTAATGAAAAGCCTGTTGTTACTCTTTCAAATGAAGGTCTTATCGTTGATTGTATCAAGCCTGCTGAAGACGGCAACGGATATATCGTGCGTGTTTATGAGCCTTACGGTATTCCCGGAAAAACTGTTATGAATGTTACACACGACGCAAAAATCACTGAGGTTTCACCCCTTGAAGAGTATATCGGAGAATGTTCCGGAGAAATCACATATAAGCCATTTGAATTCAGGACATTCCGCATAATCTGCTCAACATAATGATTTCAAGAACTGTCTGCACCAATATTTCCTGCAGCACTTAATTCCGCCTTCTGTTTTTACAAATGCAGAAGACGGAATTGTACTTTTTATTTGGTTTTTCTTTAGTTATAAAATTTGGAGTCCGATTCAAACTTTAACCATATCGAAATATTTTTATTTAAATATAATTTCGTTATTAATAATTTTTCTAACCCTTGCATTAATGTTCTGCATACGGCACACCCATTCCAACTGATTTTCTTCTTTCAGTTGCTCGGTTACACCTTCTGCGTTTTTCATCTGGTCAACAAGAGTGTCAAACATATCTCTTGCCTGAGTTTCGACTTCAGCACAGTGCTGATAGAGTTTGCCTTGGGTAAGCAGTGTTGTAAATAACACCTTTTTATTTTTTAGCAAATAATCCTTATGTAACATTCCCCATTTACCAAGCCTGACACTTGCTTCTTCGGGCGGTAAGATAAAGTTAGGAATGTTGAAATCTCCAACTTGTCTATATTGAATATTTGTATTGCTTTTCATAGGGCATTCATCCTTTCGTATTCTTAACAAATGTATCGTATATAAATTTTGCACCAAGTCTAAAGCCTGATATAAAGCTGTCAGCGTTACTTGTTATCGAAAACTCAATATATGCACTTATATAGTTTTGAAACAGCTCTTTATCCTCACCAGCGAGTCTTGCTGTGAGTTGTTCTTCTTTCTCGGCAAGATTGCTCAATTTCTTCTTGAGCTTGGGTGTTAATTCTGAATTGACATCTTGCGGCTCAATGTTGCCGTAATAAAAATCTTCAATGATATTTGACATTATGTATTCCTCCATATGTTTCTCTATTAAGCAACAGCAGAAGTGTAGAATACTATGTTTGAAGCCGGTTTTACTTGTATTTTGAGTAAATCCCTTATGAACACTCGCACCACTCAGACGGGCAGCACTTCAGTGCTGTCCGTTCTGCATTTTTTAAATTCTTCCGACTTTAATGCAAAAGCAAACGCCATCCTGAAATGTGTTGTTTCAAGGATGGCGTTATTTTTATTTCATTATGCAAATTCCTTCAGCAATTCGGGAAGATTTCTGATATCTGAAAGAACCATAAACAAAGCCTTAAAAATCCACTTAATGCTGCGAAGGAAATTACTTCCTCCTTCGACCTTCTGAAGCTCCTGAGTGTTTTCAGCAAAGTCATCGGTTTTTATAAATGTAAATTCACATTCAGCAGAGGAGTGGTCGGAAACTGCTTTACCACTGTCATCGCAAACCTCAGTATATCTGAAATCGCTTACAACAACATCAACACCGCCGCCGGGTCTGTACATAAACCTTTCAACAGAATCCCAGTTGCCCCAGGCAGGAAGACCTGTGATGTGCCAATTATACATATTATAATAGTCACCGTTGTTGTGGTATTCTATCCAGGCATCCTTCAGGCCGCACTGACGGTAAAGGGTTTCATAAAGTGCACCGTTATCTTCGTGAGTGTGCATATAGTTGTTGAAGTCGCCCGTAACAATAACAGGTCTGTCGTTTTCGGCAGAGCGTGCCTGTATAAATTCGGCAAGCTGTTTATACTGGCTTGTTCTTGCGGCGATTGAGCCTTCTCCGCCGTAAGCATCAGCATGAAGATTATAGAAATCTACATAAATACCGTTGCCTACATCAATAACGGAATAAGTGAAGCCTTTAGGGGTAAGCTCGTCCGAACCGTCTGAAAGAATACCGGAAGCTTCGTTCCAGGTGACTCTTGTTTCATTGTAAATCGGCATATTCTTTGTAAATATGTTAAGTCCGTCGCCGCCACATATAACATTGACACCGAAAGCCTTGTCCCTTTGGCGATTAGCCTTTTGGACTATTGTGGCTTTTAAGCTACTTCCGATGTCCCAATCAAAATTTACAACGGTACCTCTGTATCCTGCTTCCTCGAGCTGTTCATCTGTAAGGGTACCTGCCTCGAGGAGCATTTTTATATCAGCCTTCAGCTCTATATCAATTGAGGGATTCTCATCACCGTGAACAATAATTCTGTCAAGAATTAAGCCTAAATCACCTTTATCAAGATTTGGCTTCTCAAGAATATCACGGAAAATATCAAGAGCTGTCTTTGCAATACGGTTAACCTCAATGACAGTATTGCGTTTTTCAACTATCATTTCAATCTGCTTTTCAAGACCTTCAATTTTCTGAAGAAGCTCCTCTTCTATTTCCTCATAGGTTTCTTCTATAATATCACGGTTAGAACCTTGATTTTTCATAAGTTCTCTGATTTTCTGCTTCTGAGTTGCCTTAAGTTCTTCTCTTGTTTTTGCTAACTCCACTTCGAGATTAGCAACTGTATCAGCAGATTTTTCCATCATCTCAGGTTCATCCTTAATTGCTTTTTCAAGTTCGGCAATCATTGCATCGGCGTTCATCATAACACGTTCGATGTATTTTTTTATAAGTGTATCAAGCAAATCAATGCGTGTATGATGAGAAGTGCAGCCTTTCAGACCTCGCTTATGATACGAGCCGCAAACATAAGCAGGAGCTAAATCAGGTCTGCTCATTGAAAACATGGGACTGTTACAATCACCGCAGAAAAGAAAACCTGAATAAGTAGTATCGTATTTTTTTACACCACGGTAATTTGACCTTGTTCTTGCCTTTAGATTCTGCTGTGCCTTCATAAACTCTTTTACGTCAACAATAGGTGTATGATGATTTTCAAAAACTATATTTTCCTCTTCATCAAGCTTTTTGTCGGGCCCGTTGATTTTTGTTCGTGTATATTTCCTCTGTCGGAGAGTACCGATATAAAAATCATTTCGCAAAATACCGTTAATAGACGGTACAGCCCATACATTGCTTGCTTTAATCTTGATTTCCTTTTCTATTTTACGAAGCTGAGCATCCTTTTCTTTTCGCTCCTTTTCAATCATACGAGGAGTAGGAATGTTTTGCTCCGTAAGATAATTAGCAATTTTTTTATAGCCCCAACCGTCGTTATAAAGCTCAAAAATTTTTCTGACTACTGCAGCAGCGCTTTCATCAACTTCAAAAACCATATTTTTTGTATCAACAATATAGTAACCGTAGGGTACTGCACAAATCCAATTGCCACTATTCTGACGGATTTCAACAACCCTCTTAACCTTTTTGGAAGCATCAGTAACAGGCATTTCATTAAGAAGGAATCGCACCTGAATATTATTCCAATCGTCATAAGTCGGATAATCAATACCGTCACTTACTGAAATAATACGAACGCCTGCGTCACGCAAATCCTCAAGCTCAACAAGGCCTCTGCTGTTACGACGGGAAAAACGAGAAAAATCCTTAATCATAAGAATATCATAATAACCATCCATCAAACGAGGACGCATTAACTGATAGTTTTCTCTCTGCTCAAAGGTATATCCGCTTCGGTCACGGTCTTCATAATAATCAACCTCTGCATCAGGAAATGTCTGCTTGATATACGCTTTAATAATTCTTCGCTGATTTTCGATAGAGGTATTATCTCTGTCTTTTTCTGTATCAACAGAGATTCGCAAATAAGCTGCTATTCTTTTTACGCTCAATTTTTCACCACCAATGTTATATTTTTATATTCACGATTTCACGAACAACATTGTAACACACAATGCTGTTCGTTTCAACCGTTAAAAGGAAATAATTTTTAAATAACTGCTGGAAGTTGTTACATAAGTTCGGAAGTCTTATGTATCCGGCAGAAATAAATTCTGCCTTCGGATTGAGAATTATCTGTCTCTTTCCATCGCACGTCTGACATTTCTCTTGGCCATAACCTGCTTATTGTGAATCAACAGCTCTTTTGTTAAATCCACGAGATTATCTCTGCCGGAAAGAAATACACAGACCTTATAACCTTTTCTGCTCCATTCGCCATACTGAGGCTTGAGAGCCTGTCGGAACTCTGTATTTTCTTTCTCTTCATTAGTTAGCCAATAGTAGACAATGCGGTCTTTTTCGGAGACTTCCATTTCCATTAAAATAATATACCTACCTTTCCTTACGTTATTTTTATTATTTCCAAATTCTTACATCTTAAACCCTGTTCTTATCTGTCTGTTCTGTGAACAGGTGTGTTTGGTTTTCTGTAACGAGCCTGACGATTTGCTCTTTCGGTTTCTTTTGCTTTGACCACAAGAGAATCAATCTGTTCATCACCGAAGATTTTGCGAAGCAGTTTGTAATTCTGAACATCTCTGTTGAGCTTTTCATTCTGTTCAGTTAAGGTGCGATTTTCAGTCAATATTTGCCCTGCATTGACCTTATCAGCCTTACCCCATAGTTTTATACTATTAAGCTGATTCTGCAGTTCAAAACACTTTCTTACTGCAGTCTTGGTAAGGTCAAGAAGTTTTCTGAAAAGTGGTTCAACAAACTTTGACTTGTAAACTTTTGCTGTCATCAGAGGCGGCGGTTCGGGTAATTTGAACTCATCGTATTCATAAAAATTTTCCGCTATCTCGCTGATATTACTTTCAAATTGCATCAATGCTTCTGCCTTTTCGGTCAGTTCTTCAACCCTAAGATTCAGTTTTTCAGATTCTTCTGTGAGCCTTTCAACCTCTTGTGAACGCATTTTCTTTTCGTAATCATAAACAGATAAGTGTTTTTCGTGAGTGCCTTTCTGCTCCCATTCAACACCGTACCGTTCCATAACTTTTGAAAGTGCTTCCTTTTCAGACTCTACCCAAAGACTCCATTCAGTTTCATGTTTTGAGTTGCCGGTGAAACCTTGATTAGCCAAAGCCTGTTTTAGTGAAACTCTTGTGTCAAGTCCTCGTTTACTTTTTGTAGTGAATGGCACAAAATCAATATGCAAATGTGGTGTTGCTTCATCCATATGAAGGTGAGCAGAGAAAACTTTCAGGTACGGATTACGCTTCTGAAAATCCTGATAATACTCATCAAGTATTCTCTCCGCAAGCTCACCGTCAGAAGATTTTGAATTCATATTATCACAGTTACCAACTTGGATGATAATCTCATGAAACGGTTTTTCCTGCTTGCCCGAACGGATTTTTTCATAGTAGTTTTCTATTTTTCTGTCGGCTCGTTTTTGTTTATCGTTATATCTTTTAAGTGCTTCATCAAACAGTTGATGATACACATTTTTGATTTTTTCATTGCAGTATTCGGTGTTCATATGAGTTCTTTCGGGGTCTGTATTCTTTGCATTGAACTTACGGCTGTTGTGTTTCACCGAACCTTTACCTACGCATATACTGATTGTTCGTCTTATATAATCACTGTCCTTCTGTTTTTATAATCTACAAACCTTATAAAAAGTTCTGTTACTCTTGTCAAGAGTAACGCAAAAGCACTTTTGACATCCATAAGGCTATCAAAAGATGCTGTTGCGCTCTCCGAGGGGGTTATAGGGCTTTGCCCTGCAATTTGCGAATTGCCACCCAACAGGGCTGTTTTTGTAAAACCACCCTGTACTCCGTAAAACTTTACACTCACCATTTATGAACCATACAGATTATTCATAAATGGTGATGCCGTCGCCTCCATGCCAATGAAGCCTCTTACTCTGCGGTGTTCTCTGTTGTAAACATTGTTACTGCTTTTAATACCGTACTTGTTTTCATTGGCAATCAGGAAATCGCTCAGGCTTCTTGAACTCATAGGCGACAAGGCATTTTCTTCGCACCACAGTTTGTAAATCTCATATAAATCTTTTGAGGTTATAGACTTATCTTCTGCGAATGCGAAGTAGCCGTCAGACTCCATAAATTCAACTGCATTGACATTATTACGCTTGACCGTTTCACGGTTGCTTATTGCCCGTTCACTCTCGGTAAACTGAAAGTTGTTTGAGAGTAATCTCTGCAAGCCTTCAAAAGCCCACAGGAATATACCTTCGATTTCCTCACGCATTTTATCTGCTATATGAGGGTCGTCTATTCTCTCTGCGTTTTTGTCCTTGGTTGTCAGTACAAGCTGTCGTCTGAAAAAGCCGTCACTTTTATCAAACATAGCCTGCAGGTCACCATTGCTGAAAGCAAGAAGTCTTGCATACATATATCCCTGATAGCTTTGCTTGTTCTTCTTTTCGAGGTCCATCTTTCCTTGTGCGGTTACAATGGATTTGACGTAGTTTGTATGCTTGAGTCCCTCCATGCGAAGGTCATCATCTATACAAAGCAGAATATGCTCAAGGTCTGCTCTTGCAAATCTGTTCTCGGAGATTTTGCCAATGCTTCCGTCTTTCATATTGCTGCCGAAAAGTGTTGTCATAACAGCACCTATCTGCGATTTACCTTCACCGCCGTTACCTTTGATAACCATCATTCGCTGACCTTTATTGCTCGGTATCAGGCAATAGCCTATGAACTCCTGAAGTGTCGGTATATCCTCCGGATAAAGCAGTTCGTCGAGAAAAGACAGCCATCGTTCAGGCTTCGGTGCATAAGGATTGTACCTTACAGGAAGCCTTGTTCGTACAACACTTTCTTTGATATCGACAAAGCAA
>JAFTWE010000023.1 GCA_017465465.1 Clostridia bacterium | reverse complement strand
AGGAGCAAAAGTACGGTTTGATTGTTGTGATTATGATAATGGGGAACTGACAGAAGAATTAAAGGACGAAATTACTTTGGTTAATAAAATTGATTACAGAGTTATGAAAGAGTACATAAAGCAGATTATAATTCAGCCTGATGGTAGAATTATTACTGTTTTTATAAATAATGCAAAAATAACGAATGGAGGAGCCGGAAATGCAAGTTAATTTAGAAAAAAGAGTAACGAAAATTGAAGCGAATCCATTGTTAATTAAAAATAACTCTGCAGCTACCAAACTTCGTGTTGCGGCATATTGTCGTGTATCAACCGATGAAGAGGAACAGTTAAATAGTTACGAATCACAGATAGCGTAAAGGACATATATCAAAAAGTTATTATAAATCTGAACCCTTTTTTGTTTGCCTTTTAATTGATTCAAATCAACAACCTTGTGTTTCCACAGACGCATACGGCTGTTAACTGCATCATCGCCGAAGCTCTCGCAGTGCGAGGTGAAGCGAGGCGAGGATGGCGCAGCGGTCAAAATTTGCCCGCGCTCCAAGCGGTTAGCAAATTTTGGGCACCGCAAGAGGTGGGTCGTTGGTTCGAGTCCAACTTGGGGAGCCAAAAAATCCAAGTCGAAAGACTTGGATTTTTTCATTTATGTCCGAAGGACATAACTTCATTTTGTGACATTTGTGGCACAAACTTCATTTCAAGTTTACTTGAACTTCATTGTAAAGACATAAATGAATGAAGTTATCTTATGATAAATGAAGTGCTATGCAATGAAGTACTGCGTAATGAAGTTGCCTGACGGCAAACGGATTGCAAAGGTTGATTTGTTATGCTATAATTAGCACATCTAAGGAGTGAGATTATGAAGAAGAGATTTTTACATCCGATATGGAAATTCGATGAAATTGAAAAAGAACTTTCTGTTTTGGAGCAGAATGGTTGGAGATTAAATAAAATATATGGTATCCGCAATTTTGAATTTGTTAAATCTAAACCTAAATCTGTAAAATATTTCTTCACTTATTCAATTCCTCGTGAAAAGATAAATATGTATATTATTGAAGATACATTAAAACAAAAATTTAATGCTACTGAAATTCGAGGAAATTTTGGTGGTACACAAATTTATCGAATCACAAAGCAAGGTGAAGTTGAGGAGCAAATTTTCAACAGAAATATTATTTTACAGCACTATCTCTTTAAAAGAATGATATGTTGTTTATTGTTGTTATTACTTTTCTCAATTCCATTAATTATGGGCTTGATATTAAATCCTGAAAAGCTGCTTAATGATATTATTAGTCAGTTTTTCGAATCCGTATTATTGGCTTTCTGTTTTATGTTGGTCGTATTTGGTTTGATTTATAATATTATAGGATATGTTTATATGAAATCAAAGAATAAGTAAATCAAAAACAAAGAGAAAAATTCGGATTTGTTCTTTCTTTATTGCAAAGGTTTTGTTGTTTGTTGGTTGTATTTGTTGTATTTCAATGCTATAATTATCTTATAAAATTTAAGGGGTAATTTAATGAAAAAATTTTTATCGACTATTCTTGCAATTATAATTACAATGAGTACAATGCCTTTTGTTTTTGCTTCAGGTACAACTTATTATATTGATAGTGTATCAGGCAATGATGAAAACACGGGATTGTCCGAAACTACCGCTTGGAAAACCATTGATAATATCAAATCTTTAACCCTTGAAGCAGGTGATAAGGTTCTCTTTAAGTCAGGGGGAAACTACGATTGTGCAATTACGCTTACCTGTTCGGGAACACAAGATAATCCCATTTCTATTTCTTCTTACGGTGAAGGTGAAAAGCCACATCTTAATACGGATGCAAGGGATGCGGTTATGAAGCTTTTTGATTGCTCTTATGTAACTGTTTCCGGTTTTGAGATTACGGCGCACAACGGTGGCGGCATCTGGGTTGATGGAGTTACAAAGGAATCAAAGGGTGTCAGAATAGAAAACTGCGATTTTCACGATATGCAGAATTACACCGTGACTACGCGTGATAACTATACCGAAGGTCCCATTTCAGGCAGAGCAGCAATCGTTATTAAACGCTATGGCGGTTCATCTTATCCCGTTAATGATTTTCAAGCTGTAAATTGTAAAATATACGATGTTGGTAACGGTATATTTTTCACCGGCTCTCAGGACCTGAACAAGAATGCACTTGTAAAAAACTGTGAATTTTACAATTTGGACGGTGAAGCGGTTGTTCTTGAAGGCTGCGACGGAGCTTTGGTAACCCATTGCCGTGCTATTGACTGCTGTCAGGGAGTAGGTCTTGATGAAAACGGAGAAATTCTGTACTTTACCGCTGCAATGTGGACTCATTATTCTTCAAAATGTACTTTCAGCTATTGCGAAATAGCAGGTCAGAAGAACTATGGTGACGGAATGACAGTGGATTTTGACCACGGCTCATACAACTGTACATACGAATATATTTATTCGCACGATAATATGCGCTTTATGTGCAACAATCCTGCCAGCGGCGGCAACAGAGGTAACACAGTAAGATACTGTCTGTCCGTCAATGACAATCAGGGCAGAAACAAAATTGGCGTGTCTGACGGTGAATGGAATTTCAGCTTTTATAATAACACAATAATCAATTGTCCGGAATTTCAGATGACTCAAATTTATGATTCATTGTTTGCAAACAATATTATAGTTTTTAAAGACGGACATAAGTTTTATTATACTAACGACGAAATGAAAATCTGGAATAATGTATTTGCTAACAACTGTTATTACAATACTTTCAATCCGGCATTTGATAAGGATGCATTAAACACACTTCCGGGTTTTGTGGGTGGCGATGACCCGATAAAAGCATATCAGCTTGCAGAAGGCTCACCGTTAATCGGTGCAGGCTTTAAGGTCGAGGATGGTTGCATGAAAGATTTTTACGGTAACGAAATAACAAGCAACAATATCGGCTGTTATTCAGGCGACGGAGAGGATTCAGTTCTTGAAACAGAAAGCCTCCTTGAAAAAGCTGTAAGAATTATCCGACAGATATTTAATATCGCTATAGAAGAAATCCGCAAATTAGTTATTGACATTTTTGAATGAAATAAAACAATTTTTATTTAGTTTGATTTTTGTTACATAATCACAGAAAAAGCACTTCTTCGGAAGTGCTTCAGACTGTCGGATGGCTTTTCTTTTTATGTCATAATATGGTTGACTACTCAAAAAATATATGTTACTATGTTGAAAATCTCTAGGGAGTAAATCGGTATGTTTTTTATCACTATTCGACGCAGACAAAGATAGCTTGTATCTTATTCGGGTACAGGCTTGAATTGCTATGTGCCTGATAGAGTGATAAAGAAAAGATTACCTTTTATATTACTGTTAATGGCATATAGCTATTAACAGTATTTTTTTATTTGGAGGAATAACAAAAATGAACAATTTTAAATATAAGACATTATTCAAAGCAATTTCAGAGCAAATAAACTTACCTGATGATGCAGTAATTGCGGATTTAGGCTGTAAAAATGCAACTTTTCTTTTAGCTTTTTTAAAAGCCTTTCCAAACAAAATCAAGTCAGCTGTAGGAGTAGATATAACCGACAAATGGTTTAAGGATGTTAAATATAAAAAGCCAATTAAACTTAAAGTAATGAATTGCTCAAAGAAGCTAAATTTTGATGATAATACCTTTGATTTTGTTTTTACTAAAGATATGTTTGAATGTGTATCAGATAAAGACTTTTTAGTCAGTGAGATTCACAGAATATTAAAGCCCGGCGGAATTGTAATTTGCGTAAACTGTGATTGGGACAGTGTTGCATATAACGGAGAAAATAAAGAACTTATTTCAAAAGCAATTCACGCTTATGCCGTAACAAAACAACCTTGGATGGATGACCTTGACAGCTGGATTGGCAGAAGGATGTATGGCTACTTCAATAAGAGCAATTTGTTTGAAAGTTCTGTAACTGTTCACAATGTTATTGAAACTGAATATGCAGAAGGTACATTCGGTTATGATTTAAGTTTGGATATTGCATGGCTTTACAAAGAAAATACAGGAACTCTCAGCAAAGAAGAATATGATAAGTTTATAGATAATCTGAAATCAGCACAAAAGGAGGGACACTATATATTTTCAAAACCGTACTATATTTATAAAGGGGTTAAGATTCAAAAATAGATTTTAATCAACATCCTGACTTTTGAATTCCATTGTATTGATTTATTTTTAATGAATGTTATAATATAACCAACAAAAAATTTTCTGGAGAACTGTTATGGAAGTAAGATTGATAAAGCCCGAGGAAGCTGTAGATTACCATAAAATATCGGCGGCATCTTTTATATGGAAATTCAATAAGGATGAAGATAATAAAGTTGATATGCCTGTTCTTGGAGCTTTTTATAAAGGGAAGCTTATAGCGGGCGTTGAATTGTTCGATTTCAAATGCAACTACTGCGGAAATTTAATCAACACGCTTGTTCTCAGCGGAGTGTGCAGTCAACCCGAATTTCGCGGAATGGGTGCAGTGAGGGCAATTTTTGATGAAATAGGCAAAATTGCTGTAAAAAGTGATGTTGTTGCAGGTTTTCTTTCACCGTTTTCGGTTGCATATTATGAAAAATTCGGCTATGCAAACCTCAACTGTCTTTTTACACTCAGCGTTCCTTTTTCTAATCTTACTCATATCCCTCATAATAACGATGTTGAGCTTTACACAGGTGAACAGCTTGTAGAGCTGTGTGATTTACACAATAAATGCGTTTTTCAGGAAAATCTTATGACTCTCAGGGAAGATGAAAAGCACTTCTGCAACCGACCGCTTGAAGAAGCAGATTATACCTACATTCATCGCAGTCACTCGGGTGAAGCAGACGGGTATGTTCGTTTTACGGTTAAACGACCTGATGAGCTCATTGTAGAAGAGCTGTTTGTGCTGACTCCTGATGCCCTTAAAGGAATTGTCGGCTTTCTTCGCAATTATGACGGCATTGTGAAAACTCTTGTTGTAAAAAAGCAATATCCGGGTTCGCCGTTTGCCTGCCTTACAGACAGAATTGACGGCGTAAAATACAAGAATGAAGGCGGCTATGCGGGCAGAATATATAATCTTGAAAAGCTGCTTGAAAACAATGTATATCCCGAACAGCGCGGAAAATTCAGTATATTAAGCCTTGATAGTTTTGAACAGAATCAAGGCATATTTGATGTTGAATATAAGAGCGGCAAAGGCACTGTTACCCGAAGAAAAGACGGGGATTATGACATCGCACTCACTGCGCCTGCTGCCGCAAGGCTTCTTCTTGCCGGTGAGGGCCATACGGCACAGACGGCGTCTTATATCGACGGCGTTGAGCTTAAAAACGGTGCAGACGATTTCTTCAGAGCTTTTCCGCACAGAGTAACACGCTTTATGGATAGTTGCTGGTCAATTTGAGTAATTCATTTCTTTCAGTTAACAGAAATCTTATGGTTCTTGTCGTTGTCTGTACTTGATTTCTATTTTTACAGTTTTATTTGAGGTGAGGTTATGAATAAGAGGTTTTTTCATCCAATCTGGAAGCTAGAAGAAATTGAAAAAGAGCTTTCTGATTTGGAAGAAAATGGTTGGAGACTAAATAGAATACACGGTATCCGCAATTTTGAATTTGTTAAATCTAAAACCAAAATAACAAAATATTTCTTCACATATTCATTGCCCCGTGAACGGATAAATATGTATGATATTGAAAATACTTTAAAGCAAGAATACAATGCGACTAAAATTGAAGGAAATGGTACTGTAAATTTTTATCGAATTACAGATGATGTGGAGCTTGAACAGCAGAGGAAAGATAGAAATATTATTCTGCAATATATTCTTCGTAAAAGGTTAATATTGCATTTGCTTTTAGTTTTGATTTTATTGTTTCCGTTGGTTATGGGGCTTGTTTTTGATGCTGAAAAATTGCTTCACGGCATTTGTGGTCAGCCTTTTGAATTGATGATTATAAGCGTTGGCTTTGTTTGTGTAATTGGCAGCTTGATTTATAATATTGTCGGATATATTTATATGAAATCAAAGAACGAAAAAACTAAGGTATAAGTATTTCTGAAGAGAATCCGTACACGGTTGTGTGCGGATTTTTTGTAAGTGACTATATCATAAATGTGTATTATAGGTCTATATTGTTTATTTGCTATTGTTTTTCTTTCTCATTTTATGATATAATCAAACTCGCAGATTAGAATTTCATATTTATGGTATTTTATGTTAAAGGAGTGAATTATTGTGGCAAAAGGAAACTCAAAAAAATGTAAAAAGGCTTTGCTTATTTCTGCTTTAATAATTGTTGTGATTGCAATCTTGGTTGCAGGCGCCAATTATTTATCGGTTCAGCATCTTCTGAAAATGGGTAGCTCATACAGCAAGGTTGAAATTGAAAATCAGCTTGTTCCGGAATTGGATGAAAACGGCAACTGGTATTTTACAACTGACAGAGATTTCAAGGTGATGCAACTTACCGATATTCATATCGGCGGCGGTTTTATGTCTAAATCTGTTGACGAAAAAGCGCTTAATGCAGTTGCGGCTATGGTAACAAAGGAAAAGCCGGACCTTGTTATTGCAACGGGTGACATAGCTTTCCCTGTGCCGTACAGAGCAGGTACATTCAATAATTACAGCGGCGCAAAGGCTTTTGCTGACCTTATGGAAGGCCTCGGAGTTTATTGGGATGTTAATTTCGGTAATCACGATGCTGAGGCGTATTCATATTTTGACAGAGAATCGCTGGGCTTGTTTTATGAAAATGAAGAATATAAATATTGTCTGTTTCAGTCAGGCCCTGAAGATGTTGACGGTTACGGCAATCACACCGTTGAAGTTAAAAATTCAAAGGGAATCATTACTCAGGCCATAATTTTAATTGATTCTCAGGCTTATATCAAAGATAACATTATTGAAAGCATCAAGGGCACTTATGATAATGTTCATCCAAATCAGGTGAAGTGGTATGAATCAGAAGTTCTGCGAATGAACTCAGAAAACCGCGAAGCAATTAAAGCAATTCAGGGCGATGTAAACGGCGGTTTGTTTGAGCAATATGCAACGGTTAAATCTCTTGCTTTCTTCCACATACCTTTGGTTGAAATGGACGATGCCTGGACTGAGTTCCGTGAAAACGGCTATAAAGATACAGAGAATTTCAAATATATTGAGGGCATAATCGGTGAGCAGGGCAGGCAGGTCTGCTGCGGTTACGGTGAGGATGACCTTTTTGAAAAAATGCTTGAGCTCGGGTCAACAAAGGCAATGTTCAACGGTCACGACCATGTTAACAATACCACATTTGAATACAAAGGCATTCAGTTCAGCTATGGCTACAGTGTTGACTATTTCGCATATTCAGGCATTGATAAGCTCGGCTCACAGAGAGGCTGTACTATGATTACCTGCAAGCCCGATACAACATTTGCCATAGATAAATATAATTTCTATTCAGACAGATATGATATGGAAGGCTTCCAAAGAGAAGAAGTAACAATGCAGTTTGAAGATGTTACATATCAGGTTTTGCCTGAATAAGCACACAATAAAAATCTCATACAAAGGATTTGAAAAGTATGGTTAAAGAAAAATTAAGCAAAAAGAATTGGTTTATAATCACTCTTTTCTGCTTTATGGGCGGTATTGCTTGGAATACTGAAAATATGTATTTCAATACCTTTATCACTAATGAAATATATGCCGATGTATCGCAATCTGCTATCAGAGGCTCAATGGAAGCAACAACTGCCGTAGCCCGTATGGTGGCGCTGTCTGCTATTGCGGCAGTAATCACCACTTTTGTAATGGGTGCCCTCAGTGACAAGCTTAAAAATCGAAAGATGTTTATCTCTGTCGGCTATATTTTATGGGGTATCGTTACCGCAATGTTCGGATTTATCACAAAGGATAATGTGGCAAATCTGCTCAATCTTACCGATGAAGCAAAAATTCTCGGCTGTACGGTATGGTTTGTTATTCTTATGGATATTGTAATGACCTTTATGGGCTCAACGAGTAACGATGCGGCGTTTCAGGCTTGGGTAACAGATGTAACCGTACCAAAGCAAAGGCCCATTGTTGAAACAGTTTTGTCAGTTGTCGGAACAATATCTTCCTTTGCCGTAACCGGTGTAGGCAGCTTCGCTCAGGCGGGCACTATCAGCTATAAGGTTTTCTTTTTGGGGCTCGGTGTTGTAGTAACCTTGTGCGGTGTAGTCGGTTTGTTTCTTATTAAAGACCCGCCTCGCACATTGCAGACACAAAGCTCATCCAACTATTTGTCAGACCTTTTTTACGGCTTCAGACCTTCTGTTATAAAAGAAAACTCAAGGCTCTATCTTGCGCTTTTGTCATTCTGCTTTGCAATAGTTGCGTTCCAGGTTTTCTATCCGTATCTTCTTACATATATTCAGTATGTGGTTATTCCCGATAACGGCGGCGTAGAAAATCTTTTGAAGCCCTCTGTTATAATAACTGCTGTGGTGGTTGTTATAATTACTCTGGCTTGTATTGTAACCCTTCTTAAGCTTTCAACAGAAAAAAAGGGGATTTGCCTTGTAACAGGTGTTTTGGTGTTAACATTAGGCTTCTTCCTGCTTTCAACAAGCACAAGCATTTTTGTTATTCTTATAAGCATTGTGCCTGTTGTTCTCGGTAATGCTCTGGTTAATATTTTATTCAGCGCTGCTGTTAAGGATTTTATTCCCGAAGGCAAGGCGGGGCTTTTCCAAGGTATCCGTATGATTTTCTCTGTGCTTATTCCTATGGTTGTAGGACCGGTTATAGGTGATATGGCGTGTCAGAAAGCCGCACAGACAATAATAAATGAGGCAAATGCAGAAGTAATTGTGCCTGCAAAAAATATGTTCCTGTGGGCAGGTGTTGTGTGCATCTTTGCATTGATTCCTCTTTATTTCCTTATCAAAAAAGGCTTGGATACCCCTGAAACAAAAACACAGGAAGCTGAAAATGCTATATGAGGTGAAAATGTGAGCAAATGGAATTTCTATACATCAAAAGAAATTAAGCCCGAGGGTTGGCTTCGCCGTCAGCTTGAAATTCAGGCAGAGGGCTTAAGCGGAAATCTTCACAAGATATGGCCTGATATCCGTGACAGCGCCTGGATTGGCGGTAATCGTGAGGGCTGGGAACGAGTGCCTTATTGGCTTGACGGTTTTGTTCCTCTTGCATATCTTTTGGAAAACGAAGAGCTTATTGCAACTGCAAAGAAATATATTGATGCCATTATTTCAGCTCAGGAAAGTGACGGTTGGATTTGCCCCTGCAAAAAAGAAAAAAGAGCAAAATATGACACCTGGGCAATTCAGCTAATCTGCAAAACACTTAAGGTTTACCACGATTGCTCAGGGGATGAAAGAATTCCCGATGTTATTTACAGAGTGCTCAAAAACTATTATGAACTGCTCAGAAGCGGTGAAATAAAATTGTTTGGTTGGGCGAAATACAGATGGTTTGAATCTTTTATTTCAATTAACTTCTTATATGAAAAGTATAAGGAGGACTGGATAAAAGACTTGGCTCGAATCATCAAGGAACAGGGCTACGATTATAATCAGGCGATTGATTCGTGGAAAAAGCCAAGCCACATGTGGCTTAGAAAAACTCACATTGTTAATATCACGATGATGCTCAAAAGTGAGGCTGTTTCACACGAATTGCTTGGTGAGGAATATACTGACAGCGCTGAAAAATTCCGTGAATTTCTCGACCGTTACAACGGCACAGCTTTTGAGGGCTTCACCGGTGACGAAGTGCTTTCAGGCATTGACCCGACAAGAGGCACCGAGTGCTGTGCTGTGGTTGAGCAGATGTATTCTTATGAGGAAATTTTCGCTCACACAGGTGATAACAAATGGGCAGAACGCCTTGAGGTGCTTGGCTTTAATGCTCTTCCTGCCACCCTTAGCGAGGATATGTGGACTCATCAGTATGTTCAGCAGGTTAATCAGACCGCTTGTCAAAAAACAATGATTATGGCTCCGTGGAGTACTAACGGACCTTATGCCCACACCTTTGGTCTTGAGCCGAACTTCGGCTGCTGCACTGCAAACTTCAATCAGGGCTGGCCTAAGTTTGCACTTTCAGCCTTTATGCACAAGGGCAATACAATTATCAATTCTGTTATGATGCCCTCAGTCCTCAAGGAAAAGGATGTTACAATCAGACTTGAAACTGAATATCCGTTTAACAATAAAATGCACTACTGTATAGATGCAGGTAAAGATTTTAGCTTTATAATCCGTATTCCTTCTTTTGCCAAAAATCTTAAGGTAAACGGTGAAAATGCAGAAGCTAAAGACCTTGAATTTGCAATAAAACAGGGCAAAACAGAAATTGAAGTCGAATTTGAAGCAGTACCTTATCTTAAGAAAAGACCTAACGACCTTAACGCCTTGCAGATGGGCTCATTGCTTTTCGCAGTACCTGTAGCTTATGAAAAGAAAATGCGTGAGTACACAAAAAAAGGTGTTGAGCGCAAGTTCCCGTATTGCGACTATCAGTTTATCCCCGAAACACCTTGGAATTACGGCTTTGCAAATGACTGCTTTGAAGTAAAATTCAACGCAGTAGGGGATACTCCTTTTTCACAGGAAAAGCCCCCTGTAACGGTTAAGGCAAATATGCAAAAAATTGACTGGGGACTTAAATCTCCGTATAAATCTGTCTGCAGAAAAACGCCCAAATCAAGAGAGCCGATTTCCGAGGTTGAAGAAATTGAGCTTTGCCCATACGGTTGCGCAAGACTTCGAATGACAGAAATGCCGATAATCGGCAAGTGACAGTTAAGCACTTCTTCGGAAGTGCTTTTTCTTTTGGTTTTAATTCGATTATATAAAATTTAGCTTTTGGTTTATACTTTCTATTGCAAAACTTAAATCTTAAATATATAATAATTAAAAAGCGTTGAGGTGATAAAATGTTTTCACGAATACTTGCAGTGTTAATGTGCATTGTTTCTGTTTTAACAGCTCCGTTTTCGCAGATTTCCGCTAAATTTGAGCTGAAAAACGAGCTTGAAAAGGGTAGCTTTGAAAGCCCGTATATTGTAAGACCTCTTGATGAAATAACAATAAACGGCGTATCTGTTGATGAGTACAGTGTTGTTGCTTGTGATGATGCACCTGTATACACCAATGCCGCCCAAACACTTTGCAATGAGCTTTATAAGGCTTGCGGTAAAAAAATTGAAGTGGCTGAAAATATATCTTCAAATGCTTTTATAATTAGTGAAAAGCTCAATAATGAAAACCGCTTTACCATAAAGGTTGAAGACGGAAATGTCTATATAGAAGGTAGCTCGGGAGCAGGTATTTCAAGAGGAATAACTGCTTTTGCAGATGAGATTTTGCTAAGCTCTCAGGAAAGCTTTAACTTTAAAGACGGCTATGAATACAATAAAACCTTTTCTGATTATGTAACTTATGAGGATTTCGGTGCTGTGGGTGACGGCAAGGCAGACGACTTTGAAGCCATAGTTAAAACCCATGAATTTGCAAATGCAAAGGGACTTAGAGTTTTTGCCAATGAAACCGCAACATATTATATCGGCGGTGCAGATAAAACCGCTTATATCAAGACCTGCACCGACTGGTCAACCGCACGATTTATAATTGATGACACCAATGTTGAAAACAGAAGTGCGTGGATATTTAACATTGCTCCATCACAGGGCGCAATAAAAATAACCGATAAGGTTGCTCCTCTTAAAGAGGATGCAACTAATATAGGAACATCTCTTGAAAGCAAGAGTCTGGTTGTGCTTACAGATTCCAATGTTAAGCGATACATCCGCAAGGGTGCAAATCAGAATTCAGGCAGTAATCAGACTGATGTTATACTCGTTTTTGAAAACGGAGATATTTCACCTGATACTCCGCTGATTTGGGATTTTAACACCATTACCTCCGCTACAGCTTATCCGATTGACTCCGAATTTTTAACCGTAAAAGGCGGCAGATTTACAACTATTGCCAACAATGCCGCTTCTGAATATAACTATTACGCAAGAGGAATTCAGGTCAGGCGCTCAAATACCGTTATCGACGGAATATATCACGATATCAAAAATGAGGGCAAAACAGGTGCGCCGTATTCAGCTTTTGTCAGCCTTTCATGCTGTGCAGATGTAACGGTTAAAAACTGCACCTTTACAGGCCACAAAAAGTACACAACAACAGGCTCTGCAGGAACAAGCGTCACAATGGGCACTTATGATATCGGTGCCGCAACGGCAGTTAATGCAAAGTTTATTAACTGTAACCAGACAAATGACATAACTGATAATGATTATTGGGGAATTGCCGGCACAAATTATTGCAAAAATCTTGTGTATGACGGTTGCGCACTTTCACGCTTTGATGCTCATCAGGGAGTTCTCAATGCAACAGTTAAGAACTCTGTTCTCGGTCATCACGGAATCAAGCTCATCGGAAGCGGAACAGCCTTAATTGAAAATACAACCGTTTTATCCGACAGCTTTATTGCCCTTCGTTCAGATTACGGCTCAACCTGGAACGGTGAAATTATTATCCGCAACTGTAAGTTTTATCCTACGGGTGTATCAAATTATATTATTGATGCAGAAAATACTGAGGACCACGACTTTGGATATACCTGCTATCTGCTTCAAAAAATAGAAATTGACGGCTTGTATGTTCACAGAGTGGGAATAAATTATCTCTTTACTATGGTTAATTCAAAGCATATTCTGGATTCATACAAAGCAGAATATCCGGTCGTTCCGCCTCAGGAAATCATCGTTAATGATTTTGACTGCTTATTTTTCGGAGATATTTTTGTTTCAATGAACAAGGCAATATTCAAAACCCGAATTTCATCATAAAACTCTTTTAACAGAAATATTGGAAGAGAAACTACTGAGGTGTAATAATGAACAGCTTTAAAATCGGTCTTTGCAGTGTAACATTCAGAAAAAAGAGTGTTGACGAAGTGGTTAAAATCGCTGAAAAAGCAGATATCCGTTTTATTGAATGGGGCGGAGATATCCATGTTAAAACTGTTGAAGATGCACGCAGGGTAAAAGAATTGTGTGATAATTCCGATATCAAAATCTGCTCTTACGGCAGTTATTTTAACTGCATAGAATATGACGAAAATAAGTGGCTCGAAATCTGCAAAATTGCAAAAGAAATGTGTGCAGATTCAATCAGAGTATGGTTAGGCAAAAAAGACAGTGAAATCACAACCCGAGATGAATATAATATTCTCGTTTCAAATTCAAAGAAAATGTGTGATATCGCATCGCAATATAATCTTACTGTCTGCCCCGAATGTCATGACAACACCTTCAATAATAATACCGATGCTTTTTTGAAAATCAGCAAAGACATAAACAAGGCAAATTTTAAAACCTATTTTCAGTCAAGATATTGCCGTATGGAATATGATACGGACCGAATTTTCAGAACATATCCTTACATTAAGGATGTACATATATCATACCGCGACCTTAATCGGGAGCAATATTTCAAAAAGAAAAATCCTGATTATCTTGACACCTTGCTTAAAAAATTCAGGAGTATGAATTTTGACGGTATAGTGATGATAGAATTTGTCCGTTATAATAGTGAAAATCAGTTGCTTATAGATGCAGAAAAACTCAGAAGCTATTGAGGTGAAGGGTATGAAAATAGCATTGCTCGGCTCAGATAAAGAAAAATTCAACCTTGTATTTCCCGAAGATGTGATGAAAAAATTAAATCAATACGGTGAAACATCATCTGAGCTTATCGGCAAAGAAAATATAGACGGGCATAGGAGCTTTTTGTCTGAATGTGAAGTTGCTTTCTCCACTTGGGGTATGCCTTGCTTCACTGAGGAAGAAATAAAAAAATATATGCCGAAGCTCAAAGTTCTCTTTTATGCCGCAGGCTCTGTGCAGTCTTTTGCAAGGCCTTTTCTTAATTGCGGTGTCAGAATTTTCAGCTCATTTGCCGCCAATGCCGTACCTGTTGCAGAGTATACGGTGTCTCAGATTGTGCTTGCCGCAAAAGGCTTTTATCAGGGCTCAAAGCGTTACAGGCTTGCATTTCCTTCTGCCGTTGCTCACACTAAGCAAAGCAAGGGCAATTTCAAAATAAATGTGGGCCTTGTGGGGCTTGGCTGTATCGGCTCTATGGTTGCTGAACGCCTGAAAAGCTACGATGTTTCGGTTTACGCCTTTGACCCTTTCTGCAGTGAAGAAAAGGCAAAAGAGCTTGGTGTTAAATTGACAGACCTTGAAACTGTTTTCAGCCAATGCCTTATTATCAGTAATCATCTTGCAAACAAAAAAGAGCTTAAAAATATATTTACCCATAAGCATTTCAGCCTTATGCAAAAGTATTCAACCTTTATCAACACAGGCAGAGGCGACCAAGTGGATGAATGGGCGCTTGCCAAAAGCCTTATTCTTCACCCGTCAAGAACAGCCGTGCTCGATGTGCTGAAAAAAGAAAAAAATCCGTATATAAATCCGTTGTTCTGGTGTCCCAATGCAATAATCACACCTCATATTGCAGGCAGTATGGGCAATGAAACTCAACGAATGGCATATTATATGGTTGAACAGCTTGAAAATTATATCTCAGGCAAAGAAACACAGTATGAAATAACAAAAGAAATGCTTTTAACAATGGCATAATATTTATTGGGAGCAAACAGTTTTATATGCACAGAATAACAGTAAACGGCAAAACCGAATATGCAGAAAAAGGAACGCTTTTATCAGATATCCTTATAAGGTCTGATATTAGTGTTGAGCACCCCTGCGGCGGCAGAGGAACTTGCAAAAAATGCAGAGTTTTGGTAGACGGCAAGGAGGAGCTTTCCTGTCAATACCGAGTAAATTCCGATATTTCTGTTACAATCCCTGAAAGCAGTGTGATTGAATCTGTAACCGGTGCAGTCGAATCGGGTAAAATTACCGAAAACCTGTGCTTTGCTCTTGATATCGGAACAACCACCCTTGCTCTTGCCCTTGTTTCACTTGATGAGAAAAAAATAATCAAGGTTATAACCCGCACAAATCCTCAAAGAAAATTCGGTGCAGATGTTATGACACGAATTGATTACTGCCAAAAAAACGGCGTAACAGAGCTTCAAAAAGTGTTGATTGATGAAATTAACAGGATGATAACCGAATCGGGTGCGGCAGAGGTAAAAAAGCTTTACGCTTCGGGTAATGTAACCATGCTTCATATCCTTTTCGGTGTTGATTGTTCGCCGTTAGGTCTTGCCCCTTATACTCCTGCTTTTCTTAAAAGTAAATCAGAAAAGGCTGAAGCTCTCGGTATAATCGGCGTTCAGACGGTAGAAGCCTTGCCCTCAATCGCATCTTTTGTTGGTGCAGATATCGTTGCAGGTCTTAATTACATCGGCATGCCCGAAAACGCAAAGCACAATCTTCTTGTTGACCTTGGCACAAATGCCGAAATTGTGCTTTATTCCAAAGAATCAGCTCTTTGCACATCCGCTGCCGCAGGACCTTGCTTTGAGGGTGCAAATATTTCCTGCGGAATGAGTGCAACAAAGGGTGCAATATATTCTTATTCAAAAAATGAAATCAAAACTGTTGGAGATTCTGCGGCAAAGGGCATCTGCGGAACAGGGTTAGTGGATATCATTTCTGAGCTTCTTTCAAACAAAACAATCGATGAAAACGGTTTTATGGAGTGTGGAAACTTCCCGGTTGCAGACGGAGTGAGCATAAGTCAGGCAGATATAAGGCAATATCAGCTTGCGAAGTCGGCCGTTTTTTCTGCAATAAAAGCTTTGCTTCAAGCTAAAAATGTTTCATTTGATGATATTGAAAAAATGTATATTTCAGGCGGCTTTTCATCAAAAATCAATATAGATAATGCAGTTAAAACAGGTCTTCTGCCTGAAGAGCTGAAAGACAAATGTGTTTCAATAAATAACAGCAGCCTTCTCGGTACGGCTAAATACGCCTGCGAAAGAAATGACCTGACCGCTTATACCGACAACTCGGCTTATGTTGATTTGTCGGCAGATTCGGAATTTTTTGATATGTTTATTGATAATATGATGTTCAGTGTGCAGTAATTAAATAAAACAGGAAGTGATTTAATGAAAATAATCGGCAGTGACTATGACGGTACGCTCAATCATAACGGTATTGACGATAAAAAGAAAAAAGCCATCCAAAGCTGGCGTGATGCAGGTAATATTTTTGCTCTGATTAGCGGCAGGGGAATTGAAAGTGTGTTGGAAATATATAAAGAAAAGCAGTTCCCTTGTGATTATCTTATTGCTGATAATGGCGCTGTTATAATGAAAACCGATGGGTCTATTATTTCTGATGTGAGGTGTGACGCTGAGCTCACCGTTCCTCTTTTTAAGCTTTTGTTTAAATGCGGATGCCGTTGGGGTCATATTCAGACGAGCTTTTCTTGCAGAATATATGATGATGCCGATGACTGCGAGGATGACGATGAATTCACTTTAGAAAATATGCCGGATATTCCTTATTTTAATCAAATAAGCACAGAGCTTCCCGATTTTGAAACAGCCGCAGAAGTTACGGCTTGTATCAAAGAGCATTTTGGAAAAAAGCTCAATCCCTTGCAGAACGGTACCTGTATTGATATAGTAAGGGCTGATATGAATAAAGCAAAGGGTTTATACATACTTATGGAGCACCTTGGCGCAAATTATGATGATATCATAGTTGTTGGAGATAATATTAACGACCGCGATATGATAAAGGAATTCAGGTCTTATGCTATGGAAAACGGCGTGGATGTAATTAAAGAACTTGCCGATTATGTAACCCCCGGTGTTGCAGAGCTGATTTCAAAAGAGCTGGCGCAACAGTCAATATAATTCAGAAAAGAGTTTATTTTATGTGGTACAATGAAAGTGTAATATATCAGATTTATCCGTTGGGATTTTGCGGCGCACCAAAACAAAATGACGGTGTGCTTACTTCCCGAATATTAAAGGTTGCGGAAATAACCGACCACCTTGCAAAGCTTAATGCAAATGCTGTGTATTTCTGCCCTGTATTTGAAAGCTCGGCGCACGGATACGATACCTCCGACTTTTCAAAAATCGATGTCAGGTTGGGAACAAATGATGACTTTTAATTCGTCTGTGATAAGCTTCACTCAAGGGGAATAAGAGTTATTCTTGACGGTGTTTTTAATCATGTCGGCAGGGATTTTTTTGCCTTTAAGGATGTTAAAGAAAAGAAATGGGATTCTGCATTTAAAGATTGGTTTTATCTGAGCTTTGACGGTAACAGCGCTTATAACGACGGCTTCTGGTATGAGGGCTGGGAGGGGCATTACGAGCTTGTTAAGCTGAATCTTGATAACCCCGAGGTTAAAAATTATCTTTTTAAGTGTATCGGTGAATGGATAGATAATTTCGGCATCGACGGACTTCGCCTTGATGTTGCCTATATGCTCAACCGCCAGTTTATCAGAGAGCTTAATTCTTTTTGCCTTTCAAAGAGAAGTGATTTCTTCCTTGCGGGTGAAATGATTCACGGCAATTATAAAGAGATTGTCTGCGACGGAATGCTTCACAGCGCAACAAATTATGAATGCTATAAAGGAATCTATTCTTCCTTTAACAGTATGAATATGTTTGAAATCGGTCATTCTCTTCGCAACCGCTTCGGCAGTGAAGACTGGTGTATGTACAGGGGTCTGCAGCTCATAGGCTTTGTTGATAATCACGATGTTACAAGAATTGCCTCCGTTCTTTCAAACAAAAACCATATAATTCCTGCTTACGGAGTGCTTTTTGGTATGCCGGGTATTCCTTGCATATATTACGGCAGTGAATGGGGGATAGAGGGCAGAAAAGAAAACGGTGACGATGCTCTTCGACCTGAAATCACTTGTGTTAAGTTTAATGAAATTTCAGATTTTATTTCTAAAGCGGCAAAGATACACCGTGAAAGCAAAGCACTCTGCTACGGCAATTTAAACATCCTCCACCTGACCAACAGGCAGTTAGTTTTTGAACGAGCTTGCGACGGCGAAAGGGTTATTGTTCTGATAAATGCTGATGAGAATGAATACACAGCCCATTTTGATGCAAAAGCAGGCTGCGGCACCGAGCTTATCACAGGTGAGCATTTTGATTTTGGTGCAGGCAGTAAAATGCCTGGCTACTCTGTGCAGTATGTGAAAATTTAATTATGTATGGCAATGAAAAAAGGCAGACCGTTTTATGGTTTATTGCCTTTGTCCCTTGTATCTTTTAATGGTTTTGGGATATATTTTGAAGTAGTAATAAAAAAGGTGTTTTATGAAACTGTTTAGTAAAAATAAAAAAGAAATAAATAACAAGTTCTATACTGTTTGCGGCTTAGTAGAAATTGACCAAAAGGTTTTGTTGGTTAGGCATACCTATGGAACAGCAAAAGGCAGACTTTTGTTGCCGGGAGGGTATGTAAAAGAAAACGAGTTACCCACAAAAGCGGTTGAACGTGAAATTTTTGAAGAAACTGGAGTTAAAGCAAAAGTAAAATCAGTATTGGCAATGCAGTTTAAAAGCAATCAATGGTGTGCAGTCTTTTTGCTTGATTATATAGAAGGAACACCTAAATCTGACGGATATGAAAACAGCGAGGTGCTTTTGCTTAAACCGTCAGAGGCTATAAAGCGTAATGACATAACCAATATGAGCAGAGAAATTTTAAAAGCTTATGAAAACAACAGTTGCGAGCTTGAAAAAAGTGATTACATTGCAAATTCCTGTACAGAAGATGATTATGTTATTTTTGGAGTATAAATTCAAAACCACCAAGCAGATTTTAAACTTGCTTGGTGGTGAATTTTTATTTAGCTGTTTAACACGTCAAGGAATCCCTGAATCTGCTCGGGTGTGGGTTTATAATCCTGATTTGAGCAGCAGGGGATATTCGGCTCACTGCCATTGGACCCATAGAAAGGTGTTTGTCTGTCGTTTTCGTATTCCTTGCGGCATTCCTCAAGGCGGAAGTCGGGGATATCGTAAGCCGCACCGTTGTTGAGAATTGAACGGTGAGCAAGGATTGCAACTGAAGACATTGTTACCGCTGAATGAATATCATAAGGATGCTCAGGCTCTTTGCCTTCTTTTATGCAGTCCAGAAACATTCTTGCAACAATATAGTCACCGCCGCCGTGACCGCTCTGATTTATAAAATCCTCGTCCTTATCGTGCCATTCAGGGTCATAAAGGTTAACTTCCTTCATACCCTCAGGGATTGACCAATCGTTGTATCTAAGCATAATTTTGCTGCCCATACCGCGAAGATTTTCAATCTGACCCTCTGTTCCGCAAATGCGGTAAGCGTTATGGTGAGCGCCAAAAGCCGCACAGCCTGTTACTTTAAAAACGGAGCCGTCATCATTCATGGTGGTGATAATTGCCGCCCTGTCACCGGCAAATCTTGCACAAGATTTGCTCTCAAAAGGAGCAAACACAGAGGATGCGCTTACTCTTTTAGGTGTTGCTCCCGTTGACCACATCAGGGGGGCGAGAGAGTGAGTAATGTAATAACTTCTTGGGAGGAAATTTCTCCAATGCTCAACATAATATATACAGTCTTTGTAAAAAGAGGTATCTTCAGGGTCAACAGGGTGATTGTATTCGCCCTCGGCGTAGAGAATTCTGCCAAGTGTTCCGCCGTCGCAAACGCGCTTCATTTCACGGTTAAAAATCATCTGAGGATAATTTTCTGCAATCATAAAAACGGACTTGCTTTTTTCATACGCACGAAGAAGCTCAACACCCTGAGCCATTGTGCCGTTGCTGATACATTCACAAAAAACATGAATACCTTTTTCAAAGCACTTTATTGCATAAGGTGCGTGCTCGTGGAAGTAGTTGGCAAGAACAACAGCGTCCATTTCCTGCTCAATAAATGAATCAAAATCTTCATAAACAGAAACATCATAACCGAGCTTTTTAAGCCCTTCTGCGGCTCGACGCTCATTAAAATCACAAAGTGCTACAATATCGCAGTCAAGAAGCATAAGGTTTTTTGCTATGTCAATACCTCTGCCTGCACCGAAAATGCCGATTTTATATCTTTTCATATAACAACCTCCCTAAAGCTTGTAACCTTAGTTTATCAAATGTAAGGAGGATAAACAATAGAAAATTTCTATATTTCTATTTAAAATAGTTTAATAAATCTTGATTTTAACCCTTTGCTATAGTAAACTAAGCTCATAAATGAGGTGAATCTATGAATAGCAAAAATATCTGCAAGTTTTCAAACCCTATTGTGTCAGAATCCTTTTGGGTAACTCAATTTATTCTTGAAACAAGTGAAGAGATAATGAACCGCGTTCTCGACTTAAAAGAAAACAGGTGCTATCTTATTTCAAAAGGAAGCGGCAGCTTTTTCATCGGTCAAAAAGAATTGCAGTTTCAGGCAGGGGATTTGATTTTTGCTTTTAAGGGTGAAAATATATTTGCCGACAAAATCAATGGCGGTGAGTATATGTATATTGATTTTGACGGCACCCGGTCAAGCGAGCTTTTCAGGCGGTTCGGAATAATCGACGGAAACCGAAAATTCTCGGGCTTTGACGGTCTTATTCCTTTCTGGCACGAAAGTCTTTCAAGAGCTTCGCAAGAAAATATCGACCTTTCTGCCGAGAGTATATTGCTATACAGCTTTTCCCGCCTTTCTGCAAATGAACCAAAGGGCAATCCGCTTATCAGCCGAATTATTGAGCTTTCGGAAGAAAGCTTCAAGGAAACAGATTTTTCAGTTTCTGCATTAGCTGAAAGTCTTGGCTACAATGCAAAATACATATCTCATATTTTTAAAGAAAAAACAGGTGTAGCTTATTCTGAATATCTGCGTGATTTGCGTATAAAGTATGCTATTTCGCTTTTCGATTACGGCTTGGGTTCTGTTAAAAATGTTGCTGTTTTGTCCGGCTTTTCAGACCCTCTGTATTTTTCCACCGTTTTCAAAAAATGCGTGGGCGTTACCCCTAAAGAATATGTAAAGGGCAGGGGAAACAACACTTAAATTGACAATTAAGAAAAATAATCAATTTCTACTTTAATTCTACCTGCTTTTTGTTGCAAAAGGCTGGGCTTTCTGCAATAATCGTAACAGAGGTGATTTTATGGATATGTACAAATTCGGAAATTACATTTGCAAATTAAGAGAAGAGCAGAATATGACCCAGGCTGACCTTGCTAAAGCTCTTGATGTTTCGGATAAATCAGTTTCAAAGTGGGAAAACGGACAGGCCTTTCCCAGAATGGAAACCTTTGAAAAGCTGGCACAGTCTTTGAACACAACTGTTGAAGACATTCTCTCGGCAAGCAAAGACGGAGTAAACAGAGTTTGCTTTACAAACGATTATTCTTACACTTTACAGCTTAATGTAAACGGACAGTTTCACACTATTTACACCGAAGAAAGTAAGTGGATAGAAGTAACAGAAAAGACACTTGATGTAAAAATTTCCGGTGAGCTTATAACAGAAGAAGCATTTGATGAGCTTCATGAAGAAAGCTCGGGCTGGAAAGAGAAAATAGTAGCCAAGTTTGTTGAGAAGGCAACCAAAAGCCTGTTGAATATGGCATTGCAGATTGATTGCTCTTACAGAATTACAAATTTTCACCCTGATACAGTGTTTGTGATTGATATTGACGACATTAAAATCTATAATGAAATTCTTCTGTCTGAACCTTTTCTGATGGTTTATCCCAAAATTGTTTCAGACAGCGATGCTCGCATAGAATTGATGAATGCAAGGGGAAGAAGCACTAAAAAAGTCATTAAAAGTTTGAAAACTTGGGGGGCAGTTGGGGATTCTGCAATAGACTTTGGTTGGATGTTTATGATGTATCCAATCAGAAAAATGTATCTCAAGCATCTTTGCAAACCACACACCCTCAAGAAAAACATAATAAATGCAGAGCATTTCAAGAAAAAAGCAGAAAAGTATGACAAATTTGATAAGAAAATCGGTTGCTTTGGTGCAATAGGGATTTTAGTGTTGATTTTTATTGTTGGTTTTTTGTTAGATGCACTTGTGTTTTCAACTCTTTTTGTCGATAGCGAAAGACCGTATCTGGTAGCTTCCGACTATTCAACAATTACATATTATGACGATGTTTACACACGAATAGAAGAATTGCCGGAAGAAGCCGAGCCGACCTTGTTTTTGGGCGCACAAGTGTGGGAAAATTCACGAACTGACGGTCTTTCAAAATGGGACCAGTCTATGCAGGATGATATGGTACAGCTTTTTGAAGACGACGAGGGAAATTTATATCTTTGGCTGGTGGAAAATTATACCGATACAATCTTTGCCGCAGAGGAAAATGGGGACGATAAAGAATACGATGACTTTGAAGAGCATTATGTTTATGTCTGCAAAAATCCGTCGTAATTCCCTTTATGACAGTATCTGACAGAATTTTGTGTAAAAATATATAAAATTCCTCTTGCGTTAGTGCGGATTTTGGTATATAATGCTACCATACCCGTAGGGTGATGAATATAAATCCTAACCAAGGAGGAAATTATATGCCAACTTTACACACAATGAAATATGCAACAAAGCGTCAGAATCTTTTCTTACGCGTGGCAATGGGGCATTTTGCCACCAATAACTGCCACAGCAATTATTATATTGATGTTGTTTCTCAGAAAGCCCGCCTTTCTGAAGCAAGAGCTGTTGCAGAGGAATTATGCTCATATTATTATGCAGACACGGTAGTTGACACAATTCTCTGCCTTGACGGTACTGAGGTTATCGGAGCTTGCTTTGCCGATTGCCTTTCAAAAGCCGATTTCGTTAATATGAACGCTCATAAATCCATTTATGTTGTAACTCCCGAAATCACCAGCGGCAACCAGTTTATTTTCCGTGACAACATTGTTCCTATGATAGCAGGCAAGCATGTTATGATTCTTGCTGTTTCTGTTGCTTCAGGTAAAACTGCCGAGGCCGCCATTGATGCTGTTAAATATTACGGCGGCATCGTTTCAGGTGTTTCTGCAATTTTCTCAACTGCTGAGGAGTGCGGAGGCTTCCCTGTCCGCTCAGTATTTGACCCTAAGGATTTGGATAATTACAATTCTTATCCGTCACATGAGTGTCCACTTTGTAAATCAGGTGTTAAGATTGACGCCTTGATTAACAGCTACGGATTTTCAAAATTATAATCTTAAAGCCACTCATTCTTGAGTGGCTTTTTCGTCAAAATACACATACATTGATGCGTTTTTCTTATACTTTTCACAGTGGCTCATACGGTTGAAAATTTTATCTTTTAGAGTTATAATATGTTCGTTAAAATTTGTTTACGGAGGGTATTATGAGAAATATTAAAGTTATAAATTCTGATTGGTTATTTTCTAAAGAAGCCAAGTCTGCTCCGTCAGCACTTCCTGATAATTGGGAAAAGCTTAATCTTCCCTACACCTGGAACGGTAAAGACGGTCAGGACGGCGGCAATGATTATTACAGAGGCACCTGCTGGTTTGCAAAGTCAATTAAGGCAGAGGATTTGCCTGAGGGCGAAGTGAAATATCTTCAGTTTGACGGTGTAAATTCCTCCTGTGAGGTTTATTGGAACGGCAAAAAAATCACCGAGCATCACGGCGGTTATTCGACATTCAGAGCAAAGATTGAAAATATAAAAGAAGAGAATCTTCTCTCAGTTGCTGTTGATAATTCACCTAACGATAAAGTTTATCCTCAGAATGCCGACTTCACTTTTTACGGCGGAATTTACCGTGATGTAAGTGTTATCGGTGTTCCCGAAAATCACTTTGACCCTGATTATTACGGCTCACCTGCGATTATGGTAACGCCCGAAATTCAAGGTAAAGACGCTTTGGTTACAATTAAAACCTTTATTAAGGATGACGATAACTGCAAGGTTAAATATGAAATTTTTGCTGACGGTGAGGTTATTGCTTCCTGTGAAGAAGACGGTGACGACAAAGCAAAAATCAAAATCGAAAATGTTCACCTTTGGGACGGTCTTCGTGACCCGTATCTTTACACAGCCAAAGCAACCCTTATAGAAAACGGTGAAGCCATTGACGAGGTTTCAACCCGTTTCGGTTGCCGCAGCTTTAAAATTGACCCCGAAAAGGGATTTATTCTAAACGGCAGAGAATATCCTCTTCGCGGCGTTTCACGCCATCAGGACAGACCTGACATCGGCAATGCTCTTTTGCCAGAGCATCACAAAGAGGACCTTGATTTAATTGTAGAAATGGGCGCAAACACAATCCGCCTTGCTCACTATCAGCATTCTCAGGTTTTCTATGACCTTTGCGATGAAGCAGGTCTTGTTTTGTGGGCTGAGATTCCTTATATTTCAAAGCACATGCCAAACGGCTATGACAACACAATCAGCCAGATGAAAGAGCTTGTTTCTCAAAATTATAACCACCCGTCAATCGTTGTATGGGGTCTTTCAAATGAAATCACCATTGCAGGTGCGGCTGACCCTGACCTTATCAGAAACCACAAAAAGCTCAATGACCTTTGCCACGAAATGGACAGCACACGCCCCACTACCGTTGCTTCTGTTACAATGTGTTCAATAGATGCCGAGTATGTTCACATCAGCGATGTTCTTTCATATAACCACTATTTCGGCTGGTACGGCGGAACAACCGATATGAACGGCCCGTGGTTTGATGATTTCCATAAGAAATATCCCAATAAGCCAATCGGTATCAGTGAATACGGCTGTGAAGCTCTTGACTGGCACACTTCAAATCCCGTTCAGGGCGATTACACAGAAGAATATCAGGCATATTACCACGAAGAACTTATCAAGCAGATTGCAGACAGACCTTATCTCTGGGCAACTCATGTTTGGAATATGTTTGACTTTGCCGCAGATGCCCGTGCTGAGGGCGGCGAAAACGGAATGAATCATAAAGGTCTTGTAACCTTTGACAGAAAGTATAAAAAAGACTCCTTCTATGCTTATCAGGCCTGGCTTTCAGATAAGCCGATGCTTCACATCTGCTCAAAGAGATATATTGACAGAGTTGAAGATGTAACAAAGGTTACTGTATATTCAAACTGTGACGAGGTTGAGCTTTTTGCAAACGGTGTAAGCGTTGGTAAAAAGCAAAAGGGTAAATATCCGTTCTTCTATTTTGAAGTTAAAAACGAGGGCGAAACCACTCTCACAGCCAAAGCAGGTGAGCTTGAAGATACCGCCACAATCCGCAAGGTTGATACACCGAATGAAGCTTATATAATGAAAGAAGAGGGCGATGTAATCAACTGGTTTGAAATTAACACCCCTGACGGCCGTTATTCAATTAACGACACAATCGGTGACATTATGTCAACCCTTTCAGGTAAGCTCACGGTTGTTAAAATCCTCCTCAAAATCAAAAACGCCTTTGCCTCAGGTAAAGAAGACAAAGACGGCAAAAAGGGCGGCGGACTTGAGGTAGCAGGTTTCCAGCTCAGTATGGGAATGATAAAAAATGTTTACGGTATGGCAAAGGGCTTCACCGTAAAGCGTGTTTTCTCAATGCTTGGCGGCAAGTTTACAAAAGAACAGATTCTTGAAGTAAACGCAATGCTCAATAAAGTTAAAAAGCCAAAGAAATAATCAAACAGCAATGATAAAGGCACCTTCCGTTGAACTGCCCCAAATTGTGCAGACAGTATAAAAAAGCACCTATGGTAGGTAAAATTTAATTTTAAGCAACATACTGACTTCTCTTTTCAAGGGGAGTCAGTTTTGTTTTAAGTTGGATTCTCTCGTTGTTGTAAAAGTGT
>JAFTWE010000022.1 GCA_017465465.1 Clostridia bacterium | reverse complement strand
TCTCGATATCCTAAGTGGTTCTCGCGCATATCCATTATAACATTTATTTTGAATTCTGCACTATATGTTTTATTTTTTCTTCCTGTTTTACCCATAAAAATATGCACCTCCAAAAGTGTCTAACTTTTGGGGTGCATATCACAGCAGGGCGGTAAAAATCTTAATCATTTATTAATTCCACTATATCTCTTGCAAGAATTTTAAAAAGAACTTTTATAATATTTATGATTTCTTCAAACAAATTTGATTTGTCGCCATTAACATCAACACCCTCACCGCCGTAGCAGCCGATATTGTTGCTTACAATGTCTTCACCGTAAAAATCCTTTGTAAGTCCGTCAACAATTTCACTTCCCTTGCCGATAAGAGGAGAATTTTTGGCAAGCTTAAAGCTGTCGGGGTCGGTGTAATCAGTTCCTGCAAAGCAGGGGAATTCATTCATTGAGCCTAAGTCGCAAACAGGATTTATTGCATTGTAATAGCAGTTGTTTTCAAATGTATTGTTACCTTCGGTTGCAGTTTTCCAATCGCAACGGACCTTATAACCCACTCTCGGCATAACAATGTTGTTTGCAATGTAGCTGTTCTGAAGACCTGAATAATCAAAGTTTCCGCAGTTTACAACGGTGTTATTATAAAATTTAAAGCCGTCTTCGCCTTTACTGCTTGCAACTCTGTTTGAGCTGATGCCGTCATTAACCGAAAGGCAGTAACGAACAGTATTTCCCTTTTGAGGAACAAGCTTTGCGTTGTTCATAACAAATCTTACATTGTCGTGAGAATAAACATACTGATAAGTGCAGTTATTTGTGTAAGAGTCAAAGTCAACGGTCATTCCGTCGCCGTAGTTTTTCTGGTCAGAGATTTCACAATGCTCAATAACGCAGTTAATACTTCCCCAATACCACATAGCGGCGGTAAAATATTTAACATTGCCGTTTTCGTCAGGCTCATCTGCACCAAGGCAGCATCTTTTGCTCACACAGTTTCTGACAACAGCACCGTCATTTATTCCGACGATAATTGCCTCTGCATCCATATCGGCAAAGTAGCAGTTTTCAATCAATAAGCCCTTATTAAAAACAGGCTCTATATCTTCTACCTGGTCAGGACTGTATTTGCACTGACCCCAGGCGCTGATACCGTTAGCGCAGTCAATCATTTCGCAATTACTTATTGTAACATCATTAACAGGATACAAAGAACCGCTGGGAAGACCTTTAATAACAATACAAGCTCTTGCATAAGCAGGTCCTGCAGAAAGGTTATCTCTCCAGCCTACTTCATAATTCTGAATACCGAAGAACTTAACATTATCAATAATAATACCTTCACTTGCTTTGTTCTGAGTGTTAATCCAGATTCCGCCGCCGTCAGGTGCGGTTATCTGTAAATCAGAAACGGTTACATAAGAGCAGTCAATAAGATTTAAAATATTTGTTTTTCCTTTTGCATAAAGTAAGGGTCTGTCACCCTCACCGTAAGATGAAATAACAATGGGATTTTCTTTTGTTCCTTCAACTGTAAGAGAAACATCGGTAAATTCATAAGCGCCGCCGCATTTAAAAAGCACCTTTGTTCCGGGAACAAAAATATAATCGTGACCGTAAATTGTTTTCCACGGTGAGCTTTCACTTGTACCGCTGTTAGCGTCATCACCGTTTATGCTGTCAACATAAAAACAAGGGTAGCTTTCTTCCACAGCAGAAGAGCAAAGTGACATACAGGAAAAAGCAATCACAAAGCATAAAAATAAAGATAAAGCCTTTTTCATAAACATTCCTCCTTAATTAAGATTATATTTTAAAATTTAATATTGTCAATGAAATAATTTTGTTTTATAATATTTAAAAAGGAGGTAATTTTGTGAAAAAGCTTATTATTCCGTTTTTACTTATTTTAACTCTTTGCTCCTGTGTGGCAGACGGTCCTGCTGAAATTGAGCCTTTAAATGCAAGCATCAACGGTGAACCTGTTACCTGGGAAGAAGTAATATATTTTGAAGAAAATCACAAAGCAGAAGTAATGACAAAATTTATTATGGAATATGATGCAGTCCCTGACGATGATTTTTGGGAAACTCCCATAAACGGCGAAACACCTCAGCAATATCTTAATAATCTTATAAAAGAAAAGATTATAAAATCAAAAATTCAGCTTGTTCTCTGCCGTGAAAATAAAATTTATGATAACATTTCTATTGAAAATTTTTACAGTATGAAAGAGGCTTATAATAAAACATTTGCCGAAAATCAAACAATAGGAATTAACAAAATTCCCGATAAATATTATGACTATTATATTGATAACGGAGTTATGGAGCTTAAAAATATTTTAGAAAAATCTACCCTTGCTCCCACAGAAAATGAAATAAAAAATAAAATGATTTCCGTTAAAGAAAAATATCCCGATAAAACAGAAGATGAACAGCTTTCAATCGCAAAGGATATTTTAGTTGAAGAAAAATACGATACATATATAGAAAAGCTCTGTTCTCAGGCAGAGGTTGATTGGGGCAGCTTCAGATAATTCAAAAACCGACCAATTAAGGTCGGTTTTTTTAATCTAACTTATTATTTTGAATTCGCTTTAAAAGTGTCTGAGTAGAAATTGGTGAAATATATAAAACTTCTTCTTTTGTTTTTTTTTCTCTGCAAAGAATAAAGGATTTAGGAAGCTCGTAGCTTACATTTACAACCCTATTTTCCTTTTGCATTTTTGTGAGATAATCTCTTGTAATTTTTGACACCGTTGTGTTATCCATGTCAAAAATTCCTACTAAATTTTCAGTTGAAATAACCGTATTTTCACCAAGATGAAGAAACATAGGTAATCCTCACATTTCTTTAATTGTTCCGTCTTCAACATAAAACGCTTTTGCGTGGTTGATTTTTTCAATATGCGCTTTATCACAGCAGGTAACAAAAACCTGCCAGCCGTCAAGGTAAGAGAGCAAATCCTCCTGCCTTTTTGAATCAAGCTCACTCATAACATCATCAAGAAGTGCCACAGGCTGTTCACCTGATAAATCTCTGATAATAAAGCCTTCTGCAATTTTGAGTGAAAGGGCGCAGGAGCGCTGCTGACCTTGTGAGCCGAAAGCTCTTGCAGATTTTCCGTTTAAGGTTATTTCCAGGTCGTCCTTATGAGGGCCTGCAGAGGTAAGGAGCCTGAAAATATCTCCCTCTCTGTTTTTTTGCAGCTTATCATAAATAGCCTGAGCCCATTCGTTGGCATTTGTTCCGCCGTCTTTCACACCGCACATATAAGTTAAATCAAAAGCTTCTCTGCCGTTTGAAATTCCTTTGTAAATTTCGGCGGCATTTTGCTTTAATTTTTCTGTGTAATCCATGCGGTATTCAATAATTTTACCGCCAAGGCGGGCAACCTCTTCATCAAAAGCAAATAAAAAGTCAGCCTTTGATGAGCCGTCACTTATTTTTTTAAGCAGAGCATTTCTCTGACTTACAGCTTTATTATATTTTGAAAGAGTAGCGGCATAATTGGGTTTTAAAAGGCTTATTGCAATGTCAATAAACTTTCTTTTTTCACCAGGACCTTCTTTAATTACAGACAAAACAGACGGAGAAAAAACCACCGCCTGAAATTCGCCTAAAAGCTGTCTGTGAGTATTCTTTTTTATGCCGTTTATATGAACTTCTTTATTTTCAGCTATTTTAATTTTAACTTCCTGCTCTCTTTTAAAAGCAAAAAAGTCCATATTAAGCTCTGCTTCTTTTTCATTTTCTTTAATAAGCTCGGTGTTCTTCCTTGTGCGGAAGCTGTTGCAACCGGTAAAAAGCCATATACTTTCTAATATATTTGTTTTACCGTGACCGTTTTCACCGTAGATTACATTAACGCCCTCGTGGGGAGAAAAAGAAACATCTTTTATATTTCTGTAATTTTTAATTTCGTGATGTAAAACTTTCATATTAAACGGTAAATTTTGCCGTCAAATTCCATTTCATCACCCTTGTGAAGCTTCTTACCCCTCTGGGTGCAAACCTCACCGTTGACTTTAACTTCACCCTCCTGCACCAAAACCTTTGCGTGACCGCCTGTCTGAGCAATGTCGCAAAATTTGAGGAGAGAGTCAAGCTTAATGGAATCCGTAGTTATTTCTTTTTCAATAATCGGCTTTTCTTTTATTTTAAGTTTAAAGGTCGGTTTTTTAGTCATTCTTTTTTAACCTCACAGGAAGAACAAGGAATGTAAAATCATCACCCTCGGGAGGAAGAACAAGAACAGGTGAAACTGCGCCGTTGAGCTCAATTTTAACCATATCTGTGTTGCAGGCTCTCAAAGCATCAAGAAGATATCTGTTATTAAAGCCTATTTCAACCTTATTACCCTCAACCTCAGCAGGAACTTTATCATTAGCTGTTCCCAAAGAAGTAACGCTGTTAACCTTAACACATTCCTCATCAAATGTGCAGCAAACAAGGCTCTTTGTTTTATCAGTGATAATAAGAGAAGTTCTTTCAACGCTGTCAATAAGGCTTCTTGTATCAATTTTAACAGTTGTGGATGAGGTTACGGGAATTGCCGCCTTATAATTAAGGAATTCACCCTCAAGAAGACGGGAAACAATGGTATAGCCCTCTGTTTCAAAAAGGATGTGGCGCTTGCCGATTCCGAGAGAAACATAAGCTTCATCATCATCGCTGTTAGAAAGCTTAACAACCTCTGAAAGTGTTTTTGAAGGAACGATAAATGTCATATCCTCACCCTGATAATCAATAGCTTCTTTTCTGATAGCCATTCTGAAGCCGTCAACGGCAATCAGGCGGATTTCACCTTTTGTAAGCTCAAATTTAATACCTGTATAAACTACCTTTGAATCAGTTGTGGCAACGGCAAAAATGGTCTGATGTACCATTTCACGAAGCATTTTCTGACCGATAATAACAGGGAAACCACCCTTAACAGAGGGAAGCTCAGGGTATTCATCACTTGCCATACCCATAATTTCATATTTAATATCGCCGCTTCTGATAACAGCAAGGTTTCTGTCATCGGCTTCAAATTTAATCTGATTATTAGGTATTCTTCTGAGAATTTCACAAAGAACACGGGCGTTTAAAATAATACTGCCAGCTTCTTCAACATTTGCATTGATGGAGGTATTTATTCCTATTTCCAAATCGTAGCCTGTTAAAATAAGCTCATTTCCCAAAGCCTTGATATGTATACCTTCAAGAGCAGGGATAGATGTTTTGGTAGAAACAGCTCTCTGAACATTCTGGCAGGCAAGTGAGAGCATATTGGTATCACATTGGAATTTCATAAAATCTCCTCCGTATCAATAAATAATAATATTATATATTTAGTAGTAGTATTAGGGCTTGTCAAAGTTGTGTAAAACTGAAATTTGCTGTTAGTGTCAACAAAAATCGGCAATTTTAAAGGTGTAAAAAAATGTTTAAAAAATCTTAAAAACAATGACAGAAGATTAACGATGTCAAAGTTGTCAAAACCTGTCAGTTAATTGTGGAAAAAGTTGTGGAAAACTAAATTTCACTTCTGCCTTCAATAGCTCTTGTTAAAGTCACTTCATCGGCATATTCCAAATCAGCGCCCACGGGCACACCGTAGGCAAGGCGTGTTACCTTTATGCCTAAAGGCTTGATAAGGCGTGAAATATACATAGCTGTAGCCTCACCTTCAACGGTGGGGTTGGTTGCCATAATAATTTCTTTAATATCAGGGTTACTTAAGCGCGAAATAAGGTGTTTAACGGTAATATCGTCAGGGCCGATATTATTCATTGGAGAAATTGCACCGTGAAGCACGTGATAAAGGCCGTTATATTCCCTTGTTCGCTCAAAAGCCATAACATCCTTGGTGTTTTCAACAACGCAGATAGTGGAATTATCTCTTTTTTCATCACTGCAGATATAGCATCTGTCACTGTCAGTTAAATCACAGCAGATTTCACAGCGATGAATTTTTTCGTGAGCGTTAGTGATGGTGTCGGTAAAATACTTAATCTGAGCGTCGTTCATATTAAGTATATGAAAAGCGAGCTTCTGCGCGCTTTTGTTGCCGATACCGGGTAATCTTTCAAAAAGCTCAATCAGCCTTGCAAGAGGCGCCGCTGAATTAGCCATCAGAAAAGACCGGGGATTGAAAGACCGCCTTTAGCCTTTTCAATGCCCTGCTCCATAGCGTCGTTAGCCTTTTTGATGCTTTCATTGATTGCGGCAATGAGCATATCCTCAAGCATTTCAATATCTTCAGGGTCAACGATATCGGGCTGCATCTTAATTGAACGGACCTCGTGAGAGCCGCTAACAGTAACTTCAACAGCTCCGCCGCCAGCTGTGGCTGTAAATTCAGAATTTTCTACCTCTGCCTGAGCGTTCTGCATATCTTCCTGCATCTGCTGAATTCTTTTCATCATATTGCCCTGATTCTGGGCACCGGGGATTCTTGCTTTCATAATATATTTCCTTTCAAAATCAATTATTTATTTTATTTATAAGCTCTGCCAACGGGTCGCGGGCTTTTTGTGAATTATCAGGGCTTCTGTAAATACCAAGGCGGTATTTTCTGCCTGTTACCTTAGTAACTGCCTCTCTCAGCGCGGCGGCGTGAATGCCGGTTTTAATAAACTGAGGGAAAGTGGGGTTATCACACTTAATAAGAAGATGGTCGCCTCTGATAAATGCAGACGAGCCTGTTAAAATGCCTGTAAGAGGGCGGTCGGTCTGCTGAATTTCCTGAATAACATCGCCCCAGGAGGTAAACGGCATATCCACACTGCTGTCATTACTTTGAGTGGGTGCGGTTCTCGGCTCTTCGGGCTGAGCCTCGGGGGGAGGCGGCGGAAGAGGGGCTTCTTCTTTTTCTTCTTTTTGAACAACCTTTTTCGGAACAGGGGCGGCTTCAATTTTAACGCCGTTTTTCATCATTTCTTCAAGGCGTTCAATTCGCTGAATAAGAGCCGAATTATCCTCCGAAAGCTCGGGTGAGCAAAGGCGGACAACAGTCATTTCCGTTTCAATTCTTTTATTTATGCTGTTTTTAAGAGCAATCAGCCCGCTTTCAATAATTCCAAGGCAATAAAGAATGCTTTGTAAAGAAAACTTCTCGGCCTGCTCTTTATATTGCTTCATATCGTCATCAACGCAGATGATAAGGCTCTCGGGATTTTTAACCGTTTTAATTATCATCAGGTTTCTGAAATGATTAAGTAATTCGGTGCAAAGTCGCTCCATATCGCAGGAGTTATTGTGCAAGGTGTTGATTAAATCAAAAGCGTCAGAAACATTTCTTTCTCTCACGGCATCAACCAAAGAAAAAAGGTAACCTTTCTGTGCAAGACCTGCCGCAGAGCTTACAACATCGGGAGTGATTGTTTCACCTGAGCCTGAGCAACGGTCAAGAAGTGAAAGAGCATCACGCAAAGCACCGTCTGCAATTCTGGCAATAAGAAGAGCGGCATCTTCTTCAAGGCTGATATTTTCCTGACCGGCCACATACATAACTCTTTTTGCAATAGCCTCGGGAGTAATGCGGTGAAAATCAAACCTCTGACATCTTGAAAGAATAGTTGAGGGGATTTTATGAACCTCTGTTGTAGCAAGCACAAACTTAACATGCTCGGGCGGCTCTTCAAGAGTTTTGAGAAGGGCGTTGAATGCTCCGGTTGAAAGCATGTGAACTTCGTCGATTATATAAACTCTGTATCTTGCGTTAACGGGAGTAAAGTTTGACTCTTCAATAATATCACGGATATTGTCAACACCGTTGTTGCTGGCAGCGTCAAGCTCAATAACATCGAGAATAGTGCCGTCATCAATTCCTCGGCAGACCTCACATTCGTTGCAGGGGTTGCCGTCAACAGGGTGAAGGCAGTTAACCGCCTTGGCAAAAATTTTGGCGCAGGTGGTCTTACCTGTTCCGCGGGAGCCGGTAAACAAGTATGCGTGAGAAACCTTGCCCGACATAATCTCATTGGCAAGGGTAGAGGTTATATGCTCCTGCCCTGCAACATCTGCAAAGCAACGGGGCCTCCATTTTCTGTAAAGCACCTGATACAAAAAATCACCTTAAAAATAAAAATAGGTATAAAAAATGAAGCATTACCTTTATCATATGGCATGCAGGCGGGCTGTGGCGCACAGTGCTGACCGCTTAATGCTGCTCGGTTCCCCGCCTGACATGGTTCACGGCGCCCCATCGCACAGGACCTACACGCCACATGACAAAAGTAACGCTCCACATTTAATTACCAAGTAATTATAATATATTTTGCCGCTATAATCAAGAGGTAATTCAACAAATTTTTAAAAAGATACAAACAAAATTGTATACTATGTCCTTACACTGTCTGTTTGTCTTTTTTAATAGTGTAAGGTGCGGCGATTTCGACGCACCGATAAAAAATCAACGGAATGACAGCAAGTGTGATTTCTTACAAGGGAGCCAAAAAAACAGGTGGCATTTCTGCCACCCGTAATTTTAATTAGTATGTGAATTTAACATTCTGCTTCCAGCTTGCATCGATGAAGATTTCAGCGTTGTTAACAATGGGAGCCATTGCGCAAACGCCGTCAACAAGAACAGGCTCATTAACATCAAACTCTGTGAGGAGGTTTTTGTCATTGATAACTGCTGTGAGTGTTGCGCCGGGATATTTAATATCAAACTGCTTTGCTGTGAAAGGCTTAATGTCGTCAGATGTGATGTCAAGAACATCCATACATGAGTAGTGATGCTTTGGCTTATCATCAAGGCTGTGGATAACTTCCTGCTTGAGAACAAGTGTTACCTTGTAGCCGCCTGCAACCTTTTCGCATTTTGCACTCTTAACGCCTGCGGGAACAAGAGTACTCATCTTTGGATTGCCGTCGATGGGAAGAATGTCGTTAAGTGGCTTTGATTCGTTTTCCTGTTTTCTTTCGTTATAGCCTTCGCCCTGACCGTTTTTAACTGTGAAAGTTTTCTTTGTGGGATAGTCGTTAGGAAGAAGTCCGTTAGCTACATCAACAGCTACGCTTGGAAGGCTTGATTCGGTAATCTTTGAAGTTGTACCCTGGAGGATAGCGAGCTTCATTGTGCCCTTGTAAGCCTTGGTGTTGTTAGCTGCTGCGTTGTAATAAGCAACGATTTTAGCAATGTCGTTACCAACGGGAGCGCCTGTTGAAGCGGCAGAATCACCTGCAGGAGCGCTTGCGTCGGGAGCTGCTGTGTCATCTGTTGCAGTTGAGCCGTCAGCAGGAGCGTCTGCGTCGGGAGCAGCAGTGCCGTCATCAACAACGGGAGCGCTGTCATCAACATAAGATGAACCGTCATCAGTGCTTACAGAGCCTGAAACTGAGCCTGCGGAAGCAGCGCTTTTTTCAGCGATTGAAAGGTTTGTTTCACAAATTTTGCCTGTGATGCTGAAGCTTGTGATAACAACAGCAACAACACAAAGAATAGCTGTAACTGCAGAAATGATAGCTTTTACCATTTCAGGGTTTGAAGCTTTCTTAGCTTTTTTTTCTTTAGCCATTTTTTATTAACTCCTTTCAGTTAACATAATATTGCACCTAATACAATATCATAAAAAAACACAAAAAGCCAGTACATTTTTAAAAAATTGTCCGATTTTGAAGAAAATATAAAAAAATAAGACTCTCCGAAAGGAGAGCCTTAAGTTAAATTACCAGAAAAGTCTTTCAAGGGGGTTATAGCCCAATGCAAAATATTTGAATATCCAGATGATAGGATTAAATCTGAAGAAGATAGCATCCACAACTGTTACAAGGCCGCGAAGGAAGGTTGAAATGTCGTGAGTTTCGGGAACATCAACCTCTTCATATTCATTGCCCTCAACATTGAGAACGAATGGCTGAGAGTAGCAGATTCCGTTTTCACCTGTGATATAAAATCTTACAAAGAGGTAAGGGTCATCAAGCAAATCATCACGGTGAAGGTCAAGAGTTGCCTTGCCGTCGGTGATGTCTTCACGAAGAATTACATTACCGTTTGAAACCCAGGTAATCTGATTGAAGTTTGTGCCTTCAACATAGATTGAGTCATTCTCCTGGTCAACTGTTACCTTTGAAACATTTGGAGTGTTGTCAAGAAGATAAAGCTTTTCATCATAAACCTTCTGCTCAACAAAGCCGGGAATTTCAGCCATACCATTGAGCTCGTAGCCGTTGGAATAGTGAGAAATTGAGAAGAACTGACCTTTTTCAAGGCTTTCACGGAAATCTTCAACAGTGAAGTTTTCCATCCAGGTCATTGTATAAGCATCGTTTACAGCAGCCCAGTCATGAGAGTCGGCAAAGGTGTTGCACCAAGGAACAACGCCGTTGGGGATTGTTCTCTGAAGAATCTGGTCATAGAGAATTCTGTCACAACGGGTGTGAGCGTCAGTTGCGCTGTTAATACCCATACCGAGAGATGAGCCTGCATTATCCATAAACAAACGGGCAAACTTGTTGGGGTAATATGCGTCAATTACCTGACCAACGTGGTCTGCTGAGTCTTTATCGGTATAAACAAATTCACCAACGTGTGAAAGGAAGGTGATACCGCCGTCTTTTCTTACTTCTTCGGTAGGTGTTTCATAGTCACCAAAAACGCCTGCAAGGCCCTGACCGTATTTTGAAAAATAACCGGTAAGGTGGCAGTCTGCAACAGGGGTAGCCATATTAAGCTCGTTGCCGTAAGGAACATCGAGCATACCGTTTTCGTGAGTTCTTCTGTCAGATGGAGCAGTACCGTTAAGGTATGACTGATATTCTTCGTCTGTAAGAGGAATGATGTCAGCCATCTGAGTTCTTTCTTTTTTAATAAATCTCATAATAGGAACAGTTTCAGGGGCAACATTCCAGCCGAGGTTTGTTGTGCCGTGGTCGGTAAGAGCAACTATGTCATAGTTAAGGTCATAGTGTTCCTGAACAAACTCGTGAATGGTGAGGAAACCGTCAGAAGCGGTTGTGTGGCAATGGAGCTGAGTTTTGTATTCGCCCCATTTTTCCCAGTCGATATCCTTATAGGGATTTTCAATGGTATAATCCCTCTGGTCGGCGGGAATGTCATAGGTCATTTCAAAAAATGCGAGGTTAGCATCCGTTGCGTCAACTGCGGCATAAGAGGGAACCATACCCATCATAAACATCAGAAGAGCAAGGAAAGCTGCTAATGATTTTTTTAATAATTTACTCATAAAAACATATCCTTTCGGAAAATTTCACAAATAAAGTTTATCACAAAGAAAAAATTGTGTCAATAATGTAAAAAGCTAAATTTGAATAATTTAAAGTTGACAACCGTACCGCCATTTGTTAAAATATGCGGTGGAAAAGTTAATATGAAATATGCCTCCTTAGTTAAATGGATATAATAAACCCCTCCTAAGG